>NZ_KV818683.1:0-190836 GCF_001814995.1 Rothia sp. HMSC066H02 | reverse complement strand
CACAAAAGAGGCGCCGCCTCCCACCTCGGGAGACGACGCCTCTTTCGTTAGAGCCGGGTCAGCGGAAAAGCTTAGCCTTCCACGCCGCACTCAGCCAGAATCAGCTCACGCACGCGGGCGGCATCAGCCTGACCGCGGGTAGCCTTCATGACCTGACCGACGATAGCGCCAGCAGCCTGAACCTTACCGGCGCGAATCTTGTCGGCAACGTCGGGCATTGCTGCCAGTGCTTCCTGAACAGCTGCGGTAAGCGCACCGTCGTCGGAGACCACGGCGAGGCCGCGTGCCTCAACGATTTCGGCGGGAGTGCCTTCACCGGCGAGGACGAACTCGAGCACCTGGCGGGCGATCTTGTCGTTGATCTTGCCTTCGGAGATGAGCGCTTCGAGGGCGACCACGGTTGCGGGCTCCACGCCGAGGGCGGTGAGCTCAACTTCAGCCTGCTTTGCGCGGCGGGCGATTTCGCCCATCCACCACTTGCGGGCTGCTGCTGCGGTTGCGCCTGCGGCGACGGTCTCTTCGATGACGTCGAGTGCGCCGGCGTTGACGACGTCGCGGAACTCTTCGTCGGAGTAGCCCCACTCACCCTTGAGGCGGCGGCGGCGTTCTGCCGGGGGTTCGGGCAGTTCGGCGCGCAGACGCTCAATCCATTCGCTGTTGGTGACGACCGGTACGAGGTCCGGTTCGGGGAAGTAACGGTAGTCGTCAGCGTCGGACTTGGGGCGGCCCGAGGAGGTTTCGCGGGTGTCTTCATGCCAGTGGCGGGTCTCCTGGGTGACCTTTTCGCCGCGTTCGAGGATCGCTGCGTGGCGGCGAATCTCGTAGCGGACGGCGCGCTCAACCGAACGGAGGGAGTTCACGTTCTTGGTTTCGGAGCGGGTGCCGAACTTCTCTGCGCCCTTGGGCATGAGGGAGACGTTGGCGTCGCAGCGGACGTTACCGCGTTCCATGCGGGCGTCAGAGATGCCGAGGGAGCGGACGATGTCGCGGATTGCGGCAACGTAGGCGCGTGCCAGTTCGGGTGCGCGCTCGCCGGCACCGACGATGGGTCGGGTGACGATCTCGATCAGGGGCACGCCTGCGCGGTTGTAGTCGACCAGGGAGGAGGTTGCACCCTGGATTCGGCCGTCTGCGCCGCCGACGTGGGTGAGCTTGCCTGCGTCTTCTTCCATGTGGGCGCGCTCAATTTCGACGGTGAAGATGGTGCCGTCTTCGAGCTCAACGTCCAGGGAGCCGTTTTCCGCGATGGGGCCGCCAGCCTGAGAGGTCTGGAAGTTCTTCGGGGAGTCCGGGTAGAAGTAGTTCTTGCGGGCGAAGTAGGACTTGTCTGCAATGTCGCAGCCCAGTGCCAGGCCGAGCTTAATGGCGGACTCAACAGCGGTCTTGTTCACCATGGGCAGCGCGCCGGGCAGGCCGAGCGATACGGGGGTGACGTTGGTGTTGGGTTCGTCGCCGAACTCGTTGGGTGCGGAGTCGAACATCTTGGTCTTGGTGTTCAGTTCGACGTGCACCTCGAAGCCGAGGACCGGGTCGTACTTTTCGATGGCTTCTTCGAAGCTGAGGACTTCTTCACTCATTACTTGGTTCCCCCAAAGTCAAAGTCGCGGATCAGAGTTTCGGTGTCGGGCAGGCTCTTGTAGAGCGGTGCGCCCCATTTTGCGGTGAGCAGTTCTTCCAGTGCTGCGCCGACGCGGTACAGGCGTGCGTCTTCGCGTGCGGGTGCGGTGAACTGGATGCCGACGGGCAGGTTGTTCTCTTCGGAGAGGCCGCCGGGCAGGGAGAGCGCCGGGACGCCTGCCAGGTTGACGGGCACGGTTGCGACGTCGCCCAGGTACATTGCCATGGGGTCGCCTTCGGTTTTCTCGCCGAGCTTGAACGCGGTGGAGGGCGCGGTCGGGGAGATGAGCACGTCGCACTTTTCGAAGGCTGCCGCGTAGTCGCGCTGGATGAGGGTGCGGACGCGCAGTGCGGCGCCGTAGTAGGCGTCGAAGTTACCTGCGGACAGTGCGTAGGTGCCGAGGATGATGCGGCGCTTGACCTCGTGGCCGAAACCTGCGGAGCGGGTTGCGGACATGACGCGTTCGATGGTGACGGGGCCGTCTTCGGGTACGACGCGCAGGCCGTAGCGGACGCCGTCGTAGCGTGCCAGGTTGGAGGATACCTCGGAGGACATGATCATGTAGTAGGCGCTGATGGCTTCGGTGACGGAGGGCAGGGAGACCTCGATGATCTCTGCGCCTGCGGCACGCAGCTCTTCGACGGATTCGCGGAAGCGTGCGAGGACGCCTGCTTCGAAGCCTTCGCCGTCGCCACCGCCGAGTTCCTTGATGACGCCGATGCGCAGGCCGGACAGGTCGCCCTTGCGTGCGGCTTCTGCGCCTGCCTTGGCTTCTTCAACGAAGTTGCCGGGCTCATCGGGCAGGGAGGTTGCGTCGAGCGGGTCGTGGCCTGCGATGGCCTCGTGCAGCATGGCGGTGTCGAGCACGGTGCGTGCGACGGGACCAACCTGGTCGAGGGAGGACGCCATGGCGATGACGCCGTAACGGGAGACGGAGCCGTAGGTGGGCTTGACGCCGACGCTACCGGTCAGCGCTGCGGGCTGGCGGATGGAGCCACCGGTGTCGGTACCCAGCGCCAGGGGTGCCTGGAAGGCGGTGACGGCTGCTGCGGAGCCGCCGCCGGAGCCGCCGGGTGCGCGGTCGAGTGCCCAAGGGTTGCGGACTACGCCGAATGCGGAGTGCTCGTTGGAGGAGCCCATTGCGAATTCGTCAAGATTGGTCTTGCCGAGGATGGGCATGCGTGCCTCGCGGACCTTGCGGGTGACGGTGCCATCGTAGGGGCTCATCCAGCCTTCAAGCATGCGGGATGCTGCGGTGGTGGGCTGACCCTTGGTGACGATGAGGTCCTTAACGGCGATGGGCACGCCGGCCAGCGGGGGCAGTTCCTTGCCCGCTGCGCGGTCTGCATCCACTGCTGCCGCGGTGGCGAGTGCTTCTTCGGCGTTGACGTGCAGGAAGGCGTTGAGGCCGCTCTTGCCGTCTGCGCGGTTATCGCTCAGGGGTGCGCCATCGGTGGCTGCGATGCGGTCCAGGTGTGCCTGGGTGAGCTCGACGGAGGTGATTTCGCCGGATGCGAGCTTTTCTGCTGCTTCTGCGGCGGTGAGCTGGATCAGTTCGTTCACTTGGTTGTTCTCCTCTTAGTCTTCGTCGAGGATTGCCGGCACGCGGAACTTGCCGTCCTGTGCGTCGGGGGCGCCGGAGAGCGCCTCTTCCTGGGTGAGGGTGGTGACGGGTACGTCTTCGCGGAAGACGTTCTCGAGGGGGATAGGGTGGCTGGTCGCGGGGATGTCGGCAGTTGCTTTCTGCGACATGGTCTCAACGGATGCGACGATGACGTCCAGCTCAGACGCCATCGCGGTGAGTTCTTCATCGGTCATCTCAATGAGTGCCAGCGATGCCAGGTGCTTTACCTGTTCAAAGGTGATGGCAGACATGGTTCTCCCGTAGTTTGTTTTCTTGTCTCTTCTCTAGTGTAGTGGAGGTTGCGTTTTCCGTCTCATTGGGGGTTGGAGGGTTTACCTGCTGGTTTGCGTGGTCAGGCGGTGCTCCTCTCCCCTATTTTCGGGTTAAATGCTCAACGCCCCGCTCCTCGTGTGAGGTGCGGGGCGTTGGGCTACAACGTGTCCACGTTACGCTTGAGGGTTAATCCTTAGGCGGGGATGGTCAGAACCTGGCCGGGGAAGATCAGGTCAACGTTGTAGATGATGTCGGTGTTCGCAGCTGCGATTGCCTGGTAGCCGCCTGCAACGCCGAGCTTTGCAGCAATCAGCGAGAGGGAGTCACCGGGAACCACGGTGTAGGTGCCTGCTGCAGCCTTGGGAGCTGCGACGGGTGCCGCGGGTGCCTCAACTGCCGGTGCTGCTGCGGGAGCTGCGGGTGCCTCAACTGCGGGTGCAGCGGGTGCTACCGGTGCAGCGGGAGCCTCAACTGCTGCGGGTGCAGCCTGAGCTGCAGGAGCTGCGGGTGCAGCCTGTGCCGCGGGAGCGGTGTAGGTCTGCTGGGTCTGCGACTGTGCAGCCACGGTGGTGGTGGGCTCGGTGTAGGTGGGAGCTGCGCCGGTCTTGCCGTAGAGGCCAAGCTTAGCGGAGCATGCGGGCCATGCGCCCCAGCCCTGGATAGCGAGCAGACGCTCGCCAGCCTCGATCTGCTGTGCACGGGTAGCGGTCGCGGGGGAGCCGGACATGCCGACGCCGTTCCAGGACTGCTGGGTGAACTGCAGACCGCCGTAGAAGCCGTTACCGGTGTTGATGGACCAGTTGCCACCGGACTCGCACTGTGCCAGTGCGTCCCAGGTAGCACCGTCTACTGCGTTTGCAGCGGGCATCGACATGGTAGCTGCTACAGCGCCACCGATGGCGAGAGCTGCTGCGGTACGACGAATGGAAGTGTTCTTCATAATGCTCCTTGGGGCCGTCCCCGCTCGTTCCGTCCCCGGAACTCTAGCGCGCCGCCGCTCACCCTTTGATAACGAAGTAGGTTACTCATGTTCTGGCTCTACCATGTGAGCGGCTCTCCACCGATTTCATGTCACCGTGAGCGATTCTGCACTTGTGTGCGGAATCCGGGTGGCACTTCCTCGATGGGGACGTGCGGTAGAACCGGGCATCGTTTCAAGCATTCCAAGCTTGAAACCACACAGGTGATTCTCTTGCGAGAATCCATCTGGTCTCAAAGATAGCCGAGGTTTTTTATGATTCCAACCCGATTTCAAGTTCACAGCGAACGTCCCGGGTTCTCCCAGGGTTCTTCCAGGTTAAAAGTGAAGGAAACATTATTTAAGACCTTGAGCCCCGCGCGTCTTAAGGGTTTCACCCCGGAATTTCGGGGTTTTCTAGGGGTTTAACTCGGATGCGCTCCCCCGCCGAGTTTTCCGATTCGGGGTTGATGGGCGCCACCTTTAAGGGTTTTGAACAGCGTGTAAATATTTTTTAAATATTTCTTCGCTTTGGGAGTGTTTTAAGGCGCTTCCGCCTTAAAAGCTGTGGTAATTATAAATGCCAGAAATTGGCATTCAGACCCTGAAGCACGCACTCCAGAGCCTGAATGCTCTATATATTGCAGGGGTCAGATTCAGGTGCCCCCACTACCGGGTCTACTCGGCGGTAGCCTCAACAGCCTCCGGGCCACCCTCGAGCAGGGCGGTGAAGCCCTCTTCATCCAGAACCTTCAGGCCCAGCTGCTGAGCCTTATCCAGCTTCGAGCCGGCGTTCGCGCCAGCAACCACAAAGTGGGTCCTCTTAGACACCGAGCCGGATGCCTTACCGCCTCGAGAAATAATGGCTTCCTTCGCGCCGTCACGGGTGTAACCGTTCAGCGTGCCGGTCACAACCACGGTCATGCCCTCCAAGGTACGCGCCACGGACTCGTCACGAGTATCTTCCATGCGCACACCGGCGGCAGCCCAGGAGTCCACCACCTCAGCGTGCCAGTCCTCAGCAAACCACTCAATAATCGAGTCGGCAATCGTGGTGCCCACACCGTCCACAGCGGCAAGGCGTTCACGGTCAGCCTCGCGGATCGCCTGCATCGAACCGAACTCCGCGGCGAGCGCGCGGGCAGCGGTCGGGCCCACGTGGCGAATCGAGAGGGCAACCAGCACGCGCCACAGCGGCTGCTGCTTTGCCTTCTCCAGCTCGGCGAAGAGGTTCAGCGTATTCTTCGTGGGCTTTGGCTCGGGGCGTGCCTTGGTCGGCTTGGTGTAGAAGTAGGGCACGCGCTCCATCTTTCCGGTGCCCACGCCCTTGACCTTCTTCTCACGTTCGATGGTGACCTCGCGCAGGTCCTCAATGTTGAGGCTGAACAGGTGCGCCTCGGTCGTTAGCGGAGGGGTGTCCGGGGTTGCGGGGCTGGTGAGTGCTTTTGCGGCTTCGAAGCCGAGCGCCTCAATGTCGAAGGCGCCGCGGCTTGCCGCATAGTACACGCGCTCGGTCAGCTGCGCCGGGCAGGAGCGCGGGTTCGTGCAGCGCAGGTCCACGTCACCTTCCTTGCCGGGGGCAAGGGGCGAGCCGCAGGAGGGGCATTCGCTAGGCATGACGAACTCTCGTTCTGTGCCGTCACGTAGGGCAACCACGGGGGCGACAATCTCGGGAATCACGTCGCCTGCTTTGCGCAGCACCACGGTGTCGCCGATGAGCACGCCCTTAGCCTTGACCACGTCCTGGTTGTGCAGGGTGGCGCGTTCGACGGTCGAGCCGGAGACGAACACGGGCTCCATGACGCCGTAGGGGGTCACGCGGCCGGTGCGTCCCACGTCCACGCGGATGTCCAGCAGCTTGGTGTGTACCTCTTCGGGCGGGTACTTGTACGCCACCGCCCAGCGCGGCACGCGGGAAGTGTAGCCCAGCTGAGCCTGGGTCGCGAAGTCGTTGACCTTAATGACGATGCCGTCGATTTCGTGCACCAGGGAGTGGCGCTGCTCGCCGTACTTGTTAATGAAGTCGAACACCGCTTCGGTGTTGGCGGCAATTTCGCTGTAGGGGCTCACGGGCAGGCCCCAGGAGGCAAGCAGATCGTAGGTCTCGTACTGAGTGGCAACATCCAGGCCGGTGCGCGAACCGATACCGTGCACGTACATGCTCAGCGGGCGCGAGGCGGTAATCGCCGCGTCCTTCTGGCGCAGCGAGCCTGCCGCGGCGTTACGCGGGTTCGCGAAGGGGTTCTTGCCAGCGGCAATCATAGACTCGTTGAGCTTCTCAAAATCGGCGGAGGAGATGAACACTTCACCGCGGATTTCAATCTCTTCGGGGTGGTTCTCGCCGGTCAGCTGCTGCGGGATGCTCGCAATGGTGCGCACGTTGTGGGTGACGTCTTCGCCGGTGGTGCCGTCGCCGCGGGTTGCCGCGCGCACGAGGGTGCCGTTGCGGTAGAGCAGGTTCACCGCCAGGCCGTCGATCTTCAGCTCGGTCAGCCACTGCGGTGCGGCACCGATGAGGGTACGGACGTTCTCATCGGTCTTGGTCAGCCAGGCGCGCAGCTCCTCGAAGGAGAAGACGTCCTCGAGGGAGTACATGCGCTGCAGGTGGGTGACGGGCGCGAAAGCTTCGATGGCTTCGCCGCCGACTTCCTGGGTGGGCGAGTCGTTGGCGATGATGAGCGGGTGCTCCGCCTCAATGATTTCGAGGCGGCGGTAGAGCGCATCGTACTCGGCGTCAGAGAGGAAGGGCGCGTCCTCGTTGTAGTAGGCGCGGCGGGCGGCACGAATCTTATCGGTCAGTTCCGCGTATTCGGCGCGCAGGGCCTCGGTAATCTCCACGGAGTTTTCTGCCGGGCTCTCTGCTCGAGTCTCGGCGGGGGCAGTCTGCTGGGTGGTGTTGTTCTCAGTCACCCGTCCAGTCTAGCGTTTTTGCTCCGCCTCTCCCCTATCGCTCGTCATATTGGCAGATTCCGCGAACGATGACGCAAACGATGAGGCAAGAGTGCCGTAGCCACTTACCGGATTACGCCTCCTTAGTTTCTGTGCGCGGATACAGTTCACCCCGCCTCCTGCAGGCGCTCAATCGAACGCCCAAAGAAAACGGGGGTGAATCACAAAGTATGAAGTTTAGGCTTCGACCGCGTCGGCAACAATCACGGTAATGTTGTCGCGACCGCCGGAACGCAGCGCCTCGTGCTGGAGCACGTCAGCGGCGTCCTGCGGGTGGCGAATCGAGGTGAGTACGCGCGCCATGTATTCGTGCGAAAGCTCACCGGAAAGGCCATCGGAGCAGAGCATCAGGCGGTCACCGGGGCGGGCGGGCAGAACCCAGAAGTCCGGTTCCCAGTAGTTGCCGGTACCCAGCGCGCGGGTAATCACGTTGCGGCGCGGGTGGGTCAGCGCCTCCAGGGCGGTAATCTGACCCTCGTCAACCAGGTACTGCACCTCGGAGTGGTCGCTCGTGACCTGCTCCAGCGAAGCGGAACCCTCAGAGCCGGGCAGCTTCTCCATCGCGGAGTGGTGAATACCCTCATCCTCACGCAGCAGGCGGTAGGTGCGGGAATCACCCACGTTGAAGATAACCCACAGGTTACGGTCGCCAATGCGGGTCAGCCAGGCACCCGTCACAGTCGTACCGCCGGAGCGGGAAAGCGCCTGCTTAATCTCCTCGTTGGTTTCGCCAATGATGTCGTGCAGGCGGTTGAGGGTGCCCACAATTTCGTTGTTGAGCAGGGTGTTCGCGCGGCGGCGGCGTTTGGTGGGGTCTTCCTCGTCAATAGTGGCCAGGCGCTCAACGTAGACCTGCTGTTCCTCTTCGCTACGGCCACCGGGCATCGTGAAGAAGGGCGAGTAGGCGAGCTGACGCACGCACAGGCGCGAAGCAACCTCGCCCGCCTCGTGGCCTCCCATGCCGTCCGCGACCACGCAAAGGGAACCGGCGACGACCATCGAATCTTCGTTATTTTCTCGATGTGCGCCGCGGTGCGTTGCACCACCGGTACGTAGTTTCAGTTCAGTCATGAGAGGTCTATCTCCATTGTGTAGTTCACGCGACGAGTCACCGCCACGGGGTCTACGTTACCAAAGCTTCTAACGTTTCGCGTTCCTTGAGAGGTGAGAGTATAGCGATTTCCCACCTGTCGGAGCGTGTTTGCTGTCTCATTATCGGTCAGCACGGTACCCGGTTCAGCCAGGGAAACCAGGCGCGCAGCCAGGTTCACGCTGGAGCCGTACACATCACCGCGGTTAGCCAGAACCTCACCCCAGATGAAGGCGACACGTGCATCCGGCAGTTGCGGGTCGGCACCAATCTTTTCAGAGAGCTGCAGGCTGATTTCTGCGATAGCGTCCGGAGTTTCGGTGAGGAAGAAAACTTCGTCACCGAGAGTCTTAATAATGCGACCACCCAGGGGTGCGATGACGTCCAGGCAACTCTGCTCAAAGTGGTTGATGAGCTGAGAAAGTGCTGCGGCATCCAGGTTGCGCACCAGGGAGGTGTAGGAGACCAGGTCCACGAATCCCACGCCGCGCACCAAGGGCAGGCGGGAGAGACCGGAGGTGGTCACGTTATTTTCGCGCAATCCCAGTCGTAGGATTCCGGCGTACATCTGACGGCGGTATGCGTACAATGCCAGACGCTCGAGAACCTCGAGGTAGCGCGGGAAGTCTTTGAGGAGCTTGCGGCGGGCATCATTATCGCTGAGGTTTTCGGTGACCATGATGTTGTGCACGAGCGCCTCAATCTGCCAGGCAACGGTGCGGTCGGTCAGTTGACCTTCGGCGCGCACGAGGGATGCCACATATTCCATGCGGATGTCGCCGGATTCGTCCAGCTTCTGCAGGTCGGCGAGCATCTGCACGTCGGTTTCAGTGAAGTAGGGCGCGTGCTCGGCGATGGTCGGGAATCCCATGTTGTGCCAGATGCGCTGTGCGGTCTTGCGGGGAATTCCGGCGTATTCGGCAGCCTGTACGGGGGTGTAGCGGCGCCCTTCCCCCAGGAGCGACTTTTCGAGGGCGCGAATTCCTGCCTTGGAATCCTCGTCGCGGTAGATATTATTCTGCGCGAGATTCTGCAGGATTTTGAGGTTGAGCATTTGGGTTTCGGGGCCCATGGTGGCGCCGGTGTCCTGCGGAGAGTTCGCAGGTTCGTGCTGGTCTGCCGTGCTCATTGCCGCTACCGCTCCTTTCATCTCTGCCGGAAAATACTGTCTGGTTTATACGGTGGTGGCGCTAGGTTACGTGGTACACCGTTGTGCTCTGCGGGTTTCGCATTGCCTCACTGCGATGATGCTCACCGTGTAGTGCCTTGTTAATATACCCCTCCGCCGTGGTGTTTGGGTCACAAAAGCGCCCGCACCCCAGGATAGTTTAGTGGAGTAATTCACATTTAAGAATACTCTAATCCGCATTTTTTCGGCAGATTTAGCGGCGAGTTTAGGCCCTGAGCCACTCCGACGGTTCCCTCCCAACTCGGTCGCAGAGGCGATGAAGCCCTAAATATAGCGAGCGCGCAGGGCGTAGTAGTCGCGTCGGGCGGCTTTAATTTCTTTTTCAAAGCGCTTGGGATCGGGCACGTAGGTCAGGCGGTGGTGCACCCCGCGGCACACCACGTACACCGACCCGTACCCCAGCCAGGCTCCCGGACCGGGTTGTTTTGCCCAGCGCTCCCCCATGGAGTCCAGGTAGAGCGACTCATCTCCGCTGCGGGTCATGATGCCGCGGCGCACCACGAGCCGGTGGGTGGTCAGCAGGTAGTAAGTGGTTGCCCAACGCCAGGCGGTGCGCACGGCACCGAGCAGAGTACCTACCGCACAGATCGTGCCGAGAGTCCACAGAATCGGTGAGGACCGTGCCGTGGAGGCGAAGGTTGACGCGGCGATTGCAACCAGCAGGTAGGCAAGCGTGGGCAGCAGGGCACCGTAGTGCTGTCGGGTCGCAATGATGACATGCTCACCGGGGTTGAGTTTTCCGCGCAAACGCATGGTGGTCCTTAGCTGTGCTGGTTGTTATATTCCGGCTGGAGGCGCCGGTTGAGGTGGTGTGGGTTGAGGGGTGCTGCCGTGCCGGGCAGAAATTTTGTGGGCTGAAATTTTAGGGGTTGGTTCTAGTGTGCCTGCTGAAAATCTCCGTAGCTACCGTTGGCGGGGCGAAGGTGCTCAATATCGCCCACCGCGTAGGGTTCTAGCGTGCCGTCCTCGCGGCGAATGAGGATGCGCCCCTGCGCGTCAATATCTTCGGCAATGCCTTCTACGGTGCTTCCGTCGGGCAGGCTCATGCGCACGCTGGCGCCGAGGGTGGCGGTGGTGGCGCGCGCCTGGTCAAGCAGGCTGAGGCTATCAGGGGTGAGCGGGTCGGGGCGTTCGGGGTCGCCGCCGGCGCGCACGAAGGCGCGGTAGCGTCGGGCGAAGATGCTCAGCAGTCGGGTGAGCACCTCGGATGAGTCGATGACCTGCCCGGTGCACAGGCTCAGGCTCGTGGCAGTGGGTACGGGCAACTGCTCGGCGGACATATTCGTATTCTGGCCGATGCCCACAATGATGCTGCGCTGCCCCTCGGTGGAGCCGCTTTCGGGAACGAGCTGGGCGAGAATTCCGCACCCCTTAGCGCCCTGCGCGATGACGTCATTGGGCCATTTGAGGGCGGCATCCACGCCGTAGCTGCGCCAAATATCGACCACGCTGAGCCCGGCGATGAGGGTCAGCCAGTGGTAGCTGTCTTCGGGTAGTTCGCGAGAAAGCGGGTCGGCGGAGGCGTGCGGGCGCACCACAATGCTCGCGGCGAGGCAGGCCCCGGGAGGCGCGGTCCAGGCGCGCGCGAGGCGGCCGCGTCCGGCGCTTTGGTAGAGGCTGGCGTAGACGGAGAGCTCGCCGAGCTGTTCGCGTTCGGGGTCGGTGCCGTCCATGAGCAGTTCGCGGGCACGGGTAGTGGTGGAATCCACCTGATCGTAGAGGTTCACGCTGGAGTAGCCCATATCCAGCGCGATGGTGCGGATGCGCGGCGCATCCAAAACCGAATGATCGCTCTCGGTGTACATGTTCTCCCCCATAGCTTGCGCCTTTCTACTCTGTCCGAAACTACTCTGCAGTATGCCGACCCGTCACCGAAACCTGCCGGTTTCTACCGAGTCGTACTGGTTTCTCACCATACCAATTTCTTGCCGCCGGTGATGCCCACCCGGTACCCGAGACGGTACATTAGACAGTGAGGGTGCATCAAGCACCGACCGGCTGCGGAGGTTCCTCCGCCCTGCTCGAAAGAAGACCGCTATGGCTTATTACGCAATTACTTACGTTTACGCAGCTCCCGAGGAGCAGGCGAAGTACCGTCCGGCTCACCGCGAGTACCTTGGTTCGCAGATTGAGGCGGGCAACCTGATCGTTTCCGGTCCTCTGCTGGACGGCGAGACCCCCGCTGGCGCTCTGCTGATTGCAAAGGTTGATTCCGCTGAGGCAGCTGAAAAGATCGTGGCTAACGACCCGATGAACGTTGGTGGCGCGGTTCTGTCTCACACCGTGACCGAGTGGAACCCGGTTCTGGGCACCATCTAAGGTCGAGCACCGCTTCACGCTGGAAAAGCTTGAACGTAAACCCCCCTTTCCGTCGACAAGGATTGCCGGCGCGAGAGGGGGTTTTCTGCGCTCTTTTGAGCCGCTCTTTCGCACTTTTCGTTTACTATATGCACCTTCTTGGGTACTGAGTGCATAAAAGTGTATCTAGTGTTGATATTCTGGCTTCTCACCTGGCATATGTGCCCTAGTTCGCACTATAGTTGAGGGATATGCACATTGTTCAAGAGCGCTCTTCGGGGCCTTCTGAACAACCATCACCGCAACCACTGGCTCCCGACAATCGGGTGGAGCAGGAACGAGGAATAATGTCCGAGAACCTCCAGCAGGAATTTGATTTGAGCACCACCGCCGGTAAGCTCGCTGATTTTTATGCACGTCGAGAGCGCAGCTTTGCGCCCAGCGGTGAGGCAGCTATCGAGAAGCAGCACGCACGCGGCAAGAACACCGCCCGCGAGCGTATCGAGATGCTTTTGGACGAGGGTTCTTTCGTTGAGTTTGATGCCCTCGCCCGCCACCGCACCACCGCATTCGGCATGGAGGCGAAGAAGCCCCTGGGTGACGGTTTGGTCTCCGGTTACGGCACCGTGGATGGCCGTCTGGTTGCCGTGTACTCTCAGGATTTCACCGTGTACGGTGGTTCCCTCTCGCAGGTGAACGGCGAGAAGATTGTGAAGGTGCAGAAGTTCGCTCTGAAGAACGGTTGCCCGGTCATCGGCATTAACGATGGTGGTGGCGCCCGCATTCAGGAGGGCGTGGCTTCCCTGGCGATGTTTGCTGACATTTTCCGCATGAACGTGCGTGCGTCCGGCGTGGTTCCGCAGATTTCTGTCATTATGGGCCCCTGCGCTGGCGGTGCCGCGTACTCCCCCGCTCTGACTGACTACATCATCATGGTGGATAAGACTTCGCACATGTTCATTACCGGCCCGGATGTCATTAAGACCGTGACCGGTGAGGATGTGGACATGGAGACCCTCGGTGGTGCGCGTCAGCACAACTCCGTGACCGGTACCAGCACCTACTTGGCTGAGGATGAAGAAGACGCGTTCGATTTTGTGCGTGAGCTTCTGGAATTCTTGCCGTCGAACAACCTTGCTGAGCCCCTGCCCCTGGAGCACGACCAGGAGCCCGTGGTGACGGTAGACGATCTGGATCTGGACACCCTGATCCCGGACTCGGCGAACCAGCCTTATGACATGCGTGCGGTCATTGAGTCCGTGGTCGATGACGGCCACTTCCTGGAGATGCAGGCGCTGTACGCCCCGAACGTGATGATTGGTTACGCCCGCGTTGAGGGCCGCACGGTCGGTATTGTGGCGAACCAGCCGATGCAGTTCGCCGGCTGCCTGGACATTTCTGCATCCGAGAAGGCTGCCCGTTTCGTGCGCCATTGCGATGCGTTCAATATTCCGATTCTGACTTTTGTGGATGTTCCCGGCTTCCTGCCCGGCACTGATCAGGAGTTCAACGGCATTATTCGCCGCGGCGCTAAGCTGCTCTACGCTTACGCGGAGGCGACCGTTCCGCTGGTTACCGTCATTACCCGTAAGGCATACGGCGGTGCATACATTGTGATGGGTTCGAAGAAGCTGGGCGCCGATATTAACCTGGCGTGGCCCACCGCACAGATTGGTGTGATGGGTGCTCAGGGTGCGGTGAACATTCTGTACCGTCGCGAGCTGGCTGCTCTGGCGGCTGAGGGCGGCGACGTTGAGGCTCGCCGCGCCGAGCTGATTGCCAAGTACGAGGAAGAGCTGCTGAACCCGTACCAGGCTGCCGAGCTGGGTTACATTGACGAGGTGATTGCCCCGAGCGAGACTCGTGTGCGCATCATTTCTTCGCTGCGTGCCCTGCACGATAAGCGTGCGGCTACCCCGGCAAAGAAGCACGGTAACATCCCGCTGTAGGCTTCCGTTGTGCCCGCACCATTTGTGGTGCGGGCATTCCCAGGATTTTAGGTTTTCTAAGGAGGCGTGCCTTTGGCAGGCTACAACCCGCTGAGTTATTTCTCATTCGGTAAGAAGAAGGATAGTTCGGAGGCTACTGAGAGCGCCGAGCAGCTTGAGCGCGGGTCTTCCCGTGCTACCTCTTCTGCCAGTTCTTCTGCGCGCGCGGCTACCGAACCCAGCGCCGCGAAGGACTCCGCTCAGTCTTCGGTAGATACTGACGCTGAGCAGGAGCCTCTACTGAAGGTGGTTAAGGGCTCCCCCACCCCGGAGGAGATTGCCGCCCTAACCGCTGTGGTGGCGATGATGCAGGCGAATGCCGCGCAGCAGGAGCAGAACTCGCTGGTGGGTGCTGCTTCGCGTATCTTGAACCGCGGTCAGCGCCTGGGTGTTTCGTTGCGTCCGGGCCCCGGTTCGTGGAGGCGCGCTCGCCCCAGGTAACGCGAGCTGATAACTCTGCTTCTTATATTCCCGTCACGCCGGTTGGTGTGGCGGGAATATATTGTTTTGCCTCAAATTCAAGATTGATATTGCGCTATTGAACATCTAATGCGCCGATTCTTGCGGTTTTGTCATATTAGAAACGATAAAGCGATGATGATACGCCCTGATGCTACGATGTATATACCGTCACATAAGTATTAATAATTGGCAGGGACCATGGCAAAGATGCTGAATAAAAACCATAGGCCCCCACCGGATGTCTATATCGCGCTTCTGTTGCCGACGCTACGGCGCTTGTCGAAGACTGTGCCTCGCACCGCCGCCTATGTTAGTGAGCAGTTGCGGCAGCAGACTAAGGCGTTGGGGTCAAAGAAGAACCTACCGGCTCTTGAATCCGCCGATTTTGCGGTGGCTGTACGTACCACCCTGAAGATCTTGGTGGCACTTCGTTATGCCCAGCTGATGCCTCGTATAACCCCGTGGGAGAAGAGGAAGTACCTGCTCACTCCTCTGGGCGCCGAGCTAACCTGCACCCCGCATCTGCACGGTTCGGTGCCGCCGCGCGTGGTGAAGCAGGTGCAGGCGCTGTGTACTCAGAGTTTGACGGCGAGGACGACGAAGAAGCTCAAGAAGCAGGCGAATGCACTCCTGGCGACTGCGGAGGCGGAGCATCGTCTCATTTTTGGTGCTTCCGATGGTGATACAGTCACCGGTATGGGGCCGTTCCTCCCTGCTACCGATACCGGGGAAACCACCTCCGCCCATAAGGCAACCGGTGCGGAGCATCTTGCACACGCTTTGAATTCTGCGGGTACTGCCGAGACCTGGCCCGTGGGTCAGTCTCCTCTGGATATTATTTTGCGTGCCAGCGATTCACCGGTTATTCATGCTCAGGCGGAATTTGCTGAGCACTTTACGCAGGATTTAATTCAGCATATTCACGCGGTGACTCCGGAATATTTTGAGCAGATTGTTGCCGATATTTTTACGGCTCTTGGTTTTAGTACCGAGGTAACCGGCGGTGCCGACGATAAGGGTGTGGATGTGATTGCCCGCTACTCTGACGGCCTGGATTTCGCGCCGATTTATATTCAGGTGAAGCACTATTGCGGAACCATGAAGGTCACTCCTAACGAGATTCAGAAGCTTGCCGGTGCGGTGCTTCTGCACGGCGGTTTGCAGGGTGTTTTGGTGACTTGCGGTGCTTTTGCGCAGCCGGTGCCTGAGTATTTGCAGGGTTTGCCGGGGGCACGCAATATTGCTCTGGTTGATCAGCATCAGCTGGTGGAGCTGATGATTCGTCACCGTGTGGGCGTGCTTGATGGTGAGGGCGAGTGCGGTTATCGCATTGACGAGGAGTATTTTGCCCGCGGCATGGAGTAGCCGGGGGTATTTTGGGGTGAGCGTTTCACTCTGAACGTCTCTGCTCTTTGCACATTCCCACGTTATTTCACTAAATGTATTTTCACTTTTCCATGAGGATATTTTTCATATATCGGCTGGTTTTAGAAATCTAGGTTATTTCTTGAACCAGCCGATACAATGAGAGGGTAATGCGTTATATATTCTTCGCATTATTTCACGAAGTGTATATACCCGTGACGGTATCAGCACTTCACCCTAATTTATAGCGTTCTTTTCTGAAGTGTTCGTCATTGAAGACGGTACGTGAGCGGGAGGGCCTGAGAAATCTGCCGTTCCTACTTCTCTTCACGTACTTCTCTTCACGACGGGTTACCAAAGTGTCGACCCAAAAATAAAGATGGTGTCGCCCAGTATTGTGTGAATATTTTCCCGCTCGAATGACTGCACTTTATGAAGAATGCCCGCACGATAAATAACACCAGATAAGGAGCCCGGCGTGGCTTTTGTGAATAAAACAATGCTCCATATCGACCATTCCGAATTGCACTCTCTGCAGCAGGAAACTTCGTGGGAGGCCCTACCCGAGGAAGCACGCGCTCTCAGCGTTGCGGCGGCTTTCTCCCTGCTCCGCCACTTTGAGCGCGCTCAGGACCGTGGCGAAAAGGTTTTCTTCCCCGATATGTACACCCCCGTAGGTGTGGACCTGGGTTTCAACATGACTCAGCGTTTCATTGCGGTCGGTGACAATGTTCTCTTCCGTGAGGCACTCAATAAGCTGATTGCGGCGCTGGTCAACGCTGACTATCTTGAGGTGTCCCTCAGCCAGCTGCATCCGGGCAACCTGCACTACACCCTCAGCGAGGCTGGCCGTGAACTTTTGGGTACCCCGAAGGAACAGCAGGCGCAGGCTCTTCTGCCGGTCCTGCCCCTCCTCAGCGGCGTGTACCTCTACTACCTGAAGCAGTTCTACCCGGTTCTGCTCTCGCATATTACGGTGCGTGAGCTTCTGCCCATCGTCCTGAGTGTTACCCCGGCCTATCCCGCGGCGGCTCCCGTGAAGATTCGTGAGCTGGTGCTGCGCGAGTGCGGTTTTGTGCAGGGCTGGTACGGCCTGTCGTACCTGGAGCAGCGCATTGTTGAGCCGGTGATTGCTCAGGCGCTGAGCCTGCTGACCCGTGAGGGCTACCTGCGCACCAAGACGATCCACGAGCACACGGATTCTCCGCTGACTCTGTACTCGCTGTCGCCTTCGGCGAAGGAACTGGTGACCCGCCACGAGGAGACCGGCGTACCGGCGAGCGAGCTGAGCTCCGTGCTGGCGTCGGTGAAGGATGAGGGCGCTTCCATTACGGCTGAGGATATTGCCGCAACCGATGCTCTGCTGACTCATATGGGCGTTCTTCTGCTCGACACCCTCAACGACCACGGCGCCGATGTGGAGCTGAGCCTTCCGAGCCTGGAGCAGGTCTTTGACCGCGACGAGCGCATTCAGCAGGCGTCCTCGAACCCCTATTTTGTGCAGATTGACGCTCAGGATTACCTCTACGATGTGCTGATTGCCCACCACTACCTCTCCGAGCGTGAGACCGTCTACTCGCTGGGTCCTGCTTTCGCGCCGGCTCTGGCGCAGATGGTTGAGCCGAGCGTTCAGAAGCTGGTGGCTTCGGCTCTGCTCGATCCTGCGGCGGTGGACGCTCTGCCGTACCCGCATCAGCTACTGCACCCGATTCTGAAGATCGTGGAGGAGAACCCGCGTATCTCCTACTACGACATCTACGATGAATTGAAGCTCGCCCTGGACATCCCGTACCTGCAGGGTGAGGTCGCTCCGCACCGTTATAAGCTGACCCCGCGTCTGCGTAACCGCTATTCGGTGGCGATGCACGTGCTCAAGGGCGAACGCTACCTGAACGCTCTGCGTGAGGGTACCGGTCGTACCTCCCGCAAGAACCCGGAGCGTTACGAGCTGAGCGAGGCGGGCAAGGAGCTGCTCAAGCGTTTCCCGGAGGGTGCTCCGGAGGCGGTGACCGCCCGCATGGCGCCGCTGCCGCCGCAGTCGCTCAAGCACAAGCTGCCTCAGGATATTGCGGCTGAGTTGCAGGCTCGTGAGGAGGCTCTTCAGGCTGCTAAGGAGGCGCGCGCGGCGGAGCGTCAGGCTCGCCTGGCGGCTCGTGAGGGCGCTTCGCGTGAGCCGTTGGCTCCGGTGCCGGGTGCTTCTCCGGCGTTGTTGGCGCGTCCGGCTGGTTCGCCGGTGGCAACTACTACCCAGCCGGCTACTATCCAGACGCCCGCTGAGGTTCCGGCGGCACCGGTCGCTCCGGCTACCGCCCAGTCTGCTGTGTCCACTCCTGCTGTTTCTGCGCCCGTTGCAGCTCCCGTTGTTTCGGCAGCTGAGCCGTCGGCCGCTCTGCAGGTGGCTGCCGCTCAGGTGCGTGAGGCGTTGAAGCGTTACCGTCAGGTCTTCCGCCGCGACGCGCTGGCACCCGCCCTGGCGCAGGTGTCTGAGGAGCGTTTCCGCCGTATTGGTTTCGATCTGTTCCTGATGCGCGGCTACACGGTGGAGCCGCTGGAGGCTCGGGGTGTGGACGGCGTGGCGACCCCCGCCACCAGTGAAAAAGAGCGAGCGTTCTACGTTCGTACTCTGCGCCCGGCATCTAACGGCGTGCTGTCCGCGAGCGTTCGGCCTCAGGACATTACCGCGTTCTTCCTGGCAATTCACGCCCGCGGCGGTCAGCTCGGCACCTTCATCACGAACGCCGCATTCAGCGATGAGGCGTACGACGAGTTCATCCGCTGCTCGACCAAGTACCCGAACATTCTGGTGGATCTGGTATCCGGCGATGAGCTGCAGGACCGCCTCATTGCGCACCGCCTCGGCGTGGTCCAGAGCGCGAACGGTCTGCTCGGGCTCAACGGTGAATACTTCGCCAGCTAAGTCGCCAGCTAGCAGCTTGTAACCCATCTGGGTGGCGCCCCGGTCTTCCTCTCCTGCACGTTCAGGAGGGAGAAAGCCGGGGCGTTTTCGCGCCTGAGCCCCGGTGAGTTGTCCACAGGTGAGCTGTTTTCCTCGCATTCGGTGCCGCTCAGCCCGTAATATTGCCGGTTTAAGCGAGCTAAATCACCGAAAATCGTGGTTGAAGGCACACCCCTGCGTTAGGATATGAACATGAGCACTTACCAGGAACTTCCCAGCATCTACCGATTGAAGCGCTCGCTGACCGACGTCGATCAGATTGCTAACGAATATTTTGAAAAGGTCCTCGACCTGAACCCCGTCCATGCAACTGAGCTTGGTCGCAAAGGCGTAGAGACCCTGTACCCCGACTACTCGCCCGCCGGCGAGAAGGCTTTTGCGCGCCTTGCGAAGAAGACTTTGAAGAAGGTCGATAACGTCCTGCCTATTGATGACGTTGACCTGGTCACCCTGGATGCTCTGCAGGAGCGCCTGAGCCTGTACCGCAAGCAGCACAAGGCTGGCTTTGGTGGCTGGCAGATGAATAATATTGCCTCCGTCCCGCAGGAGGTGCGCTCGGTTTTCGACCTGATGAAGCGCAACACCCAGCAGGATTGGGAGCACATTATTGGTCGTATGCACCGCGTGACTGAGGCGCTGGAGGGTTACATCCAGACCCTTGAGGCAGCTCGTGAAGAGGGCAAGGTCGCCCCGCGCCGCCAGGTGGATATTGTCATTGAGCAGACCGCCGCATACTACGCTCCCGGTGGTTTCTTTGACGAGCTTGCCGCCGAGGTCGCCGAGGCTGTCCCCGCGCTGAAGGATGAGGCTGCCGCAGGTGCCGAGACCGCAAAGGAAGGCTACCGCCGCCTCAACAGCTACCTGGTGGAGAAGCTGCAGCCGGTCGCTCCCTCCCGCGACGCTGTGGGCCGTAAGGCGTACAGCCTGCACTCCCGTTCGTTCCTAGGTACCACCATTGACCTGGACGAAACCTACGCCTGGGGCGTGAAGGAGCTGGAGAGCATTATCGCTCGTCAGCGTGAGGTTGCCGAGGAGATTGAGCCGGGCGCAAGCATTGAGCGTGCGAAGCAGCTGCTCGATGAAGATCCGGCGCGTCAGTTGCACGGCACCGATGAGCTGAAGGCATGGATGCAGAAGCTCGCCGACGCCGCGGTGGAGAACCTGGCGGGTAGCCACTTTGAAATTGGCGGCCCCATGCGCCGCATCGAGTGCTGCATTGCACCCACGAACGAGGGCGGCATTTACTACACCGGCCCCTCCCCCGATTTCTCGCGTCCGGGCCGCATGTGGTGGTCGGTTCCCGAGGGTGAGGATACGTTCACTACCTGGCGTGAAACCTCCACCGTGTACCACGAGGGCGTTCCGGGCCACCACCTGCAGATCGCTATTGCTACGGCCCTGAAGGGCACCATGAACTCCTGGCGCACGAACATGCTGTGGGTTTCCGGTCACGGTGAGGGCTGGGCGCTGTACGCCGAGCGCCTCATGGAGGAACTGGGCTACCTGAAGGATCCGGGTGACCGCATGGGCATGCTGAACGCTCAGCGTATGCGCGCCGCCCGTGTGGTCTTCGATATTGGTGTTCACTGCGAGATGCCGATTCCCGCGGAGTGGGCTGAGCAGCTGGGCGTTGAGCCGGGCACCATCTGGACTTCTGAGCTGGGTTACGAGTTCTTGAAGCTGAACCTGGACGAGTCCGAGGGCCACCTGCGTTTCGAGTTCCTGCGTTACCTGGGTTGGCCGGGTCAGGCACCGAGCTACAAGATTGGCGAGCGCCTCTGGCTGGAGCTGCGCGATCAGGCTGTGCGCCGCGGCGATGACATGCGCGCGTTCCATACGCGTGCGCTTCTGCTCGGTTCGGTGGGTCTGGATACTCTGCGCCGCGCTCTGACCGATGAGATGATGCTTCCTCTGGACACTGAGGATGACGACGATGAGGACGATGACGAGTAGCCTCTAGTCTGCTCGCTCCTCGTTGAGTGAATCTCTGGAGTCTCTGAACTGGGGTCCCTGAATTGGAGTCTCTGAACTGGATCCCCTGAACTAGAGCCTTGAGATTAGGAGCTCTATAGACGAAGCCCCCGCTTCAGCTTTGGCTGAGGCGGGGGCTTCGCTGTGTTTTCGTGTCGTCTGAAATCTATATCTTCTGAAGGCTATGTCTTCTGGGGTCTATGCCTTCTGGTGGCTATCCGAAGTTTGCGGCACCGGGGTCCATGGTGCCGAATCCCATGCCGGTGGAGTCGTTCAGATCCACCAGGTGCGGGGCGAAGCGGCACCAGTAGTCGGTGAGCGCGCCGTTCGATTCGCGGATGCCCACGCCTACGGTGCGTCCATCGACCACCCATACGCCGAGGATGGGGTGGCTGACCGGGTTGATGATGCCCTCGTAGCGCGGTGCCGGGATGTATTCCTGGTAGATGAATTCGCTTTCGGGGGCGTTGGCGAAGAAGTCGTCGTCTTCGGGCTTGATGAAGACGTCGTAGTCGGGGGCGTAGATTTCTACGCCGTCGCCTTCGCGTCCGAAGAGGGGCTTGCGAACCCAGTTGCGCATGCCGCCGCGGTGCCCCGCGTAGGTGGGTACGAGGTTCGGGTGGCCGGGGTACTTATCCCAGAGCGCGGCGAGCAGCAGCTTATTGGAGAGGAACATCTTCCATGCAGGCTCAATCCAGCGGTCCATGGCGCCGTGGTAGGCGAAGAGGAGCTTGTCGTACCCTGCTTCGCTGTCGGTGACCAGGTCTTCCCAGGGGTAGAGCTTGAAGAGGTTGGTGATGGCGCGGCCGTGGGCGTCTTCCCAACTCTTGGTGTCTTCGTTGAAGATGACTTCGTCGATGGGAATCATGTGGGTTTTGATGCCCGCCTGCTGAGCCGAGTAGGCGATGAGCCAGAGGTTGTTGTAGTCCTCGTTGGTCTCATCAATTTCGGAGGGTACGTGTGCCAGGTGCAGTACGGGCTGCACGCCCGCGGTGATTTCGGGGGCGAAGATGTGGCGCCAACGGTTGGTGAAGGCTTCACCGATTTCACCCCAGTGGGCGTAGCCGCGGGTGTCGAGGCGCTGGTCTTTCGCCCAGGTTTTTTGGCTGACTGCCGCCTCCACGATGCCGGTGGGGGTGTCGGCGTTGTATTCGAGCAGCTTCATCGGGTCGCCGGGCACACCCGAGTAGGTGAAGTCGAAGCGGCCGTAGAAGTCGGCGTCGCGGCGGTTCCAGGATTCAACCGCGAGGTTGAACGCCGCCTGGGGCAGGCCGAGGGTACCGAACGCGCCGGAGGCAATGTACTCGACGGTTTCCAGGCACATGCGGTGCATTTCTTCCGCCTGGGCGCGCACAGAGTCCATTTCTTGCGGGCTGAAAATGTAGGCGGCGTATTCGTTCCAATAGTGGTCGGTGTCGTGGGGGCCGTCCACGCTGTAGGTGAGGCCTTCCTCAATGATGACGTTCTCCCAGTCGGGTCGGCCGACGGGAAATTCTTCGCGGCGCATGAGGGGCTAGGCTCCTTCGAAGTAGTGAATGGAAAGCGGTGTTGTTACGTCACCGCGGGTGTGGCTGTTCAAGTGAGGAAAATGCGGGCGGGACCGCTCAGTCCCTGCCCGCATTCAGTGTAATGACTTATGGCTTAGCCGCCGGAGGTACCGCCGCCGGACTTCGAGCCGCCACCGAAACCGCCCTTGCTGCCGGACTTCGAGGAAGAGCCAGACTTGGACGAAGAACCGGACTTCGAGGACGAACCCGACTTGGAGGACGAACCAGACTTGGAGGTGTTCGACTTGCTGTAGGAGCCGGTGCTACCGCTATTGCTGGTGCCCTGCTTACCGCTGGAGACCGAGCCAGTGGTCTTATTACGCACCGAGGAGGTCTTACCGGAGTTATTGGTGCTGGTCACCTTGCCGGAGGAAACGGTGGAGGACTTCTTCGCGGTGCGGTAGGAGTCCTCGAAGCCGCCGCCCTTGGAGGACACGCCACTGTAGACGGTGCCGTTGCTGGGGCGGGTGGTGCTGCCTCCGGAGAGCTTGGTGCCCACACCGGGAACAGTGGGGGTGCCGGTAGAGTTCGCGGCACTTTGGCGACCCAGGTAGTACCAGAGGAACGCATTCGAATTATTGTGGGTGGTGGTCGAACCAGAAGTGCCCGAAGACCCAGAAGAGCCCGAGGAACTGGAGGAACCGGAAGAACCAGAAGAGCTTGAGGACTCCGTGGAAGAGGCCGAGGGCGAGTCGGTCGGCTCCTGAACGCCTGCCTTCTCACATTCGCTATCTTCCACGCGCAGGCCGGTCTTCGCGTCCTGGCAGACGCGGGCGTACTCTTCACCCTGCGACAGGAACGCGTTCTCTTCCTGGTGCATGGAATTGTAGGCGAAGATGCCACCGCCAACCAGCAGCACGCCGGCGCCCGCTACGGCAATCATCTTGGCGATGCCGGGGCGGGTCGCACCCAGGTTCAGGGTCTGCTGGGCAGAGGTCTGTGCGGCGCGGGTAGCGAAATCTGCAACCGCTTCCATGCGATTGCGGGGCTTCTTCGGGCCGTTAGGGGTGGTGGTTCCGCCGGGGTATTGGGGAGCAGAACTCATGCATCTCTCCTTGAAAGGTGGTGCGTAGCGTAACGCTCAACGCGTACATAAAGCTGAGTGGGTACAGCATCATCCGGCGACTTTCGCCGGACTATCGGTGTGGTTCCAGCATATCAAGCCCTAGCTTTCGGATTATTAGCTGACGGCAAAATCTCAGCAGGCTTCGCCGCATGTTGCGCAGTTGTTTCCTTTCTGTTTGCTTTTGCGGTGATTCCTAATTAACTATCAGCCGATTTAACCGCCTATGGGGGGAGGTGGCAGCTGGCGGCGGCGTTGCTGGTTGGGCTACGCTGCTGGCGGCGTTGTTGGTTGGGCAGTCGGGTTGGGCTGCGTTGCTGGTTAGACTGCGGGATGTACAGCCGAAAGGTCCCTTCGGAAAGTCACAGTTCGTCACGCATCCCCTACACTGCACCGGATTGCAATACTTCTTCACACAAACTCGCGCCGGAGCGCGCAAAAGTTTTAGAGTATGCCACATGTCTACACCGCATGCATCATCTCGTTCACGTCTGCCCAAGTGGGCTACTTCTTTCGGCAACCAAATCATTGCCTCCCTCATTCTGGGTATTGTTCTCGGCGCGCTCGCCCTCGCACTGGGCGGGGACGCGAAGAGCAACCCCAACTGGCTCATGGTGACCTTAGATACCATCGGCTCCTCCTACGTCACTCTGCTGAAGGCGGCCGTTGTTCCGCTGATTTTCACCGCCGTGGTCGCCTCCATCTCTAACCTGTCGCAGGTGACGAACGCGGCACGCCTGGCGGTTAACACGCTCATCTGGTTTGCGATTACCGCGTTCTTCGCGGTGCTCATTGGTATTGCGATGGGCCTGATCGTTCAGCCGGGCGTGGGTGCGCAGGTGCAGGGCAAGGCGTACACCGGCTCGACCGGTTCGTGGACCGCGTTCCTGACCGGTCTGATTCCGGTGAACTTCTTGGGTCTGGGCGTCAGCGCTAAGTCCGGTGATTCCGGCATCACCGCCTCGGCAAACTTCAACGTGCTGCAGATCCTGGTCATTTCCGGCGCGGTCGGCATTGCCGCGCTGAAGGTTGGTGAGGCTGCCAAGCCGTTCATTGACGTGGTCAAGAGCGCCCTGGCGATTATTCAGAAGATTCTGTGGTGGATTATTCGCCTGGCGCCGCTGGGTACCGTGGGTCTGATCGCTAAGGCAGTTTTCGCGTACGGTTGGGCGTCGATGGGTTCGCTGGTCGCGTTCGTTATCGCCCTCTACATTGGCCTGTTGCTGGTCTTCCTCGTGGTCTACCCGATTATTGTTCGCGCGAACGGCCTGTCGGTTCGCCAGTACTTCTCGGGCGTGTGGCCGGCGCTCCAGCTGGGCTTCGTGTCCCGCTCTTCGATGGGTTCGATGCCGATGACTCAGACCGTTGCCGAACGCAACCTGGGTGTTCCCCGCGCCTACGCATCCTTCGCCGTTCCGCTGGGTGCGACCACCAAGATGGACGGTTGCGCCTCGGTTTACCCGGCTCTTGCCGCGATCTTCGTGGCTCAGTTCTACGGTATTCAGCTGGACTTCACCCAGTACCTGCTGATTGTGATGGTGTCCGTGCTCGGTTCGGCTGCGACTGCCGGTACGACCGGCGCTATCGTGATGCTGACCCTGACCCTTTCCACTCTGGGTCTGCCGCTGGACGGTGTGGGTCTGCTCCTGGCGATTGACCCGATCGTTGACATGGGCCGTACCGCTCTGAACGTTGCCGGCCAGGCTCTGGTTCCCGCGATTGTGGCTCGCCGCGAGGGCATCCTGGACGAGGAGCTCTACAACGCTCCCCGTTCGGAGGGCGGCTTCGTGGCTCAGGAGTTCTACGATGAGCGCATTGCCGGCGAGGCGCAGCGACTTCACGAGGTGGAAGACAACACCGCCGTGGCACACCGCTAATCTGACGAAGGCTCACGCACACGGCGCTAGGCGGTACCGCTTAGCGCCGTGTAGCTTCTCCGCTACCCATGCCCCCAGCATGGGCAAAATACATTTGTCAAACGTCATAAAAGTGTCACTATTGATTCTTTTTTTCTTTAAGGTTTGAGAAGAGTTATGATTTTGAACGGCGTGTTCCATCTCCTACGTGGTTGAGGGGGATGGGACACGCTCTTTCTATGCCCGCCGGTTTTATGCCCCCTCGTTATACCCCTCGGCTCGACACTCCAGCCCTCCCGCAGATCACGCCCCCCCCAGATTACGCGAAGGCCCCGTGTTCAACGCTGACGCACAGGCGGAGGCTTCCACCCAGTGACCCTCAATCTGCACCCGAGAGTAAAACTCACCGGCAACGCTCTAAAATAGAACCCATGACTACCAGCGCTTCACCGATCCGACTGATTCTTGCTTCCGCCTCCCCGGCGCGCCGCAAGCTCCTGGAAGACTCCCGCATCGCATTCACGGTGCGCGTCTCCTCCGTAGATGAAGACGCCGCACTCGCTACCGCCAACGAACAGGCGCGAGCGCAGGGACGTGCGGGACTCACCCCGGCTGAAACCGCCTCCCTGCTGGCGCAGCTGAAGGCGCAGGCGGTTGCCGCCGAACTCGCCGCCGAGGGTGTGCGCGATGCGCTGGTTCTGGGCTGCGATTCGGTCTTCGAGTTTGAGGGTGTTGCCTACGGCAAGCCTCACACTGCCGAGGCGGCACGCGAGCGCATCAGCGCAATGAGCGGCAACTACGGTGTGCTACATACCGGTCACGCGCTCGTGGATATGCGCGGTCTTGAGCCAGGTGCTGAGCTGTCCGCTACTTCTGAGCTTCCTACTGTCTCGGAGCTGCGCAGCGCCACCGTCCACTTTGATGAGCTCAGCCCCGAAGAAATCGAGGTGTACATTGCTACCGGCGAGCCGCTCTGGGTGGCGGGTTCTTTCACCCTCGACGGTTACGGTTCCGCGTTTATTCGCGGTATTGAGGGCGAGTTCCACACGGTGGTGGGCCTGTCCATCCACGCGCTACGCGATATGTTGCGACGCCGCGAAGTAGCGGTGACCGAGTTGTGGCTGCCTCCCGAGGATGAGGATTAGAACCACGCCCACCGCATAAACCCACAGCATAAATCTGTCTCAAAGCGCGCCCTGAAATATACATTGTTGAACACCAATCGATAAGATAGAACAGTATGATGCGCGTTATATTCGCCAATCCTGCCGATGTATCCTTGGAGCAGGAGATTAAAGGAGAGCTTTAAGTGACTCAGCACCAGGCAGAAGCCGCCAAGAAATTTACTGCAGTCCCCGGCCGCCACACCGGCCCGGTCAGCAAGATTCTGATCGCTAACCGCGGTGAAATTGCTGTCCGCGTGATTCGCGCAGCCTGCGATGAGGGTCTGCAGACCGTCGCCGTCTACGCTGACCCCGACCGCGACGCCCAGCACGTAAAGCTCGCCGATGAAGCCTACGCTCTCGGCGGTGCCACCGCGGCACAGTCCTACCTGGTGATGGACAAGCTCATTGAGATTGCCGTCCGCTCCGGTGCTGACGCCGTGCACCCCGGCTACGGTTTCCTCTCTGAGAACGCGCAGTTCGCGCAGAAGTGCATCGACGCGGGCCTGACCTGGATTGGCCCCTCCCCCGAGTCCATTACCCAGCTGGGCGATAAGGTGGCGGCACGCCACATCGCGCAGAAGGTGGGCGCTCCCCTGGTGCCCGGCACCAAGGACCCGGTCAAGTCCGCCGATGAGGTTGTTGCCTTCGCGGATGAGCACGGCCTGCCCATTGCGGTGAAGGCCGCATTTGGTGGCGGTGGCCGCGGCATTAAGGTGGCTCGCGACCGCGAGAGCATTGTTGAGATGTACGAGTCCGCTGTTCGTGAGGCGACCGCGGCGTTCGGTCGCGGCGAGTGCTTCATTGAGCGTTTCCTGGATTCGCCCCGTCACGTTGAGACCCAGTGTCTGGCGGATGCGCACGGCAACGTCGTGGTGGTTTCCACCCGTGACTGCTCCCTGCAGCGCCGCAACCAGAAGCTCATTGAGGAGGCGCCCGCCCCCTACCTGAGCGATGAGCAGAACGAGCGCCTGTACGAGGCGTCCCGCGCGATTCTGCGCGAGGCTGGCTACCAGGGCGCAGGCACCTGTGAGTTCCTGGTCGGCACCGACGGCACCATCTCTTTCCTTGAGGTGAACACCCGTCTGCAGGTGGAGCACCCGGTCTCCGAGGAGATTTCCGGTCTGGACCTGGTTCGTGAGCAGTTCCGTATTGCTCGCGGCGAGAAGATTGAGGAGAAGGACCCGGTTCTGCGCGGTCACTCCTTCGAGTTCCGTATTAACGGTGAGGATGCGGGCCGTTCCTTCATGCCCGCCCCCGGCACCATCGAGAAGCTGACCGTGCCCACCGGCCCCGGCGTGCGCTGGGATTCCGGCTTCGTGGCTGGCGACGTTATCGGCGGTAACTTCGACTCTATGCTGGCTAAGCTCATTGTTACCGGCGCGGACCGTGAGCAGGCTCTGCAGCGTGCCCGCCGTGCCCTGGCTGAGCTGACCATTGAGGGTATGCCCACCGTCATCCCGTTCCACCGCGTCGTGCTGGATGATCCCGCCTTCGCGCCGGCTGAGGGCGGCGAGTTCAAGGTGCACACCCGCTGGATTGAGACCGAGTTCAATAACACCATCCCCATGTACTCCGGCGCACCCGGCAGCGTGGATTCCGATAAGGACGAGCGCACCACCGTGGTCGTTGAGGTTAACGGCAAGCGCATGGAGGTGTCCCTACCCGATCTGGGCGGTGGCGCTAAGCCTGCCGCTAAGCCCGCCGCCAAGACCCGCAAGTCCCGTTCGGCACGTAGCGCGGCGAAGGGTGGCGGCGATGAGCTGACCAGCCCCATGCAGGGCACCATCGTCAAGGTTGCCGCATCTGACGGCGACACCGTCGCTGAGGGCGACCTGATTCTGGTGCTGGAGGCAATGAAGATGGAGCAGCCCATTACCGCACACAAGGCGGGTAAGGTTTCGGGTCTGTCGGCTAAGCCGGGCGATACCGTCACCTCCGGCGCGGTGCTGGCGACCATCAAGTAACACTTCGCTCGGTACTGAGGTCTCGCGACTGCGAGCGCCATAGGCTATACGAATCCCCCGGAAGGGTATGAGGTAATACCTCGTATCTTTCCGGGGGATTTTCTATGTCCGCTCTTGCCTGTTTAGGTGGGATTTACGCCGCTAACCCCTGTGTTCGCGTCCAGATAGTGGCTGTATTTGTTTGGGTTTTTCTGAACAGAGTTATAATGTTGCACTTTAGAGGAGCCTTTCAGAATCCGACGCCTGCCGCACCTCACCCGGTGCGGTCACGGCACCCAGTACGCGCCTACGGCACACCCGCCTCCCGCGCTGACCGGCAACGGAACACCTACCTCAGGCTCCATGTGTACACACAAATTCACCATCTCGGGAGTTTTCCTCATGAGCGCTTCTGCATCCGACACGAAAGCGTCTGCTGCACCGGTGAAGAATACGACTCCTCGCAGTCGAGTTATTCTCGCCTCGCTCGTTGGTACCACCATCGAGTTCTACGATTTCTACATTTACGCCACTGCAGCAGTGGCTGTGTTCCCCGTACTGTTCTTCCCCTCGAAGGACGCAACCACCGAGCTTCTGGCTTCCTTCGCTACCTTCGGCGTCGCATTCATCGCGCGCCCCCTCGGTTCCGTGATCTTCGGCCACTTCGGCGACAAGATCGGTCGTAAGGCTACCCTCGTCGGTGCACTGCTCACCATGGGTCTGGCAACCTTCATCATCGGTCTGCTGCCCACCTATCACCAGATTGGTCTGTGGGCACCGACCATGCTGACCATTATGCGTTTCTGCCAGGGCTTGGGCCTGGGCGGCGAATGGTCCGGTGCGGCGCTGCTCGCGAGCGAATACGCTGAGGATGGCAAGCGCGCCCGCGCCGCGATGTGGCCTCAGCTGGGTGCACCCATCGGCTTCGTGCTTGCGAACGGCTTCATGCTGTTGCTGACCAGCTGGATTACCTTCAACTCCGCAACCGACGCGAAGAACCTCGAGCACCCCTTCCTCATTTGGGGTTGGCGTATTCCGTTCCTGCTGTCCATCGTGATGGTCGCCGTTGGTCTGTACGTGCGTTTCAAGCTGGAGGAGACCCCCGTCTTCGCCAAGGCTGCCGCTAACAACGAGAAGGTGAAGACCCCGCTCGTTGAGGCGTTCAAGGTCGCTTGGTGGCCCATGATTCAGGGCACCTTCATCATGGTGGCATGCTATGTGCTGTTCTACCTGATGACCGCTTGGGTCCTCTCCTACGGTATCGGCAAGGCGGATAAGGGCGGCCTGGCTATCCCCTACCGCGAGTTCCTGATCATTCAGCTGATCTCCATTATTGGCTTCGCAATCTTCATTCCGATCTCGGGTTGGCTGGCTGACAAGTACGGCCGCCGCACCCAGCAGCTGTGGACCACCATCGCGATGGCTGTCTTCGGTCTGTCCTTCGGTCTGTTCATCTCCCCCTCTGTTGTTGGTACCGGCGCGAACGCAAACGCGGCAGTGGTTACCCTCTTCATCTTTATCGGTATGTGCCTGATGGGTCTGTCCTTCGGTTCCATGTCCGCATACCTGCCGGAGCTGTACCCCACTAACGTGCGTTACACCGCCAGCGGTATCGCCTACAACGTGGCGTCCATCCTCGGTGCGGCACTGACCCCGTTCGTGGCTGTTTGGCTGAACACTTCCTACGGTGTGGCTGCAGTGGGCGGCTACCTGGCATTCGCCTCGATCCTGAGTGTTGTCTTCATCCTGCTCACTCACGAAACCCGTGACGTGGATATGAACGCCGTCAGCACCACGAAGTAAAACTTCGCAGGGGCTAAGGCGTCTCTACAGCAAAGCGGTGGGGGTCGCCTCCTGAATCTAAGGAATTCAGGAGGCGACCCCCACCGCTTTTATACTGTTCCGGGATGCTGCACCAGGCGGGGAACGCCCAGCTCAGCACCTAACAGGTTGATGCCTACAGACCGCGAGTGTGCAGCTTACGTGCAGCCTCAGCAATAGAGCCCGAGAGCGAGGGGTAGACCGTGAAGGTATCCGCCAGGTCATCCACCGCGAGCTTCTTCTCCACCGCCAGGGCAATGGGGTAAATCAGCTCGGAAGCACGCTGACCAACCACCACGCCACCAATGACGGTGCCGGAGTGTCGGCGAGCAAAAATCTTCACGAAGCCGTCGCGCATCGCCATCATCTTCGCGCGCGGGTTCGTGCCCAGCTGCAGGGTCACCGCGTCACCGCGGTAGGCGCCTTCGGCAAGGTCCTTCTCACTCACGCCTACAGTCGCAATCTCCGGGGAGGTGAAGATGTTCGCGGCAACCTTATCGGTACGCAACGGGCGCACCGCATCACCGAGGATATGGGCCATAGCGATACGGCCCTGCATCGCAGCCACAGAAGCCAGCGGGTACACACCCGTGCAGTCGCCGGCGGCGTAAATGCTGTTCACGCTCGTGCGGGACACACCGTCCACCTTAATATGGCCGCTCGGGGTCTGCTCAACACCGATGTCTTCCAGGCCCAAATCTTCAGTGTTCGGAATCGAACCAATAGCAACCAGACAGTGAGTGCCAGAAACCTTACGACCATCCGACAGAGTCACAATAACGCCGGAGCCATCCTCAGTACGCTCAACAGCAGCCGCACGGGAACGCGGCATCACTCGCACGCCGCGACGCTCAAAGACGTCCTCCAACACGCGAGCTGCGTCCTCGTCCTCACCGGGAAGCACACGGTCACGCGAAGACACCAGGGTCACCTTAGAACCCAGACCGTTATACGCCGACGCGAACTCCGCACCGGTCACACCCGAACCAATCACAATCAGCTCCTCGGGAACCTCGGAGAGGTTGTACAGCTGAGTCCAGGTCAGAATGCGCTCGCCATCGGGCATACCGGTCGCCATTTCACGCGGATGCGTACCCACCGACAACAGCACAAAGTCCGCGTGCAGAGGGTAGACCAGACCCGCCTCATCAGTCACCTGGACAGTGTGGCGGTCAAGGAGTTTACCGGTACCGTGAATAATCTTCACGCCAGCAGAAGCCAGGGCACGCTTAATGTCGGCGGACTGCTGCTGGGCCAGGTCGCGGACTCGGCGGTTCACGCGGTCCATATCAACACGAAGCTGCGGCGCCTTACCCTTCGTGTTCTCGATGCCCAGGCTACCCGCCTCGGAGAAGCGGGTCATCATATCCGCCGTAGCAATCAGGGTTTTAGAGGGCACAACGTCAGTCAGAACGGCGGAGCCACCAATGGCATTGCGTTCGATCAGAGTCACGTCCGCGTTGGATGCGGCAGCCACCATCGCTGCCTCGTAGCCGCCGGGGCCACCACCAATAATTACAATTCGCTGAGATGCATAGTTCACCGTTGAAGTCATGCCTTAATTGTGAGCTATGCCGCCCCTACGGGGCAAACGCACTCGCCGTGCAGATGTGCCATATTGTGGCAATCTGCACGGCGAGCATCTTCATGGTTCGGCATCATGGTTCGGCAGCCCGATATGACTGGGCGGCGCCTACCCCTGTATGTCTCTACTCCTCGAGAGCCTGCGGCTTCTCCGCGTAAATCGAGTTGATAAACTTCTCAGCCCACTCCAGCATGGGGCGGTCCACCAGTTCCTTACCGCCGACCGGCATGGTCTTCGGGCGCGGAACCAGCGTCAACCAGGTATTCAGACCCTTCGGCTGGGCGTGCGTGGAGCCAGGGTACACGCGCTTCAGACGCATCTGGCGGGACTCCGGCAGCGGCGTAGCGGTTACCACGCGAACCTTCGGCCCCAACACCACCAGCTCATGAATACCGGCGGCACGGGCGTGCATACGCACCGTCGCCACGGCAAGCAGGTTCTCTACCGCCTCCGGCAGCTCGCCGTAACGGTCGACCAGCTCCTCGCGAGCCTCCGCAATCTTCTCCTCGGTATCGGCGGCAGCAATCTGACGGTACGCCTGCAAGCGCAGACGCTCAGAATCAATATAGGTGTGCGGAATATGCGCGTTGACGGGCAGGTCAATCTTCGTTTCGACCTCGCGCTCTTCCTTCTCGCCGCGGTAGTTTGCGACCGCCTCGCCGACCAGGCGCAGGTACAGGTCAAAACCGACACCGGCAATATGGCCGGACTGTTCGCCACCGAGCAGGTTGCCCGCGCCGCGAATCTCCAGGTCCTTCATCGCAAGCTGCAGGCCAGCGCCCAGCTCATTGTGGGTCGCCACGGCCTTCAGACGCTCGTGGGCAATCTCGCCGAGGGTCTTATCCACCGGGTACAGGAAGTACGCGTAGGCGCGCTCGCGGCCACGACCCACGCGGCCGCGCAGCTGGTGCAGCTGGCTCAGACCGTAGTTCTGGGCGTGGTCGACAATGAGGGTGTTCGCGTTCGAAATATCCAGGCCGGTCTCCACGATGGTCGTGCACACCAGCACGTCAAAGCGGCGCTCCCAGAAGTCCACAATAATCTGCTCCAGGCGCGATTCACTCATGCGGCCGTGGGCGGTGGCGATGCGCGCCTCCGGAACGAGCTTGCCGATTTCCGCAGCAACATCGTCGATATCAGCCACGCGGTTGTGCACGAAGAACACCTGTCCTTCACGCATGAGCTCGCGGCGGATTGCGGCGGTAATCTGGCTGTCGGTGCGCGGACCGACGAAGGTCAACACGGGGTGGCGCTCCTCCGGCGCGGTGGCAAGGGTGGAGGTTTCGCGAATACCGGTCAGCGACATTTCGAGGGTGCGCGGGATCGGGGTTGCGCTCATGGCCAGCACGTCCACATTGGTGCGCATCTGCTTGAGCTTTTCCTTGTGCTCCACTCCAAAGCGCTGTTCCTCGTCAATGATGACCAGGCCCAGGTCCTTGAATACCACGCTGTCCGAGAGGATGCGGTGGGTACCAATCACCACGTCCACCGCGCCGGATGCGATTTCTTCGGTAATCTGGCGGGTTTCCTTCGCCTTCTGGAAGCGGGAGAGCACACGAATCTTCACGGGGAATCCCGAGAAGCGCTCGCTGAACGTCTCGTAGTGCTGCTGCGCGAGCAGGGTCGTGGGTACGAGCACCGCGACCTGTTTGCCGTCCTGCACCGCCTTGAATGCGGCACGTACGGCGACCTCGGTTTTGCCGAAGCCCACATCGCCGGAGATGAGGCGGTCCATGGGGATTTCTTTCTCCATATCCTCCTTCACCTCGTGGATGGCGGTGAGCTGGTCGGGAGTCTCGTTGTAGGGGAAGGACTCTTCCAGCTCTCGCTGCCAGGGGGTGTCTGCGGCGAAGGCGTGACCGCGCGAGGCCTGGCGTGCCGAGTAGAGTTTCACCAGGTCGGCGGCGATTTCCTTGACTGCCTTGCGAGCGCGGGACTTGGTCTTAGCCCAGTCGCTGCCGCCCATCTTGGACAGACTCGGGTTCTCGCCACCCACGTAGTTGGAGATGAGATCCAGCTGGTCGGAGGGCACGAAGAGGCGGTCGGGTGCGCCACCGCGCTTGGCGGGGGCGTACTCGATGACCAGGTATTCCTTCATGGGTTGCACACCGTTGACCGGGGAGGCACCCGCCACCGGGCGAGAAGTCATCTCGACGAAGCGACCGATGCCGTGGCGTTCGTGTACCACGTAGTCGCCGGGGTTCAGCGCGAGAGGATCAACCGCGTTGCGGCGGCGGCGTGTCTTGAATTTCTGTCCTGTGGCGCCTCGGGGTGCGTAGGTTCCGCGGCGTCCGAGCAGTTCTGCTTCGGTGAAGACGGCGAGCTTCGCTTCCTCAAGGAGGAAGCCTGCGGAGGCGGGCGCCTCGCAGACCTCGACGATGCCGTGTTCGAGGTCCCCGGCGGGGTCGGCTTCGAGGCTGGTTCGGCGGGCTGCGGGTACGGCGGGTGCCCCTTCGCCGGAATGGAAGAGGTCGATGAGGCGGTCGGTGGAGCCGCGGCCGTTGGTGAGGGCGAGGACGGTCCACTGTTGCTGAATAAGGTCGCCAACCTGGCTGAGCATGCGTTCGACGGAGCCGTTGAATGCGGTTGCGGGGGTGGCGTTGACGGTGTAGGTGTCGATGCCATCTTCGATGGCGTCGGCAATGCTCTGGTTTTCGAGTGCGCCTGCGGCGGCGTCTTCGAGCAGGTCTGCGTCGGTGACGAGTTCGGTGATTTCCCACCAGCTGAGCTTGGCTTCGAGCGCCTGTGCTGTGGTTTGGTCAATGGTGCGGAATCCGCTGTCGCTCATGCGGAGCTGACCGAGGTCGATGGGTGCTACTGCGTCGGCTTCTGCGGAGGTGTCCCATGCGGCGGCGAGGAATTCTTCGTTGGTGGCGACGAGGTCTTCGGCGCGGGCGCGCACACGCTCGGGTTCGACGTTAATGATCATGGACCCAGCTGGCAACAGCTCGGTGAGGGTGTTCATGGATTCGATGAGTAGCGGGGTGAGTGATTCCATGCCTTCGACGTAGATTCCGCCGGCAATCTTCTCAAGCATGGTTGCGGCTGCCGGGTAGTCGGCCTTCAGGCGCGCGGCGCGGCTCATGACCTCGGGGGTGATGAGCAGTTCGCGGCAGGGCAGCAGGGTGAGTTCGGTGAGCTCTCCTCCCCCGCTGAGGGTGCGCTGGTCGGCGACGGAGAAGTGGCGCATTTCGTCGAGTTCGTCGCCGAAGAATTCGAGGCGGACGGGGGTAGTTGCGGTGGGCGGGAAGACGTCGATGATGCCGCCGCGTACGGCGTATTCACCGCGCTTGGCAACCAGGTCTACGCGGGAGTATGCGGCGTCGTTGAGGCCGCGCACCACATCTTTGAAGGGGTATTCTTCGCCGCGGACCAGGTGCACGGGTTCGAGCTTTTCGATGCCGGTGACGATGGGCTGGATGACGGCGCGTACGGGTGCGATGACAACCTGGGGGCGGCTGCTGGGCTCCCCGGTCATGGCGCGTAGTACCTGCAGGCGGCGGCCTACGGTGTCGGAACGCGGTGAGAGGCGTTCGTGGGGCAGGGTTTCCCAGGCGGGGAAGAGCGCAATGTCGGCGGCGGGCAAGTAGGAGCGCAGGGCTGCGGCGAGGTCTTCTGCTTGGCGGTCGGTGGGGGCGATGATGAGGCTGAGCGCTTCGGGGGTGGTTCCGCGTACGGCGGCGGAAATATCGGCAATGAGCGCGGCGTGTGTTCCTCCGACGGCGCCGATGAGGGTGCGGGCGCTACGTTCAGCGGGCTTCGCGGAGGCGGCGGTACGGATCGCGGCCCAGCTGCTGAGTTGGTTGAGGGTTTTCAGGAGGGGGTGCAGGGGTGCCTCGAGGGGCTGTGCGGTAGCTTTTCGGGTGGTGCTCACGGGTTCTCCTGAGTCTGGGGTCTTCGCTTGCGGCGGTTGAGCTGGTGGAGGGTTGCTATGGATGGTCGGTATTGGGCGGTGCCGGTTGGGGCGTCCGAGTGAATTTGCCTTTATTTCATGGTGCTTTTTGTGCGTTTTGGGGTGTTTTTTGCGGCTTTTCCATTGTAGGACTTGTCTGCTTTTTCTGGCATTTTTCTCTTGTATTCCTCTGTGATGAAATATATTCCTTTTTGCACTCGATTGTCGCTTTCGTGGGTGATATTTGAGTATGGTTTTCTTCCGTGTCTGTTCCTGCACCACAATGCCGATTTTATAGGGCGCAAATCACACCCCCACCCGCATCTTTGCACTTTGTGCACCATTATTTTCACAGCTTAATCCTGTACCCTAATCATTAACACTTAGAGAAAAACCAGACAGTATATCCCCTTCCGGATTCTGTTTACCTCTTCCAACCAACCTCAGGTTTTCAGTATTTACTGCGGTTTTTCTAGTGCGCTAAATTCACCGTATCTTTCGATGTTTCTTCCGGAACGTCGCATCAGAAAGACGCATATGACAACCACATACACGAACAAACCCGCTGAAAAGCGCCATGCCCATTCATGGTCTGCTAAAAAGTGGGCCGCTTTCGCACTCGCTTTTGGTACCGCTTTCACTGCGGCACCTCTTACTCCTACTACTCCCGCCTCGGCTGCGACCGGAACCCATGACGGTTCCAGTAGCGATAAGGCGGCTGCTTCCTGTTACGAGGTCAAGCAGGTTAATCCTTCCGCCTCCTCTGGCACTTACTGGCTGTACACCCCGCAGATGAGCGGCCCGGCGCAGTTCTACTGCGATCAGGAAACTGATGGCGGCGGCTGGGTCATGATTGGTCGCGGTCGTGAGGGTTGGACCGAGTCTTACAACGGCACCGGCGACCCGAATCAACTGCGCCAGAACCCCACGGGCCCTTCCGCTTTTACTCCCGTCCAGCTTCCCGCAAACACTGTCGATGCCCTGCTGAACGGCATTAAGCCTCAGGACCTTCCCGATGGTATGCGCCTGCACCGTGCCCACAATGCAAGGGGCACCCAGTGGCAGAACGTTTATGTTCAGCGTCCTCAGACTGAGCAGTGGACCTGGGCAATGAGCTACGGTCAGCGTTGGGGCACCGTGAAGTTCACCGGTGCCGGCATTAACCGCACTGCGCGTATGGGCGGTTCCCCCTCGGAGATGGCTCCGGGTATTACCACCAGTTCTGTTCGTTTCTTCGCGAACCCGAACCAGGGCTACCAGATTGGTTTTGCGTACGGTTCGCTGGTGAACTTCGGTAATGAGAATTCGGATTCATACATTTACCACAAGCGTGGTTCCGCTGGTTACTCCATCCCCTTCACTCAGGTGTTCCTGCGTCCGAAGCTGACTCAGCGTGACTTGAACTTCTCGCAGATTGGTTCTGGCTCTGCCGCTAGCAACCGTCGTGCTCTGCCAAATAGCTACACGATGCCCGTTCGTTGGCGCACCAGTGAGCAGACTGGCACCGGCAAGAAGAACGAGATGAACACCTACGTTCAGGCTATTACTCAGGTGGGCGACACCGTCTTCACCGGTGGCGACTTCAAGTATGTGGAGTCGGCTGGTGGCGAGCGCGTGGACCAGTCGTACCTGGCTGGCTACAACGTGGATTCGGGCGAACTGGTTCGCTCGTTCCGCCCGACTTTCAACGGCCAGATTAAGGCTCTTGAAGCTCTGCCGAATAACCGCCTGGCGGTTGGTGGCGAGTTCACCGAGGTTAACGGCGAGAAGGTCAACCACTTCGTCATTCTGGACGCAACCACCGGCCAGATTGACCGCACCTGGGATCTTCAGATTCAGCGCCGTAATGGCGATGCAGTTCAGGTGAAGACCCTGCTGGTTCAGGACGGCTACCTGTACATTGGCGGTAACTTCACCCATGTGAAGGGCAATACGTCTAAGGCGTACGCTTACTCGCGTGGTGCCGCTCGTATTAAGCTCTCGAACGGTGCGGTGGATTGGAACTGGCGCCCGAACTTTAACGGTACGGTCAACGGTATTACAGCTGCGTCCGATAACTCGACTGTTCACGCTGCGGGTTACTTCACTGAGCTGAATAACCAGCGTGCTTTCCGCCTGGCTGCACTGAATGGCTCGGATGCTTCGAACATTAGGTGGGAGTGGGAGCCGTCGCTGAAGCTGAACATTACTGACCGTATTGTGTACGCGTTCCAGTTCGATGTTCAGGATGCTGGCTCGACCGTGTGGACTGCTGGTGCTGACCACCTGATTGCTAACTACTCGAAGAACGGTTACGGCCGTATTTCCACTGCGATTTCTAAGTATGGTGGCGACTGGCAGGATCTGCACCTGAGCGGTAACACCATTTACGGCGCGTGCCACTGCGGTGACGTCCTCTTTGAGGGTTCAACCGGTTACCACACCTACTGGAAGGAATCGAAGGCGGTTCACCGCATGCGTTTGGTCGCGGCGTTTGATAAGGACAGCGGCGAGGTTGTGGGCGAGTTCAGCCCGGTTCTGAAGGGCGCTAGCGGCTACGGTGTCTGGGAGTCCTTCGTGGATTCTCGCGGCAACCTGTGGGTTGGTGGCGACATTAACCGTTCGCTGGGTGCTAATGGTGAGCAGCGCACTGTCGGTTTTGCTCGTTTTGCTCCTCGCGATGTGACCGCCCCGTCGACTCCGTCGAATCTGTCGGTTCAGCGTGATGGCTCGACCGATAAGCTGTCCTGGTCTGGCGTTCGCGAGAATGGTGCTCGCTACCAGGTGCTGCGTAATGACCGTGTGATTGCTACCGTCTCTGGTACCAGCTACGAGGTTGAGCATACTGATGGCGCTCGCTACTACGTACGCTCCATCGATGCATCTGAGAATTTCTCGGCTTCCACGGGAGCTGCTCAGGCTTAGGTCAGATTGTTGATCTAGTTTCTTTGAACCGCCGCCTGGTCCGGGCTCCGCAGGGTTTGCGGGGTCCGGATCAGGCGGCGGTGATTCCCCCTTTTAGTTTTGGTTTGGTCCGGGTTGTCCGGCTTGTTATCGCTTTGCCTCTGTGGCGGCTATGATGGGTTGGGATTCATCGCGTCGGATGGGTTGCTTCCGTCCTTCCGATGCTGGGCTGAATCTTGGTCTGTGGTGTTTCTTCGCTGTTGGTACGGCAGGGGAAGTTTCACAGATTTTTTAGCGTTCCGCTTCTTATGGCGTGTTGCCGTTGTTGGCTTCGTACGTGCGGTGGTGGAGCGTATTCATTCAATTTCCGATAACTACACTCACTGATTCCGGCAGCAGACTCACTGTTAGTGCAGTTCATACCGCTTCTTCTTCCCCCGATACCTGGTCACTGTGTTGTGCCTTGTGTGGGGTGGGTGTTGCTGTGTGAATTGTATTTTTCTGCGGTGTGCCGGTTGAGGTCTCTAGGAGAGACAAATGAATTTTCTTCCGTTCGCGCATGGAGGGCGTTCGCAGGGCGCCTCTTCTTCCGCTTCTGAGGGCTCTCGTGTAGCTTCTCGTTCTGGTTCCCGCGCTTTGGGTGCGGCGGCCGCTTCTTTTGCGATGGTTGCGGCTTCTTTGGGTCCGATTGCTTCGGGCGCGCAGGCTGCTGATGCACGCTACTATGACGGTTCGTCGAGTGAGCGCGCGGCTGCGAGCTGCTGGGAGGTTAAGCAGAATAATCCGCGTGGCAAGAGCGGCGCGTACTGGCTGTACACCCCTGCGATGAGTGCTCCTGAGCAGTTCTATTGCGATCAGGAAACTGATGGCGGCGGCTGGGTTATGATTGGCCGCGGTCGTGAGAGCTGGACTGAGAACTACTACGGTCGCGGTAATGCCGATCAGCTGTATAAGAACCCGACCGGCTTTGATGCAGTACAGCTTCCCTCCAACAAGGTGGATGCTCTACTGAACGGTACCCAGCCGCAGGATTTGGCGGATGGCGTGCGTTTCCACCGTTCGTTGAATGTTGAAGGAACTAAGTGGCAGGATTTCACTGCTAAGCGTGCGGCAAGCCCCCAGTGGTCTTGGTCTTTGCGTGCGAGGATGTACTGGTCGGATGTTACAATCAAGAACCCTTACCCCTACACTCGCTATAACTACTCCTCCAGCGAGAAGCAGATGGGGCGTATCTTCACCCATGAGTCGTACGACTTCCGCAATATGTACTTTGTGGAGCAAGCCTCTCAGGGATATAAGCAGGGCTTCACCTATGGTCCGGAAGCGCCGATTGCTAATTGGTTCACTGCGTACAAGATGAACAACCAGTCCTCTTATATTTACCGTCCGGCGAACGATTCGAACCCTCCTCTGGTGTTTACTCAGATGTTCTTGCGTCCGAAGGTGACGCAGAACGATTTGGCGGCTAAGGGTCTGCACGCTTACGGTCAGCAGGGCGCTGCGGCAAGTAGCCGCCGTGCACTGCCCAATAGCTACTCCGAGAAGTGGAAGTGGCGTACCAGTGCTGACACCGGTACCGGTAAGAAGGGTGAGATGAATACCCAGGTCGAGGCTATCACCGAGGTTGGTGGCGCTGTCTTTACCGGTGGTGATTTCGCGTACGTTGAGTCGGCTAGCGGCGAGAAGGTTGAGCAGGCTTTCTTGGCGGGTTACGAGGTGGGTACCGGCGAGCTGCGCCGTTCTTTCCGCCCGAAGATTAACGGTCAGGTGAAGTCCGTTGAGGCCCTGCCGAACGGTCTGCTTGCTGTGGGCGGCTCCTTCACCCAGGTGAACGGTGAGTACTACAATGGCTTCGTGATTCTGGATCCGCAGACCGGTCAGATCGTTAAGGACTGGGATATCCGCCCGGTGAGCCGCATTGCTTCCGTACCGGTGCAGGTTAAGACCCTGCACGTTCGTGACGGCTACCTGTACATTGGTGGCTCCTTCACTCACATTAAGGGTCAGACCTCCCCCACCTATGCGTACGCAAGGAACCTGGCTCGTATTAAGTTGAGCAATGGCGAGGTGGACTGGAATTGGCGTCCGGTCTTTAACGGCACGGTCAATGGTGTGAGTGCTTCTGAGGGTAACACTGATGTGTACGTCGCTGGTTACTTCACTCAGCTCAATGGTGCTGAGGCTTTCCGTATTGCACATATGAAGTCGGGCTCTCAGAAGGGCGGCAATTGGAACCACCAGCCTTCGTATATTCCTGAAGGTGCTCGTCTGAATGATCTGAAGAATGAACGTCTGATGTGGGGGTTCCAATTCGACGTTCAGGATGCTGGTTCTTCGGTGTGGCTTGGCGGTACTGAGCATATGATTAGCCGTTACGATAAGGCGACCATGCGCCGCACGTATAGCGCGATTACTCGTGAAGGTGGCGATTTCCAGGATCTGCATCTGAATGGCAACACCATTTACGGTGCGTGCCACTGTGGTGATTACATCTACCAGAACTCCACTACCTGGGAGAAGGCTTGGGAGAGCGCGAAGGATGCTCAGACTATCCGTCTGGTAGCTGCGTTTGATAAGGACAGCGGTAAGATGCTGCCGGAGTTCGCACCGATTATGAGCGGTGCACATGGCTACGGTGTGTGGGAGTCCTTCGTGGATTCGACCGGCACCCTGTGGGTTGGTGGCGATATCCGTAGGTCGCTGGGTGCTAACGGTGTGCAGGAGACCATTGGTTTCGCTCGTTATGCACCTCGCGATGTAACCCCTCCGGTTACCCCGAACAACCTGAAGGTTACGACGAACGGTTCTAAGGATCAGCTGACGTGGTCGGGTATTTCCGAGCGCAGGGTGAAGTACCAGGTTCTGCGCGATGATCGTCCTATTGCGACGGTTACGGGTACGAGCTATTCGGTGGATCACCGCGATGGCGCCCGCTATTATGTGCGCGCGGTAGATACTGCAGATAACTATTCGGCAAGTACCGAGGCCGTCCAGGCAGCATAACCCCTCATCAGGGCAATATCCACTTTTATGACAAAGAATTTTAGTGATGTTCGTCCTATTGTCCCGGGCTGGTTTATGACCAACCCGGGACTTTTTTGCACAATGTGAACCTATTTCATTCATTTACATGAAGGTTCTTTCATTCAGAGATATATATTTATCTTCCATTCGGGCAAAAATAGAGCATTATTTAGAGCTTATTCTCATCTTTTATAAAAACGTTATTTTTGCGGGTCTAAGTGTTTTCCCAGCTTTGCGTGTTAGCCTTTAGGTGCTTTGCTACTGTGCGAGGTATTATCTTCCGGAATATAGTCATTCTCACTCCAACCACTAAAGAGGCTTCCTATGTCAGCATTCTTCGAGCAGTCCTCCCGGTCCCGGCTTCTGGGCACCCTGGGCACCGTTGCGGTATCCGCTTTGGTTCTGAGTGCTTGCGCTACTGAAAACCCGAGCTCTGATAGCTCTTCTTCCGCTTCTGCTTCCGCAACCGTTTCCGCTTCTGCACACGCTTCTTCCGCTCAGTCTTCGAGCGCTTCCCCTAAGGTTTCTGAGCAGGGCACCGCTTCTGCATCCGCTGAGGCTTCGGGCGAGGCATCTCCCAAGGCAAATGCTGAGGCTACTTCTTCTGACGGTCAGAAGCTTGAAGAGATTTACACTGGCTCTGAGGAAATGAAGAACGCTTCCTCCGTGCCCGTTGACGCTGAAGAAGTTAAGAAGACTACCGAACTGGTCAATTCTTTTGAGACCATTCTGACCAAGGTTAAGGCAGCTCCTTCTGCTGCTCCCTCTCCCGAGCGTACCGTTGACCCGAGCAGCGATGAAGAGGCTGAGAAGCAGAACGTTGAGCAGGCGCGCGCTGTTCTCGATGATGAGACGATTCGCTCCATCGAGGCGGTAGCTGTGGATTCCGCTGCCGCTGAGTTTGCCGTGCAGGCTTCCGAATACGCACTGGCTGGCTGGCACTACGAAGGTTCTTCCACGGTGGTGGGCACTCCCCGTATGACTGAGACTCAGTACAAGGGTCAGCCCGCGCGCATGCTGGAAGTATGCATGGATTCTTCCTCGGTGAAGATCTATGACGAGAATAATCAGCCCGTTAAGGATGACAATTCTCCTAAGCGTTCACTCAATATTTACACCCTCGTTCAGGTCGATGGTCAGTGGAAGATTGCGACCCATGATTTCCCGAACAATCCTGATTGTTAGGGTCTAATTAAAGATGCCGGTTTCCAGCTATGATTCGCTGGAACCCGCGCATTATCATCCATAGCGCATTAATGTTGATGCGCACTCGATAACATTTCTTGGCATTCATTTGGAGATATTATGAAAGCCCACCTTGGCATGACGGGCTCCGGCTTTTCTCGTTCTGCTATAACTCGCTCAACTCTTTGCTTGAGCATTGCTACGGCTTTGGCTTTGCCCGTAGCTATCCCCGCTATTACGCCGAGTACCGCTGTCGAACAGACTGCGGAAAAAAGGGACTCTGCTTTCTACAATGGCACGACCTCCGAGCGTGCTGCCGCCAGCTGTTGGGAAGCCAAGCAGGCTAACCCCGAGGCAAAGAGCGGCGCCTACTGGCTGTACACCCCCGCAATGAGCCAGCCGGCACAGTTCTACTGCGATCAGGAAACTTATGGTGGCGGTTGGGTCAAGATTGGTGAAGGCCGCGACGGCTGGACCGAAAACTACGAGGGCCAGGGCGACGCCTCCCAGCTCTACAGCGATGCCGCGCCCGCATCGTCCGGTTTAACGCTTGCGCAGGGTAAGGCTTTGAGCTCCCTGCCCGCAGCGAAGACCCCTATTCAGCTTTCGGGCATCACTATTTCTCAGCTGCTCAACGGCACCCGCCCTGATCAGCTGCCCGATGGTTACCGTTTCCGTCGCGCTCTGAACACCTCGGGCACCAAGTGGCAAGAGGCGACGGTGGATCGCCGCCAGACTTCTGAGTGGACTTGGGCTCTGCGTTCGAACGCTATCTGGGCCAACGCGACAGTCACCAACCCTGACGAGTTCTCTTCCTACAATGAAAATGGCCGCAGGGACTGGCCTAATGGCACGTGGCAGGACCACATTCTGGGTGGTCAGAATAACGGCTTCAAGACGTTGAAGTTCGATGAGATGGCTTCCCAGGATTACCGTATGGGCTTCCATTACGGCGCAAACTCCCCCATTTCGCAGGATGGCTCTGAGCCGGCGATGACCGACGCGCGGAACTCCTACATTTACGGTAAGGAAAGCAAGGGTGAAACCTCTTTCGGTTACACCCAGATGTTCCTGCGCCCGAAGCTGACCCAGAACGATTTGCATCTGGGTGCTATCCCGGATTCCGGTACTCAGGCGAGCGCTCGTCGTGCCCTGCCCAGTAGCCGTTCGGCGGATTGGCGCTGGCGCACCAGTGCTAAGACCGCCTCCGGTAAAACCACCGAGATGAACACCTATGTTGAGGCCATCACCGAGGTCAATCACGGCAACGGCACCTCCAGCGTGTTTATTGGCGGCGACTTCGAGTACCTTGAGTCCTCTACCGGTGAGCATGTTGCGCAATCTAATATTGCTGCTTTTGACCCGGAAACCGGCGAGTTGCGCCGCGACTTCAAGCTGACTGTTAATGGTCAGGTGAAGGCTGTTGAGGCTCTGCCGAATAACCGTCTGGCGGTTGGCGGCACCTTTACCCTGGTTAACGGTAAGAAGCATGAGAGCTTCGTCGTTGTTGACGCCACGACCGGTGAGGTTGCCCCTGAATGGTCCCAGGTTAGAGTCGAAGATCGCATTCGCACCGAGTTCATGACGGTGAAGACCATTCACCGTCAGGGTGACTACGTGTATATTGGCGGCACCTTTACCCACATTTATGAAAGTGACAAGGCGGGTGAGGCGTATTCGCGCAATATTGCCCGTTTTAAGTTGGGTGAGCCTTCTAACGGTGTGCCCGGCATTGTGAGTATAGACCGTAACTGGCGCCAGGTGTTCAACGGTACTGTCAACGGTATTAGCGCCTCCGCTGATAATTCTCATGTTTACGTAGCCGGTTACTTCACCTGGCTCAACGGCGGCCTTGCCTACCGCGTGGCTGATATTACTCAGCATATGCAGAAGGGCAGCCCGTGGGCGTACCAGCATTCTGAGATTCCTGCCGGTGCTAATGTCTCTGACCTGCGCAACGAAACCAAGATTTGGGGTTTCCAGTTCGACGTTCAGGATGCCGGTACCGGCGTCTGGGTGGGCGGTACTGAGCACCTCATCTCTCGTTACGATAAGGCCTCTCTGACCCCCACCTACACCGCGATTACCCGCGATGGTGGAGACTTCCAGGATCTGCACCTGCACGGTAACACCATCTACGGCGCCTGCCACTGCGGTGACTTCCTCTACCAGGATTCGCGTAACAAGCGGACCCCCGTGGGCGGTTCAAGCGTGATTCATTCGATCAAGCTGGTTGCTGCGTTCGATAAGGACAGCGGTAAGATGCTGCCGGAGTTCTCCCCCGCTATTAAGGGTGACCACGGCTTCGGTATCTGGGAGTCTTTCGTTGATTCGAAGGGCACCCTGTGGGTTGGTGGCGATATCCACCGTTCGCTGGGTGTTCACGGCACTCAGGATACCGTTGGTTTTGCGCGCTTTGAGGCTCGCGATGTGACTCCTCCGGCTACCCCGCAGAACCTGCAGGTCGAGCTGAAGGACGATAAGGACGTTCTAACCTGGGATGCTGTGCAGGATACCGGTAGTGTCCGCTACCAGATTCTGCGTGACGACCGCGTCATTGCAAGCACTTCGGGTACGAAGTTCGAGATTGACCACACCGATAACGCACGTTACTTTGTGCGTGCTGTGGACACCTCGGATAACTACTCTGCGTCCACTCCGGTTCAGGTAGCTCCGGTTCGCCCGACTCCTACCCCCACGGAGACCGCAACCGAGACTCCTACCGCTGATCCGACCGCGAGCGCTGACCCCAGCCCTTCGGCAAGCGCTACCCCGAGTGCAGAAGCAACTACCGAGGCACCGAAGGAAGAGAATCCGAAGCCTGAGGACCCGAAGCCTGCCGATCCCAAGCCTGAGGAGCCCAAGCCTGCCGATCCCAAGCCCGAGGACCCGAAGGAAGAAGCCGCTAAGGACCAGATTGTTCTGCCCTACGCCTCGGATTGGAAGTACATGGTCTCTACCCAGGCTCCCAACCGTAAGTACGGTTGGAAGTACAACTTCCACTTCAGCCTGGAAGATATTGCGCAGGAAGCATGGCAGACCGGCAAGACCCCGATTGGGGTCGGTACTGGTAACCTCAACACCTCCGTTAAGGTTCCGCTCGTGCGTTCCCGCCACAATATCTACGCCTACACCACCATCCAGCTCACTCGTGAGCAGGCCAGCCGTGATCTCGTGCTGACCACTTACGCGGACGATGCTATTGCGGTGGGTGTCAACGGTGAAGAGGTTGGTCGTTCCAACTTCGATACCAGGGGCAAGCTGTGGAATAGCACGGTAGCTTCCAGCTCGGTAGATACCGCTGAGGCTCAGAAGACTCCGGTAACTTTCACCGTTCCGGCTTCTCAGCTGAAGGCTGGCGAGAACCTCATCGCTGTTGAGGTTCACCCGGCATTCCCGCGACGCAATATTCTGCCGAACGTGAGCTTCGATCTGCAGGCTATTTCCAAGGCACCGGTTGCTGAGCAGCCCGCCGAGAAGGAAGCTGACAAGGAGGCGGAGGCACCCGTAGCAAACGAGGCTGAGCAGCCCGTGGTTGATAACGCGAACAATGCGGCAGCCGACCGGGGCGAGCGACGTGCCGTCAATAACGGAGTCGGAACCCGCGTTCCGATGCAGTCCCGAAGGAACTAATACCTTCTAGACAATCTCAGCTAAATGGGGTTTGATTTTCTGAATGATTCAGAAAATCAAACCCCATTTGCGTGTGATACCCGCTTTTCTGTGTTTTTTGCATCATTTATTCTTGTTATTTGTGTTTCTGTTATCTGCCTCTCTGCACAATATTCAGAAATATTTTCTAAAGCTAGAATTCACAGGATGAAAGGGTCTACACTCCCGGTTAGCGAGGCCCTCACTCCGTTTGAAGGAACACGCAAATCTGCACTAAAGCGCATTGTCAGTGGCTTTTTACGACACAATTGTTACCCCTGGCCACACGCACCCTGCCGCACTTTATCTCGTTGTAAAATATCTATATAGTGGTGTATGTGAAAAAAGGGACCAACCACCTCTTTTTTCGCGTGCGGGACTTCCGGACTTTCTCGCAGCCACCCCGAAAGGGAGTAATTCACTCTCCTTCACTCCTCTCACCGAATAAAAAGGAATGTGCATGTCCACCTCTGAGGCACCTCACACCCCAAACTCCGCGCCCACATCGGGATTTTCTGCGAAGTTTTCTCATACCCTGCGCTCTCTTGAAGCAGCGCAGAAGCCCGGCATTGGCGTTCCCGCCTACACCCGCTGGGTCAACCGCCGAGTAGCACGCTACTTCGCTGCGGCAGCTGTCGCTCTGGGCATCACCCCCAACGGCGTCACCGCTATTTCCGCTGCATGTTCCGCGGCAGGCCTCGTCGTTCTGATTACCTGCCCGCCCAGCGTTGGTGTAGGTATCTGCGTTGCACTACTCTTCGCCTTCGGTTACGGCCTGGACTCTGCTGACGGCCAGGTTGCTCGCGTGACCGGTGCGTCTTCCCCCGCCGGTGAGTGGCTCGACCACGTGGTCGACTCCATCCGTGTGCCCTCCGTGCACATGGCAACCCTGCTCTCCTTCCTGCTGTACCCGGCACACTACTCCTTTACCGGCTCCAGCGCATTCAACGGCTGGATTATTGCCATGCCCATGATTTTCACCGCGCTGACCGCCGGTCACTTCATGAGCCAGATTCTGGCTGAGCAGCTGCGCAACAACCGCAAGACCGCGGCACCTCCCACCGGTGGCCCCCTGCGCTCCTTCATCAACCTGCACATGGACGCTGGCACCCTCTGCTGGATTTATATTTTTGTTGGCTTCGGCCCCGTATTCGTTATCGTCTACGCGCTGCTTCTGCTGGCTAATGCCGCAACCGTCCTGCTGTCCATGCGTCGCAAGTACGTTAGCCTCGCGACCCCCGCTGAGTAAGGAGAACCCCAATGATGCACTTCACCTCTCGCAACCCTGCTGTTTCCGCCGTTATCGCGACCAACGGCAAGCGCCCCGAACTGCTGCGCGTGGCTATCCGCTCCATCCTTGAGCAGAGCTACCGCGGTTTCGTTGAAGTTGTTGTCGTCTTTGACCGTGTTGAGCCCGACCGCCTCGAGGATATTGAGGTCGGCGAAAACCGTGCCCTGAAGATTGTCTCCAATACCCGTTCCGGCGGTCTGGCTGGCGGCCGCAACAGCGGCATCATCGCCTCCAGCGGTGAGATGATTGGTTTCTGCGATGACGACGACTACTGGATGCCTTCCAAGCTCACCCAGCAGGTCGCTCTCTGGCGCGAAAACCCCGAGGCAGCCGCTATCTCTTCGGGTATTACCGTCCGCTCCGGCGGTCAGGACATCGTGCGCCTGGCACCCGAGCGCGCAACCTTCGCAGACTTCCTGCGTTCGCGTATCACCGAGATTCACCCCTCCGCCATGCTGTACTCCCGCGAGGACCTGCTCGGCGTTGACGGTCAGCCCGCCCGCATCGGTCTGGTCGATGAGGAGCTGCCCGCCGCCTACGGTGAAGACTACGACCTGCTGCTGCGCGCAACCCGCCACGGCGATGTACTGAGCGTGCCCGAGCCGCTGATTCTGGTGCTCTGGGACCGTCCTTCCTTCTTCTCTGGCAAGTGGCAGTCCATGGTTGACGGTCTGAGCTACATTCTGCGTAAGTTCCCCGAATTCGAGCAGGATCCCAAGGGCCTGGCACGTATTGCCGGTCAGATTGCGTACGCTCAGGCATCCCTGGGTAACAACAAGGAGGCGCGCGCGTACGCTCGCTCCGCTCTGCGCCGCGACCCCAAGCAGCTTCGTGCGTGGGCGGCGTATGTTGTGTCCACTGGCGTTATTAAGCCCGCTACTCTTCTTGATCTCGTCCAGAAGACCGGCCGAGGTCTCTAACCAGGTATCGCACAGACATGGTTTCCTCTTCCGTTCTTTCCCCTCCGGGTGCTTCGCCTGTTGCGCTGAAGGATTCCGCAGGGTCGGCTAGTACGCCGCCCAGCGGTATTCTGCGTGCCCGCGCGCGCATCCGTCCGATGTCTACGGCGCAGAAGAAGCTCCCCGCGTGGCCTCTGCTGGCGTTGCTGTACGGCTTCCCGGCGCTGTGGGCTCTGGGACTGCTTCAGATTGCGCCGCTGGTACTGGCAGCGATCATGCTTTTTTACCTCATTATTCGAGGTAATGTGCGTGTTCCCGGTTCCCTGTGGGTGTGGGGCGCATTCTGCGTGTGGGTTGTTGTTGCGGCACTTGCTCTGACCCGTTCCACCGACATTATTGGTTGGGGTCTGCGCTTTGTGAACATTCTCAGTGCCGGCATTTACGCCCTGTACTACTACAACGCGCGCTCCTCTATTAGCGTCAATAGGCTGCTGGGCGGTCTGGCGACTCTGTGGGTGACCCTCATTGTTCTGGGTTACGGCGGCGTTCTCTTCCCCGAGTTCCGTCTGCGTACTCCGATGAGCTTCATCATGCCTTCTGGCTTTATGCAGAACCCGCTGGTGCGCGACTACATGCTTCCTCCCCTGGCTGAGGTTCAGCGTCCTTGGGGTGCACCCGAGGCGTATATTCGACCCTCCGCGCCGTTCCCCTACGCGAATAGTTGGGGTCTGGCGTACACCCTGCTCACCCCGGTGATGCTGGCGTGCCTGTTGCGTCTGCGTTCCATCTGGTTGCGTATTGCGCTGCTAATCGGCATGGCGCTTTCTACCGTGCCGGCAATTGCGACCAGTAACCGCGGTATGTTCATTGGTCTGGGTATCAGCGCAGCGTACGTGTTGTTGCGTCAGTTCCTGGCAGCTAATTGGCGTGCTGTGGGTATGGGTGTTGCGGCAATTGCGGCTGTGGTTGTGGCACTCTTTGCGTCGGGCACCGTGGATAATATCCTGGGTCGTCAGGACTACTCGGACTCCACCGGCGGTCGTGCGGCGCTCTACCGCGCTACTTGGAACGCGACCTTGGAGTCCCCGATTATCGGTTACGGCACTCCGCGTATGGAACCGAGCATTGGCGTGTCAATGGGTACCCAGGGTTACCTGTGGACTCTGATGTTCTGCTTCGGTTTTGTGGGTCTTGCCCTGTTCGCGCTCTTCATGGTGTGCACTGTGGCAAGCGGTGCACGAGTGAAGACCGCATCCGGGTACTGGTTGCATAGTGTGCCGGTGGCGTGTTGCATTGTCTTTATCTTCTACAGCTTCGATATCGCTCAGCTGACCATTCTGATGCTCGCGTCGATGGCGTGCATGCGTTCCATTCGGGATGGTGAGGGGCTATGACGAAGGATCAGTCCCCTCGTGGTTTAGATACCGCTTCGGTTTCGTCTTTTGATGATGCGTATTCGATGGGTGGTCATCCTAGCCGTCGTGCGCGTCTGCGTGAGAGCGGCGAGTATGTGAATCCGGTAGTGGAACAGTCTGATTCTCAGGCAGAGTCTTCTGCTGATGAGTTTGCTCCCACGGTGGATGACATCCGTTCGGGTCGTTTTCCTGCAACCACGGCTCTGTCCATTGTGCCTCCGGCTCAAGGCTTTACCTCTGAGGATTCACTCCCCGATTCTTTGGTGGCGAATTCATCGAGCTCAGGTACTTCGGCTGCAGGTTCTTCAGCGGCGAGCGCTACCGCTGTGGCGGGTGCTCATCTGTCCGGGTCCCGGCGGGTTGCCTCGGCGACCGCCGAGTCTGCCGATTCGAAAGTGCAAGCCGATAGCGCCTCCACTAAGAATGCACCGGTTACGAAGGCTCCCGCTAAGGATAAGCAGCCCAGCCTCGCGAAGAGCGGTTCTCTTGCTTCTCTGTGTGTGATGTACGGTGCCGGTATCGCGTTCGTGACCACGATGGTGGTGTCGAATGGTATTGGTGCTGAGGGTTCGGGCGAGTTTTTCCGTCTGATGGCGCTATTCGCGATTGCGATTTCGCTGGTGACCTTCGGCGCGGATACGGGTCTGGTTCGTACGATGAGCGCTCAGCGTGCGCTGGGTCGTTACGGGGTGCTTCCGCAGCTAATCCGTTACGGTCTGATTCCTTCGCTGGTGACTTCGGTGCTTCTGGTGGCGGGTGTTTACATCTACACCGAGATTGTGCCGATGGCTCCCGAGTATCAGGCAGCGATGCGTGTCAGCTCCGCTTTCGTGCTGGTTGCGGCGCTGATGACGGTGTTCTTCGGTGCTCTGCGTGGCCTGCACCGTGTGGTGACTTTTACGGTTCTGCAGAATGTTCTGCTTCCTACTCTGCGTTTTGCGGCTGTGGGGTTGGTGGTTCTGTTCTCGGGCCAGCTCATGGATCTGGTGTACGCCTGGACTGTTCCGGTGGCGATTACCGCGGTGGTTGCTCTGTGGCTTTTGGAACGGGCCTTCCCCTCCGAGGAGCATGTGGAGGTTCTTCCTTCTGAAGATTCTCCGGCCGAGACGTTCCGTTCGTTCTGGGGTTTCAGCTCTGCACGCGGTGTCGCTACCGTTGTGGAGACGATTCTGGAGTGGATTGACGTGCTGGTGGTGACGGCGTTCTTGGGTGCCGCTGCCGGTGGTGTCTATGGTGCTGTGAACCGTTGTGTTCGTGTGGGTACCATGATTGAGCACACCGGACGTGTGGTGACCGGCCCGTCGATTAGTGCGGCGTTGGCGACTCGTCAGCTAGATCGTGCTCGAGAGATTTTCCTATCGACTACTCGCGTGTTGACTGCTCTGTCTTGGCCGTTCTACCTCTCCCTGGCGTTCTTTGGTCCGGTGCTATTGCACTTCTTCGGTAAGGGCTTTGAGGCTGGCGCCGGTATTCTCTGGGTGATTTGCCCGGCGGCGATGCTGTCAATGAGTGCCGGTGGTGTGCAGTCTGTTCTGCTGATGAGCGGTAAGAGCCGCTGGCAGCTGTTGAACAAGCTTTCCTCGCTGGTGGTGGCTGTGACTTTGAACTTCACCTTGGTTCCGGTCTGGGGCCTATACGGTGCGGTGACGGCGTGGGCATCGGCTCTGCTGATTGATACCTTCCTGGCGAGCTACCAGGTATTCCGTCTGGTCGGTATTCGCGCTTCGGTTCGCGAGATGGCTCCTTCGCTATTCTTGGGTGCGGCTGTTCCGACGGTGTGTGCTCTGGCGTCTTTGGCTTTCTTGGGTCAGAGCGTGCTGGGTGTCATCGTGTACGTGGTGCTGCTGGTGCCGGTGTACGGTGCGGTGTTGTTCCGCTTCCGCAAAGCACTCGGTATTGAGCGTTTCCTTTCCGCCCGCCGAGCGAAGTCTTAGCCTTCCGCTTCTTCTACAGTTTTTCTCCGATATTTAGTGTCCGTTTCTCTTCCTCAAGGATGTCCTCATGGATAACACCTCTCATACCTCCTCGGTTACCCTTGGCAGCCAGGTACGTCGCATTTTCCGACACCGTCTGCTGATTCTGCTGTCGGTTGTGGTTTTCGCTGTGGCGGGTGCCGTCTACGGCTACATGACCAATAGCAAGTACACTTCTAAGGCGTCGCTGGTTGTTTACCCGCTGGTGGTTGATCCCGCCGGTACCGGTAGCGCTAACTCCGCGAAGGTGGATATTGCGACCGAGTCTCGCGTTGCATCCTCTCGCGAGGTTGCACAGAACGCGGCAAAGTCTCTGATTGCTAATGGCGATACCCTCTCTGAGGCTCAGCTGACCAGCCGCCTCATGAACTCCGTCAAGGTGACTGGCACCTCCCAGACTGCTGTGCTGGATATTGAGGTAACCCGTCCCAACGGCACGGATGCTGCACGTTACGCTAACGCTATGGCAAACGCGTACCTGCAGGTTCGTTCCGAGTCTCTGAAGAGCAGCGTTGATTCCGCTCTGCATCAGATTGATGAGCAGATTTCTGCTCTCGAGGGTGACCAAGGCCGTGCGGGTCTGCTTTCTCAGCTGCAGGAGCGTCGCGCGCAGATTCAGCTGACTTCTACTACCGGTGGCCGTGTGATGAGCGAGGCTCAGGTTCCTTCTTCTTCCTCGGCTCTTGGCCCGGTGAAGATGGCTATTGTTGGTGCTGTTGCCGGTCTGCTGATTGGTGCTGTGCTGGCTTACGGTCGTGACCGCACCATGCGTCACGTTGGTTACGCTGACCGTCTGGAAGATGCTGGCATCCCTGTTCACGAGCTGGGTTCCTCTTCGGAGGCGAATGACGCGTTCATGCTGCTGCGCACCATGGGTGCTCCCGATGGCGATGTGAAGAGTGCTGGTGCTTCCGGCATTGTCATTCTGCCCGGTACTGACCGTGGTGTTGAGCACCTGTACCAGATGCTGCAGCGCGTTCTGCCCACCGAGTACGCACGTTTCACCGATTACGCTTCGGTCCGTGACGCCCTGACCCGCCACACTCCCGAGTCGCTGGTTGAGAAGAGCGAGACTCCTCTGGTGATTAGCCTGAGCACCGCTACTCCCCTGTCGACCCAGCTGCGTTTCGTTCAGGCTGGCGGCGTGGCTCTGGTTCCGGTGACTGCGGCTACTTCTCTACAGCAGGTTCGTGAGCTTTTCGCTCAGCTGGATCAGCTTGAGGGCGTGAACGCTCTGGCTGTGTTCCTGGATCGCGAGTAATCAGACCGCGAGTACTCGGGGTTCTGTTGATGGATGCCTCGCCTCTGTGCGGGTTCGTCCTTCGTCCTTGAGCTTGGGGTGCGGTAACGCCTGTTGAGGCGGCTCTGCTGATGCAGGCGTTGCCGGCCCACCAGCTCACCCTTATCTTCTCTTCTTATTTTTCTCTTGTATTGGGGCTTTAGGAGAACACTATGACTGAGGCAACTTCCTCTCAGGCACCGAAGAAGCTTCTGCTGGTTTCTAGCAGTGGCGGACACTTGAAGCATCTGACGGCTACTTCTGCTGCGTGGCAGGATTATGACCGCGTGTGGGTTAGCTTTAAGCAACCCGATGTTGAATCTTCTCTGGCTGATGAGAAGACCTATTGGGCTTATTACCCGACCACCCGAAATATTAAGAACGCTATTCGTAATCTGTTCTTGGCATTTCGTATTTTTCCGAAGGAACGTCCGGATGCGGTTGTTTCTGCGGGTGCAGGTGTTGCTGTTCCTTTCTTTGTTGCAGCTAAACTTTTTGGCGTAAAGACTCTTTATATTGAGTGTTTTGACCGCCCGACTCTGCCGACGATGACCGGCAAGATGTTGTACACCTTTGCTGATCGAATTATTGTTCAGAGCGAGGAACAGCAGAAGAATTTCCCTGATTCTCGTGTGATTCATCCCATTTTCTAAGAGTGATGAATTTATCCTGAAAATAGCGTCCTCGCGTGTGCTGAGGGCGTTATTTTCAGGGTATAGTATTTATTAAACATACAGATACGCATAAGTCGTGCGCTCCACTGTGGACTCACCATCCAAGCGAACTAACCACTCGCCAGAGAAGCGTATGCGGAGATTACTCACCATTTTCTCCGGCACGACGCCGCCACGTATACCAATGATGCCCTCCGGATTTTTTGCGTCAGGTATACGGGGTTACTACCGATAAATACATAGAGAGGAATAGGCTATGTCTATTCAGAACTTCCCCCGCGTCAGCGTTGATACTTCCAAGTTCGACCTGCCCGTATTTACTCCTGCCGTCGCGCCCGTTCGTATTCCTACCAAGACTTACGATTTGGTGGTGTCCCTCGGCACCGACGTTCACACTTTTGATCGTCTTCTGCGTTGGGTTGAGGCTTATCTTGAAGCTCACCCCAAGGTCACCTGCCTCGTGCAGCATGGTCACACTGCGCCCATTAAGCACGCAGACAACCTCAAGCTTCTTCCCGCCTCCGAACTGCTGGATTACTACGCAACCGCGCGCGTAGTGCTGGTTCAGGGCGGCCCCGGCTCCATCCAGGATGCACGCCGCACCGGCGCTCTGCCCCTGGCTGTTCCGCGCCGCGCAGAGTTCGACGAGGTCGTTGACAACCACCAGGTCCCCTTCACCACTCTGATGGAGAAGCGCGGTCACGCTGTTGTTGTTGAGAGCCGCGAAGACCTCTTCGCTAAGCTGGATCTTGCTCTAGCGAACCCCTCCCTGTTCCGCACCGCTGAGCCGTACGTCTCCACCCCGGAGATTTCTGCCGCGCAGCTGAGCGAGGAACTGCAGGATCTGCTCGCTGGCAAGACCCACCGTAAGGATTCCTTCTGGGGTCGCCTGAAGCAGGCTGCTCGCGCACACCGTGCGGGTAAGGCTGAGATGGCTCGCATCGATGCGATGGCTCCCAACGCCTAAAAGCTTTAGCTTTCTAAACCCCGCATCCTTAGTGATGCGATGTGGGAGCCACCCGTAGGTGTTTCCCTCATTTTTAGACCGGCATGCGAATCCTCCAACCACCCTGTGAGAGGCTGTGGATGTTTTCCCTTGTTCACGGCATATTCTCAGGTGGATTCGCGTCTTTACATTGGTTGTGAAACCCCGCGCCCCGTATCCTTAGTAAGGGATAATGCGCGGGGTTTTCGCGCACTACGAAAGGAACAATTATGGCAGTTCAGGAATCGACCGTTATCAACGCAAGCGTTGAGCAGGTTATCGAGGCGTTCTCCAGCGAGGACTTCGCACGCTTCGTCTGCTCCGAGGTTGGCGTTGAGTTCGGCAGCTTCTCCGTTTCCGGTGACACCTCCGCAGAGTTCACCGCAACCACGGAGCGCACCGTGCCCGCTGAGCGAGTGCCGGACATCGCCCGTAAGTTCGTCGGTAGCGGTGTCTCCATGACTCAGGTGGACACCGTGAGCGCACCGGCAGCTGATGGTGCACGCACCGTCTCTACCGAGGTGAAGGTTAACGGCGTGCCCGTGTCCGCTCAGGCTACCCAGCACCTGATTCCCGAGGGCGAGCAGACCCGCCTGGACGTCAACGGCGAGGTTTCCTGCTCCATCCCGCTGGTGGGCAAGAAGATTGCGGCCGCGGCTGAGCCTCAGGTTGGCCGCGTGCTGAAGGTTCTGGGTACCTCCGCTGAGAAGTGGCTGGCACAGCGCTAAAGCTTATGAGACGCTCACCTTTGAGGTGTAGCTGATATACCGCCAATATACAAAGGATCCCCGCCGTAAGTAATTACGGCGGGGATCCTTTGTGCCTTTATGAGTCTCTATGAGCTCTAGCGCCCCTATGAGGGCGTAGGAGCTTTAGGAGGCGACAGTGTTAGGAGGCGATAATGGCCTCGGAGTACTCGCGCTCGCCGAGCAGTTCGGCGAAGCGGCGCATCTCTACGCGCAGGTCGTGCTCTGCTTCGAGCAGGTCAACGACCTTGCGCAGCTTGGTGCTGGAGGTGTGCTCGGTGTAGGGGAAGTAGTGCACTTCAACGCCGACCTCTGCGAAGCGTGCTTCCAGGGCGTTACCCTTGTCGGTGCCCTTCCAGTCGTCGCCCTTGAAGAAGACGTTGAAGGGCTTCTGCTTCCAGGTTTCGAGCTTGTCAGGGGTGGTTTCGACGTGCACTTCGTCCACGTAGTCAATGTGGCTGACGATGGCGGCACGCTCTTCAATGGGGATGACAGGGCGGCGACCCTTGGTCACTTCCAGAACGTCATCGTGCACGACGCCTGCGATGAGGTAGTCGCAGTTTTCCTTAGCCTTGCGAAGAATCTCGAGGTGTCCGTAGTGGAAAAGGTCGTAGGCGCCTGCGGCGTAGCCAATAATCATGGGGCTTCCTTGTGGTTGGTAGCGGCGATGGGTATTCCGGTGTGGTTGAGGTACCGGAGGGATGAGAAACATATCCGCGGTCTGGGGTGAGCGTCTATAAATGAGTGAAGAATGTGCAATATTGAGAAAATATTTTCTACTATTGTCCTATTTCTTCTCTCTGTCGCCTCAGAGTGTGCGGGTCCGAAAAGAGTTTCTCGAGGGTGCTGGTTGGGCGCCCTTCGTCCTTTTATTTTACCAGTCACCTTTTTGGAGAAAAAGGGAAAGATATAAATATGAGGCGGATACAGTGTAGTGTCCGCCTCATATTTTCTATACGTCGCTTGAAATCAAAGAAAGCTTATATATATAGATAAACAATTAACCGCTAGATTTTAGCGAAGAGTTTTAGCCAGTATTTTCTGCACGCTTCGACCGCATATGCTTACGTTCTTGTGCAATATTTTAGGTTCAGTAGCCATTCGGTATTTTCGATTGGCGTTCAAATACTAGCTACTCCCCCACCGGTTCAGCCTGCCTTCTCAGCAAAGGTTTAGTTCTTCGCAGCTGCTTCCTTAGTAGCTTCCTCAACCGCAACCCACGAAAGCATCGCGCACTTCACGCGCGCCATGAACTTCGAAACGCCGGAGAAAGCCGCCATATCGCCGTACTCCTCTTCGTCCAGGGTCACCTTACCGCGCGAGCGCAACATCTCGCGGAACGCGTCCACGTGGCTCTGCAGCTCGGAGGTAGTCATGCCGGGAGCCATTTCAGAGAGCACGGAGGCGGCAGCCATGGAGATGGAGCAACCGTCGCCTTCCCAGGAGATCGACTCGATGGTCTTCTCGCCATCCTTCAGCTCGTCAGAGAGCACCACGCGCAGGTTGATTTCGTCGCCGCAGGTGGGGTTGTACTGGTGGTTATCGGCGCTTGCGTGGCCGGCGGGTACCTCTACGAGGTGCTCGCCACTGCGCTGCTTAGAATGCTCCAGAATAATTTCCTGGTACAGGGATTCAAGAGACACGGTGATCTTCTTCCGTCAGTTGGTATGTCTGAAAATTCGGGGCGTTAGCGTCTAACGCGTCTACATTTAGAAGCCGAAGTAGGGGCGTACCTCGGCAAGTGCCTTCAGGAAAGCGTCCACATCTTCGGTGGTGTTGTAGATGTAGGTGGAGGCACGGGTCGAGGCGGTCACACCGGCGCAGCGGTGTAGCGGCTGAGCACAGTGGTGACCCACACGCACGGCGATGCCCTGGGTGTCGAGCAGCTGACCCACATCGTGCGGGTGCACGCCCTCGATGGCGAGGGCGACCAGGCCAGCACGCTTGGTAGGGTCGGTGGGGCCAAGCAGTCGCACACCTTCAATCTTCTGCACGCCCTCAACCAGGCGAGCGCCCAGTTCGTGTTCCCACGCCTCAATGTTCTCCATGCCCAGGTGCTGCAGGTAGCGCACAGCAGCAGCGAAAGCGACCGCCTGCGAGACACGCTGGGTACCTGCCTCAAACTTGATGGGGGCGGGCATATACTCGGCATCCTGCAGACCCACGCGGGTAATCATGGAGCCACCGGTCAGGAAGGGCGGCAGGGCGTTCAGCAGTTCGGCACGGCCATAGAGGGCACCGATGCCGGTGGGTGCCAGCATCTTGTGGCCGGAGAACGCCGCGAAGTCGACGTCCAGGGCGTGGAAGTCTACGGGCATGTGCGGTACGGACTGGCAGGCGTCCAGTACAACGATTGCGCCGTGCTTACGAGCCATAGCAACCATGCGGGGCACATCAGTAATTGCGCCAGTCACGTTCGAGACGTGGGTGAACGCCACGATGCGGGTCTTCTCGTTGATGATACCCTCGGCTGCCTCGTAGTCGAGCTGACCGTCCTCGGTGGAGGGGATGTGACGCAGAGTTGCGCCGGTACGCTGAGCAAGGATCTGCCAGGGAATGAGGTTCGCGTGATGCTCGATCTCGGTGGTGACGATTTCGTCGCCAGGGCCCAGCGCGAAACGCTCAGCGGCGGGACCGCCGATACCCTGGGAGGCGTTGCCGATGGAGTAGGCAACCAGGTTCAGTGCCTCGGTTGCGTTGGAGGTCCACACGAGCTCTTCATCAGTGGCGCCAACGAAGTTCGCAACGGTGATGCGCGCATCCTCGAACAGGTCGGTTGCCTCAACCGCGAGGGTGTGTGCGCCACGGTGTACAGCAGAGTTAGCGTGCAGGTAGAAGTCGCGTTCTGCGTCGAGCACCTGAAGGGGTTTCTGGCTGGTCGCCCCCGAATCCAGGTAGACCAAGGGATGCCCGTTGACCTCAGTGTTGAGGATCGGGAAGTCCTGGCGAAGCTGGCGTACGATCTCGTCGCTCAGCGGGGTGTTGGCGGGGGTGGAGTATTCAGCCACGGGTACCTTCTTCTCTCGCTCATACGCTCCACGGGTCGGGTATTTTCCCGTCGTGGAGCGTATAACGTCATTCTTTTCTAGCTTATTCCCTCACCGGGCTCTTGCATAGTTAGGTAGAGCCTAGTTCACACATCGACCCACACCATGCATTGCCCAGTTCAGCGCATGCCCAGTGCGGTCTTATGCTTAGGAGCCTGCGCCGTGGTAGCGCTGCTGGGTAGCCTGTAGGCCCTCCTTGATGAGCATGACGGTTGCATCCGCGGCGTTCGAGATGAGGAACGGCAGAGCCTTCGCCTCGGTACTGCTGAAGGGTTTGAGCACGAAGTCCGCGGTGTCCATGCGTCCGGGCGGACGACCGATGCCGGTACGCACGCGGTAGTAGTCCTTGGTGCCCAGAGCCTTGGTGATGTCGCGCAGTCCGTTATGGCCGCCCTCTCCCCCGCCAATCTTAAGCTTGATGGTGTCGAAGGGGATGTCGAGCTCGTCGTGGACGACGATGATGTGGTCGGGGTCAATACCGTAGAACTTGGCGATGGCGCTAACGGGGCCGCCCGAGGTGTTCATGTAGCCGAGGGACTTCATGAGCACCACCTTGGGGCCGCCGAAGCCGAGGCGCCCCTCCACCACGACCGCGGATGCCTTGGAGTGTTTCTTGAAGCTGCCGCCAACTTCCTTGGCGAGCTCGTCCAGGACCATCTGGCCGATATTGTGGCGGGTTTTGGCGTAGTTGGGGCCGGGGTTGCCCAGGCCCACGATCAGCCAGGTATCAGACATCTCTTCGCCCTTTCCACGGCGCTGTAAAAGGTTTTTAGAAAATTCATGGACTACACCATTCTATGAGTATGGCCCGCTACCACCTCAGAAGAGAGGTAGCGGCGGGCCATCCACAAATCACTGTTGCGCTAGGCGCGGTCTAGTGCTTTGAGTTATCTGAGTCGTGAGCTTCGCCAGCCTAATCTGATTCCTCGGAAGCTTCAACGATGTCACCCTCGGGTGCGTTTTCGCCTTCTTCACCGGGCTCGGGAACGTCGAGTTCCTCGGGCTCAGAAACGTTAACGATCAGCAGTTCAGCGTCTGCAACCAGGGTTACGCCTGAGGGCAGTTCAACGTCTGATGCCAGAACGTGAGCGCCAGCTTCGCGGCCTTCGATGCTCACGGTCAAAGCTTCGGGTGCCTTCAGTGCGTCAGCTTCAACCAGAAGAACGGTTTCTTCCTGGTTAGCAACGGCGCCAACAGCAGGCTCGCCTTCAACGTGTACAGGAACCTCAATCTCAACGCGCTCGCCGCGCTTAACGGTCAGCAGGTCGATGTGCTGCAGTTCGGGGCGGATTGCGTGACGCTGGATGTCCTTGATCATTGCGAGGTGTGATTCACCTTCGATGTCGAGGTCGAGGATAGCGTTGGGGACGCGGGCAGCCAGGGTGGTTGCGTGGCCGGGGAGTACTACGTGCTTGGGCTCTTCGCCGTGGCCGTAGATGACGGCGGGGATGTCGCCTGCCATGCGGATGCGGCGCGCGTAGCCCTTGCCGAAGTCGCTACGTACGGTAGCTGAAATTTTGATGGTATCTGACATGAGTCGTCCACCCTTTCTTGGTTAGAAGTGATGCGCCAAGTGGAATAGGGACTGGCGCCAGAAATCTCTTTCCAACCAGCCACCGTCAGTTACGGACCTACACGTTTCGTGTATTCCACCGCCTTGGCCAAGACAATATTGTACAGGTTCCCGGCTCTTCTTCAAGGGCCGGGAACCTGTAATATGGCGCTTTTCACGCCTTTTATGCTGTTATCAGCAGATATTAGGACCAAATCCTAGAGGATTAGGAACCCATTTCTGCAAGGTAGGCGGCGAGCGCCTCGCGGTGATTGCGCGGGGTGAAGCCCGCGGCAATCAGCTTGGACAGGTCCATTGCCGAGTTCGTCGGACGGTGAGCGAAGAGCTCAGCGTTGGCGAAGTATTCCTCGGTGGTGGTGTCGCTGACTCGTGCCGGGTCGTGGCCGGTACCCTCGTACACTGCACGAGCGAACTGTGCCCAGTTGATGACTTCACCGGTGTTCGACACGTTGTAGGTGCCGTATTCAGCGCCGGAGAAGAACAGGTGCAGGGCAGCTGCTGCCAGGTCCTGGGTGAAGGTCGGGCGACCCCACTGGTCGGCGACCACGGACGGGTCGATACCGCGCTCAGCCAGGGACGCCATGGTGCCCACAAAGTTCTTGCCGGCGCCAACAACCCAGCTGGTACGCAGGGTGTAGTGCTTACGCCATGCGGCAGCGGCAACCTCACCGGCAGCCTTGGACGCGCCGTAGACGCTCAGCGGTGCCAGGGGGTAATCCTCCGGGTATTCCTCACCCAGGGGCAGGGAGCCGTCAAAGACGTAGTCGGTGGATACGTGAACTAGCGGCAGGTTAGCTTCTTCACAGATAGAGGCAAGAGCGCTCACACCCAGGGCGTTAGCTGCCCAGGCTTCACGGCGACCCTCGGGGGTTTCTGCCTGATCCACTGCGGTGTACGCTGCAGCGTTGATAACCGCACGGAAGGAGCGCCAGCGGAATGCATCGCGCCACTGCTCGGGCTTGCCCAAATCGAGGCGGTCGCGATCCACAGCCAGGAAGGGCACGTTCTGCTCGGTGAGCTGGCGAACCAGCTCGGTGCCGAGCTGACCGCCAGCGCCAATAATCAGAATCGGATCGGCTTCCAGAGGCTTAATCTCGTTCAGACGCGGGTGGTTACGGTCCTTCTCAGAGAGCTCTGCCTTCTCCAGGTCGATAGGCCAGTCGATTGCGACGGTCTCATCGGCAAGGTTCAGGAAGCTGTAGCCGGATACTGCATCCGCCGACCAGTGGTCGTTCACCAGGTAGGTGTAGGCGGTGTTCTCTTCCAAGGTCTGGAAGGAGTTACCCACGCCGCGGGGCACAAAAATAGCGGTATCCGGGCCCAGCTCCACGGTGACGACCTTACCGAAGGATTCGCCGGCACGCAGGTCAACCCACGCGCCGAAGATACGGCCGGTCGCAACAGAAACGTACTTATCCCACGGCTCGGCGTGAATACCGCGGGTGGTACCTACCGAAGCGTTGAACGAAATGTTGTTCTGCACCGGGTTGAAGTCGGGCAGACCGGCTGCGACCATCTTCTCGCGCTGCCAATTTTCCTTGAACCAACCGCGATTATCGCCGTGAACCGGCAGGTCAATGATGCGCAGGCCGGGAATCTCGGTTTCAGTAACCTTCAATTCCTTGGTCATTACTGGCCAGCCTTTGCGTACTTCGCCTCAACCTCAGCCTTCAGGGGCTCCCACCAGCCGCGGTTGTCGGTGTACCACTTAATGGTGTCGGCAAGACCGGACTCGAAGTCGGTGAACTTCGGCTCCCAGCCGAGCTCTGCACGCAGGCGGCTACCGTCGATTGCGTAGCGCAGGTCGTGACCGGGGCGGTCAACCACGTGCTCGAAGTCGTTCTCGTCCTTGCCCATCAGTCGCAGGATGGTGCGCAGAACGGTGATGTTGTTCTCTTCACCGTCTGCACCGATGAGGTAGGTTTCGCCAATCTTGCCCTGCTCCAGGATGCGCAGCACAGCAGAAGAGTGGTCGGATGCGTGAATCCAGTCACGAACGTTCAGGCCCTCGCCGTACAGCTTCGGGGTCAGACCCGAGAGGATGTTAGTGATCTGGCGGGGGATGAACTTCTCGATGTGCTGGTAGGGGCCGTAGTTGTTGGAGCAGTTAGAGATGGTTGCTTCAATACCGAAGGAGCGGACCCATGCGCGCACGAGCAGGTCGGAGCCTGCCTTGGTGGAGGAGTAAGGGGAAGAGGGGTTGTAGGGGGTGGTTTCGGTGAACTTTGCCGGATCGTCCAGCTCGAGGTCGCCGAAGACCTCGTCGGTGGAGATGTGGTGGTAGCGAGTGCCGTGCTTACGGACTGCTTCCAGGAGGCTGAAAGTACCGATGAGGTTAGTGTGAATGAACGGTTCGGGGTTGGAGAGGGAGTTGTCGTTGTGCGATTCCGCAGCGTAGTGAACGACAGCGTCTGCCTTGCCGACCAGTTCGTCAGCCAGCTCGCGGTCGGCAATGTCGCCTACGACGAGCTTAAAGCGGGATTCAGGAAGACCTTCCAAAGACGCAGCATTTGCGGCGTAGGTCATCTTATCCAGCACAGTAATAGTGTGATCAGTGTTATCGATGAGGTGGTGAACAAAGTTCGAACCAATAAAACCGGCACCGCCGGTAACAAGAATGTGAGCCATACGGTATATTTTACCTGCCTAAACAGCGATTTTTATGCCTCAACAAAGAGATAAACATGACACAATAAGAAGTTATGAAGGGAATTATTCTTGCCGGCGGCACCGGAAGCCGTTTGCACCCTATCACTCAGGGTATTAGCAAGCAGCTCACTCCGGTCTATGACAAGCCGATGATTTACTACCCGCTGTCCACTCTCATGCTGGCGGGTATCCGCGATATTTTGATTATTACCACTCCTACCGATCAGGAGCAGTTCCAGCGACTGCTCGGTGACGGTTCCCGTTTCGGTATTAATCTCGAATACAAGGTGCAGCCGTCTCCGGATGGTCTGGCACAGGCATTTATTCTGGGTGCTGATTTTATTGGTAATGACCCCGTAGCCCTCGTGCTCGGTGACAATATCTTCTACGGTCCCGGTCTGGGTACTCAGCTTGCCACCTACGAGCAGAAGGATGGCGCGACCGTCTTCGCTTACCAGGTTGCTGATCCTCGCGCTTACGGTGTGGTGGAGTTCGATGAGAATTTCAATGCACTGTCTATTGAAGAGAAGCCCGAGAACCCCAAGAGCGACTACGCTATTCCGGGTCTGTACTTCTATGACTCGAAGGTTGTAGAGTATGCACGTCAGATCGAACCTTCCCCGCGCGGTGAGTTGGAAATCACTGACCTCAACCGCGTCTACTTGGAACAGGGTAAACTGAAGGTTGAGGTTCTGCCTCGCGGTACCGCGTGGCTCGATACCGGAACCTTTGATTCACTCGCTGATGCCACTAACTTCATCCGCACTGTTCAGAGCCGTCAGGGTCTGTCGGTTGGTTGCCCGGAGGAAATTGCGTGGCGCCACGGTTGGCTCTCCGATGAGCAGTTGCGCGACATCGCTACCCCCCTCGTCAAGAGCGGTTACGGTAGTTACCTGCTCGGATTGCTCCGCTAATAAACACCAGGGGATCTTCGTATCCCTTCACCGCCTGCAACAACACTCCACGTTGCAGGTACGCTAACTCAAACTTTCTGGAGTATTCTCACTACCATGACCATTTTGGAATTTTTCCGCACCACGAGGGCTAACCTCTGGCTGCTGATTATTGGCATCGTTGTCGGTGCCGCAGCGGGCTTCGGCTATGCCTCTCTCCAGCCGAAGGTCTACGCTGCATCGTCCTCGGGCTACGTGACCGTGGGCGAGTCCGGTACGGTGGATGTTCTCTCGGGTTCTTCGGCTGCTAAGGAGCGTGCTCGCTCCTACGCTGCTATCGTCTCCTCTGAGGCCGTGGCACAGAAGATTAAGCAGAACAACCCCGAGCTGTCCCTGAGCACCGGTCAGATTCGCGCGAGCCTAACCGCAACCGCTGGTGACAACGCTGCACTGATTACCGTGAGCGCGCAGGCTTCTTCCCCGAAGAACGCACAGTTGCTCGCTAACGGTGCGTTGCAGGCTACCGCCGACTACATCAAGGAAATTGAGCAGAACCCCGGTAACGCTCAGGCACTGGTGAACGGCGAAAACGCCGCCGCATCCCCGACCACCAACAACACCGTTCGCGTGATTCCGCTAAACAACGCAAGCGTGAACCCCCCGCTGGTAGCTCCGAATTACCAGCAGAACGTGCTCATCGGTGCTGTTGCTGGCCTTGGTCTGGTGTACCTGGCGATCTTCCTGCGCCGCGCACTGGATCAGCGCATCCGCACTCGTGACGATGCTACCAAGGCAACCGGCGCGAGCATCCTGGGTGTCCTGCCCGTCAGTGACGACCTGAACGAAGAAAACATCGTTAACGGCAACACCGACGACCACATCGCGCAGGAATCCATTCGTCAGTTGCGCACCAACCTGCGCTTCGTGAACGTTGACACTCCCCCGCGTTCGTTCATCGTCACCTCCGCAGTGCCCGGTGAAGGTAAGTCGACCGTGTCGCTGGCGCTGGCTCGCGCAATGGCTGATGCAGGTTCGCCCGTCATCCTCATTGACGCCGACCTCCGCCGCCCGACCGTGGCTAAAAAGCTGAAACTCGACGCTAAGGTCGGTCTGACCCAGGTTCTGGCTGGCCAGGTCGAGATTGCTAACGCTGTGCACCAGCTGGGCGATTCGAACCTCTTCGTCCTGCCTGCAGGCCGTATCCCCCCGAACCCCTCCGAGCTTCTGGGCTCGGATAAGATGCGCCAGCTGATCAACGAGCTCTCCGAAGAGTTCATCGTGGTCGTCGACGTTCCGCCGTTGCTGCCCGTGACCGACGCTTCGTTGCTCTCACACTCCGTGGATGGCGTAATTCTCGTTGGTTCTATCGGCCGAAGCCACCGTGAACAGATGACTGAGGCTGCAAGCATCCTGAAGAAGGTCAACGCGAAACTCCTCGGTATGGTTCTGAACCGTGCACCCCGTAAGGGCCTGGGTAACTCCTACTACGGTTTCGGTTACGCAAGCGCCTACGTTGGTTATGCAACCTACTACGGTTACGGCAAGGAAGGCGACAAGAAGTCGTCGAAGAAGTCCTCGACCAAGAAGTAATAACGTAATAAGCGCCCTAAATCATAGGGAGCAACATAGGGCGGGATGGGCAGTATTTTCTGCCCGTCCCGCCTTATACTTATCTGGTATACATGTGCACCGAAAGGCTATTGTGACCACTCACTCATCCAATACCCCGGAGCCGCAGACTACTCCGCTCGCGGCACGGATTCGGCTTGCGCACGCCTACTTCCAGCGGATTGCCGACATGCACTCCATCGATATTCTGCATGTCAAAGGCTACGCTTTCTCCCAGGAAATTTACCGCAAGGGCAGGTACAGCTCCGACGCTGACCTGCTCGTCCGTCCCTCTCACGTGGACCGCTTTGTAGAGATCCTTCTGGCAGATGGATGGCGTATCCAAGCCCACTTCGAAACAGGTTCCGTGTTCGAGCACGCGATGACGCTTTACCACGCTTCATGGGGCCTGACCGATATTCATCGTTTCTTCCCCGGTCTGGGACGCCACGGTGACTACGAGAAAGCTTTTGACCGCATCTGGGCGGCACGCAAGACCCGTATGATTGCTCACCGTCCCTGCACCGTCCCCAGCGATCTGGACGCGCGTCTTCTCGTGGTGCTTCACCGCGCCCGCGCTGCATCACGTTACAGCGCAGATATTAACTATCTGGTTTCTCTGCTCTCCTACAGCGATTGGCAGCGCCTACGAGCCCGTGCGGAGGAACTTGACTCTTCCCTCGCATATAGCGCGGCTATGGGCGGTCTGGAGCAGTACCGTGACGACCGCGATTACCTGCTGTGGCTGTCGGTTTCCCAGGATGTGCCCCACTACATCCAGTGGATCGGACGTCTGCAATCAGCAACTACCCTGCACGATAAGCTGCGCACCCTCAAAAATATTTTCCTCGTGAATAAGGACCATTTGGCGATGCAGCTGGGACGCACCCCCACTAAGGCAGAGATACGTGCAAAGTTCTTTGAGCGTTTTGGAATCAAGGTGAAAAAATGAGCAATCCAGTAGATTCCCGTCAGACCGTATACGGCATCCCCGAGAACATCGCGTATGTCCATTCTGAAGAGTTCGCTAAGTACTCCCCCACAGCAACTTATCTCGCAAATCTTGCCAACGGTGAGCTGTCTGTTCTTCAGGACTCAGCCTCCATTATTTGGAGTATTTTTGAAGACCCGATGCCATTGCAGGACGCTATCGACGTGCTCTGCGAAATGTATGAACAACCCATAGAGACCATGGGACCGCAGATTGAGGGTTTCATTCCTGAACTGCTCTCCAAGGGGCTCCTAGAGGCCCGCTAAGGCTCTCAGAACGAATAAAGAAGGCGGGGCGGTAGAACTTTATAGTTCTACCGCCCCGCTTTCTTCTATGAGCCGAGCTCTTTTAGTCTTCGGGCAGGGCCTGCACGTAGGTCTTCAGACGGCTGATGAAACGAGCCTCCGAGAAACCGTCAACGTGCTCACGGATATAGTCGGCATCCCAGTCGTCCGGGTTGAAAGCCTTGAGAGCTTCCACCAGTTGCTCCACGGTCGGCTGGTTGATGAACATGCCGGTCTTGCCTTCCTGAATGGTATCCAGGAAGCCGCCCGCACGGTAGGCAATCACGGCCTTGCCGCTAGCGCCCGCTTCCAGCGGGGTAATACCGAAGTCCTCATAAGAGATAGCCAGCAGTGCCAGGCAGTGACGGTACGCATAACGTAGCTGCGCGTCCGAAACACCCGAAGCAATACGAACAGTCGGGCCCGCAAGCGCTTCCAGACGTTCCTTCTCCGGACCGCGGCCGATCACCAGCAGCTTCTTACCCAACTCATTGCAGGCTTCAACAGCCTTGTCAACATTCTTGTAGGGCAGCAGGCGAGAAACGATCAAGAAATAATCGTCCGATTCGGTGAACTCTTCCAGACCCGGAATAGGCTCAACCGGTGCGGTGGTGTCTACCGAGTGCGGCGGGAAGAAAATCGGAACGTCCTTCTTGCCGTACACGTTCTCGATGCGCTTCTTAATCACGCTCGCATTCGCCACGTACACCGCCGAGCGGTGAGCCGCCCAGTGATCCCACAGCATCAGTGCAGGACGCAGGGTCTTCAGCAGCAGAGGTACGGGGCCGGTGCTCTTCTCACCCAAGTACTGATCGCTCAGGTACAGCCAACGCGCCGGAGAATGGCAGTAGATGAACTTACGGCCGGCGAAGTTGAAACCGTGCGCCCAACCGGTCGTCGACACCACAGCACGCTCAGCCGGCACCTTCAAGAAAGAAGAAGCAAACGGCAGAATCGGCAAAGCCATGCGGTGGTTACGACGCAGATAACCAATCTTGTTCAAAGGACTCGTGATAATCTTCGCGTCCTTGAACTCGGGAAAGGTACCCTCCGGGTCGTACAGAGTCGTGTAAATCGGTGCGTCCGGGAACGCACGGTGCATTGCCAGGACAACACGCTCCGCGCCGCCGCGCTGAGTCAGGTAATCATGGGCAATCGCAATCTCTTCAGTAGCCTCAGGCTTGACCATCGGCGCGTAACGGCGCACCAGGCGGCCAAGCTTCTTGAGGCTCTTCGGGATATCCGCGAGCACCGCGTCAGGGTTCTTCGGCCCGGTAAACGGAGCGGAGGTCAAGAGCTGAGTGAGTGACATTTCCTTTTCCTCCTAGAAAACTTTCTGAGCACGCTCAGGATAGTGAATACCAGCATAGGATGCAGCCTCAACCTGCAGCGCCACAAGCTTCTCTGCAACCTTGGCGGGTAGCTTAAGCAGAATCTTATCGCTCGCATCCCCCAGAGCCTTAATGGTCTTCTCGGTGGTGAAACGAGCGAGGGTCTTGACCAAGAAACCCCAGGGACCAGTCGGGTTCGGGGCAGGGTGCGCCGCATCGCCGTGCTTACGCACGAAGATGGTGCGGGCAGAACCCGAGTGCAGGGCACGCAGGGCACGCACCGCAGTGGTGGTAGCCTCAGCATAGTGCTTGACCTCAACCTCATCAGAGATGATGATGCGGCCACCAGCGTCATGGACCATTTTGCCCATGTCTACGTCTTCCCACCCGTAGAGACGGTACGCGGGGTCGTAGCCGCCAGTACGCTCAAAGTACTCCGCAGAGATAGAAGAGTTACCGTTCCAGTACAGCCAACGGCCTTCTTCAGCTACGCTGAGGGCGCCCTCTTTGAATCGAGCATCGCGGAAGTTACCATACACACGAGAGTAGGGAGTGTCCGGGTACACGTTCTTCAAGGTACCAATCACACCGTCGTAATCACGGTGCAGGCGAATCTGCGCCTCAACATAGTCGGTAGCGGGCTCAAGATCATCATCGCAACGGATGAGGACATCCGCATCAGCCGCACGGTGACCAGCGTTCAGCGCTGCCACACGACCGCGGTTCTCCTCGAAAACAATCTTGGTCAGGTTCAGCTTGCCTTCCGCAATGTAGCGGTCAAGCACAGCTTCGCTGTTATCAATATCGCCGTCGAGGACCACGATAACCTGGAAGTCCTTCTCGGTCTGGGCAGCAAGCGCATCCAGCGGGTAGTGCAGAATATCTGCACCACCGCGAGAGGGGATGATAACCGCAGCCTTGTAACGGTGGGTAGTCGTCATAATTTTCCTTCGGGTTTGAGTGAGAGGATATCCGTTGGGAATGATTTATAGGGTTAGAAGCACCTTAGCGGATAAAACGCTCCAGAATCTCACCAACACGGACCTTACCTGCTTCAGGCGAGTAGTTTTCCTGCCAACGCCAGAACAGCTCGGAGGTTCGCTCCGCCAGGGCATCCGTATCTTCTCGAAGCTCAGTACCCAGGCTCTTAATGGCCTGCGCAAGAGCTACCGGCTGGTCTGCAGGCACAACGTACGGGTACGAGGCGCCGCCCAGCACCTCCGACAGAGCACCCGCGTCACTGACAATCACAGGGACGCGTGCGCTCATCGCTTCAGCGACCACCAAGCCAAAGGACTCGGGGGCAATCGAAGGTACAACGAGCATGTCGATGTCACCGAAAAGACGGTCCGGGGTAGTCCAGCCCAAGCGGGTGCTGAAGGTAGCAACACGGGCTAGCGCGTCCTCAACCTCAGCGCGTTCCTCGTCAGATGCGAAGACAGGCTCGCCGCCAATCACCAGGTCGTATTCAATGCCGTTAGAGTTCAAGGAACTCATCGCCTGGCACAGGGTCGCGATGCCCTTAGACGGAGTCAAACGCCCCAGGTAACCGACGCGAAGTCGGCGCTCCCCCACACGGTGATCCAGCTCGGTGGATACGCCGCTGACCCAGTTCGCAAACAGTTCGCTGCCGGGGCAGGCACGAGCCACATAGCGGCTCGGGACCAGGGTGACAGACGCCTTATGGCGGGCAAAGGGTACGAGCTTCGCGTTCACGCCGGTAGGAAGCTGATGCAGGTGCACGATGCGGTTCTTGCGACCGCCCGTTGCCGTTGCGGGAACCAGACCGTTACACCACAGCAGAACATCCTTGTGGCGAGCGTGCCAGCTACGCAGAGCCACCATGTACTGTGCGCGGTTCTTAGCTGGCAGTACCACGCGCGCAAAACCTTCATCCGCAGCAGCTTCTACAAGCTGCTTCGGCTCGGAAGGGCCCACAATGGTGACCTTGTAGCCAAGGCTACGGGCCGCGCGGGCGATGTTCAGAAGCATGACCTCGCCGCCGCCCATGTCACCGTTATTGGTGGCGATGTAGAGTTCTTTCTCCATCCTTCTACTCCTTCACCAGCTTACGGGCGGGCACATAATTCTTACCAGAGTATTTGATACTTCCACGGATACGCCCCAACGAAGCAACCCAGGTAGCAACATCACGACGAGCAACCTTACGTTGGGTCACAGCCTGACGCAGAATATTCAGCAGCTGCTGAACGCTACCAGCCACAGTAGACTTCAACGAATACGTTGCAGAATCATACTTGGGGAAACGGCGGGCCATCAGCACACGTCCCACACCCAGCTCGTACTTCTTACGGATAGAGCTCTTCCCCTCCGAGAGAGTAAAGCGGATCTCTGCTTCAGGGATAAAGCGCATCACGCCGTCAGCTTCCTGATGGCGCCACGAAATATCCACATCCTCATAGCCGTAGCGAGGAAGAGACTCATCGTAGCCGCCAATTTCGAAAAAGCGTGCACGGGTAATGGCACAGTTACAGTTGCCCACATGCGGCAGATAAGCAGTTGCAATCAAACCCTTACCAAAGGCGTCGGGGCGGGGGGTGCCGTTAGCATCAAAAGCACGAATCCAGCCACCCGCCAGTTCCTTGTCCTGCACATCTGAAAACGCCTGAACCCACTGAGGAGATACTTCATCATCAGCATCGCAGAATGCCAAGACCCTACCGGATGCGGCACGTGCGCCAGCATTACGGGCCGCGGGAATACCCGGAGTTGCGGAGGCGTCCACAACCTTGACCGTGAACTTATCCTCTCGGGGTTCCTGAGCCCACGCTTCCATAACGGCACGGGTGTCGTCCTCCGAACCGTTGTCTACCAAAATCACTTCGTACGGAAGCTCAGTTTCCTGGTTCTCCAGAGCCTTAAGCTGGCGAGGAAGAGTCGATGCCGCGTTCAGCGCGCAAATAATGACGCTCACTTCAGGAGCTTGATTAGTCTTAGACATTTTCTTCCTTCCACACCGACGCAGCGTGTTGCGACTTCTCTTCAGCATCACGAATTTCAATTCGCTCGTCGAAGCCTTCGATACTCGCCTCATCGTGGCCAGTGCCCAAACGCTGTTCGCGTTCAATCAACAACACGCGCAGAGCCAAACCACAGACAACGGCCCACGGCCAGGTGTAGAACACTTCGCCCAGGCGAGAAGCACAAATCATGATGGCGACGCCAGCACCCTGCACGACGTAGAACTTTGGCGGCAGAGTCTTCTTATCGCTAAACACGTTCACGATAAAGAGCAGGGTAATGGTGACAACCAGGATCATCCATGGCCAGCCACCCTCAATCAGAGCAGACCAGTACGAGTTATGGAGGAACCAGGTCTTCGAACCGGTATGAACCAGGTATACGTATGCCTCACCCAAGCCCTGGCCGAAGAAGCCAGTTGCCTGAACTTTGATTTCAGATGCCTGGTCAATCAGCGAACGAAGCGCATCCGTACCGGTACGATCTGCGAAGGCACCGGACTGTGCGTAGTCACTGGTCAAAATATCAATCAGCCAGTACAGGGCCACACCCAAGGCGATGCGACCGAAAGTCTTCAGACGGTTCGCGATGACAATCCAAATCAGACCCGCAACATACGCCGCAATAGAGGTACGAGAACCCGTAGCCCATAGCAGACCGGAGAAAACAACAATAGCCCCGATAACTTCAATTTTGTTACGGGCAAAGCTCAAAATGAGCAAACCGAAGAGGCAATACACCAGACCCGAGAAGTTCTTGTCACCCAACCAGCCGGTCAGATAACCAAGATAACCAGTTGACGGGGCAAAACCCGCAAAATACCCTACCGCGTTGAAAAGAATCGCAGATGAGTACCCAAGAACAATAGAACGGATATGCAGACGCCCAGCAGCAATAGCCCAAATCAATACCGTTGCCGCTACAAGACGCAGCAAACGACGCGTCCAGTCCGATGCGTCCTCAGAGTGAACACCATTGATTGAAACGAGTGCGAGGTAACCCATAGCAACAAACATGATGGCGCGCAGACCCGAAAAATGACTCACGTCAAAAGTCGGCTTACGAGTCAGACCGTACAGCGCCAGCAGAAGAATGATTACCTGGTTAAAAGGCAAACCAATACCCGGTACCGCGTCACCAAAAAGCAGAAGGAACGCCATAATGAACTCGGGCATTCGGATCTGGCTACTCTGATGGCGGAGGTAATCGCTACCGCGAGACACAGCTTCAGAGAAACGCGAAACTTCCGACTTCTCAGCGGGCTCATTCAAGTGCGCGTAAACCTGCGAAGTCTGGCTCATAATCTGCCTCCTCGAAGTACACGTGCGTAAATATCAACCGTCTGAGCAGCCATCTGCTCATTCGAGATCCAGGTGAAAGACTCAGACTCGCCCTTCAGCAGCTGCTGGCGCATAACCTGCAGAACATCCTGAGTCAGGGTTGCACTCTGGCGGTCCACCAGCTCGTCGGCACCCAGAATCTCCGGGTTGCCGCCCACAGCGGTAGCGACCGTCTTCAGGCCGGCTGCCTTAGCATCCAGCAGAGTGTAGGAGCAGTTCTCCCACACCGACAGCTGAACAATCATGTCGCTACGGCCCATCGCCTCAATCGGGTTAACGAAACCGCTGAAGGTCACCGATTCCCCCAGGTTCAGGCGCTGTGCCTGAGCCTGCAACTCGGACGCCAAATCGCCAGAGCCCGCAATCTCAAGATGAGCCTGCGGGTAATCAGCACGAAGCTGTGCAAAAGCATCCAATAGCACGTCGATGCCCTTCTCAGGGGACAGACGGGACAGCGAGAGAATACGCGGGCCTCCCTCTGCGGGAACACGCTGCTGCTCAACAGCCGCATGCACCTCGGGGATATCCACGCCGTTGTACACCAGCTCCACGCCGCGAGCGCCCCACTTGGCACGCATCTGATCAGCAGTGGAACGGGAAACAGCAATCGCCTGGTCAGTGCCCCACAGGCGCACACGGTGTACGGTCTCCATGAGCTTAGAACGCCAGGAGCTACCGTGGTACACCGAGTCATTACCGGCGATACCGTGTTCAGTGGTCAGAAGCTTCGGCACGCAGGTGCCGCGCTTAATCACGCTACGGATACGCAGAGCATTCACCACGGCGGTCGCTACAACGTCCGCATATGCCAGGTGGCTGTGCACAATATCCGGGCGGAGCTGCTCAATAGCCTTCTGCAGAGAGGTAAAGGAAGTCTTAAAACCGTAGTCGGGACCGAACTCAGCCTTGATGACGGTGACGTCCAGTTCCTCAAGGCGGCTCGTGAGCTTACCTTCGGGTGCGAGAACCACCAGGTTAAAGCCGGGGAGCCCGGCACGTGCCATATCGACAACGTGCCGAGCTACTCCACCAAAATCGGGAACCGGAACGACCCACAGGGCAGTGGGAAATCCGTTTGAATTCATGAGTGAGTGTCTACTTTCTACAGCCACTTCTCGAGGCGGTCCAGTGCGGTGAAGAAGCCCTCACCGTTATTGATGTGGCCCTGCCAGATTTCGGGAATGAAGGATGCCTTCGGTGCCAGCTCACGCAGCTGCTTACCCAGGGATGCCCAGTCGACATCGCCTTCGCCGACCTGAACGCCCTCACCGTCAACGCCGGTGCCGTCCACCAGGTGCAGGTGGATGGACAGCGGTGCCAGCTGCTCAACAGCCTCCGACAGCGGAATGTTCAGGAAGTTGCAGGCAAGCATGGTGTGGGAGATGTCCAGGCAGAGTGCGGTGTCGAATGCACGCGAGAACTCTGCGGTGTCCTTCGGGTCCAGGAACAGGTTGTGGTACTGCTGACCACCCATCAGCCAGGGGTACGGGGGCAGAGTCTGAGCCGCCAGGCGAACGCCAGATGCGTCCAGACGCTTCAGTGCCTCACCGATACGCTCGTACTTCTCAGCACGTGCAGCAGCGGGGATATGCTTGTCCTTGGTGAAGCCACCCATGGTCACGACCATGACCGGGTCCTCGTCTACGGTGAAGTAGCGGGTCAGGTCACGGGTGATATCGATGGTGCGCTGAACCTCAGCGATGGAGCGCTCCCACACCTCGGGGTCCTTCGATGCGAGGTCCACCAGGAAGTCGCCTGCGAACAGGTCGGGCAGGTGGGTGGTGAAGCCCATGTCCAGCTTGGAGTCAAAGACGTCGTCGATGTTGATCTCGAGGTCCTTGTAGGAGAAGTGGAACTCCAGGAAGTCCGGCTTCGCCTCTTCAATCAGCGGCTTGTAGTCGTGGTAACGAACCGGCAGACCCCAGGGACGGTCGAACTTGAAGTCGCGACGGGTCACCAGGTCGTCCTTCAGGTCACCCTCGAAGAAGAACGAGCCTTCTTCAACGTCACGCTGCATGGTGCGGCCCAGCAGCTGCGGCAGGTAGTTCGGCTGCAGACCACGGCCGGGGGACTTCACAGCAACATCAGCCTCGGTCACGACCTCACCCTTAGCGATGTGGCGGGTAGCAACCAGGGACTTTGCCAGGTTCACGCGGTTCATCAGCTCACCGGTGGACACCTCACGAGGAGCAGCAGAACCGATAGCGGCCTCAACCTCACGGATCTGCTGAACCATTGCCTTGAATTCCTCAGGCAGCAGGGAGACGGTGTGGTCGTTACCCTCGAGGGTCTTGTCAGTGGTGAAGTGCTTCTCAATGATCTTCGCGCCGCGAGCAACAGCAGCGATCGGCACGTGGTAGCCACGCTCGTGACCGGAGTAGCCGACCAGGCACTGACCAATCTCAGCCAGGCGGTCCATGTACGCCAGGTTGACGTCCTTGAAGGGTGCCGGGTATGCGGACTGGCACTGCAGCAGAGCGTAGGATGCGCCTGCGTTACGCAGCAGGGCAACGGACTCGCGGATTTCCTCTTCACGGCTCATACCGGTGGAAACCAGCATGGGCAGGCCGCGGGAAGCCACGTCGCGCAGCAGCTCGTGGTTGGTCAGGTCAGCAGACGCAATCTTCATACCCTGGATGCCGTAGTCAACCAGCGCCTGAACGGAGGGTGCGTCCCAGGGGGTGCACATGATGTCCATGTCGTGCTGCTTGACGTGGTCGAAGACCTCGTACATCTGGTCAACGGTCAGGGAGAAGCGGGACAGCAGGTCCAGGGTGTACTGAACGCCCAGGTCCTCACCTGCGGTTGCCGCACCGCGCTGGCGGTACAGAGCGTCCATGTCGCGCAGCTGGAACTTCACAGCGTCCGCGCCGGACTCAACAGCCAAATCCACCAGTTCCTTAGCGAAGTCAACGCTACCCTGGTGGTTGTTACCAATCTCAGCAATGATGAAGGAGGGGGAATCCTCGCTGATGGTGTGCTTACCGATGCGCAGAACGTCCTGCTCGTCCATTGCCAGTGCCACGAGGTGACCGCGCTCGTCGGTCAGCGGCACGTGGTTGATGCCCTTCGCGAAGTATGCGCGCAGGGTCTCGGGATCAGCGTCAGCCGGTGCGGTCTGCGGGTTGGTGTTTGCAGCGTCCAGGGCGCTGGTCTCCAGGGATGCAGTGGGGTTAGCAATCAGCCAACGACGGAAGTCGCCGTCAGAGAGCGAACCGCGCAGGATGCCGGACTCGTTCACCAGGAAGATGATGCGCTGGCCGTTAGCAGAAATCTTCTGCAGAGCGTTGAGAATCGGGTCTTCAGCGAAAACCACGTAGGGTGCAATGTTGCGTTCAATAATCACGATTTTGACCTTTTCGTTTGAGTGTTTAGTTGAATGCCTGAGTGCCGGTCAAGCCGGGAGCAGCAGACGAGGTACTGCCGCTGGTGAAGGCTACTTGCCTTCGGCCAGGATCTGAGTGAGCTGATGCTCTGCCACGGAGAAGTCAATCGGTGCGTCAATGTCGACGCCCTCGACCTCGTCCAGCATGAACAAGTCAATAGTACCGCCGGGGTAGCCCGCCAGGCGGTTGTGGTGGTCCATGTACACGTGGGTCTTAGTAATGTACATCGAACCGTTCTCGCGGTAGCGGAAAGTTTCCTTGGTCAGCTCCTGGCGGCGCGGGCGAGCCATAATCTCGAACGCCGCGGTGGGCTCACCGTCAGCGTGCCAGGTCCAGATGAACGGACCAATCGGAATCACGCCGACCATGGAGTCCTTGCCGTTCTCCGCGAACTGGCGGACCGCACGAGCCAGAGTGCCGGGCAGACGCACGGGGCTGGTTGCCTGTAGCAGCATGACTGCATCGGGTGCCCAACCGTTTTCGGTGTAAAACTCGATGGCGTGCTCGATGACCGGCTCGGTTGCGGTGGTGTCTTCAGCCAGGTGTGCCGGGCGAATGAACGGCACCTCCGCACCATACTCACGGGCGATATCAGCCAGCTCAGCATCATCGGTGGAGACGACAACACGCAGCTCGTGCTCGCCGGTTACTTCTTCCTTAGCAGCCAGTGCCTGCTCGATGGTCCATGCAACCAGCGGCTTACCCGCGATGGGGCGCAGGTTCTTACGCGGAATGCCCTTCGAGCCACCGCGCACGGGGATGACGCAGAGAATACGCATTATGCCTCCAAAGTTTCAATCATAAGTTCAGCGATACGCTGTGCCGGTTCCTTCTTCGGCTGAACCGGTGCCGGGGTCGGTTCCTGACCCCACTGGTTCATGCCGTAGCGGTCCCAGAATTCCACCAGCCATGCCGGCGGTGCCGGGTGGTAAACCCACGCCGGGATTCCGCGGATTGCAGCCTCCAGAACACCGGTAGAGAAGATGGACACCACCGGGTTTGGTACCTCGTTCAGCGGGGTACCGGAACGGTCAATGCGGATGCCTTCCTTCTCCCACAGCTGGTGGGTCAGCACCGACAGCTTATCCTTCTCGCTCGGGTGCGGGCGGTAGCTTCCACCAAACTTCTTCAAGAAAGAGTGAGAAGCGTACGCGAAGGATGCGCGCGGCAGTTCCGCACCGTGCATCTGTCCCAGGAAGATCGGTTCCAGGTCGTTCTGCTTCTGCGCCTCAGCACCGGCGGCCTTCTGTGCTGCAAGGTAGAGCAGCTGCGAACCCACCGCGTGAGTGGTGACGTCGCGGCGACCCGATACCCAGAACTGAGCATCAGCTTCGCTGAAAGCCAGCAGGGTGCATCCAACCGGTAGCGGCGGCGCCTGAGGCACCAGCAGGCCGTGCTGAACCATCCAGTACTCTGCGCCAATTGCACGAGCGTACTCGTAAGCTACTGCACCGCGGCTGAGGAACTGGGCTGCAGAAAGCACAATGCGAATATCAGGCAGGAGGCGCATCAGCTCATCGCCGGAGATCTCCTGCTCAGACCAGTCCTTGCGTGAGTAGCGCTCGCTGGCGTACTGTCCGTCCAGGTAATCGCTAGCGTCCTCAGGAACCCACAGGGCAACATCGACAGCATCCAGGTGCTTGAGAGGCTCCAAGATTGCATTGCGGTTCGTCGGAGAGAACGAATCCATAACAATCAGCACCTGAGGCTTAGTACCGCGAGTGTACAGAAGACCGCGTACAGGCTCCTCCGCAACGGTCCGAGAACGTGCGGAGGCAAGAAGCGAATTCAGCTTGTACATAGCCCACTTCAGCTTCTTCTGACGCCTCTGCCAGGCCTGCCAGGCATCCAAATCCAGAGGGTACTTAAGCATCCTGTTTTTCCCCCGAACGGACTCGAATAACGGTAGCCGGGATACCCACAGCCACAGCATTAGCCGGAATATCGCGGGTGACCACAGCTCCAGCACCAATCACAGCACCGTCTCCGATGGTGACACCACCGAGCACAGACACATTCTGACCGAGGAAAACGCGATCGCCAATCACGATGTCGCCACCGGGCTGCACATCGTGCAGAGAGTCCAGAGGGTGCTCGCCAGAATTGACCATCACATTGTCGGCAAAGACACAGTCCTTACCAATAGTCACATTCGACAGAGCGTGAATATGGCTACGGTGACCGACATAGGTGCCAGAACCAATACGCAGAATACCGCCGGCTTCAGAAGCAATCCACGCATCCTCGTAGATTGCAATCTGCTCACCAAGGTAGATGTTCTCTACACCGACCATACGCAGGGGGCGGACAAGAACAGTACCCGAGCCGAAAGAGCCGAACGCTCGAGAGTACAGGGTCTTGCCCAGCAGGTCTGCCATGTGCCAACGCACGCTCGGCATCTTGGTCACAATCTTAGAAAGGTTTAGGCCCATAGTTGCTCCAAAATCTTTACACGCTGATCGAAGGTGTGCTCAGCCAGAGTACGCTTCTGACCGGCTTCACGAATCTGACGAGCCCACTTCGGCTCACGGAAAATACGGGTACAAATCTCGATGAGCTCATCAATGCTCTCGTAGACCAGAACCTCTTCGCCAGGAATGTAGTAGCGATCCACATCGGCACGGTCAATCACCTGCAGAGCGCCCACGCCGGGAGCCTCAAAGGTACGCATGGTGAAACCATCCTGATTATTGTGGATATTCAGCGTTGCCGGGGAGGACGCCATAATGCCGTACGCCTCAGAGCGGTCAATATCGCGACCTGCGGGTACGCCGGAATCCTTGAACTGCTTAGTGCGCAGAATATCGTAGGGGTGACGCGACCAAGCACGACCGTAGGCACGCACCGGCAGACCGGCTGCGACCAGCGCCTGCAGGGTCTCCTCACGGTTGGGGTACTTAGCGCCCACGAAGTTGATGGAGTCCTCACGCATGGGGACAACCGGGCAGTGGGTGTCGTAGGCGTTGGGCATGTCGAGCACCTCGAAGCCCTGCTCACGCAGGTGCTGCGCGTCCAGCGGGCTGTAGCTTGCCAGCGCGCCCAGGTGGTGCAGGTCCTCTTCGGTGTAGCTCATGCGGCGCATTTCGTCGTAGAGCCAGGTGCCGTAACGAACACCGGAAGTCTCCAGCAGGTCCCACCATTCGCGGGAGAGCATATCGCCCTTAATGACCAACACAATATCGGGGCGGAATTTGTTGAAAGCGTCAATAGCCTTACGAGTAGCCTGAGCAGCGAAGCTTTCGGGGCGGTACTTCTCGGGCAGCTCGTGGGCAAGCTTGTTGAGGATGCGCTCGGGCAGAGTACCCGGCGCATCGTAGATGTGGGTGCGCACTTCGTATCCGTGCACTTCCAGGGATGCCTGAATTGCCTTCCAGTACCCGTGGAATGCGGGTGAGAGCAGTAGAAGTTTGGGCTGAGTCATATGAGGATTGAATCCTGTCGGCGTTTGCTTGAGAACCCGCAGGGTAGAACCGTGCGGTGCTATGTGTTGGAGTGAAGAGGAACGGAAAGTTTCACCTGCAACTTGAGGCAAAACATACCTATTGAAATTTTACAACGAAAGCAGGAGACGACACACTCGAGTGCACTGTGTCGCCTCCTACGTTCTATATGCACCTTCTGACGAAGAGGGCTAGAAATCTTGCGGAACTGCCGCTGTAGATTCCGCACGTTTCGCGCCTAGTTCTCGCGGCGCTCTGCCTTGGCGATACGATCCAGCTCGGTGGCGAGGAAACCACGAGCGTCCACGTCCTTATTGCGCAAACCGCGCACCGAGTTCACCAGGAAGTTCGCGTAGCTGGTAGCACGCAGAGCAGCAGCGAGCTTCTTCTCCCAGCCCCACTTGTCGGCATAAATGAAGCGGGCAGTGGTCAGCCACTGTACACGGCGCTCCGAGGGCGAAGACCCGCCTCCCTCGTGGGTTACAGTCACCGAAGGAATCAAGTAACGGTCCACGCCAGCGTTCGAGAGGCGGTACTGGAAGTCCACCTCTTCGCTGTTCATGTAGAAACGCTCATCCATGCCACCGATGCGGTTGAAGGTTTCGCGAGGAACTACCATGCAAGCACCCATAACCCAGTTGACCTTCGCGTCCGAGGTGCCGGTGCATGCCTCAACATCGTGGCCAACGCCGCGGTGCCACCAGTTGGTCGGCTTGAAACGAGCCAGCGGGGTGAACCATTCCCACGCCACGTGCGCTGCGGTGGGGAACTTGCGTGCCACCCACTGCTGCTTGCCGTCGTGGCCAATAATCTGCGGGCTAGCCAGCACCTCGCCGTGGCGTTCCACGGCTGCGAGCATGCGCGAGACGAAGGTGTTATCCAGTTCCAGGTCGCTGTTGAGGATGAAAACCCATTCACCGGTCGCGGCAGCAACACCGGAGTTCACAGCCTTACCGAAACCACCGTTGACGGGGCGGCGAACCACGGTTACGCCCTCAACCTCGGGGAAGGGGGTGGGAGAAACATCATCAGAGACAATAATCTCGATATCGGCGGGGTCAATACCCTGCTGAGCACGCAGAGTATCAATAATGGCGAGAACCGGTTCGGGCTCGCCGTAGAAAGGAATAACCGCAGAAACGCGGGGAGAGAAGGTCATGTATTACAATCTTTCTTGAGTGAGAGGGATGATAGACCGCACCATAACGGAGGCTTTATCGTCCTTAGGATTATACAACTTCACTACTTTTTCAGCTGTACTTTTCAACTAACTGTGCAGCGGATAACTGTGTAGCCGATAAATACTCACCCACTATCAACTCGCTATCTTACACACCCGAAGGGGACCTTCTCGTGGCTTCTGAGACCCGCGCCGTCAATGAATCAGAAAGGGTTGCCGAATATACCGTTCAGCAACCCGCCTTTAAACGCGTTATCAAGGCGACTTACGATTCTATTCGCCACAAGTACCTGGCGGAATACATTAACCTTCTGCGTCGTGGCGAAAAGATTATTCTTCTCTCCTCCCCGATTTCCCGTGGAGGTAATTGGCTGTACCTGTGGGCTCGTGCCGCGACTTTGCGCCATCGAAGCACCGACAAGGCTTCCCTTCTCTACAACCCCGGGATGGAAGCATGGACTGAGGAGTTCCCAAAGCTCGCGTCCATTACTGCTCCTGAGTCAGAGTACGGATTCTTCACTCGCCGTAGTGGTTACTTCCCCGCTGATATTGAGACGGATATCAGCGAAGAAGATTTGCACTATTTTATTCGCGAATATCTTCTTTCTTCAGAGACTTTTAGTGAGCGCCTCGCGAAAATGCAGAATGTGGTAGATGAGAATTCTCTCGTTATTAATATTCGCCGTGGCGATTACTATTCCGTACCTCAAATTAATGAAGTTTTCGGAATTGACACGGTGACATACGTGGAGGAAGCGGTGAAGAATCTTCAGGGTACCGTGACTCCTTCAAAGATTATATTCGTATCGGATGACCTTCAGTGGTGCAAGGAAAATCTCTCGCATTTGAGCTCGGTTGCCCCCTGCATTTTTGAAAAGCAGGGCTCTGACATGTTCGATGACCTGGCCCTTGTGGCCAGCGCCCCTTACCTGATTCTGACCAATACGACTTTCGGTTATTGGGGCGCGTATATCGGGGAGTTGCTGACCCAGAAGATTGTTCTTTCCCCCGATATTCACCAGCTAATCTCTACCGATGCTCGTGTCTATCAGGAGCGTCCGCAGATGCACCGCGCCCGGTGGGTACCTATCAGCCACCCCGAGAAAAAGAACTGGATTTCAGGAGAGGCACAATGATGTCTAAAACTACCCTGCTGACAACGGCAAAGGAGCTCCAAGCGTAAGCTCTTTGTTCAGAAGGTCGACTGGGAAAAGCGCCGCAAAGCCCATGCTATCCGCAATAGCCCAGAATTCGCGCAGCGTTATGCGGCCCTTGAACAGACCTTCACTCGCACAGAGCTTCCTCGAGGTCCTTTTATCTGAGGCGTCACAATGGTCAAGCATGAAGCAGATATTATCGAGTAGACGATTCATCATCTACTAAACAAAGGTGTGGAGTATATTCTAGTTGCAGATAATGGATCCACTGACGGCACCTATGAGCAGCTTCTACAGGAACTCAGTAAAACTCTGCCGGTCTATGCGATTCAGGACCGAGAAGTAGCCTACTACCAGTCAGAAAAATGACTTGGCTTGCAGATCAGGTCACTGAGGCTGGTGCTGAGCAGATTGCGCCCTTCGACGCAGATGAATTACGAAGTTGCCAATTTGCTGGAGAAACAAACAAATACGGGACTCTAGACGTACCTACGTGACATACTTAGAACTAGATATATAGGTTGGGGGCCTCTCGTCAATCGACGAGAGGCCCCCAACCTATTCAAGGTTTCTACCCGTTACAGGGTAAATTAACCAGTACTTACTCAGGCAGCTGTCCCAGCTTCACCAGGTTAGCGAATTCAGCGTTGGCTTGTTGCACCTCAACAAAAGTACCCTGATTAGCAATCTGGCCCTTGGAGAGATAAACCAGCTGATCAACATTGCGAACCGTTGACAGGCGGTGAGCCACGATAATGACCGTAATGTCCTTAGAAATACGCTCGATGGTCTTCGTAATCTTGTGTTCGGTCTCGTTATCCAATGCGCTAGTTGCTTCATCCAGAATCAACACGCTCGGGTTACGGTACAGGGCACGGGCGATACCCAATCGCTGCTTCTGACCACCCGATAGGCGAGTTGCGTTATATCCAAGTTTAGTATCCAGACCGTTTTCCAAAGACGCTACGACTTCAGTCAACGCTGCAACCTCAAGACAGTACTTGACACGTTCCACATCAATCTCATGAGGCTCAAGACCGAATGCGACTGCTTCAGCTACAGTGCAATCCGCTATAAAGACATCCTGAGGCACATACCCAATACGCTGATGCCAAGAACGCAAATCCTTCTGAATCGGCTCACCATTCTTGAGCACCTGTCCATGGGTCGGAACGATAAGACCCAAGATAAGGTCAATTAGAGTCGTCTTACCCGAGCCAGAACCGCCCACAAAAGCAATTGAAGAGCCCATCGGGATATCCAGCGTAATGTTATTAAGAACCGGCTTATCACCATCCGGGTATTGGAAGCTCAAATTGTCAACCTGAACGTTAATCGGTTCAATGGTTTTATTGATGTACTCATAGCCTTCCGGAACGACAGGCTTAGAAGCCAACACAAACATTCGACCTTCAGACGAGAGCTGCTTAATCTCCTTCACAAGTTCATCGCTGGCATGCTCACCAGCACGGATGTTACCAAGGGATGCCACCATACGAGTATAGTTTGGCAGGATTCGGATACAAGCACCCGCGAAAAGAATCAGATACCCAGTGCTGTCTGCGCCCTGAGTTGCGCTCATAAATGCAAGAAGACCCGCAATACCCAAGATAAAAATAATCTCAAGGGTATACTTAGGAAATTCCGAAAGGAAAGCACTACGCATAGAAGCACTTACCGATTCCAGACGCTTTTCCTGGTAACGATACATGTAACGATCAGTCGCATCGTACAGACGAACCTCACGGAAGCTGTCTACCGACTCAACCATCGCAGACCATGCACCCTTAGTCGCATTCAGGACAATAACACCCTGTTCACGGTTCTTACGCTTAAGAACGCTCTGCAAAAAGAAGGATGTTAGCCCGAAATAAACCATTGCCAGCAACGCTGGAACAGGCATAATAACCAGCAACATGACCATAAGCATTAGAATCGACAGCAATTCACCGATAAATCCTAAGACACCGCCGACATAGGCACCGTATGCTTGGGCAGTAACATCATTCACCGCGTTATAAATTGGGGCTGCGCCACGCTTGCGGTGGTCCAGATAAGGCTCACGAATGTACCGATTCAAGAGGGCTAACGACACCGCGCTCTGCTGAGTACCAAGAAAGTTAAGACTCCAGCGACGGACGACCAGCGAAAAAACGCCTTTAAGTACAAACGCAGCAACAAGAGTCAAACCAAAGATAATAATCAAGGTCGGAGTATCTGGGTTGCCAAAGAAATTAGAAACTTCCAAGATGACACCCTCACGAGGAGCTCCCGTAGCAAGGTTCACCAGAGGAAGCACCAGCGCAACACCAAGCATCTCAAACAGCGACACAAGGAAAAGGCCAATGATATTGATGATGAGGAGCCTGAATTTCTTACCTGGGAAGAAAAGTCGGATCTTAGAGTACACACTCTTCACGATAAAACCTGCACCTTCTGCAGATAGCAATCCGCAATAGAACAAATAACTTGAATGCGAGAAGAAGCATTACAGTATCTACAATAAATTCAGAGTCTTAATCCAAATTTTACTATTAGATACAAGGTTAAGCCTTCAACAATAAACAAGTTTGAAATAGATATTCCAAAATTCAACATTCTGCACCATAAACACCGTTTCTGGTGCCGTGAGCCTGTTTAACTTCTACTACCCACCACAGAGGGGCACGCTCTCTCCGAGCCTCCCTCGCTAGCGTTGTATGGAGAAGAGAAGTGTAACAAGCTACCAAGAAACCCGTTAAATCTCAGCATCTTTTACCAAAAGACGGATCTCGTGTTTGCAGATGGAACTGAGGTTTCGTTGCGAGAAGGTTCATGATGCCTTTCTCGACCCGCCATGAATTGCAGACGGGCCCGTATATTTGAGGAGTGATGAGTAGAGTCTAGGCATAATTCTAGCATGCAGGCTTTCCTTAGGTTTGGAGAGCTTTCTGTACTTTAGGTCATTTTTAAACGGATGTTCCTACGAATATTGTTGCTCTCCGACATACTTGTAGGGTATTCGCCACACATAGGAAAAGGAACCATTGAAGGTGCAAGTAACTCGGTATGATAGATACTATTCATTCAGCAAACCCAGCACTTCCGGCTTCCCTGTTCACTGTTGGGTACGTCAATTAGAAAAGGCTTTTTGATGGGCATCTTCAACATCAAGTCCCTCAAGGACAAGTACGCGTGGGGCTCCTCCGAGAACAAAACGAACCCCGCAGAAACTGCCGAGGACCAGCAGGCAACCGCCGCCTCTCCCTCCGCAAATATTGCTGATGGAGTCCGCTCCCTCATCAAGAGCAACCCCGAACTGGCAGGCAAGAACCGCCGCGGGGTAACCCACACCATCACCCCCGACGGTTCGCTCCGCGAAGCCATCGAGGACTACGAAGTCCGCTCCCCCGCCGCAGTAGCTTCCCAGGAAGTCACCCCTGAAGAAGAGCTCAGCGCCGACGGCACCGCCTCCGTTTCCGCACAGCCCCTCACCCACACCAATATTGAAGCAGCCCCCGGTGACATCCTCGATGTAGACGGCAAGCCCGCAGGACCCAGCATTATCCGCGTGGGTCAGCACAACGCACCTACCGTTGATGCCGAAGAGCTCGCCGACCCGGAAGAAGCCAACAGCCAGAGCGCAGGAAACGCGCTGCCCTCCCCCGCTACTAACACCCGCGGCGAGCGCACCCCGCTGTTCAAGCTCTCCCCCAAAACCCTCGATCGTGCCGGTAGCACTAGCGGTGACGGCCCCTTCGAAGCTGTCTTCGTCTGCACTGGAAACATTGCCCGTAGCGCATCCGGTGAGGTCATCTCCAAGCACCTTGCCGCAGAGTACGGTCTGGAAGACAAATGGATTTTCTCCAGCGCAGGCACCGGCGCTCTCGTTGGCCACGGCGTCTACGAACACATAGCCAACGAGCTCATTGAGCGCGGCTACAACCCGGAGGGCTTCGCCTCCCGCCAGCTCAACGAGCAGATTATCGAGAACGCCACCATCATCCTGGTCGCTGAGAAGGTACACGCCGACTGGATCGTGCGCGAGTGGCCCCAGCACCACGCCAAGATTAAGCTACTCAAGCAGGTTGCACGAATCCGCGAGGATGCACGCCGCGCCGAACCGCTGTCCTACCTCTACTCCTACGGTGCCCGCCCGCTTGATAGCGACAAGCTGGAAGACCCCTACCGCCGTGGCCCCGCAGCAGCGAAGGTTGCCGTGGACGAGGTAGAGCAGTCCCTGCGTGTGATTCTGCCCTGGCTCGCACAAGCACACCGCTAAGCACGCGGCGCTAAATACAGCACTAACCCGGCTGAAACAAATCTCTGTTCCAGCCGGGTTAGCTTTAGCCTCTATCACAAGAAAGTCCCCCCACCGACCACGGTCAGCGGGGGACTTTCTTCACGCTTTGAGAAAGCTTAGTGATCGAAAATCTCGGTCACAGAGCCCTCATCGAAGACCTCGCGAATAGCGCGAGCGATCAACGGAGCAATGGAGAGAATAGTCAGGTTATCGAACTGCTTCTCTTCCGGCACGGGCAGGGTGTTGGTCACGACAACCTCTACAGCACCGCACTGGGACAGACGTTCAGCAGCCGGATCGGACAGAACCGGGTGAGTAGCTGCGATGATAACTTCCTTCGCACCCTTGTCCATGAGGACCTTCACGGCGCCAGCAATGGTGCCGCCGGTGTCAATCATGTCGTCAATCAGCACGCAGGTACGGCCCTCGATGTCACCGACAACAGTCTTAGAAACAGCCTGGTTGGGGACATTGATGTCGCGGGTCTTGTGCACGAATGCCAGAGGTGCGCCGTCCAGCAGGTCAGCCCAGTGCTCAGCCACGCGGACACGACCGGTATCCGGGGACACAACGGTCACGTTGGACAGGTCGTCCACGCGCTCGCGGATGTGCTTAGCCAGAACCGGAATTGCGAAGAGGTGATCAAGCGGACCGTCGAAGAAGCCCTGAATCTGCGAAGTGTGCAGATCCACGCACATCAGGCGGTCAGCACCCGCGGTCTTGTACAGGTCCGAAATCAGACGTGCCGAGATGGGCTCGCGACCCTTGTGCTTCTTGTCCTGACGAGCGTAGGGATAGAAGGGAGACACCACGGTAATGGAACGAGCGGATGCACGCTTGAGCGCATCAATCATAATGATCTGCTCCATGAGCCATTCGTTGATGGGTGCCGGGTGCGACTGAATCACGAAAGCGTCCGCACCGCGCACCGACTCCTCAAAGCGAACGTAAGTCTCGCCGTTGGCGAAGGTGTATGCGGAGGTGGGCAGCAGGTCGTGATCAAGTGCCTGCGCAATCTCCTCGGCAAGCTTGGGGTGTGCTCGACCGGAGACCACTACAAGCTTGCGCTCACCGGGGTTGGTAATCTCGCTACTCATGGTGTTGTTCTTTCCTCGAATTAGGATTCTGCCGGTTCCTGCGCGCCAGCAGCCTTAGCGGCTTCGGCGGGTTCGGTACCAGCACGGTTCTTCAGAACCCAGCCATCGATGGTGCGCTGGGAAGTCTCAGAGTAGGCGAGGGCGCCCGCAGGAACATCCTTACGGATCAGCGCGCCCGCGCCGGAGTAGGCACCGTCACCGACGGTAACAGGTGCGACGTAAATACCCGCGGAGCCCATGCGAGCATGAGCACCAATAACGGAGCGGCTCTTCACCAGACCGTTATAGTTCGCGAAAATAGAGCCTGCACCAATGTTTGCGCCCTCACCGATGGTGGCGTCACCAACGTAGGACAGGTGCGGAATCTTTGCGCCATCACCAATCTGCGAGTTCTTAGCCTCGCAGAAAGTGCCAAGCTTAGCGTCCTTGCCCAGGGCGGTACCGGGGCGCAGGTATGCGAAGGGGCCAACAGTTGCACCTTCACCGATGACAGCACCAAAACCGTGCGTGCGGATGACGGTAGCGTCAGCCTCGACGGTCATGTCAGTCAGGGTGGAGTCCGGGCCAATGGTAGCGCCGGTAGCGATGGTGGTGGAGCCGTGCAGCTGCACGCCGGGCAGGAGGGTCACGTCATTCTCGATGCGCACGGTCACGTCAATCCAGGTGTTCTGCGGGTCGACAATGGTCACGCCGTTACGCATGTGAGCCTCGAGGATGCGGTTGTTGAGCATGCGGCCCAGCTGAGCCAGCTGCACACGGTCGTTAGCACCCTCAACCTCCCAGCGGTCCTCAATGGCCAGGGCGGAGGTACGGTGGCCCTTCGAACGGGCGATGGACAGCACATCGGTAATGTACTTCTCGCCCTGAGCGTTATCGGTGGTCACCTCAAGCAGGGCTTCGCGCAACACGTCGGCGTCAAAGGCGTAGATACCGGAGTTGATCTCGGTAATCTCGAGCTCTTCGGGGGAGGCGTCCTTCGCCTCGACGATGGCGGTCACCTCGCCAGCCTGGTTACGCACGATACGGCCGTAGGAGCCGGGCTCGTCCATGTGGGTGGTCAGCACGGTGACGGAGTTCTTGTCCTGCTCGTGGAAAGCGATAAGCTCGCGCAGAGTCTCAGGACGCAGCAGGGGCACATCGCCATAGGTCACCAGCACGGTACCCGAGACGGGGGCCTGCGCATCCAGAGCATTCAGGCCGACCTCAACGGCGCGACCGGTGCCGGGGATTTCGTCCTGGTCAACGATGGTCACGTCGGGGTCGAAAGCGAGCACGTGCTCGGCGACCTTGTCGCGCTGGTGGCGCACCACTACAGCGAGGCGTTCAGGGTTCAGATCGCGTGCAGCAGCGACAGCGTGCTCAACCATGGATCGACCACCAATGCCGTGCATGACCTTGGGGGTCGCGGACTTCATGCGCGTACCAGCGCCTGCGGCGAGAACAATCACTGCAGAGGGTGCCAGTTCAGTGTTCACTGGGAAGACTCCTTAGACGAGGTTGTAAGAGTGAGGAGTGAGCGCGGACCGCTAACTCTCTATCAACGGTGCCGTTGAGTGCTTACGCTCCGCCACTAGGACTCGAACCTAGACAAACGGCTCCAAAGGCCGCTGTGCTGCCATTACACCATGGCGGATTATCCATACATTCATATGAGTTCCCGGCTACGGGTCCCCATTGTCATTGACCGCCATTTTGGGCATAGAACAGCGCAATGCAGGAAATGCTTTCCTCAGTTTATCAAATATCTGCCCTTCACTAAGCCGCCCACCCTGCAAAACCCACCACATTTCTCGACACTGCAGTAGCCCCTCATCAAAGCTTGGAACGCTACTTGAACTGAAGACTCACCCTGTACCCTAGAAGGCGTGGCACATCTACTTGGCGGCGAATCGCTGCACCTCGAATTCCCTACCCGAACCATCTTTGAGGGCATCACGGTCGGCCTGAACGAAGGCGACCGCATCGGCATTGTCGGTCGCAACGGCGACGGCAAGTCCACCCTCATGAAGATCCTTGCCGGCCGGCTCGAACCGGACTCCGGCCGCGTTACCGTGCGCGGCGGCACCCGCATCGGCTACCTTGACCAGTCCGATGTCCTCGACGACGACCACACCGTCGGCTACGCGATTGTGGGCGACACCCCCGAATACGAGTGGGCCTCGCAGTCCCGTATCCGCGATGTCATCTCGGGCCTGGTCTCCGATCTGCCCTGGGATGCCCCCGTCTCTTCGCTCTCTGGCGGTCAGCGTCGACGCGTAGCGCTCGCCTCCCTGCTCGCGCAGGAGTGGGACGTGCTCATGCTCGACGAGCCCACCAACCACCTGGACGTTGAAGCCATCACCTGGCTCGCTAACCACCTGAAGTCCCGCTGGTCCAAGAATGCTGGCGGACTCATGGTCGTCACCCACGACCGCTGGTTCCTCGACGAAATCTGTACCGATACCTGGGAGGTGCACGACCGCATCGTCGAGCCCTTCGAGGGCGGCTACGCGGCGTACATCCTGCAGCGTGTGGAGCGTGACCGTCAGGCAGCCGCAGCGGAGGCGAAGCGTCAGAACCTGATGCGCAAGGAGCTCGCTTGGCTGCGCCGCGGTGCGCCCGCGCGTACCTCCAAGCCGAAGTTCCGCATTGATGCCGCCAACGCCCTCATTGCGGACGTTCCGCCGGTGCGTGACACCGTGGAGCTGAAGAAGATGGCGGTCTCCCGCCTCGGCAAGGACGTGGTGGACCTCGAAAACGTCTCGGTCACCTACGACGACCCCTCGATGCCCGGCGGCAAGCGCCCGGTGCTGAAGAAGGTCACCTGGCGTATTGCCCCCGGCGAGCGCACCGGCATCCTGGGCGTGAACGGCGCGGGTAAGTCTACCCTGCTCTCTCTGGTGACCGGCGATCTGAAGCCGACCGAGGGCCGCGTCAAGCACGGTAAGACCGTAAAGATTGCGACCCTGACCCAGCAGCTCGATGAGCTCAACGAGGTCGCTAACGATCGCGTCTCAGATGTGATTGGCCGCAAGAAGCGCAGCTACATTGCCGATGGTAAGGAGCTATCCCCCTCGCAGATGCTGGAGCGTCTGGGCTTTACGAGCGCGCAGCTGTCTACCCCGGTCAAGGACCTGTCGGGTGGTCAGAAGCGTCGCCTGCAACTCATGCTGATTCTGCTGGATGAACCGAACGTGCTGATTCTCGACGAGCCGTCCAACGACCTGGACACCGATATGCTCGCAGCCATGGAGGATCTACTGGACACCTGGCCCGGCACCCTGCTGGTGGTCAGCCACGACCGTTACCTCATGGAACGTGTGACCGATCAGCAGTACGCCGTGATTGACGGTTCGTTCCGTCACCTGCCCGGCGGTGTGGACGAGTATTTGGCGCTCTCTGCAGCCGGTGCTGGCGGTTCTGCCGCCGGTAGCGCGCAGGCCCGTTCCACCGCCCTGACCCAGAAGGCTTCGACGCAGGAGGCTGAGGCACCCGCCAAGCCGAAGGTTTCCGGTGCCGAGCAACGTGCAGCACAGAAGGAATCCGGCGCGATTGAGCGCCGTCTCGCCAAACTGTCAGCGGAGCAGGAGAAGCTCTCCGAGCAGATGAGCGCGCACAATGCCTCGGACTACGCCGGTTTGGCGGCGCTCGGCGAGCAGCAGCAGGCACTTCAGGATGAGATTGACGAGCTAGAAATGCGCTGGCTCGAACTCTCCGAACTACTCGGATAGCACCTGCTTTATGTGCCATATGTAACAGCGGTTTTCTCTTCTGTTTCTGCGGGATACCACCTCGTTCCGGGGCGGTATCCCGTTACTATAGGTAGTAGCTTTTAACACTTTTAGGGACCAAGTTTCCCGCCCACCCTGATGAAGGTATCTATGCTCAACACTCTCAAACAGCTCAAGCATCAGCATTTTCTGAAGCAGAAGACTAAGCGCCGCGCGGCACGCATCGAAAAGTTCCGTGCCTCCGGCGTCACTATCGGTGACGGCACCTACGTGCACCCCAGCTCCGAAATTCTTCCCGGTGCCCAGATTGGCTCCGGTTGCTGGGTCAACCGTGACATCTTTATCGACCGTGCTGCGCAGATTGGCGACCGCGTCTACCTGGGCCCGCGCGTCACGCTGTGCACCGCGAGCCACGAAATGGGGCCTTCCCGTCAGCGTGCCGGCGAGAATATTGAGGCTCCCATCGTGATTGGTAATGGTTCTTGGCTCGGTCAGAACGTGTCCGTCATTGCTGGTGTCACCGTCGGTGCCGGATGCATGATTGCCGCAGGTGCCGTGGTGGTCTCCGATTGCGAGCCGAACGGCCTCTACGCAGGTGTTCCCGCCCGACGTATTAAGGAGCTCGGTGAATAATATGAGCGAACATTACACCTATGATGCTACCGTCGTTATTCCTGTCTACAACGGTGCCGCATTCATTGAAGGGCAGTTACAGGCGCTCGCGGCACAACAGACTAGCCGCTCTTTTGAGGTGGTTATCAGCAATAACGGTAGTACCGATTCTACGGTTAAAATTGTTGAGAGTTTCAAGGCACCTTTCCCCCTGCGTATCGTTGATTCTAGTCAGCACCAAGGGATTTGTCATGCGCGCAATGTAGGTGTCCGTGAAGCTCGGGGCAAAATTATTCTCTTCTGCGACGCAGATGATTACGTAGAACCTGGGTGGCTTGAAGCCCACCTGGTTGCTCATGACCAGCATGCTCCAGCTCTCATAGCTGGCGCTGTACTACATGGAGATAACCCCCTGGAAGCCCTTGCAGCATATGGTATTGCTACGGACGAAGACCAGCGTCTCCGTAAACATTCTGGTGAGTTAGAACCTTCCGACATGCTTACCCCATACGCTGGCTTCCGTCCCTCAGCCGTAGGGTGTAATTTCTCAGTTCCTCGCGATGTCTATTTGGATCAAGGAGGCATGGATTTAAGCTATGTAGGTGGCTCCGAGGAAACAGACTTCACCTGGCGTTTGATGGATGCCGGAATTCCCATGTACAAAGCATCCGCTGCCCTCGTAAGTTACAAACTACGTACAACCCCCCGCGCGATATTCCGTCAGCAACGCAATTATCAGCGTAATAAGATGCTCCTCTGGACACGCTTTAAAGCTCAAGGAATGCGTGGATCTAGCCTTAAGTACTCTATCGTAGCGTTCTTCAAGGCTCTTCCTCTGTTGGTTTCTCCCGTAACCCGACTCGAAGGCGCACGCCTAGCCGGCGGTAATTTAGGTGCTATTCAGGGAATCATCAAGTATCGCATTTTCCCCGCTCCAAAGCGTCAGCTCATGAATAACCGCTAATCGCACATCAAAGAATGCCGGTTCTAGAATGAATCTAGAACCGGCATTCTTCTATATAAGCGTTCCTCAACGCTTGCAGCTAACGGTGAATAGACTCAAAAACTTTCTCCCAACACCGAACAATATATTCAGGAGAGAAAATAGAGGACTTCTCAACACACAAAGCAGATTTTTTAGCTCGCAATTCATCATCACCTATAGCCAAACGCAACTGCTTCGTTAGTGCCTCAACACTACGTTCTTCAGCAAGGTAGCCAACTTCAGGCAAATAGTCCAACAATAGGTAACTGGAGGGGTAAGAAACCAACGGTGTACCAACGCGCATGCTCTCTTGCAAAGACATAGGGCCACCCTCAAAATCAGAGGCACCAATGGTCAACGACGCTTCGGCATAGGCTTCAAGTACCTGCTGGGAGTTCAACGGTCCGCCCACAACAATGCGTTCGGCAAGAGCCGGCTCCAGCGAAGCAACACGGTCCTTGATTTGCTGTTCCACATCCTGACTACCGCCACCGTTGAGTTTCAGAACCCACTCGGGGAACTCCTGCGCACACGCAATGAAGCTCTCCAGAATGCGCATGAGGCCTTTCTCCGCACCATAGCGGCCAACATACTGAATAACTGGCTTCTTCTGCTGAGCTACCTCCAGAACCTTCTTCTGGACTTCAGGGTCGATGAAAGCGTTAGGATTAGAGACCGCGTCAACCGGGCGCTTCAGCCACTCGGCAAAGCGCTCCGCATCTCCTTCAGAAAGCGCAATGAAGGAGTCATAGTAGCGCCCGATATCCTGAAGGGTCTTTTCACGAGTCGTACGGTGAAAGCTATCGAAAGCGCTATGGAACTCGTAGAGGTATCCGATTCCCTGCTTCTGCTCCTTGCGCGCGTAGTCCACCAGATATTCAGCGATATCGGTCATTGAGGTCAAAATAACGGTATCTTTACCCAGCGAGCGCAGGTAACGGCGGGTGCGCACTGCATTATAGCGGTCCCACAGGGCGGTAAACGCCTTCTTAGCCGCCAGCACGGCACCCAGCGGTCCGGGGTTGTTGTACACCAGCTTGTTATGGGTGGTCTTCGAGACAAGTGAACCAGAGCGGATCACAAAATCAGGAGTCACTGCGTCAGGGTTATCTCCTACGTTGTCGTAGAGAGCCAGGTAGCTAACGTTATACCCTGCTTCTTCGAAAGCCCTACCCAAAATCCTGTTAACGGTCGTAATACCTCCGAGAAGGCTAAATCGGTCCTGGGCAATAACAATATTTTCAACCTTCATAAGATTCTCCCTTTCCACCAGAGAATACTAAAGTCAGTGAGTGATAAATCGTTATCTAGTGTGACAGATAGAAAAGCTATGCACTAGTCACTTCGGTAGCTACGGCGTGGTAGCCCGTAGCACGAAGAGAAGAAGCAAGAGACTCCGCCCGATCCTGCGAAGAGGCGAGCAGAAGCACCGTCGGACCGGAGCCGGACACCAGGGACGCATACACGCCCTCGCTATCGCGCAGGTTCAGGGTCTGTTCCAGCTGCGGAGCACACGAAAGCGCGGGAGTCTGCAGATCGTTACGTAGCATCGGCGCCAAGGAGGCGAGCGCCGCTTCCGAACCGTCATAGGAGCTTAGCGCGGACAGAAGCTCTGCGGGTTCCACCAGCTCACCGGAGGCGGGGTACAGTCCCGAGGCGCGGCCGGTATCCAGTTGCTTGAATACGCTGGGGGTGGAGAGGCCAAACTGCGCGGCGACAATCACCAGGTGCAGAGGTTCTCGAGGCGCCGCAACGTTCTGCAGCTCGGTACCGGTCCCCTGCCCCAGGGCGAGGGCCTGCCCGAGCGCGGCGCGCACGCTAAAGGGAATATCGGCGCCCAGCTGCGCGGCGAGACGTTCATAATCTGTCTGGGTCAGCAGCGCACCGGTGCGGCCGGTCGCGTGCAGGTAGCGGTCCGTAGCAATGAGGGCGGCCGCCGCGTCCGCTGAACCGCCCGCCATACCGCCTGCCACGGGCACAGCCTTCGCAATATGCAGGTGCAGTGCCGGGACAGATTCGATACCGTGCTCCGTAAGAATCAGCTCGGCGGCACGGTACACGAGGTTCCGCTCATCCATCGGCACAGCGGCAGGGTCGAACTGCCCCGCCTGCATCTGCTGATCCACCAGGGAGCCGGGCACAATATCCATGCTCAAGCTCAGCCCCGGAGCCTGCCCCTCAGAGACCGTGATGGTCTCCATCAAAGAGACCGCCGCAAAAAGCGTAGTCAACGGGTGGTAGCCGTCCGGGCGGACATCCCCCACAGCAAGGTACAGATTGACCTTGCCGGGAGCATCAACTGAAATAGCGACCTGGGAGGCGGTACTCATCAGCGCATACACCTTTCGCGCGGAAACTCGCGTGAGAACGTCAGTGAAAAATTTAGAGCGGGAAGAAGCTACTCCGCTACAGGCTCAGCCGGGACAGTCAGCGAAGCCTCCGCAATGCGGATAAAACCGTGAATATCCAGCTTCTCGCCGCGCTCCGTCGGAGCGATACCGGCAGCCACCAAAATCTGCTCCGCACGCGCACCCGAGCCCGCCCAGGAGCTCAACGCAGCGCGCAGAGTCTTACGGCGCTGAGCGAAGGCCGCGTCCACGATCGTGAACACCAGGTCGCGGTCAACGGTAGAGAGCGGCTCTTCGCGCATGCGGAAGCCGACCAGGCCAGAGTTAATCTTCGGCGCAGGCCAGAACACGTTCTTGCCAATCACGCCCGCCTTATACACCTCGGCATACCAATTAGCCTTCACCGAGGGCACACCGTAAATCTTCGAACCGGGGGTCGCCGAAAGACGGTCGGCGACCTCGTCCTGAACCATCACCAGGGCGTGACGGATACTCGGGAACTGCGCAAACAGGTGCAGAAGCACCGGAACCGCCACGTTATACGGCAGGTTCGCCACCAAAGCATCCGGAGTGCGAGGCAGCTCGGTGACCTTCAGAGCATCCATGAGCACCACGTCAATATCGCTAGCCTTCTCAGGGCGGAACTTCTCAATCGTGTGCGGAAGCTGCTGCGCCAGCGGCGGGTCAATCTCAACCGCCACCATGTCCTTCGCAGCATCCAGGATACCGAGGGTCAACGAGCCCAGGCCCGGGCCAACCTCCAGCACCGTCTCCTCCGGTGAAATCTCTGCCGCGTTGACAATACGACGAATCGTATTGGGGTCAATCACAAAGTTCTGCCCAAGAGTCTTCGTAGGACGAATACCAAGCATCTCGGCAAGCTCACGAATCTCAGCAGGGCCGAGCAGGGGCAGATCGTTCACGGTGTTCCTTCGGTAGGTGTAGGTTTCTACATTCCAGGTTACCGTGCCAGGCGGCGCTTCACATCTTCAACGGTAGACAGCAAGGCGTTCTTAGCGTTGGCCAAACGTGCCTTCGGCGCTAGCAAAACACGCAAGCGACCAATAATGTTATTAGCTTGCAGACCCCTATACAGCGTTTCAACGTGGCGAGTACCGAGGTCCTCGATAAGGCTAGAGCCTTCCCAACCGCATAGGCCGGGCTGTACGTAGCGCACGTCGATGCCCCATTCCTCGTACAGGGGGTAATCATCAGCCACGGTACCCGGCGTTCCCTTATCAAAATTCTTCAGAAGAAGTTCAGCACCGGAACGCGAAATTAGGTATAGACCAGTACCGGTCAAGCGGGTCAGACTGTACTTCCCGCCCATACGGTATTTACCGTATACGAACGGAGAGAGCAAAGAGATACGAGGATAATTCACCCGCGGGTTCATCTTACCCGCTTCGAGCGCGAAGGCATCACAGAGAATAACCATCTGGACTTGCGGATACTTAGCAATAATATTCTGCACTACGGGCTCAGCATCTGCGGAGATAATAATGTCATCCTCAGCAATGAGTGCCCAGTCAGCATCACTTGCTAGAAAATCACGCCACATATTCAGGTGGCTGAGCATACATCCTCGTTCGGCGTTTTTCGGGTCACGATGCCAACGGGATCGAAAAAATTCGACATCAAATTCTTCATCAGTGACGTGGCCGTCAAGGTTATCTACGGCAGAGTAGCGCACAAAATCTTGGGCAGGCGCACCCGCCGAATAGAAAGATTCAAAGCGATTCTTATTGTCCATACCAAGGACGTATTTTAGGACTTTTGCCATGATGTTCCCTTTTCTGTGGCACGCCCATACAGCCTTAGCGTGAAACGACATGAGCCCTGCATGAGTTACCAAAGTATTGACTCGACAACAACATATACGGGGCACGCCGAAAGCGCACGCGTATTATAGCATAATGCCTAGTCAATGAGTGAATGATATGTATAAAATAGCCTATCACCCAGCCTAAGATAGTCCCAGCAACTGGTACACAGTTTCCTGTTATGTCTCACACTTTGTGCACAATCTCACACACAAAATCTGAAAATACCCGTCAAAAAATCCCTCTCCACCACACATGTGACGAAGAGGGACTTCATATAGAGCTTGCTTACTTCGGTTTACCCAGGCGCTGCTTCACCTCATCAAGAGTAGCATCCAGGGCGTTCTTTGCATTCACCAAACGCATCTTCGGAGCCAACGCAATACGCACTCGATCCAGGGCGCTCGAACCCTTCTGATTCTCAGCCAGCATCTCCAGGTGGCTCTTACCGGAATCCAGAATGACGCTGCTACCCTCCCAATCGCACAGACCGGGCTGCACGAAACGCACATCCACACCCCACTGCTGGTACAGTTTGTAATCATCAGCCACGGTACCCGGGGCCTTATTCTCAAACTGCTTGAGCAGCAGCTCAGCGCCCGAACGGGAGATCAGGTACAGACCGGTGCAGCCCAGGCGGGTTGAACCGTACAGCTTGCCCATACGGTACTTGCCGTGCACAAAAGGAGACAATAGAGACAGACGAATGTAGTCCACGCGCGGGTTCATGGTTCCCGCCTTAAACGAGTACGCATCGCACAGGTTCACCAGCTGAACCTGCGGGTACTTGGTGATGATTGCGTTCACCACCGCCTCAGCGTCAGGAGAAATAAGGATGTCGTCCTCAGCAATCAGAGCCCAGTCCGCATCTGATGCGACGAAGTCCTCCCACATCTTCACGTGGCTGAGCATGCAACCGCGCTCAGCTGGGGTAGGTTCGCGGTGCCAGCGACTGCGGAAAAGTTCCACATCAAATTCGTCATCGGTCACATGATTATCACGGTTATCCACCGCAGAATACGGCACAAAGTCCTTCGCGGGCTCGCCCACCGAATAGAACGATTCAAATCGGTTCGCGCCATCCAGGCCCAGAACATACTTCAGAATCTTTGCCATAGTGTCCTCCTAAAGCACCAGCCACGGGGTGCTCAACATAAACTCTTGCAGGGATGTTTGCAGCACCAATTTTTGAACACATTATTGAAGCACCATATGTGCCTAAATAGTGCAGACCAGATCATGGCATAGCTGTTTGAGTGAGTTATTTGTAGTCGCTACAGTCTAGCACGCAGACACGCGCCGCGAGGCAACTCAGAGTAGTTATCCGCTACAAACTGTACGCGCCTACCACTGACCGTAAACCCACTCCGAATTCTCACGAATACGGCGGCAGAGTGCCTCCAGCTCCTCACCGCGGTGAGCAGCCATGAACCGCACCGTGTAATTCGTCATGTAGGACGCATTCGGGCGGCCACGGAACGGATGCGGGGTCAAGAACGGCGCATCCGTCTCAGCCAGAACCAGCTCCGGACGAGCCATCACCAACGACTCCTGAATACCCTTCGAATTCTTGAAAGTCACGGTACCGGCAAAGCTCATGTACCAGCCGCGCTCATTGCAGATCTCGGCAAGCTCCGGGCCACCCGAGTAGCAGTGGAACACGGTACGTTCCGGCGCACCCTCTTCATCCAGGATGCGCACAACGTCCTCGTGCGCGTCGCGGTCGTGAATCTGCAGCGCCAGGTTGTGCTTCTTCGCAATGCGAATATGCTCGCGGAAGCTGTAGTGCTGCGCCTCCATGCCTTCCTCACCGGTGCGGAAATAGTCCAGGCCGGTCTCGCCAATAGCGCGCACACGGTCGGCGGTGGCAAGCTCGTCGAGGGTGGCGAGCGCCGCCTCCAGCTGACCGGCTGCAGCCAGCTCGGGGGCGGTGTTGGGGTGAATCGCAATAGCGGCGAGGACACGCTCATCAGCCTGCGCGGCGGCGACCGCGTACAGGGAGGAGGGGATATCGCATCCGACCTGCACGATGGCGCCGATGCCGAGCTTCTCACCGGCGTCGAGTGCATCGCGGGCGCTGATTTCTACCTCGCCGTCGAGCAGGTCCATGTGGGTGTGGTTATCCACAATCGGGTACGGTAGCGGCTCGGGGGCGGGCGGGAAGACCAGGTTGCGGCTACGACCGTTCTCGCCGGTGGTGGAGCGGCGACGGGTTCCTTCTCCGCCTTCGGCGTCGCTGATGCCGGTGTAGAGTTCCGCCTTATAGGGTGCGGGTACTTCACCGGGCACCGGCTCCCAGCCGTTAGGCAGGGCGGTTGCCTGGAGTGCCGCGGGGGTGGGCAGGGTGTAGTTCGCCAGGGCGGCGAGGGAGTTCAGGTACTCCTGGGTGATTTCAGGACCGGGGTGGCTCTGACACATTGATAAATCCTCGGGATAAAACTGCGGGGTAAAGCTGCGGGGTGTTGGGTTATTCGGAGCGGGCTGCCAGGGCTGCCTCGTACAGGTCACGCTTGGAGGTACCGGTCTCGGCTGCGACCGCGGCGCAGGCACTCTTGAGGCGCTCGCCGCCAGCCACACGGTCGAGGACCAGCTGCACTACGTCCTGCGCTTCGGGGGTTTCGGGGGCTTGCGCACCCTCAACGATAATGACGATTTCGCCTCGGACGCGTTCGGACTCAGCCCATCCGGCAAGCTCAGCCAGGGTACCGCGTCGAACCTCTTCGTGAAGCTTAGTTAGCTCACGGCTGACCGTTCCGCGGCGGTCAGCACCGAAGATCTGCACGAAGTCTGCCAGGGTTGCGGCAGTGCGGTGCGGGGATTCGTAGAAAATCATGGTGCGCTCCTCCCCCGCCAACGATGCAAGACGGCGGGTGCGCTCGGAGCCCTTGCGGGCGAGGAAGCCTTCGAAAGTGAATCGTCCGGTGGGCAGACCTGAGAGCGCGAGCGCGGTCAACGCAGCGGAGGGGCCGGGCACCACCGTGACGGGCAGGTCGGCTTCCGCAACGGCTGCGGCGGCAACGTAGCCGGGGTCGGAGATGGTGGGCATGCCCGCATCCGAGAGCAACAGCACGCGCTGACCGTCCTGTACCGCCTGCACGATGGTTTCGCTACGTTCGGCTTCATTGTGGTCGTGGTTGACGATGACGCGACCGCGAGTGCGCACGCCAAGCCCGGAAGCGAGGGTTCGTAGCTTGCGGGTGTCTTCAACGGCGATGAGGTCTGCGGTGGCGAGGGCTGAGCGCAGTCGATCGGAGGCGTCAGCGAGGTTGCCGATGGGGGTGCCGCCGAGGATGAGCACACCACCTTCTTCTGAGGTGACGGCGGTATCAGCGGTGTCAGTCTGGGGTGCCTCGACCGTTTCTGAGGGGTCGGTGGTTTCTTCGGTGTATTCTGCGGGTGCGGTCATGGCAGGCCTCGTGTCTGTGTCTGGTCTTCGTGTACCCACTAAGTGTAACGCCCGCGCTCAATCCAGCGCCGGGTGATCTTGCCGGGTAATCTTGCCGGGTGGGGCGCAGGTTAGAGCTCTGCGTCAGGCGTAGGTTCCGGGTGCGTCATATAAGCCATTCACGGGCTGAAATGGTGCATCGTGCGTTCTGACCCTTTAGGATTGATGGGGTGAAGATACCTAAGCTACTTTCTCCCGCATCTGCCGCTCCGGTTGGTCCGGCCGATTTGCCCCGTTCTTCGTCTGAACGCGGTCGTTACGGCCTCGATTCTCTGCTGGATGCGCTCGCTGTTGCCTATATTCGTGCCCCGCGTTGGGGTTGGTTGGCGCCTGCATTGATTGTGCTGGTTGCCGGCATTCTGCGTTTTTATAATTTGGCGCATCCGAATGCCATTGTTTTTGATGAGACGTACTACGCCAAGGACGCCTACTCGTATGTGCATTATGGCTATGAGTTGAGCTGGTCGAAGGATGCTAATGCTTCCTTTGCGGCGGGTCACCCGTCGGGTCTGTTGACGGATTCGCCGGAGTATGTGGTGCATCCTCCGTTGGGTAAGTGGATGATTGCCGCGGGCATGGCAATTTTTGGTGATAATAATCCCTTTGGTTGGCGTGTTTCTGCTGCGGTGATTGGCACCCTGTCGGTGGCGTTGATTGCCTATGTTGGCTGGTTGCTGTTCCGTTCGATGACGGTGGCGACTATTGCGGCGCTTCTGGCTGCTGTGGATGGTCTGATGCTGGTGGAGTCTCGTCTGGCTCTGCTGGATATTTTCCAGATGTTCTGGATTTTGGCGACTTTTGCGTGTCTGGTGCTTGACCGTATTCAGGCGCGGCGCGTGTTGGCGCGCCATATTGCGGAGACGGCACGCCAGAATGGCGGTGTTCTTCCGCCGATGCCGTGGGGCCCGAGCATGGGTCTGCGCCTGTGGCGTTTCGCTGCCGGTGTGTGTGCTGGTGCCGCGGTGGGCGTGAAGTGGAATTCGTTGTTCTTCGTTGCGGCAATGGGTCTGCTCACGGTGTTCTGGGATATTAATGCTCGCCGTATTGTGGGCCTGGACAAGTGGGGTTTGACGGCGCTGGTGCGTGACGGCATCCCCGCGTTCTTCCAGATGATTGGTGTGGGTCTGCTGGTGTATCTGAGCACTTGGGCGGGCTGGTTCCAGTCGTCGAATGCGTATTTCCGCCGCTGGGCTGTTGAGAACCCGGGCAAGGGTGTCATGTGGCTTCCTGAGGATTTGCGTTCCTTGTGGGAGTACCATGTGTCGGCGTTTAAGTTCCATTCTGGTTTGAGTAGCCCGCATACGTATGCTTCGCAGGCGTGGCAGTGGCTGGTTTTGGGTCGCCCGACCTCGTACTACTATGAGTCGCCGAAGCTGGGTTCTTCGGGTTGTACCGTGAAGTCCTGTTCCGAGGCTATTTTGAATATCGGTAACCCGGCGATTTGGTGGGCGTTTATTCCGGCGATTATTGTGGCGCTTCTGGTCCTGCTGTTGAAGCGTGATTGGCGTTTTGGTGCGCTGCTAGTTGTGTTCGGTGCGGGCTATTTCCCGTGGTTTATGTACCCGACCCGCACGATGTTCTACTTCTACGCTCTGTCCTTTGAGCCGTTCCTGATCCTGCTGTTGGCGGGTGTTTTGGGTCTGGCGCTGTCGGGTGCTCGCGGTTCGGTGTTGCGTGCCCGTTTGGGCGTGACGCTGGTGGCGATTTACCTGGTGGGTGTGCTCATGTTGAGTGCGTACTTTATGCCGCTGTGGACTGCTCAGGTGATTCCGTATGAGCAGTGGTATTCGCACATGTGGTTTAAGTCCTGGATTTAGGCTCAGGTTTTAGGCTGGGGTTTTAGACCTGGTTGTAGGCTCGGGTATAGTCCTGGGTTCAGGCGCGAGCGATACGAGCTTAGGTATAGCGAAGGGGGCTGGGTTCTACCGTGTGGTAGAGCCCAGCCCCCTTTGTTGTGCCCTTTCCGCGCTGGTTTGCACGGGGAAGTGGCTGATGATTTTAGTTGTCACCGACTCGTGCGGAGGCGAGCTTGACGCGCAGTTCCTGGCGTTCCTGGCGGCGGCGTTCTGCCTTGAGCTTGCGGTATTTGGTGGGCCAGGTGGTCACGAGCAGGAGCGTAATCTGCGCTGCTACGAGGACCGCTACGGCGATTGCAGCGTCGATCCAGAATTGCGGCGGGTAGAGGCGGATCAGGGAGCTTCGTACGGAGAATTCCCAGTTGCCCTGCGGGAAGAACACCTGGTGGAAGGTGGTGAACAGCCATTCCCAACCGAAGACGCCCACAACGCCGAGCACCGCGATGAGTCCCAGGGTAATCCATGCGCCACAGAAGAGGCTGCGGCGGATGGTTCCGGGGGAGCGCTCGCGCAGGGAGATGCTGCTGAAGAGCGTCAGTAGGAAGAGTGCGGCAACGGCTACGGTGGCGATGAGCAGTACCCATTTCACGTCGTGCATGTGGTTCACTTCTGCTTCGGTGAAGGCGAGGGTGTTGTCGGCGCCGGTGGTGACGCGGGCAAGGTATTCTCGCGGGGCGAAGTTGTTGATGTAATCCACGCCGTAGGAACCCAGGCGCATCCTCTCGACGAGGTAGTAGCCATAGCTGTCTTCGGGGAATCCGGGACGGTGGTATTCGAGCCAGAGGAAGGGCGCGGAAGCAACAGCGCGAATCGCAATCATGAGTACGGTCAGCGGTACGGTGAGCGCGATGAGGGTTGCGCGGAGCTTAAGGAAGCGCGGGGTGTCTTCCACGGCGTCTTCGCGGGCTGCGGCGCGTTCTGCAGCTTCGGGCGAGGCTGCCAGGGAAGACAGCGGCGCGTTGGGGTCCGCGACCGCGTGGGTGTGACCGGTGCGGGTGGTTTCGGTGCGGTACTTGCGTCCGGCGGTGGAGGCGCTTGCCGCCTCCGCGGTAGCGACGGGTTCTGCTTCAGCCGCATTTTCGGCTTCTGCTGCTGCAGCTGCTTCTGCTTCGGCTGCCCTCTGCATGGTTTCGCGGTTGAGGTCGCTGAGCGTCGGATTTTTGGGGGTGCTCTGCGAGTCGCGCACGAGGGGCACGAAGCCGGTGGAGACGTTGGTGCGGGTGCGTACGCGGGTGCCGACGCCCTGTTCGCGGAGTTTGCTGCGTGCGGGGACGACGGGTACGGAGCCGGTAGGCAGGTCGGGTTCTTCGGCGACGGTGGGTACGTCTGCTGCGATGCGTCCGAAGGCGCCGGTGTGCGGTGCCGGTTCGCTGGTCACGGTCTCTGCTCGGCGAGCTTTGAGGAGTTCTTCGGCGCTATTTCGGCGGATGGCCGGGCGCAGTGCGCCCCACATTCCTCGGTGTGTTTCTTTGCTCATGGATCTCGCGTTCTTTTCGAGTGAATGGTGTTTGAGTGAGTTGCGGGTATCTGTACTATCTGCCAGTTTCTCATACGCAAAGAACCTTCCGCATGAATTCGCGGAAGGTTCTTTGCATTCGGGTGTTTAAATTCTTGGGTTTGAATTCTAGGATTCGGTGGTGTCCTGAACGGGTACCTTGTAGACCACTCGCCAACCCTGCGGTGCCGTCAGCCGTGCGGCGTGGTCGTCGCAGAGGTCGTAGGCGTGGGGTTCGCGGAATTCAGAGAGTGCGTCAATGATTGCCGTGGAGTCTGCATAGGAGTAGTGGAGAGTAACAGTCGCCTCTCGCTGGCAGGTTTGGCGGGAGCACAGTCGTGCGGTCTGCATGTGGATGGTACCTTCCTGGCTTAGCTCGCCTGCTTGCGCAGTCGGCGGCGTTCACGTTCTGACAGCCCGCCCCAGATTCCGAAGCGCTCGTCATTGTCCATTGCATATTGTAGACATTCTTCGCGCACGGGGCATACACCGCATACCCTTTTGGCGTCTCGGGTGGAGCCGCCCTTCTCGGGGAAGAAGGCTTCAGGATCGGTTTGGGCGCAGAGTGCTTCAGCTTGCCAGGCGAGTTCTCCGTCTTCGCCTTCGGTTCCGTAGAGTCCTGCCGCTGCGGTCCATACGTCGGTGCAGGCAGGCATGTTTCGTTCTGCGTCTGCGAGAAAGGCGTCGGCGGCTTTTTCGAGAGAATGAGTGGGATTCATGCTACGGTGCTGAGCGCCTGATGCGCGCGCGGCCGCGATGGAGCGGTCCGATGCAATGTAGGAGCCCATGGGTTTTCCTTCCGTGTTCTCATTGTGAGCTTAATGAGTCTGCGGATCCGTCGTGGACGGAATCTTAGTGTGTATGGTGTGGCATGGTTCGCTTTGGCCTCTACGGTCCCTTCCAGAGCAAACACGCTTATATATCTATTAGACGTGCGACACGCCGTTTCGTCAAACTAGACTTAAACAATATTTAGATGTATGTGTTAGGGGCGTCATATTTAATGTAAATTTGACCTTTATACATTTTCGCACGCACCACTTGCCCTCGCTCACATCTAAGGGGCACCCTAAGTTTCCCCTTCTCCAGGACTAGTTTCCACCGCCTGCAAATTCCGCATCCTGACTGCAAATATAAGGGCTTACGGCGACCGCCCCACCCACCCAACCTCGAACACAGGGGGAGAATCTAATAATTAGATAAGAAAAACTTATCTTTTCTCCATGCAGTTTCTGAATATTTTTTCGAGGAATTGCGAAGCATTTACATTTCCAATTTATATTTATGCCATATTCCAAAATGAGGCTTTAGGACTGTCAAACATTTTGAACCATTAGGTTTTTAGGGCACCCTTAGGCGTTTTTACTTTAACTTTGCATCTTTTAGCACCGCGCACATTCTCCCTGACCTCTCCATCCCCGGTGCGGTAGAGTGAAACCCATGGTTACTCTCTCCCCCACCGGCGCATCCGTGCCTACAACTCTGAACCGCTTTTTTGAGAAGCTCAGCAGCCAGCAGACCCCCGCCCTCATCTGGTACTCAGCAAACGGCGAGCGCATTGAGCTCTCCGGCAGGGTCCTCATGAACTGGATTGATAAGAGCGCAAACCTGCTGGTTGAAGAATGCGAGCTGGAGCCCGGCGAGGGTTTTGACTTTCAAGCGCCTCTGCACTGGCGCACTATTGTTCTGGGCCTGGCGGCGTTGCGAGTTGGTGCGCTACTGCACCAGGATGAGCCGCTGGTTGCCGCGGTCTGCACCGAACAGGAGGCGGGCTACACGAATGACCCCGCGTACCTTCTGGCGGTGGATCGTGCCCCGCTGGCGCTTTCCTACACCGGCGATCTGCAGGCGCTGTCTTCCCACGCTGATGAGGTACTCGATTATTGCGCGCTGGTGCGTAGCTTTGGCGACCAGTACTCCGGCATGCTCCCCGATGACTCGGCAGAGGTGCTTGAGGGCTTCACCTACGCGGAGGCGTACGAGCAGGCGCTTGCACAGGCACAGACCTACCGCACGGCGGGTTATGCACTGCCTTCGGGCCAGCGTGCGCTCGCGCTGGAGTTGAGCCCCGACTACGGTTTTGACGCGTCGGAGGCGACCCTGAGCGCCCTGTTGGAGGTGCTGGCAATTCTGCTCTCCGGGCATGCGGTGTTTGTGGCTGACCCGAGTGTGGACTGGCAGGATGGGCAGCTGGGGTCTTTGATGGTTGCCGAGCGTGCGGTGGAGATTCCCCGCGCATAGCGCCCCTCCCCTTCAGCACCCGTGGCGCCCCTCCCCTAGCGAACAAAGAGCCGCACGGAACGTTAACAACCACACGGAGCTTTAAACGATTCATCCCCCGATACCGTTCGTATCGGGGGATGAATCGTTATATCAAGTTCTAACTAGGCTGCTTCTACATTCTGAGGAGCTTAGGAGTTCTGCGAGCCTGGCTTCGACTGTGCCTCAGGTGCAGTTGCTTCAGAGGTTGCCTTACGTGCTGCAGGTTCTTCACCGTCAAGAATCGCGGCGGCTTCATCAAACATACGGCCGAGCTCCTCGTGGTCGGTACCTTCGCCCTCTTCAACCTTCTGGCGGTGCGAACCGTACACCCAGAAGCGGTAGAGGAAGTAGCGAAGAATGGTGCCCAGAATGGTACCGATGATCGTACCGGAGATGAAGGACGCCTCGGGGGTGCGCAGGTTCAGCACGTAGGTGCTGAATGCCACACAGCCTGCTTCAACGAGAATACCGAGCAGGTTGACCAGGCCGAATTCGACCGCTTCACGCTTCCAGTTTTCGGAGCGGGAGTCGCGGAAGGTCCACAGGCGGTTCATGAGCCAGGAGAAGATAGTTGCGACAATACTTGCAACGACCTTCGCCTTGGTGTGGGACTCCGACATGATGGTCATCATCAGCACCCACACCGTCACAGAGTTCACGATGAAGGCTGCGCCGCCCACGGTACCGAATTTGAGAACCTCAATACCGTAGCTGTCCCAGAGGGATTTCAAGCGTTCGGTGAGGGTCGGTTTCGTCTGTGCGCTCATGCGGGACCTATCTAGCGGAGATTTATCGGGAAAAAGGGAAGATTGGCGCCGGTTGGCGTTGGTAACGCAATGTCCGACGGTTGTTTCAGCCTCTTTTACAAGCTCTTATATGTTAATACAGTCCCGGTTGGTTGTTTGTACCTTTGAGAGTTTTTCCACGGACCTCCCAGCTAACGAGACATTCCCTTTCATCTCACGTTGACTGGGCAGAAGGCACGTTTTGATGGCTTTCACCCGTATCAAAGCCCACATATTGGGCTCTGCATCCCCTTTGAACTTATTCTGTGACCTTAATGTGGTCTTGCTCCCACAGGCTCTCCGAACCCGGTACACTTAGGTGATGTGACTTACCCTGTGACTGGACCCGTAATTGGCGTCATCGGCGGAGGCCAGCTGGCCCGCATGATGGCTCCCGCAGCAACTAACCTTGGCCTGAACCTGCAGATTCTCGCGGAGGCGCCCACCGTTGGCGCCGTGGCAGCGGTACGTACCGCACCCGTCGGGGACTACAAGGACCTAGACACCCTCCGTGAATTTGCTCGCGGCAAGGATGTCATCACTTTCGACCATGAGCATGTGCCCACTGAATTTCTGCGCACCCTCATGGCGGAGGGCGTGAATGTTCAGCCCCGTCCCGAAGCTCTCCAGTACGCTCAGGACAAGCTCCTGATGCGCGCCGCTATTGAGCGTCTGGGCCTGCCGAACCCCCGCTGGGCTAAGGTTTCTACCCTGGACGAACTACTCGCCTTCGGCGATGAAATCGGCTGGCCCGTGGTGCTGAAGACCCCGCGCGGCGGCTACGACGGCAAGGGCGTACTCGTCCTGGATTCCCCCGAGGAGGCTCGCGAGCGCAGCGCCGAATGGTTCGAGCAGCTGCCTTCCCGCACTGATTTCTCCGCCCTACTTGCCGAGGAGAAGGTACCCTTCACCCGTGAGCTCTCCGCTCTAGTGGCTCGCCGTGAAAGCGGCGAAGTGCGCCCCTGGCCGGTCGTTGAGACAATCCAGGTGAACTCCATCTGTGATGAGGTTATTGCACCCGCGCAGGACCTGGACCCCGAGATCGCTGAGGCTGCCGCCTCCGCCGCCGTGACTATTGCCTCTGAGCTGGGCGTCACCGGTGTAATGGCAGCTGAGCTTTTCGAGGTTCCCGGCTCCCCCGCCGGCTTCTACATCAACGAGCTGGCGATGCGCCCGCACAACACCGGCCACTGGACTCAGGATGGCTCGGTGACCAGCCAGTTTGAGCAGCATCTGCGTGCTGTGCTGGATCTGCCGTTGGGTGACACTTCCGTGTTGGAGGGTGTTGCCGTGATGAAGAACTATCTGGGCGGCGAGAACGAAGACATTTTCGGTGTCTACCCGCTGGCGCTTTCGGCTGAACCGCGCGCAAAGATCCACTTCTACGGCAAGGAAACCCGCCCGGGCCGCAAGATTGGTCACGTGAATATTACTGGCACGGTGGCTGAGCTTGAGGCACTGCGCCACAGCGCCGCGAATGCCGCCTCCATTTTGCGTGACGGCCGCCCCCTGTAGCCCTATTTTTAGCCGGTGCGTGGGGTGAGAGTATCCTGCGTATCCGACACACCCTATTGATGGTGGTTCGCCACCGCATCCTGAAAGGATATGAGGATTATGTCTCAGTCTCCCTATAATTCTTCCCAGCCCATTGTTGGCATTGTGATGGGTTCGGATTCGGATTGGTCGGTCATGGAGGCCGCAGCCGAGGTTCTGGACGAGTTCGGCATCCCTTACGAGGCTGATGTTGTTTCTGCACACCGCATGCCCGAGGACATGATTGAGTACGGCAAGAAGGCTCACAGCCGCGGTATTCGCGTGATTATTGCCGGTGCCGGCGGTGCCGCTCATCTGCCCGGTATGCTCGCTTCCGTCACTGCTCTGCCTGTGATTGGTGTTCCGGTGCGTCTGAAGAACCTCGAGGGCATGGACTCGCTGCTGTCGATTGTTCAGATGCCCGCCGGTGTTCCGGTAGCTACCGTCTCTATTAACGGTGCTCGCAATGCGGGTCTGCTGGCTCTGCGTATTCTGGGTTCGGGCACCGATGCGTTTGCTCAGCAGGTTCACGCTGATTTGCGTCAGTTCTCTCAGAATCTGCGCCAGACCGCGATGGATAAGGGAGCCGCTCTGCGCACCCGCGTTGCCGAGGCCAAGTCCAAGGCAGCGGCCGAGCGTGAGGCTGAGGAAAGCTCCTCCGCACCCCGCCCCGTTTCTGCTCCCGAGGCTTCGTCGGAGCCCCAGGCTTACGTTCCCTAAGCTCGGATACACTAGAAGGATGAGCAATATTCTTCAGTCCGATATTTGGGCACGTTTTCAGGAATCTAATGGTCACACCGTAATTCGTAAGAGCGGTAACGGCTGGTCGTACCTTGCAACCGTTGAGGGCGGCGCTACCGGCCGCTACCTGTACAGCCCGTACGGACCGGTCGCCTCCAGCGCTGTGGCTTTTGATGAGGCTCTCGCGTCGTTGAAGGAAGAAGCTGCGAAGCATCGTTGCCTGTTTGTGCGCATTGAGCCCACTGAATCCGCTATTTGGGGTAATCAGGATGCGGCTGCTTTCTTGGCTCATCGCGGTGCGGTTCTGGCTCCTCGCCAGGTGCAGCCTTCGCACACTCAGATTATTGATCTTTCGGGCACCGAGGACGAAATCCTCAAGGGAATGAGCTCCAGTTACCGTAATCGTCATCGTAATATCCACAAAAAGGGCGTGACCATTGAGGTGTCGACCAATCCCTCGGATATGACGATTCTCTTCGGCTTCCTCGAGGAAACCGCGGACCGTAACGGTTTTAACCGTCAGCACGACGACTACCTGATGCAGGTTGCTCGCGTGCTGATGCCCGCCGGTGCGGCGTCCCTGTACATTGCGAAGCTGACCGATGAGAACGGTGAGAGCACCCCGATTGCGGCGGCGTTTGTGTACGATTCGGATGACACCCGCACCTACGCGCATGCAGCGGCTTCTTTTGAGCATCGCCGCCTGTCCGCGGGTATTCCGGTGGTGACGAACTTTATCCTGGACGCTAAGCGTAAGGGTCTGAAGTACGTTGACCTCTTCGGTATTGCGCCGGAGGATCAGCCGGACCACGAGTGGGCTGGTTTCACGAAGTTCAAGAAGTCCTTCGGTGGCGAGTCTGTGGAGTACCCGGGTACCTGGGATGTTCCGGTAACTTCGTTGGGTTACCGCGCCTACACCCTGGCGTACAAGGCTCGTCCGGCGGTTCGCGATGCAGTGTCGAAGGCGCAGGAGAAGCTGCGTTCCCTGCGTTCGCGCTAACGGGTTCAGGCGCACCGCTACTGGGGCGTATCCTGAGAACTAAAAGCTAAATATACGAGGGAGCCGCCCTCACCGAGTTCTTCGGTGGGGGCGGCTCCCTGTGTATGTATGTGCAATGTTTGAGGAGTCTTAGCGAGACTCCTCAGCCCTTGCGGGGCGAAGATTACTGCCCTTCGAAGATTACTGCTCTTCGGGGCTCTTGGTGTGAGAGAGAATCTCGCGCAGGCGGGAGAGGCGGTGCTCTGCCTCAACAGTACGCACGGTGCCCGAGGAGGAACGCATAACCAGCGACTGGGTGGTCACAACGTTCTTGCTATAGCGAACGCCGCGTAGCAGCTTACCGTCGGTGATACCGGTTGCGGCGAAGAAGCAGTTGTCGCTGGTGACCAGGTCGTTGGTGGTCAGCACGCGGTCGAGGTCGTGGCCGGCTTCCAATGCCTTTTCACGCTCTGCCTCGTCGGTCGGTGCCAGGCGGCCCTGGATAACGCCACCGGTTGCCTTGATAGCGCACGCTGCGACAACGCCTTCGGGGGTGCCGCCGGTGCCGAGCATGAGGTCCACGCCGGTGTTTTCGCGGCAGGCTGCGATAGCGCCGGCGACGTCACCGTCGAGGATGATGCGGGTACGGGCACCTGCCTCGCGAATCTCCTGAATCAGCTTGGCGTGGCGGGGGCGGTCCAGCACGCATACGGTCAGCTCGCTGACCTTCTTGCCCTTAGCCTTAGCGACCAGGTGCAGGTTCTGCTTGACGGGCAGGCGCAGGTCCACGAACTCTGCGGCTTCGGGGCCGGTGACCAGCTTCTCCATGTAGAACACTGCGGAAGGGTCGAACATGGTGCCGCCGTCTGCCACAGCAATCACGGAGAGGGCGTTGTCCATGCCGAGTGCGGTCAGGCGGGTACCGTCGATGGGGTCAACCGCCACGTCGAGGGAGGGACCGGAGCCGTCGCCGACGTTCTCGCCGTTGTACAGCATGGGAGCCTTGTCCTTCTCGCCTTCACCGATGACAACGGTGCCGTTGAAGTTGACGGTGGAGAGGCGGTAACGCATTGCGTCTACGGCTGCACCATCTGCGAGGTTCTTTTCGCCTGCGCCGACCCAGGGGCCTGCAGCAATTGCTGCAGCTTCAGTCGCGCGGACCAGTTCCATTGCGAGGTTGCGATCGCCGTGGTTGTTGTTCGTAGTCATAGACTCACCTTCGAGATTTCTGAATACACCGTCGGCTGGCTGGTTCTTTCCAGCACGAAGTCGCCGACGCAGTAGTGCTCCTTTCAGGATAGCGCGCGGGCGCTTCGTTTTTCTTGTTCTGAACGAGTTTGCGTGCGTGTTGACTTTAAGGTGCGCAGATGCGGCAAATTGGTGAGGGCTGCGTCTCCCTTCGACACTTCATACGCTCTGAGGTGCTGATTTTGGGTGTTGTGAAGGCGCGCCAAACTAGCTATTTTTCGCATATTTAAGGCATATTTGAGGTAGGTTCTTTCTCCGGGAGGCTCCCGGCGAGAAACTCAGCTTCAGCGCAAGCGCCTGAAGCCCCACATACCCGTTCGCAGATTCGCTGGCTCCGACGGCACGCGTTATCTGTATTTGTCCGCTAAGGAGCATCACATGGCTGGCATCCAACCGACTCCCGCAGAAGCATGGAAGCGTCTGAAGGACGGTAACCGCCGTTTTGTTGAGGGTAGCAATGAGCACCCCAACCAGGACACGATTCGCCGTACCGACCTGGCATCGGGTCAGTTCCCGTTCGCCTCGATTTTCGGTTGCGGTGACTCTCGCCTCGCGGCAGAGATTATTTTTGATCTGGGCCTGGGCGACGCGTTCGTGGTGCGTACCGCCGGTCATGTGCTGGAGAATGCCGCGCTCGGTTCGTTGGAGTACGCGGTTGATGAGTTTGAGACCCCTATCGTGATGGTTCTCGGTCACGACTCCTGCGGTGCTGTGACTGCGGCCAGCAAGTCCCTGGAGTCCGGTGAGATGCCGCACGGCTTCATCCGTAACCTGGTGCAGCACATCCTGCCTTCGGTGATGTCCCCGAAGCTGCCGGAGAACCCGGTCGTCAACGACATGGTGCGTGAGCACACCCGCCAGACCGCCATCCGAATTATTGAGCAGTCCCACATCATTTCGGATGCGGTGGTTGAGGGCAAGGTCGCCGTGATTGGTGTCTTCTACCATCTGAAGGAGGGTAAGGCGGAGCTGGTGTTCAGCTCGCAGGACCTGACCCTGCCGGAGGAGAAGAACGACGCGCAGAACCCGCCGACTCAGACGCTTCCGGTGGTCGTGAAGACTCCCCCGCGCGTTGTGGTTGCTGAGAACCTGGACTAGGTTTCCTCTTCTCCGCTTATTACGAGCCTTAGCGCGAGAACCCACATGCTCGCACTTAACAACAGATTTTTCTATGGGATACCCCCGCCACGGTAGCGTGTTCGCACATCTACCGGGGCGGGGTTTTTACACGCCTTCTCACGCCTCAAAATTTATGAGCGTTTTTCCTCTTTTGACACCTTTTCGAGGCGACGTAAGCCACTTTGAACGCCTATCCTAGAGATATGGCTGAAAACATTGAATACCGCATTGAACATGACACCATGGGCGAAGTTCGCGTTCCGGCTGATGCACTCTACCGTGCACAGACTCAGCGCGCAGTCGAGAACTTCCCGATTTCGGGTCAGACCCTCGAATCCGCCCATATTCGTGCGCTTGCCCTCGTGAAGAAGGCAGCCGCGACCGCCAATGAGGAACTCAAGGTGCTCGACGCTGAGCGCGCCCAGGCTATCCGCGACGCAGCGGATCTGGTAGCAACCGGTAAGTACGACGCCCACTTCCCCATTGACGTCTTCCAGACCGGTTCCGGTACCTCCTCGAACATGAACGCGAACGAGGTTCTGGCAACCCTGGCAACCCGTTCCCTGGAGTCCAAGGGCATTGAGGTTCACCCCAATGACCACGTGAACGCTTCCCAGTCCTCCAACGACGTCTTCCCCACCTCCGTGCACGTTGCTGTGACCGAGGCTCTGGTGAAGGACCTGATTCCCGCTCTCGAGGTGCTCGCTGAGTCCCTGGAGCGCAAGTCTGCAGAGTTCAAGGACGTTGTGAAGTCCGGTCGTACCCACCTGATGGACGCAACCCCCATCACCCTGGGCCAGGAGTTCTCCGGCTACGCCGCAACCGTGCGTTACGGCATTGAGCGTGTGAACGCTTCCCTGCCCCGCGTGGCTGAGGTTCCCCTAGGCGGTACCGCTGTGGGTACCGGCATTAACACCCCGGACGGCTTCTCCGCTCGCGTGATTGAGCTGCTCGCTGAGGAGACCGGCCTGCCCCTGACCGAGGCTCGTAACCACTTCGAGGCTCAGGCTAACCGCGACGGCCTGATTGAGGTTTCCGGTCAGCTGCGCACCCTGGCGTACGGCCTGATGAAGATCAGCAACGACATCCGCTGGATGGGTTCGGGCCCGAACACCGGTCTGGGCGAGCTGCACATCCCCGATCTGCAGCCCGGCTCCTCGATTATGCCCGGTAAGGTCAACCCCGTGATTTGTGAGGCTACCATCATGGTTGCCGCTCAGGTCATCGGTAATGACGCAACCATTGCTCTGTCTTCCACTAACGGCGCGTTTGAGCTGAACGTGGGTATTCCGGTGATGGCTGCTAACCTGCTGCAGTCGATTCGCCTGCTCGCTAATGTTTCTCGCGTTTCGGCTGAGAAGATGATTGACGGTCTGACCGCTAATGTTGACCGTTGCCGCTTCCTGGCTGAGGCTTCGCCGTCGACCGTGACCCCGCTGAACAAGCTGATTGGTTACGAGGCTGCTGCGAAGATTGCTAAGTACTCGGTGGCTCACAAGGTGACTGTCCGTGAGGCAGTTGTGGCTCTGGGCTATGTGGAGCGCGGCGAAGTGACTGAGGAGCAGCTGGATGCTGCTCTGGACGTCACCAAGATGCTGGGCAACTTCTAATCTCACTCGCTTGAACCTCGCCTGAGGTTCGCGGCTTAACCAAAGAGGGAGGGGCGACTCGCCATGACGGCGGGTCGCCCCTCCTTCTGTCTGTGTTCTCTGCCCCCGTCATTGAGTTGGCAGCAGGCTCTCACTATTGTTCAACGATATTGAACACTTTGAACTGTTTATAGTGGACCAGCGTGTAGATGAGGCAGAGTACAGCCGGGACACTGACGACAAGCGCAGCGTTGAAGGAGCCGAGATGATCGAGCATCAGTGCTACCGCGCCCATGGAGTACAGCGTTCCTAATCCAAACACGGCACCGTCAAGGGAGCTGGCACGCCCCAGTAGCTCATTCGGTGTAATGCAGTCACGCAGATTGTTGGAGAAGATGAAAGCTGATGCCCATCCTACGTCCAGAATGAAGAGCAGGGCGCCGAGCACTACGGGGTTATTGCTGATGGTGACCAGCGGTATTCCGAGCAGGGATACGACGTTGGCGACCAGCAGCATTCCTCGTGTGTTCTCGAAAGAGAGGAAACGATCGATGATGAGCGCCGCGACGATACCACCGATACCACTGCAGGCCATAATCATGCCTACCACTGAGGCTTCAAAAGTGAGTTCCTCGTATAGGCGGTAAATAATGATGAGTGAGTACGATGCCGTAGCTGCCGCCAAGAAGAACGTGTAGACAAGGATAAGTCTCTGCGGGGCGCCGGAGAACATGTATTGGATACCGTCAAACATTCGGTGAATAAACCCATGTTGTGCGGTTTCGCGTTGCTCAGTTTTAGTTTCCATCTCTACGGATGGCAACGTTGCGTATGAAATAGTTGCCGCCCCGAAAAGGAGCACCGGGACGATAAGACCGACCGTTGCGCCCGCGACAAGAACAATAAATCCTGCTGTAGGGGGCGCAATGATTGCGGATATTCCCTCGCAAATTTCACGACGTGCGTTGTACGAAAGAAGGTTTTCTCGTCCGAGAAGCTGCGGGATATATCCTGCTTCTGAGGCAGCAGCCAGCTCGGAGAAGACACCGCTCACAAATCCTAGTGCGGCGATGGCGAACCATGACAGCATATGCTGCTCAATCATCAACGCCAAGGTAAGGATGCTGAGGATGTTTACTGCCCCGGCAATCACGATCATAGGTTTTCGAGGCAGACTATCCGATAGGGTTGCTAGCGGATATGCCAAGGCGATATTGGGGATTTGCATGGCTACCGCCATCACGCCGGCCAGCCCAATTTCGCCTGTACTAGCGAGAATCGCAATGGGTAGGGCGAAGGAATATATTCCTGTACCTACCAGAGAGCCGATAAGGGCTACGTAGATTCTCCAGGGTATTTTGTGTGTTGTCATGCTTTACTCCTTCCAGGACGCATCAAAATAGCGACCAAGAATTGCGATGAACACAATGAGCCTAGTTCACAGAAAAATGGCATGCCTTAAAGATTTATAGGCAGAGTAAAAGGAAAGCGACTACGCTCACCAGAACATCACGTGAACGAATCTTTCTCGGGTTACTGACTAATACGGGGCCGTCACTCCCAATGTAACCCGTGTCATATATAAAGCATCTCATGCGCACCACCCATAACTCGACACACAGGCACAACTTAAAGTAAAAAAGACAAAAACAAAATAAAACCACGACAAAATTTAGGCCTCCAGCCCCCCCCCATTCCCACAGAAAAACAGGAAGAACCACCCAATACCATGTAACAAACTGTCACAAAAAAGCGGGAGGGGCGACTCGCCATGACGGCGGGTCGCCCCTCCCTCTGTATCTACACGCCTCATTCGGCGGCTTTTACTCAGTCCCAGTAACCGGTCTAGAGCTCTTCCGGCGGCACCGACTCCAAACCAAAACGGCAGTGGCCGTCATAGTTCAGCGCCGCATCAATACGGTCCAGCATCCGCTCCGAAAGCAACGCACGCTCCGCCGGGTCAGACACATCCACCCAACGCACCTGCGAAGACTCCTCATCATTCACCTTCGCCTCACCAGAAACCCAGCGGCACAAAAACGTATGATCCAAGAACTGGCAGCGGTCCCCATTACCGAACTGCATCGGCGGGTCAGCCTTCACCTGCGCCAACTCCAGCACCTCAATCTGCACGTTCGCTTCCTCCTGCGCCTCACGCAGGCAGGTCAGTGCGGGGCTCTCCCCCGGGTCCACAATGCCCGTAATCGGGGTCCACGCCCCGTTATCGCTACGGCGCACCAGCAGCACCTTAGAATCCTGCTCACGGTACACCACAGCCGTCGCACCGGACAGCCACAGGTAATCCGAACCGATCCGCTCACGCAGCTTACGGATATAGGGAGGAGTAGGCATAACATCAACCTTTCAAAAACCCCGGCAGTTCCGCCGAGAAATAGGTGCTAGAGAGCAGAGCAAACAGCCGCGAGCCACACACAGAACAAGCCCGCCACTTAGCCGGACGGTCACCCTACTTCGGAATCTACCACAGAGAATACGCCGGAGCAGCCAACGCCACCAGCGCGCCCAGAAGCATAAACGGACCGAACGCAATGCGGGTGCTACCGCGCGCCTTCGTGAACAGAACCAGAGCCAAAGACACCAAGCCACCGGCAAGGAACGTCACCAGCGACGCCCAGCCCAGATTCGCCCAGGACAGGTACCCGAGCACGCCGCCCAGAATGCCGGCAAGCTTCACATCCCCGCGGCCCAGCGCGCCAAAAGACAGGATACGTAGAAGCAGGTAGCAGAACCACAGCACCAGACCGGCACCAATCACACGCCAAATATCGGCGGGGCGACCGGCAAAAAGCAAAGACACAGGCAGTGCCGTGTAGGTCGCAATAGCCAAAGGAATCAGGATGCGGTGCGGCAGGCGGTGCTCCCGCACATCAATACGCCACAGCCGCAGGACGCACCACAGGAAATACAGCAGGTAGCTGCCGAGCACCAGAGCGGCAATAACGGAGGCGCCTCCAGCGTTGTAGAGGCGGGAAAGCTCAGCGAGCATAGAACGTCCATTCTGTATTGCTGGAGGCTGTACTACCGGAGACTGCTAGCCAGGAACCAACTAGTCAGGAACAGCCAGCCGGCCGAGAAACATGCACCGATGGCGCTAGGGCATCCAAGTTCTAGGAACCGAAACGGCGGGAGCGGTTAGCGTAATCCCGCAGGGCACGCAGAAAATCAACGCGCGTGAAATCCGGCCACAGGGCACGGCAGAAATAAAACTCAGAATACGCGCTCTGCCAGGTCATGAAACCGGACAGGCGCTGCTCACCCGAAGTGCGAATCAGCAGGTCCGGGTCGGGCATATCGGCGGTGTACAGGTGCGAAGAAATATCCTCCACGCTCAGCTGTTCGGCAAGCGATTCCAAGGATACCCCCTCAGCGGCAGCCTCGCGCAGAACCGAGCGGACCGCATCCACAATCTCCTGGCGGCCGCCGTAGCCGACCGCAATGTTCACTCGGACACCGGGCAGGTGTGCAGTCTGCTCAATCGCCCAGTCCAGGCGCTCGTGCAGCTGGCTAGGAATCAGGTCAATATTGCCGATGGCGCGCACCGGACCGCAGGCGGACTCCACCAGACGCACCAAGAACGCATCAATCACAGCGACCAGACCGGTCAGTTCCTTCTCGGGGCGCTTCAGGTTCTCAGTGGAGAGCATGTACAGGCTCACCTGCGGAATCGACAGCTCAGTACACCAGGCCAGAAAATCAATAATTCGCTCCGCGCCGGCGGCGTGGCCCTCACGGGTGCTCAAGCCGCGCTGAGCCGCCCAGCGGCGGTTACCGTCCACCAGCACTCCAATATGTGCCGGCAGGGATTCGGGGCTCAGCGAGCGCGCCAGAGCCTGCTCATAGACGGTAGGCTCAGTGACAGTGCCGGGGTTGCTGGCGTGGCCGTGCACAGTAATCACGGGCAGGGCGTTGGCGCTCATAGCTCATACCTCATTCGGCTGTCGTGGCAGATAATTCAGCGGGCTCATAACGAAAGAGCCTAAGCTCTTATTCTACGCCGCCGCGCCATACCTTCGCGGCAATCAGCATCGCGGTTGGGCTGAGAATCGGCTCAAAATGTGTGGCGGCTGGTGGAGGCATTCGGAGTTGCGTGCAGGGGTGCAGACATCGCGTGCCTAAGAATGGATGATGCCCTTCACCTACAACTCATATCGTGGGTGAAGGGCATCATTGTAACGCGCGGGGCGATGCGCCCCAGCCTAGATAACGTAGTAGTCGCTCAGGCCCTCGTCCAGGCTAGATTCGGGCAGCTGAACCTCAGTATGCGAGGCGACCAGCGTGTAGTCCTCCCAGGGCCAAATGTCCTTCAGCTGTTCACTGGGAACGGCGAAGAACACGCCGTTCGGGTCCACCTGCGAGGCGTGCGCGCGCAAAGCCTGATCGCGCTGCTCAAAGTGATCGGTCACCAGGATGCGGGTCGTAGTCTCGTGGCGAGGCGCCTCCCCCGAGGAGGCGCGGTGCGCGAGGTTCTCAATCCAGCCGCTCAGCAGGCTCTCACCGTGCGTATCGAGCAGATGCTCGTGCAGGGCGAGGGTGCGTTCGGGGTTGAATGCGCGGTCGTAATAGAGCTTCAGCGGGGTCCAAGGCTCACCCTCACCCACGTACGCTTCGGGGTCGCCTGCCTTCTCGAATGCTTCCACGGCAACCTTGTGGGTCATGATGTGGTCGGGGTGCGGGTAGCCGCCAATCTCGTCATAGGTGATGATGATGTGCGGGCGGTACTCACGCACCAGACGCACGAGCGGCGCGGCGGCACGATCCAGGGGCATGGTGCCAAAGCTACCGAAGGGAAGCGGCGGCATCGGGTCGCCCTCGGGCAGACCAGAATCGAAGAAGCCAATCCAGCGGTGCTCAATACCCATAATCTCGCGGGCAGCCGCCATCTCAGCGCGGCGCAGACCCGGCAGGTCACGGTGCGCACGCGGGCTCTTATCGATCTCTTCATTCAGGATGTCACCGCGCTCGCCGCCGGTCATCGTCGCCACCATGAAGCGGGCACCACGGGCAATATACGCCGAGGCGGTACCGGCGCCCTTGGAGGACTCGTCGTCCGGGTGAGCGTGCACCGCGAGGATGCGCAGACCGGTGTAGTTCTCCTCCAGCGGTTTGAGGGAGTCCACGGGAGGGTGAGTCGGCAGGTTTGCCTTCAGCTGTTCAATGGCTTCGCTCACGGTGGTCTCCTTTAGGTGATGCGCCAGGGGTCGATGATGTGTCTGTGACTCGCGAATGCGAGCGCTACACGGCAGAAATTTTACGGTTGTAGCTTCTCGTATGATACCCAAGGATAGCGCCGGTGTACTAGCGCAGATGACGCCGTGTGACATCGTGAAACGTGCCGTCATATCAGCAGATCCACGGGCACGAAACAGGCTGATGCTGGCGGAGTGTTCAGCTACCGGTGTGCGTACCGACGAAGATGCGTTCAGAGGGGAAGATACGACCGGCATAACAGCCGAAAATCCTCCGGTGCTCTAGAATAGGTCTGTTGATTCATTCCGTTACCGGCACCGCCGCGTATTGAACGCGGCACGCGGTAGCGGGTTTATTCATTTCGCACCGGCAGAGCCGGCGCATAAGCAAAGGACACGCATGGCTGAAAACACCGGTGCATGGCTCACTCAGGACGCCTTCGACCGCCTCACCCAGGAGCTGGAGCACCTCTCCGGTCCGTACCGTCAGGAAATCGTTGACCGCATCGCCCAGGCGCGCGATGAGGGTGACCTCCGCGAGAACGGCGGCTACCACGCGGCACGCGATGAGCAGGCTAAGAACGAGGCGCGCATCAAGCAGCTTAAGCACCTGCTCGAAACCGCACAGATTGGTGAGGCGCCCGTTGATGACGGCGTGGTAAGCCACGGCATGGTCATCGAGGCTGAGGTTGCAGGCCGCACCCTGAAGTTCCTGCTCGGCTCCCGCGAAATTGAGGACACCCTCCCTGCCGGCACCGACCTGAAGGTCTTCTCCGAGAAGTCGCCGCTGGGTGCCGCAATCATGGGTGCTAAGCAAGGCGACGAGGTTTCCTACACCGCTCCGAACGGTAAGGAACTGAGCGCCAAGATTGTCTCCGTGACCCCTTACCAGGGCTAAGAGACTAGCTAAGAAGCTAGCCTGCGAGACAGCGCTAGATTTAAAACAAACAGTGCGGGGTGCTGACTATAACGGTCAGCACCCCGCACTGTTTTTTATCTATTGAATTGCGTTCTGCCGATAAAGCTCAGGAGTAACTATTACAGCTCGTCGGCTCATAAATATATCGGCTTAGTAGACGATGATGGGCTTGAAACCCTCATCCTCCAGGGCAGAAATCACCTGGCGGCAATGCTCCACGCCCTTGGTCTCCATGTCGATGGTAATCGACACGTCACCCATGGAGAGCGAGCCACCCACGCGGGTGTGATCCACACCGGTCACGTTCGCATCGTTCTCAGAGATAATGCGGGAAATGGTCGCCAGCTCACCCGGGCGGTCAGAAAGCATCATCTTCACGGTCATGTAGCGGCCAGCCGCAGACAGACCGCGCTGAATCACCTTCAGCATCAGCATCGGGTCAATATTGCCGCCGGAGAGCACACACACGACCGTACCCAGGTCGCCGTACTCTTCCTTCAGCTTGCCGTTCATCAGCGCCGCCACGGGCACCGAACCAGCAGGCTCCACCACAAGCTTGTTACGTTCCATCAGGAAGATCAGGGCGCGAGCAATATCGTCTTCGCTCACGGTCGCCACATCGTCCACCAGCTCCTTGATGATGGAGAAGGGCATCTGGCCGGGGCGACCCACGGCGATACCGTCGGCGATGGTGGAGACCTTCTTCAGGGGCACCAGAGCATCCGCAGCGAGGGACAGCGGGTAGGCCGCGGCGTGCTCAGCCTGAACACCGATAATCTTGATCTTCTTGCCGAGCTCCTGCTCCTTCGCGCGAATCGCCGCGGACAGGCCGGCCAGCAGGCCGCCGCCGCCAACACCCACAATCACGGTGTCAACATCCGGAACCTGCTCCAGGATTTCCAGACCGATCGTTCCCTGGCCGGCAATAATGTCTTCATTGTCGAAGGGGTGCACGAACACCGCGCCGGTCTCTTCGGCGTAGCGCTTCGCCTCCGCCAGAGCCTCATCCACGGTCACGCCGTGCAACTCAACCTCAGCACCGTGATCACGGGTCGCGGTAATCTTCGGCAGCGCCGCACCCAGCGGCATGTAAATACGGGCTTTAATGCCCAGACGGTCAGCCGCCAGAGCCACACCCTGCGCATGGTTACCCGCGCTCGCCGCCACGACGCCGCGCTTCTTCTCCTCCTCGGAGAGCTTCGCCATGCGCACGTACGCGCCGCGCACCTTGAAGGAACCGGCACGCTGCAGGTTCTCACACTTGAAGAAAACCTCGGAACCGAGGCGCTGGCTCAGCGCACGCGAATGAGCGACGGGGGTGCGTTCAATAACGCCTTCGAGCAGCTCTGCGGCACGTTCAATGTCGGTGAGGGTCACGGGCAGGGAGTCGAGATCTACGCTCACGAGGTTTCCATTCTGATGGTACGTATTCTGGCGGCACCTAGCCCCGCACGCTGAAAGACGCGCGGTGGCACAGTGCACACTCCATTTTAGAGGATGCACCGGCATAAAGCAGGGGCCGTCCCCGCACTCTCAGCAGATAGTGCAAGAACGGCCCCTCATCTAGGTGATGTGCGAGCGTCTAGCCCGCGGTCAGTCACAGTGAACTGGGTTCTAAGCCTTCTCAGATTCCTTAGATTCTTCAGAGCTTTCGGAAGTCTTAGCTTCCTTCGCCTTTTCAGACTCTTCAGCCTTCTTACGGCGCTCCAGCTCATGCGGGAAGAGGAACTCCTCCTCACGAGGCGCCTCCTTCTCCCAGCAACGGCCCGCCAGGTAACGCACCACCGAGTTGACCACAGCCAGAGTCGGCACGGCGAACAGAGCACCCACCGCACCAAAAATCATAGAGCCACCAGCCACCGAGAAAATAACCGCCAGCGGGTGCAGGGAGACAGCCTTACCCATAATGAGCGGCTGCAGAATGTGGGATTCAAGCTGCTGAACCAGCAGAACAATACCGAGCATAATCAGCGCCTGCACCGGACCCAGAGCAACCAGCGCCAGCAGCACAGCCACAGCACCGGAAATGAGGGCACCAATCACCGGAACGAAGGAACCGAGGAAGACCAGCACACCCAGCGGGATAGCCAGCGGAACACCCAGAATTGCGGCACCAATACCGATGCCGATAGCGTCAATAGCCGCCACCAGAATCTGAACGCGCACGTACGCGCCCAGGGACTTCCAGCCCGCGCGACCCGCACCGTTGACTGCGGCACGCGCATCCTTCGGGAAGAGGCGGGTGACGAACAGCCAGATACGCTCGCCCTCCATCAGGAAGAAGACCAGGGTAAACAGGGTCAGCAGGGTACCGGTCGCAACCTCAGCCGCAGTCGAACCCACCTGAGACACACCGTGCAGCACGGAGCTGGGGTTATTGGTTACAGCGCTCTCCATCTGATCCAGCAGCTGGTTCATCTGGTCGGCACCGAACTCGTAGCCGAGGTTCTTCAGCCAACCAATCAGCTGCTGGTAGCCCTGCACCGCCTTATCCGCCATGGACACAAAACCGCGCAGAATCTGCTGACCGGTCAGCGAAATAATACCGGCGAGCACCAGGATCATACCGATTTCGGCAATAGCCGCCGCGCCACCGGCGCGAACACCCTTCTTACGCAGAAGCATCACGGCGGGGCTCAACAGAGCCGCCAGAAGCAAAGCCACCAGAAGAGAAATAACCAGCAGGGAGACGTGCCCCAGACCCTTCCAAAGGATCCAACCGGCACCGGCAATCATAATGATGCGCCACGCCCAAGCACCGGCAACTTCCATGGCAAAAGGAACCCGGTAGCCGCGCTCCTCCTCGGCTACATGTTCTTCTGCAACAGGTGTAATTTTCACGGTGTCTCCAAATCGTTATCGGTGTCGCACTCGTGTGGGGTAGCTTCAGCTACCCCATCGGAGGCGGTGTGTGGTGTTGTTATTGTGTGTTCTCCCCCGCGCCTCGATGCACCGGGGAAGTAAAGCGGCAAAGGCGGCGGCACCATCACGGTACCGCCGCCTCAAAGTGAGCTTTAGTCGTTGCTAAAGATGCTTGCCAGGTACATGAGAACACGCAGGATCTCAACGTACAGCCAGACCAGAGAAGCGGTCAGGCCGAAAGCAAGGCGCCAGGACTCACGCTCGGGCAGGCCAGCCTCCACAGCTTCGGAGGTGGTGGTGAAGTCCAGCAGCAGCGAGTAGGTTGCCAGCGCAACAGCGAACAGGCCAACCACCAGGCCCAGCGGGATACCGCCGATAGAGAAGCTGTTCAGCGAGGAACCGAAGATACCCGCACCCAGGATCGAGATGAAGCCGTACGCCATGTAACCAATAGCGCCGATCATGAAGATCTTGTTGAGCTTAGGAGTTGCGCGCAGCTTGCCGTTCGCGAACAGAGCCAGGGTGGTACCTGCCACCACGAGGGTTGCCAAAACAGCCTGAACTGCCACGCCGGGGTAGCGCATATCCACAACAGCAGACAGGCCACCGAGCAGCAGACCTTCCATGAGCGCGTAGGTCATGACCAGAATCGGGGAAACCTTCTTCTTGAAGGAGTTCACCAGACCCAAGACCAGACCGCCAACCATGCCCAGGAGCAGCAGCACCGGTGCATTCCATGCAACGGCGGCACCGACAGCGACCAGGCCCAGGTTGATGCCGGTCTTAACCATGACATCGTTCATGGTCAGGCGCTCACCGGCGGGGATGGGCTCCGAGTAGGTGGGGGCTGCTACGCCGTAGTCAGCCTCACCGTACGGCTGGCCGTAGGGCTGCTGACCGTACTGGGGCTGGCCATACTGCTGGCCGTAGGGCTGCTGACCGTACTGGGGCTGGCCGTAGGTGTTCTGGCCGTAGCCCTGCTGGTCATACTGCTGACCGTACTGACCGTAGGACTGCTGACCGTACTGGCCATAGGTCTGCTGCTGACCGTACTGCGCCTGCTGGCTGGTCTGCTGCGGCTGCGCACCAAAGCGACCGAAACGAGAGTCACCCTGAGTGACATTCTTCGTCATTGAATTCAGAAGCGGGTTTCCCGCCATCATGCTCTCCTTAAACGGGTACAAAACTAATTCTGTTAATTCTATCGGATAGATTCTGCGCTCACGGGCGTTGTTCGTTACCAGCATGGGCTTCTAGCGACCTTGCCAGAATATTTCAGGGCGGTGTTTACCTCAGGTTCACCCAGACCCACACCGCCCCGCACACAGACCCTCCTGCGCGCCTCTTTGTGAAGCCTCTAGTGCGAAGCTTCCAAACGATCCAGCAGCTGTTCCAGATACTCCAGAACTGCCTGTTCCTCATTCGAGCCAATCACCTCATCGGCAGCATTTCGCACAACCTCCGGGGCGTTAGACATGGCGACACCCCAGCCCGCGTAGCGGAGCATCTCCATGTCGTTCTCGCCGTCACCGAAGGCAAGAATGCCCGCCGGATCAGCATCCAGACGCTCGCACAGGTCCTTCAGACCGGTCGCCTTGTTGACACCGGTACGCACCAGGTCAATGGCACCGAAGCCGCTAACCATCGGAGTGACGGTCTGCGGCAGAGCCTCACGCAGGTAAACGCTCAGTTGCTGCGTCTGCTTAGGGGGAGTCAGCAGCGGGAACTTAATGGGTGCACCCTCAAAATCCCCAATAGAGTCAACCATGATCGAGCCGGGGAAGAAGAACGCCGCAAAATTCTCCAGTGTGAGGGTTTCGGGAAGCTCCTGACCGGTGTCTTCAAAATAGCCGCGAATCATGTGCACAATCTGGTCGCAACGGTCCTTGGGCAGGTAGATGCCTTCGGTGGTGCAAACCAGCAGACCGATCTGATCCAATCCCTGCACTACCTCAATAATGCGCGGCACATCTTCGTCCAGAAAGGGATGCACGGCAAGCTTGCCACTCTCATCGGCAAGGTACGCGCCGTTTTCAGCAATATAGGTAAGACCTCGCCCTTCAAAGCCGCGCATATAGTCCTGTAGCTTGGCGTAGGTGTTTCCGCTCGCCACAACAAAGTGGATGCCCTGCGCCTGCAGACGGGACAGGATGCGCGAGAAACGTTCGGTGTCGAAAGTTTTGGAGTCGGTGAGGAAGGTGCCATCCATATCGACGGCAATGATGGAGGGTTTAGTCTGCATGCTGTGCCTTTCTGGCTCTGCTACCCCATTCAGGCGGAGGTGCGTCTGTGGCTGTGTCTCTTCTAGGGTCTCACGTTTTTGAGCTCCAGAAGACGGTATGCGGGTGTTTTTTGAGCATGGAGCACCGTTACAAAACGTCATCTAAAACCCCCATTTTCACTGCTTTTTGCACCCTTTTTCCTCTACGAACTGAATTTACTTGAAGTGTAAAACTTTACCTGTCAAGCTTGAAGGCAGGCAATCACCGATAGGTTCGCCAGACTTCACCGCCGGCCGTCCTAATTCCGGCAAAGGACGACCCCATCTACCCGCGGTGAAGAGAGTGCGCGGAATGCGACAGCACGCACCGCCACTCCACGATGCCCCCGATAGTATGGGTCGGGGGCATCGCCTTTTAACTCCAAGAAACACACCACAAAATCCCAGATACGCAAACGGCGGCCCCTCCCCCACGGGAAGAGCCGCCGCCTATCTATACCGCACGTCTATGCGTGTCTATGCCGTGCCCCCACTGGGACTCGAACCCAGAACACAAGGATTTTAAGTCCTCTGTCTCTGCCAATTGGACTATGAGGGCGCACCCCGCATACGTCGGGGCACAAATATTTATTATTCCACGAAAAGGCACCCGAACCTAAGCAGAAACACATTTCAAACGGTTCCCCGCACCCCGCCGTAGCAAGCCACACGCAAAAGCACTGGTGAGCGGCTAAGCCAAACAGCTCGCAAGCACCCAGGCACACAATGGGCGGTGCGGAAGACTAAAGTCTTCCACACCGCCCATTGCTTTATCTCAAGTGCGTTATCTCAAGGAGATACACCCCTAAGCCAGGCTATTTTAGAGCTTTGCCTTCTGGCGTGCCGGTGCAGTACCGGTTGCTTCCTGGAATGCCAGGCGCGGGGAGCGCTGGTGGCGAATCGAGGAGGTGTCGCGACCGAAGATCTGGTTCAGAGCCCAGGTGGTCATAACGCGAACGGTACGCTCGGTGGTGGGGATTGCAGAGCCGTGGTAGCCGCGGTGCATGATCCATGCCAGCGGGCCGCCAATGGTCTTGCCCTTGAAGTTTGCAACACCCTTCCACAGGCCCAGACCTGCCACAACACCGATGGTCTCGTGGTAGTAGTCGGTCAGGGGCTCGCCGCGGCGAGCAGCCAGCAGGTTCTTAGCCAGAACAACAGCCTGGCGGGAAGCGTGCTGAGCATTGGGAACGCAGAAGCCGCCCACGCCGCCGCCGGAGAGGTCCGGAACAGCTGCGTTGTCGCCTGCAGCCCATGCGCCCTCGACCACGCCGTCGTCGCCGGTGACGCGCAGGTCTGCGCTCACGCGAACGCGGCCACGCTCGTCGATCGGGAAGTCGGTGTTCTTCAGCATCGGGGATGCTGCCACACCTGCGGTCCAGATCAGGGTGTCGGTCTTAATCTCGCCTGCGGGGGACTTGTCAGCCATGTTGATCAGCTGCAGGTTGCCGTCGGTTGCGTCGGAGAGGGAGGTGTTCAGCAGGATCTCGATGCCGCGTGCACGCAGCTCTGCAACAACCTTCTCTGCACGGTCTGCGGGGACCTCGGGCATGATGCGCGGTGCAGCCTCAACCATGACGAAGTGCAGGTCGGAAACGGAGAGACGCTCGTTGCGCTCCACAGCAACGCGTGCCATGTCCTCGAGCTCGGAGATGGTCTCAACGCCAGCGAAGCCACCACCAACGATGACGAAGGTCAGGGCGCGGCGGCGTGCCTCAGCGTCGGACAGCAGGGATGCAACCTCGATGCGGTCCAGAACCCAGTTACGAACCGAGACTGCCTCTTCAATGGTCTTCAGACCGATAGCAACCTCTGCCAGACCCGGAATCGGGAATGCACGGGTCACTGCGCCTGCACCGAGTACAATCTCGTCGTACTTCAGCTCGAAGGGCTCACCGTTGTCGGTGGGCTCAACTACAGCGGTGCGGTTTGCGTGGTCGATGGAGACAACGCGGCCGGGAATCAGCTCGGTGTCGCGCAGGTGCTGACGCAGCGGCACGGTTGCGTTACGGCCTTCCATGGAACCTGCCGCAACCTCGGGGAGGAAGGGCTGGTAAGTCATGTAGGGGTTCGGCTCAACGATGGTGACGACGCCACCGGTCTCCTTGATAGCCTTCTGGATCTTCTTAGCAACGGTGAAGCCGACGTAGCCGCCACCGACGATCAGGACGCGAGGACGGTCCTGTGCCACCTTAGTGAATGCCATTTTGTTACTTCCTAGTCTTTAGGTACCGAGGTTCGGTAGCCCCGGTAGGGTGGTATGTGCAACTTTCGGGTCGTTCCGAAAGCTCCCCTGACGAACAAAGCGGCCCGCTCTGGAAGTCCTTGCGCAACGCGAAGTGGCTAGCAGCACGAGCCTGTCTATCACATACCTGTTGTCTTTTATTTTACGCCTTTGTTTAGGTAATTTCGCACCTATGGTCCCTTTGAGCTGAGCCTAAGTTAAAAGTTTTGAAGATATGAACAGAGTTCATCTCGTGATGCGGGTTACAGTCAAAAATACCCTTTCCGTTTTTTGCGCAACATATTCGATATTTTCGTTTATTGGGGTGTTCCGCCGTCTCAAGCCAGATCCCAAAGAACAAAGCCCGGGACCAACTCAAAAGTCAGCCCCGGGCGAACAGGAGAAGCCCCCACAGAGAAGAAAAAACACCGGCACCCCAGACTCACAAGAACCCTAACGAGTCCCCTTCCGAGCACCCTGCTGCGACCCCTTTGAAACACGACTCTTTCCGTGATGAGCACCCGGATGATGCGCCACCTCACGAGCCATCCGCGCAGCCTGCCCCGCACTCACATGCATCCTATGCAAACGATGCACCGAACCAGCCGTAATAATCGTCAACCACAACGTCAGCGCCGCCAAAATCACCGGCGGCAACCAGCCACGATCCTCCGGAGGACGACGCGCATCCGGCGCAGCCGCCTTCACAATGCTCTCACCCTCCTCATGGACCGGCGCAGCATCACTCGGAGTCGGCTCACTCACCTGCTGCTTACGGTGCACCGCAATCCACTCAGAAATAGAACCCAACGGATTCGCCGTCACCGTAGGCGCAGCCAAAGCCATCGCATCCTGCGGATTGAAAATACCGTAACCATACAAAGGGTCACGGCCCGTCACACCAGCATCATCAGCCGAAGCAATCAAACGCTGAACCAGCTGAGCCGCCGACTCCTTCGGATACTTCTGCTTCAACAAAGCAGCAACACCCGTCACCAACGGAGCAGCAGCCGAAGACCCCGACCACAGCATGTACCCATTACCCGGAGCAGCCGCAATCATATCCGTACTCGGAGCAACCACAGCAATCGAAATACCCTGAGTCGACGAGCCCTCAGAAACCTGCTTATTCCGGTCAATACCACCAACCGTCAACACCCCAGGAATCGTCGCCGGAGCACCAACCTGCGTCAAGCCGCTACCGCGGTTACCCGCAGCCGCAACAATCAGCACGCCCTTCTGCTCCGCATAGGCAAACGCCTCATCCCAGCTCTGCGGCCAGCTCGTCTTATTCGAGCCAATCGACATGTTAATAATCTGAGCCCCGTGGTCGACCGCATAACGCACCGCCGCCGGGATCTGCTCATCAATACTCTTACCGCCGGTCGTACCCATATTCAGCGAAATCGGCAGAATTTTCGCCTCGGGAGCCACACCAATCACACCGGTCGGCTTACCCGGCTGACCCGCAATCGCAGAATAGCCCTGCGTATCGTGGCCGTGACCGGCAATCAAAGAAGCGACCTCCGTGCCGTGCATCGGCTCAGCACCCAGGCCCTTCCAGCCGTCCTCGCTACCCACGCCCGAGGCGTCATAACCACGCAGAACATTACCCTCAAGATCCGGGTGAGTACCATCCACGCCCGTATCAATCACAGCAACCGTCACGCCCTTACCCGTAGCCTGCGACCACAAGGACGTAATACCGTACTCCTTCAGCCAATACTCACGCTGACGAACATCATCACCATTCATGGTCGACGTGCCCTTACTTGGAGTTGCAGAAGTCTTCGGCACCGCAGTAGCCGACGGCGAAGGAGTCGCCGTCACCTCCCGCTTCGGGCTCGGGGAAGCAGAAAGGGTCGGGTCCGTCGCCCAAGCGGCAGGCACCAGCGGAGTCCACAACGGCAGAAGAGTCAACGCGGCACTAGCACCCAAAGCTGCAATCTTGCGGGCACGGCGAGTAGCGCCTCGGTCAGAAAACGCCGAGGCGCGCACACCAAATACACGAGACGCGCAGGCGAAAGACGGCGCAAAAGACCAGCCGGTCAGGGGCATACCTCGCCGATGCTCAGAACGAACCATTAAAACTCCTCAAGCTGAGCCGCGCCGTGAACCACCATCGGTTCACGGCGCGAGCGCTCAAGCCTACAGCTGGGACAGAGCGATACCGTCCAGAATGTCGTGCTCGCTGACGGTCACCGAATCCACGGCGCCATCAGTCATCTCATTCAGACGGGTCAGGATGCGGGCGTAAATCGTCGCGCCAGCACCAATCACATCCACCCGGCCGGGGTGCATGTAGCCGAGCTCCTCACGCTCGGCACGGCTCAGCGAAGCCAACCAGCGGGCGGTCTTCTGAACGGTCTCCACCGAGAAGCTCTGAGCGTTAATAGCCTCAGAATCGTAGCGGTCCAGACCCAGCGCAGCGGCAGCAACAGTGGTTGCGGTGCCAGCCACAGCCACCACGCGACGCGCATCCTGCAGGGGCACCGTCCTACGCGCCACCTCAAGAGCCTCGTCAGTATCAGCCTCAACACGGGCAATCTGCGAGTCAGTCGACGGGGCGCTCATCATGTGACGCTCAGTCAGACGCACACAACCAATATTGACGCTGCGGGAAGCCTTCACACCCGACTCGTCACCGAGCACGAACTCAGTCGAACCGCCACCCAGGTCGAATACCAGGGTATCGCCATCACCGTAGCCGACAGCGCGCACCGCACCCGCGAAGGACAGCGCTGCTTCTTCGTCCCCGCTAATGACCTCGGGCTCAATACCCAAAATCTCGCGGATACCGTCCACAAACACCTGACGGTTACCCGCATCACGGGTCGCACTAGTCGCCACGAAACGCACCGAATCAGCGCCGTGCTCCTTCAGCAGCTGCGCATACTCACGAGCCGCAGCGAAAGTACGGTCCAGCGCCTCCTGCGCCAGCCAGCCGGTCGCGTCCACGCCCTGACCCAGACGCACAATGCGCATCTCACGCACAACGTCCTTCAGGACGGTCTTCTCGACCCCGTCCACCACCTCAGTAGTGGAATCAGCAATCAGCAGGCGAATAGAGTTCGTACCGCAGTCAATCGCACCAACGCGCACGGTGGGTTCCTTTCAGGTCTTCAATACCAATCAGTGCCAAAGGCACAGCGAGCGCCGCATGCGAAAAATTTTCGCTTTTCGGCGCTCTTTCTTCTATCTATTATGCGCCCGCACCGTCGCTGACGACGATGCGGGCGCACCAGAATCAATATTTAGGCTTCTTCACGCCACGCGGGGTCGCAGGAGCAGACCTCGGGGGTCCACCACTCGGCGATAGCGTCCAGGCCGCGGTCACCCATCGGGTTCACGCCGCGACCCACCGACAGGGTGTGGCCGATAACGGCGTGCAGGCACTTCACGCGGGTCGGCATACCGCCGGCAGAGATGCCGTCAATCTCCGGGACCTCTTCGGTGCCGCTGATCAGGCGGATGCGCTCACGCTCAGCCAGGTAGTTCTCGTGTGCAGCAGCGTACTGTGCCGCAAGGTCTGCATCCTCAGTCAGAGAGTCGGTCATCTCGTACATCAGGCCGCCCGCCTCCAGACGGGAAGCCGCAGCGGTAATCACCGGATGCGCCAGGTAGAACACGGTCGGGAAGGGGGTGCCGTTGCTCAGGCGCGGCGCGGTAGCAGCCACGAGCGGGTTACCGCACACGCAGCGTGCCGGAATCTCGATCACGTCGCGGACCTTACGGCCCAGCTGCGCGGAGAGAACGCGGATGTCCTGCTCGGTGGGGGTCAGAGTTTCAACAGTTACGCCGAAGCCGCCGGGGGTGCGTGCTTTCAGCTCTTCAATGGTGTTTTCGGTGCTCATAATCCTAAGTTTCTGGAACGAGGGGTCACCTCGTCCGCTTATGCCGGGTGTCTGCACGGGCAGGGTTGCTGCCGGCAGCTGGGGCTAGTTCTTCTCGAGAGAATTCCAAACCTTGGTAGTCCAGGCTTCCTCGGGTGCGTTCTTCGCATTCGCAGAAGTACCGTCCGCCTTCGTGGAGTCCTCGGTAATGCCGGTGACCACGTAGGGGGTGTCGCCGGGGTTCACATAGTAGAGGCGGCTACGTGCCTGCTGGCGAACGTAGTTGTCGTCGTTCCACCAGGTCTGCTCCGCCTTCAGCTGGGCGTTCTCCTGTTGCAACTGGGAAATGTGCGCATTGATCTGCTTGATTTCCCGGTCCTGGTCAATGTAGGTGACCACCGGGTATGCGGTACCGAGCGCAATCACGCCCACCACAACAGCGGTCAGGAAGCTACGACCGGAGAACATATGAGCCGCCACGGGGGCATCGTATCCGCCCTCTTCACTGCCCTGCTGGGCTGCGGCGCGGCGGCGGGCACGCTCCTCACGGCGAGCCTGCGCCTGACGTTCACGCTCGGGGTGGCGCTGGTTCAAGCCTACGCCAAAGAAAAGGGCGCTAGCCTTTTTCATCAGGGAGGTGCGGGCTTCCTTAGCGGCGCCACGCGGCGCATTGGAGGAGGCAACGCCCTGAGCGGGTTCGGTAGAACTCTGAGAGTGCGACCGGGTCTGCTGGTTTGCTCGCTGGCTCATTGCTCTATCCCTCGTTCCATTCTGTACCGCTAAGCGCTTCCTTCATATTCTACCGGGTTCAGAGAGCTTCCCCAGCTCTATGTTGCAAGCGATACATTCTACCCTGCCACGGCATACCTGAGCTGATAGACCGCACACAGAGAAGGAGGCGGTGCCACTCCCCTACGGGGTAGCACCGCCTCCTTGACGTCTAACCGCTCACGCGGTCGGATGCTTCAGTAACTTATGCCTTGAAGCGGGGGAATGCGGACTTGCCAGCGTAAACAGCTGCCTCGCCCAGCTCTTCCTCAATGCGCAGCAGCTGGTTGTACTTAGCAACGCGCTCGGAACGTGCGGGAGCACCGGTCTTGATCTGGCCAGCGTTGGTTGCAACAGCCAGGTCAGCGATGGTGACGTCCTCGGTCTCACCGGAACGGTGAGAAACCATGCAACGGTACTCGTGGCGCTGTGCCAGCTCCATTGCGTCGAGGGTCTCGGTCAGCGAACCGATCTGGTTCACCTTCACGAGCAGAGCGTTAGCTGCGCCCTCTTCGATACCGCGAGCCAGACGCTCGGGGTTGGTCACGAACAGGTCGTCACCGACGATCTGGACCTTGTCACCGATCTGCTCGGTCAGGGTCTTGTAGCCCTCCCAGTCGTTCTCATCCAGGGGATCCTCGATGGAAACCAGGGGGTACTTTGCAACGAGGTCAGCGTAGTATGCGCTCATCTCAGCTGCGGACTTCTTCTGACCCTCGAACTCGTACGCACCGTCGTTGTAGAACTCGGAGGATGCAACGTCCAGTGCCAGTGCAACCTGCTCGCCCGGCTTGTAGCCAGCCTTCTCGATTGCCTCAACGATCAGGTCCAGTGCAGCTGCGTTGGACTCCAGGTTGGGTGCGAAACCACCCTCGTCGCCCAGGCCGGTTGCCAGGCCGCGGTCGTGCAGCACGGACTTCAGGGAGTGGTAAACCTCAACACCTGCGCGCAGAGCGTCAGAGTAGTTGTCGAAGCCGATGGGAGCAATCATGAACTCCTGGATGTCAACGTTGGAGTCTGCGTGAGAACCACCGTTGAGGATGTTCATCATGGGGACGGGCAGAACGTGAGCGTTCGGGCCGCCGAGGTACTTGTACAGGGGCAGATCAGCGGACTCAGCAGCTGCCTTAGCAACAGCCAGGGAGACACCCAGGATTGCGTTTGCGCCCAGCTTGCCCTTGTTGTTGGTTGCATCCAGAGCAATCATGGCTGCGTCAACAGCGCGCTGGTCGGAAGCCTCAATGCCGATGACCTCTTCAGCGATTTCTTCGATAACAGACTTCACTGCGCCCAGAACACCCTTGCCCAGGTATACGGACTTGTCGCCGTCGCGGCGCTCAACAGCTTCCCACTCACCGGTGGATGCGCCCGAGGGCACAGCTGCGCGTGCGAAAGCACCGTCTTCGAGCAGAACCTCAACCTCAACGGTCGGGTTGCCACGGGAATCCAGGATCTGGCGTGCGTGAACTGCGGTAATAACAGCCATGAATTGTTCTCCTTATGAGATGTCAAGGATGTGAACGGCTCACCCGGTAGTGGACAAGTCGCGTCCCCTAAATTCTAGCAAAACTCCCACACAAACACACTAGTTGCCACCGCTTTTTTATTGCCTTATTGAAGGTCTAAATAACCCTTAGTCAGGCGCTACAAAGCGGAACAAGACCCACACTCCCCCACATTGGGAGGGTGTGGGTACTCGACCAAAGCACAACATGAGCCCAAATGCCGGGGTATGTGCCAAGAGCATCCTCACGGCTGCCCAACACAACCCCAAACAAACAGAAGGCGCTTTGAAACCTCTTATTCCCTCAGAGAACAGATTTCAAAGCGCCTCACAGAAGAACTCAACCACCGTTTCTAATAGCTCGGCTCATCATGCGTATGCTGAGCAATATAGCGACGAGTGTACGAACGCAGGGCACGCTCCGGATCCAAACCATTACGCTGTGCGCGGCTCACCAACGCAAAGAGCAGCTCGCCGAATTCCTCTTCAGTGTGCATATAGCGCAGGTCGTCCTCCATGCTCGTAGGCTCCGGCGGCAGAATAATACCCGCCTTACGTGCCTTCACAGCAGTCTTCTCAGCCATAGCGAGCGCCGGCAGATGCGGCGGAATACCGTCCAGCGCGCCACGGTCACTCTTCTCCTTCTTCTTCAACGCATCCCACGCCGCCTGCTGCTCAGCTGCGGTGCGGGGCGCCTCCGAAGAGCCCTCAGACTCAGCCGCGAACACATCGGGGTGGCGCGAACGAAGCTTCTGCACCAGGCCCTCAACCACCTGCACAATGTCGAAGCCCTGCGGGTTTGCCGCAGCAATATCGGAATGGAACACTACCTGCAGCAACACGTCGCCCAACTCCTCACGCAACAGCGGCATATTCGGCTCGCCGCCGGTTTCTACCGCCTCGACAACCTCGTAGGCTTCCTCCACCAGGTAGCGGATGAGGGAGGCGTGAGTCTGCTCAGCATCCCACGGGCAACCGCCCGGTGCGCGCAACAGCGCCATGGTTTCCACCAGGGTGCCAAAGGCTTCAGCCGCGCGGGCGGCAGTGTCCTGAACGTTCTGCACCGCAGAAGCCTCAGGAGTATTAGGGGTATCAGTCATAACAATCTTCCTCATCGAAAAAATGACAAACATAGCACGCCGCGCCGACCCCCACACGGGGAGCCGGCGCGGCGCACCTTACAAGGTTTTAGAGGTTCCAGTGCGAAAGCGCGCTCGTCATATGAGCCGGGATCTTCGAACCCAGACGCGGGAACATGCGCAGCTCCTCAACGTAACGCTCAGCATCCAGCGGACGCGGGTAGGTGACAAACGCCTGCTCGTTCGCATAATCGAATGCCGCCTGAACCGGCACGCCCGGGGTGAAGGTCAGGCTCATAGCCAGCGGCGAGCCCTCGCCCTCGCTGTACGAGTCGGTCTTCAGCGCCGGAATGTCCAGCAGGGTTTCGGGAATCAGCTCGAAGGTACGGACCTGCTCCCAGAAGCCGTTGCGGCGCACGTGGGTCAGGGCGTCGTAGTAGGAACCGAGGGCACGTACACGAATCAGCACGGTAGTGGCGTCCTTTGCGGTGCCGTTCTCGCCGAAGAGGTGCTCGACGACCGGCGCCAGACGCTGAGCGACCTGAGCCTCCGTCAGAACCAGGTTGCCGGCTGCCAGCTGAGTCTCCGAGGGAACCAGCGGGCTCTGCACCGCGGCGGAGGGGGTGTCCGGCTCAGCCACGATGGTGGGCAGCTGGTTGAGCTCGCTCAGCGCGGATGCCGAGATGCTGGAAGAGATACCTGCCGGGGTGCTCTCCGGCAGGGCAACCGGGGTGGTCGCCGCAGCGGGTGCCGCCTCTGCTGCCGGCGCTACCGGTGCAGTCTGAGCGGCGGCCTCGGAGGCGGGCGCAAGCGCTGCGGGAGCCTCAGCAATCTTAGCCGCGGGGGTCACCTCAACGGTCTTGAGCTCAGCGACCTTCTCAGCGGGCTCTTCCTGAGCGCCGGTAGCCTTTGCCTCAGATACCTCAGATGCCTTTGCTTCGGTAGCCTTCACAGCGACACCTGCGGTGCCCACTGCGGCAGCTGCGGCAAGAGCACCAGCCAGGCCGGGAGCCACAGATGCACTCTCAGCGGCAGGCTCAACGTCTACGAGGGCAGGTTCCTCGGAGGGCTCTTCAGCGGAAGCAGCGGAGGTTTCCTTCTCGGGCAGCAGTTCAGAGTCATCCAGGAACGCGGGCAGTGCGGGCTCTTCAGCCTTCTCTACGACCGGCTCATCTGCAGCTTCTTCAACGGGCTGGGTGCGGTCCAGGGTGAAGGACTCTGCAACCACGGGGGCGGCAGCCTTCTGCTCCTCGACAGCTGAAACTTCCTCAGCATCCAGCTTCTTCTGAGCGTTGGCAACGATGGCAGCCAGGGCGGCTTCCATATCTTCGCTGGGCTCGTCAGAGTCCTCTGCGGATACCTCGGTTGCCTCAGCGGCGGACTCTTCAACCTGCTCAGTTTCGGGCTCTACGGTAGCCGCGCCGAAGACAGGGTCATTCTCGTAGTCGTGCTCAAACTCAGCTTCAACCGGCACAAACTCAGTCTGGGTAGGCTCGTCGGAAGCTTCAACAGTCTCCTCTACGTCGTCTTTCTCCTGTGCAGAAGCAGCAGAACCAGCCACTGCAGTACCGGCAACGGCAAGACCTGCAGCGGTCAGCAGACCCGCGGAGGCGCCCTCTTCAGCAGTCTCAACTACAGGCTCTTCAGCAGCATCGGCAGCTACCTCAGCCTCGTTCGCAGCCTGCTTCTCAGCGAGTTCAGCCTCCAGCTCACGCTCGATAGCCTCACGTTCAGCCTCAATCGGGTCAACGCTCTGAACAGCAGCTTCCTGAGGCTCATCCTGCGAGGTAGCCTCAGCGGCCTCAGCGGTAGCAACGGGCTTAGCCTCAGCGGCAGCACCTTCCAGCAGGAAGCTCTCGCTAATAGTCTGACCGTCCACAGCACCCAGGTACGATGCGTGAACCTCCAGGCCGTCGCCCAGACGCGGCTTCAAAGAGACAGCCGCACGGTTCCAGGTTGCGCCGGCCTGCTGAGCCTCGGTGTACAGTGCCGCAACGGGTGCAAACCAGTCAACGCCAGGCACGACAATGCCGGTTTCAACCTCACGACCGCGGTGCAACAGACGGTAGTGCATATCCTCATCAACCTGGCGCAGTTCCAGGCTCATGGTGCCCGAACCTCGGGTGCGCATGAGCTCCGCGAGGCCGTGGAGAGCGCGCTGCGCGGGGAGAGCGGGCAGGGTTGCCGCACCCTCAACGGGCTCGCTCAGGATGATGGATTCGGCAACCAGTTCAGCTTCGTCTTCGCTGAGCTTCTGCTCAGTTTCCTTCAGCTCAGCAACGGGCTCCTCAGCGGAGTCTTCACGAGTAGCAGACTCGTGCTTCTCTGCTTCCTTCTTATCGATGCCTTCTGCGGTCAGCGCGACGCCCTGAGAGGTGCCCTCTTCAGCCTTCTCCTCAGCCTTTTCGGTCTTTGCGGCAGAGGCAACGGTAGCTGCAACAACTACGGGGGCGGCAACAGCGGCAAGCGCAGGAGCTACAGAGGAGCTCTTGGCGGGTTCGTCTTCCGCAGAATCGGTACCTTCAGCTGCGGAGTCCTCAAGCCCAGAGTCCTCAATCTTGGTAGCAGGTTCTTCCGCTACGGTTTCTTCCACGGTGCCTTCTTCAACAGCGCTTTCTTCGACAGCAGGCTCTTCCACCGCGGAGGCGTCAAAGATCAGCTCTGCGGTGTTCTCCTCTTCAGCGTCGAAGTCCTTAGCCTCGGGCGCTTCAGAGACGGACACGTCACGCTTCTCCTCAACGGATACAGCGGAGAGCAGCTCGGTCTCATCAGAGACCGCGTTTTCGTCCTCAGTAAGTTCAGACGCCAGCAGCTCAGGCGCCTCAACGACAGCCTCAATCGGCTCTTCCTCAGCAGCGGCAGCAGGCTCTACAACTTCTTCTGCACCTGCGGTGAGGTCAACGGTCTCCTCAGATTCGAAGTCTTCAGCAGTCTCAGCAACAGTTGCGGATACCTCAGACACATCAGTGTCCTCAACAGGTTCAGTAGCTTCAGCGGGCTCAGGTACCTCAATAGTTGCCTCGTCAGCAGCAGTTTCCTCAGCAATCGCCTCATCGGAAGCAACCTCGACAAAGGTCTCCTCTTCGCTGTCCAAGGTGATGCCCAGGCGTGCCGCGTAGGCTGCCGCCAGATCGTCCAGACCGGCGTTCTGCGCCTCGGTCACGGCGGCACGGGTGCGGGCTGCCTTCATATCTTCAACGGTATGAATTTCCTCAGCTTCAGATGCAGAATGAGCGTTCTCAGACTTGTTCTCGGAAGCTTCTACAACAGCCTCGACAACCTCAAGCTCTTCGTGACCCTCTGCCTCGTCTGCAGTATCCTCAGCGGCCTCAGCATCATCAGCGGCAGCATCTTCGGTGGCAGCATCTTCGGTGTTCTGGGCACGCACAGCACGCAGGTGCTCCTCAAACTGGGAGCGCGCATCCTCTGCGGCATCCTTCGGCTCCTCAGCCTCGGCAGATGCACCCTCACCAGCGCCTTCCTCGTCATCGCGCAGGAACGCGGGAGTAGCGGGCTTAGCAACCTCAGCAACCGGGGCGGCTTCTTCTTCAACGTCCTGGACCTCAGCGACCTGCTCGGCCTCAACAGGCTCCTCAGATTCCTGGGGGAAAGCGCCAAGCGCCGCCAGCAGGCTACGACGCTCCTGCTCCTCCGCCTGTTCCTCGGTCAGCTCATCAGCAGCGGAAGATTCTTCAGCCTTCTCATCGCCGTGCAGGAGGGCACGCTTGAGGTCCTCAACAGCGCGGTGCTCTTCGTTCTGTTCTTCGTCGTGGTTCTGGTGGCGCGCGCTCTCAGACTTCACGAAGCGGCGCAGGGAGTCCTCCCACTGCTGCTGTTCCATAATCTTCTGGCTCAGTCGCGCGCTCTTGGGAGCGTCTTCGCTTGCCTGTTCCTTCTGGGCCTCAGCAGTTTCGGCGCTCTGTTCTTCGCGCGACTGTTCATCCAACTTCTTCTTGCCGATTCCAAAGAAGCTCATTGGGTGTCCTCCTCCGGCGTGCGCCGTGTGATGATGCGCTATCTCCTTCATCCCCCGAGGGTGTGTGGGCACAGGGTCGGGAACATAACGCAAATGTCCTCATAATCCTTTTAATTCTATCGCGTGCATAGAGTTTCACCCCGCTACTCGGTGAGAGGTAACGGGGTGAAACTTGTACAGCTTTCAAGGCTTGATGCGGCTATATAGTCGTACTTTCAAGCCTGGCTTATAAGCTTTCGAGAAGCTCTTTAGCGTGCCTCATCGCGGATGGGGTTCGCCGCCTTTGCAGCCTTCGCCAGCTCAAAACGGACGGCACGCAGGGCAGTTGCCGCCATGACGCGCACACCAATGCCGATCGCCTGCTCGCTCGGGGCGTAATCGCCCTGGTGCAGATCGTAGGTGGGGTCGCCGGGGGCGCGGGTACCCAGGCGGAACATGGAGCCGGGAACTTCCTGCAGCATCCACGCGAAATCTTCGCCGCCCATGGACTGCTCGACCAGCACGATGGAGTCCTCGCCCAGCTCAGCGCGAGCCGCGTTCTCGAGCATGGTGGTTTCCAGGTCGGTATTCACGACCGGGGGCACACCGCGGATGTGTTCCACTCGCGCGTTCACGCCGAAGGGTACGGCGACCTGCTCGATGACTTCATCCAGCATGTTGCCCGCCTGGCGCCACACCTCAACGTCCAGGCAACGCATGGTGCCCGCCAGGTAGCCCTCGGCGGGGATAGCGTTGGGAGCGACGCCGGCACTGACCTGGCCCCATGCCACCAGCACACCCGAACGCACGTCGGTGCGGCGGGTCAGCACGGCGGGGACCTGCACAGCAATCTGGCTCATCGCGTAGATGAGGTCCTCAGTCAGGTGCGGGCGGGAGGTGTGTCCACCGTGACCGCTCAGGTGAATCTTCACGGTGTCGGAGGCGCTAGTAATCGCACCGATGCGGGTACCAATCTGGCCCAGGTCCACCTTCGGGTCGCAGTGCAGGGCGAAAGCACGCGGAATGTCCTTGAGCAGACCCTGCGAAATCATCTGCACCGCGCCGCCGGGAAGCTGCTCCTCGGCGGGCTGGAAGAGAATACGGACGCTACGACCCAGCGGGGTCTTCTCGTTCAGCTCGTGCAGCGCCAGCGCCACACCGAGCATGACGGTCTGGTGAATATCGTGGCCGCAGGCATGCATCACGCCGGGCACGGTGGAGGCGTAGGGCAGGTCGGTCTGCTCAACAATGGGCAGAGCGTCAATATCGGCGCGCAAAGCCAGGGCAAAGGGGCCGCTTCCGATGTCGACGTAGCAGCCGGTGCCTTCGCAAGCAACGGGGTTCATGCCGGCTTCTCGCAGTCGATTCATGAGGCGCTCAGTGGTCGCCACCTCACGGAAGGAAAGCTCCGGGTTAGCGTGCACTTCGCGGCGGAACTGCACGAGGGTACCCATCATGCGCTCCACCCAGTCGTCAAAGACGGGGGTGGACAAATCGTAGCGAGAATTAGCGAAAACCATACACAGTAGAATAACGCCGCACACCGAGGTTTACCTACCTACTCCCCCTTTCTGACAGCCCTCGAGAATATCTATGACTTTATGACAGATTGTGAAGAGTTTTTGTGTGCCCCGGAGCCCCGAAAATGCTCTACTCAGCCTTTTCAGCCGGGCCTTTTCTGTCAAACAATTCAAGCCGCCACCCGGTGTGGGTGACGGCTTGAATCGTCAATGCTGTATCAGCTGATACCGCGTGCTCAGATTAGAGCGAGCGGCTCAGGATTGCCTGCTTCACCTCGGCAATAGCCTTGGTGATCTGGATGCCACGGGGGCAAGCCTCGGTGCAGTTGAAGGTGGTACGGCAACGCCATACGCCTTCCTTATCGTTGAGGATCTCCAGACGCAGGTCGCCTGCATCGTCGCGCGAGTCGAAGATGAAGCGGTGCGCGTTCACGATAGCGGAGGGACCGAAGTACTGACCGTCGGTCCAGAAGACCGGGCAGGACGAGGTACATGCTGCACAGAGGATGCACTTGGTGGTGTCATCGAAACGTGCACGGTCCTCAATGGTCTGCAGGCGCTCACGCTCAGGCTCGTTCGAGTCGTTGATGAAGAACGGCATGATTTCGCGGTATGCCTGGAAGAAGGGCTCCATGTCAACGATGAGGTCCTTTTCGCAGGGCAGACCCTTGATGGGCTCAACGGTAATCGGCTTGGACAGGTCAAGGTCCTTCAGCAGGGTCTTGCAAGCCAGGCGGTTACGGCCGTTGATGCGCATTGCGTCCGAGCCGCAGATGCCGTGTGCACAGGAGCGGCGGAAGGAGACGGAGCCGTCTACTTCCCACTTAATCTTGTGCAGAGCATCCAGCACGCGGTCGGTGCGGTACATGGTCAGCGGGAATTCATCCCAGTATGCCTCGGAGGAAACTTCCGGGTTGTAGCGACGAATCTTGATGACCACATCGTACGTGGGGATGGAGTCGGAGTCGCCGCCGGTCATACCCTCAAACAGCTTGACGGATTCCGGTTCGGGGAGTTCGTTTTCAGCCATTTTAGTACTTACGCTCCTTCGGCTCGTAGCGGGTGTAGACAACGGGCTTGGTTTCGAATCGCAGGCCCTTGACACCCTCAAACTCGGATTCGGGGTCGAGGTAGACCATCGAGTGCTTCATGAAGTTAACGTCGTCACGCTTGGGGAAGTCCTCACGGTAGTGACCACCACGGGATTCCTTACGGTGCAGCGCACCAACGGACATGACCTTTGCCAGCTCAATCAGGAAGCCGAGCTCAACAGCCTCGAGCAGGTCGAGGTTGAAGCGCTTGCCCTTGTCCTGGATGGCGATGTTCTTGTAGCGCTCTTCCAGTTCAGCAATAGTTGCCAGTGCTGCGCGGATGGTCTCGTCGGTACGGAACACCTGCATGTCAGCTTCCATAGCCTTCTGCAGGTCTGCGCGGATAGCGCCGACCTTCTCGGTGCCCTTGCCTTCGAGGATGCCGTTGAGCATGTTGAGAACGCGGTCTGCTGCGTCGTCCGGAACCGGTACAAACTCAGCGGATGCTGCGTACTCTGCTGCCTTGCGGCCTGCACGCTTACCGAACACGTTGATGTCCAGCAGGGAGTTGGTGCCCAGACGGTTTGCACCGTGGACGGACACACAAGCAACCTCACCAGCTGCGTAGAGGCCGGGGATGGTCTCCTTGCTGTTGTGGTAGACCTCGGTCTCGTTGTTGGTGGGGATACCGCCCATTGCGTAGTGCGCGGTGGGGAACACCGGGATGGGCTGGTGGTGCGGTTCCACTGCCAGGTAGGTACGAGCGAACTCGGTAATATCGGGCAGCTTCTCGTCGATGTGCGAGGGCTCCAGGTGGGTCAGGTCAAGCAGCACGTAGTCCTTGTGGGGACCGCAGCCGCGGCCTTCGCGCACCTCGTTTGCCATTGCACGTGCCACGATGTCGCGGGGTGCGAGGTCCTTAATGGTGGGTGCATAGCGCTCCATGAAGCGCTCACCGTCAGCGTTACGGAGAATACCGCCTTCACCACGAGCACCCTCGGTGACGAGAATGCCCAGGCCAGCCAGGCCGGTCGGGTGGAACTGAACGAATTCCATGTCCTCCAGGGGCAGGCCTGCGCGCAGTGCGATAGCCATGCCGTCACCGGTGAGGGTGTGTGCGTTGGAGGTGGTCTTGAAGATCTTGCCACAACCGCCGGATGCGAAGATCACGGACTTAGCCTGGAAAACGTGGACCTCGCCGGTTGCCAGGTCGTAGGAGACGACGCCGGCGGGGCGGGGCTTGCCCTCTTCGTCCTTGACCAGGATCAGGTCGAGAACGTAGAACTCGTTGTAGAACTCCACATTGTGGCGAACGCAGTTCTGGTAGAGGGTCTGCAGAATCATGTGGCCGGTACGGTCAGCTGCGTAGCATGCGCGGCGCACAGCGGCCTTACCGTGGTCACGGGTGTGGCCACCGAAGCGGCGCTGGTCGATGCGGCCTTCGGGGGTTCGGTTGAAGGGAAGACCCATCTTTTCCAGGTCGAGCACAGCGTCGATAGCTTCCTTAGCCATGATTTCTGCTGCGTCCTGGTCAACCAGGTAGTCGCCACCCTTGACGGTGTCAAAGGTGTGCCACTCCCAGTTGTCCTCTTCAACGTTAGCCAGAGCGGCGCACATGCCACCCTGTGCCGCACCGGTGTGGGAGCGGGTGGGGTATAGCTTGGTCAGTACCGCGGTGCGAACTCGCTGACCGGCCTCAATGGCGGCACGCATACCTGCGCCGCCGGCACCGACGATCACTACATCGTACTTATGTACCTGCATGATGTTCTTTCTGTGTTTTAGATGTTTTCGTTTGTCTCGGATACGTCGCCGTTAGCGTGCCGAGCAGAAGCTGGGGAGCAGTTCAGCCGCTGCGCCGGAGGGGCAGGGGTCGAACGCGAAGATGGTGAGGGTACCAACCAGCAGGACGAATGCGCATGCTGCGAAGAGGATGACCTTCAGCCAAACGCGCAGGCGGTCCTTCTCTGCGTAGTCATCGATGATGACGCGGATGCCGTTAGCACCGTGCAGCATAGCCAGCCAGAGCAACAGCAGGTCCCAGACCTGCCAGAAGGGGTTCGCCCACTTGCCGCCCACGAAGCCGAAGTCGATGGCGTGGATGCCGTCGCCGACCATGAGGTTGGAGAACAGGTGGCCGAAAATCAGCACGACGAGTACGACGCCGGACAGGCGCATACCCAGCCAAGCGAACATCTCAAAGTTGTTGCGCTTGGAGGAGGAGCGGTTGTATTTCACACCGTCGATGCGGTTGTCACGCAGACGGGGTACATAGGTGCGGGGCTTAAGCGGAGTAGCCATAGTTTAGTGACCTCCCATGTGCGAGAAAACGATCGGCAGGTGACGTGCTGCGAAGCCAGCAACGGTGATTGCCCAGAGGAAAAGCACAACCCAGAGAATCTTGATGTGCGTGTAAGTTGCCTTCTGGCTGATTTCGACGTTGCCGTCCTTGTTCTTCGCCTGGATGTGCTCCACGTGTGAGTTGGTTGCCTTACCCCAGAAGTCAATGAGGATAATGCGGATACCGTTGAACGCGTGGTAGACGATGGCGGCGACAAGCGCGGTCTCACCCAGACCCATGATGGGGTTCTTGTACAGGCTCAGTACGCCGTTGTAGGCCTCCGGGGAGATACGCACGACGGCAGTATCCAGGATGTGTACAAGAAGGAAGAAGAAAATCGCGATACCGGTAATGCGATGAGCAACCCAGGACCACATGCCCCAGCGGCCGCGGTAGAGGGTTCCTTTAGAACCATTCAACACTGAATAACCTCCTGCTGCGACGGCGAGCTTCCGGGTTCTGAGGGGTCATTGTGATCCTCAGCTTCCGGGCATAACTGTGTGCTCACCGACTGCTTTTGTTCGTCTGTTACTTCCAAGATATCAGGTAAATTCACAGCTTACTGACACCCTGTTTAGGGTTTTTTTACAGGTTCTAAAAGCGAATTAGGGCATGTTTTTATTACGATATCGCCTACTTCCCTGTGTTTGTGCGGAACTTACCTTAACCTAACCTCAAACATCGCCTAAATGAGAGCCGCCTGACACTTTTTTGTTAAAACCTAAAAGAATTCGATATATGACAAATTCACAAGCTATTCTTGAATCGATGAATACTGCACTCACTCGATTCCGCCCGCTCATTCCCGCCGGCGGTGTTGGCTCGCGTCTGTGGCCTCTATCCCGCGCGCACGCCCCGAAATTCCTGCTCGACCTTACCTCGTCGGGCAATTCCCTGCTGCGTGACACCTACGACCGTCTCATCGATCTCAGCAACGGTTCCGTCATGGTGGTTACCGGCACTTCGCACGCCAATGCGGTTACCCAGCAGATTCCTGAGCTGCGTGCCGCTGACCTGGTGCTGGAGCCCTCCCCCAAGGACTCGGCTGCAGCTATCGGCCTGGCTTGCGCTATCATCCACCGCCGCGAACCGGACGCCATCATCGGCTCCTTCGCAGCTGACCACGTCATCAGCCCCGTGGATGAGTTCCACCGCGTGGTGACCGAAGCTGTCATCACCGCGGCAACCGGCAAGATTGTCACCATCGGCATTACCCCCACCGAGCCCTCCAGTGCGTTTGGCTACATTCATGCCAGCGAGTCCCTGGGCATCGAGGGTGCACCCAATGCTCACGCCGTGGACACCTTCGTGGAAAAGCCGGACACCGCTACCGCACAGAAGTACCTGGATTCCGGTGAGTACACCTGGAACGCAGGCATGTTCGTGGCACCGGCAGCCCTGATGCTCAAGCACCTCGAGGCGAACGAGCCCGAGCTGTACGCGGGCATTATGGAGATCGCTAACGCTTGGGACACCCCCGAGCGTGAGTCCGTCATGGACCGCGTGTGGGAGACCTTGCCGAAGACCGCTATCGACTACGCTGTGGCTGAGCCCGCAGCGGCAGCGGGTGACGTCGCAATGGTTCCCGGCTCCTTCAGCTGGGACGACGTTGGAGACTTCGACGCCGTGGCACGCCTGAACACCGAGAAGAGCGGCGAAGAGCTGACCATTCTCGGCGAGAAGGACAATGTCATTAACCACGGTTGCTCCGGCATCGTTGTTGCAAACACCGAGCGTAAGATCTCTATCATTGGCCTCGACGACATCGTTGTGGTGGATACCCCCGATGCTCTGCTGGTCGCACCGCGTTCCAAGGCACAGGCTGTCAAGGATGCCGTGGGTGAGGTCAAGGCGCGAGGCTTGAACAACCTCCTCTAAATTTTTAGCCCCGAGTAGGGTACATGAGCCTTACTCGAGCGAAAGATACCTCTAGAAACCGGCTCTCTTCTTTTCGGAAGGGAGTCGGTTTTCTTATGCCCTAATGGGTCATTTTGCGGCTAGATTCGAGGCTTTCACCTAGTGGGGCGCGGAAGGATGTTCCCCTGCAGCTGGGCAGGGGGAAGAATGTCTTATGCGCCCCGTGCAGATTGCACTTCCAGAGTCTGATACGAGCCAAGGATCAACCACTATAGAGAACCATTCTCATGTTAGTCTTGGTGCATGCACATGACCCGTAAGTTTTTCCTCACCCGCGCCGGTGCACTCGGCGCTGTAGCCGCCCTCGCCCTGACTGCATGCGGCTCACAGGCCACCCAGAATACACAGACCAGCCCCAGCGCCTCCACCTCCGCGAGCGCAACCCCCGCCCCCATCACCGAAGGCAAGGGCGCGGCAAGCCGCGTCGCCATCACCTACGACGGCGGTGTGCTCGTCTATGACGCCAAGGACATGAAGCTGCTCGCAGACATCCCCAAGGAAGGCTTCCTGCGCCTCTCCGACGCTGGCGATAACCGCCACCTCGTCGTTGCAGACGGCAACAGCTACACCTTCCTAGACACCGGCGTATGGTCCGTAGCGCACGGCGACCACTCGCACTACTACACCACTTCCCCGTCGCTGTCCTCGCTGTCTCTGGCGGCTGACCACACCGGTCACGTCATCAAAGACAACGGCAAGGTCGCGGCATTCGCTGACGGCACCGGCTCCTTCGCCGTGTACGACCCGGCGAAGCTGACCCACGACAAGCGCACCGCCTCCTCCCTGGAGACCACGACCGTCACCCTGCCGAAGCCTCACCACGGCTTCGCAATCCCGCTGCCCAACGACCAGTACCTGGTAGCGGTCGGCGACTCGAAGACCCGCACCGGTGCCGCTGTTGTGGATGCTCAGGGCAAGACCGTCACCGAGAGCCCCGCCTGCCCCGGCGTTCACGGTGAAGCCATCGCTAAGGACGGCGCGTTCACCATCGGCTGCACCGACGGCGCGCTGGTCTACAAGGACGGCAAGTTCACCAAGATCACCAACCCCGAGGACCTCTACTCCCGCTCGGGCAACCAGGCTGGTAAGGCTGACTCCCAGTACGTTCTGGCGGACTACAAGACCGACAAGGACGCTAAGCTGGAGCGCCCCGAGAAGTTCTCCATCATCGACACCGTTGCGGCAACCCGCACCGTCTACTCCCTGCCTTCTGGCGTGAGCTACACCTTCCGTTCGCTGGCTCGTGGCCCTCAGAGTGAGGCGCTGCTGCTGACCACCGACGGTAAGCTGCGCATCTTCGATCCGGCGACCGGCGCGGAGCTGGGCTCCGTACAGCTCATGGAGGCGTGGACCGAGTCTGAGACGTGGCAGGACGAGCGTCCGGCACTGTGGGTGGACGGTAAGACCGCCTACGTGACCGATCCGGCGACCAAGAAGCTTATTGCGGTGTCCCTGTCGAACCCGGCAGCTCCGAAGGAGCTGATGAGCGTGGAGCTTCCGAAGACCCCGAACGAGATCCTGGGTGTTTCTTCTGCGAACGCTGCACCGGTTGAGGCTGAGGCACACGGCTCTGAGGCACACGGCACTGTTTCCTCCTCGGCTTCGGCTGACGCGCACGAGTCCGGAGAGGCTCATGAGGGCCACTCCCACTAGGGCTCTCACACTGAGATAAACCTAGTGAAAGCATAAAGAGAGATGCGACCGATAACCTATCGGTCGCATCTCTCTTTGTGCATGCAGGGTTTATGCGCCAGCTACTAACGCAGCGGCAGAACGCTAATCTCTTCCCAGTCCTGCCCGTCATAGGAGTAGCAGTGCAGGTGATCCACGGTGAAGGTGCGCTGCTCGGCAGGCAGAGCATCAAACACCTCACGGGCGTTCGCCACCTGCTCTTCCGTGAGCCCGTGACCCAGGGTCACGTGCGGCACGTAGGGGAAGGACGCCGCGCCGGCACCGAATAGCTCAACCAGCTTCTGGTGAATCTGCTCGAACTCGGTCTTGCCTGCCTCCAGGTTCAGGTACTCCACCTCGGTTACCGGGCGGAAGGAGTGTACCGAACCCCAGCGTGCTTCAAAACGCGGGGTGTCCAGCGCCTCGCGGAACTGCGGGGACTGCACCGCAGCCAATAGAGACTCGGTCAGCTCCGTCAGGTACACGGTCACGTGGGTGCTGATAGGCGCCACCGCACCACCGGCTACCGCACGCTTCCACTCGTCCAGGCGCTGAACATTCTCACCGCTCACGTGCGCAATAACGCTCAGGTAGCGGTGACCGGGTTTCAGGGTCGGGGATACAGGAGCCGTCGTGGGGCTCGAAGAGTTCTCTTGTGCTGTCATCTCAATCGTGCAGGTAATGCGGCGCCTCAGCCGGTCTGGCTGAACAGCGCGCTAGATTGCGGCGGCAGGCAGGAAGCCAACCTTCTTGTACACGTTCTCAATGGTGACCGTAGCGATCTCGCGGGCAGCGGATGCACCCACAGCCAGCAGGCGGTCCAGCTCGGCGGGGTCGTCCATCAGCTCGAGGGTACGCTCACGCACCGGGGTGAGGCGCTCCACCACGATATCGGCAAGGTCAACCTTCAGGTGGCCGTACATCTTGCCCTCGTAGCGTGCCACAATCTCGTCGATGCTCTCACCGGTCATTGCCGAGTAGATGGAGAGCAAGTTGGAGACGCCGGGCTTAGCCTCACGGTCGTAGGCGATGACGGAGCCGTCATCGGTCACGGCGGACTTGATCTTCTTCTGGGTGACCTTGGGGGTGTCCAGAAGCTTAATCAGGCCCTTATCGGATGCCGCAGACTTGGACATCTTCGAGGTCGGGTCCTGCAGGTCGTAAATCTTAGCGGTTTCCTTCAGAATCACCGGCTCGGGCACCACGAAGGTCTCACCGAAACGGGAGTTGAAGCGCTGAGCCAGGTTACGGGTCAGCTCCAGGTGCTGACGCTGATCCTCGCCCACGGGCACGCCGTCCACCTGGTAGAGCAGGATGTCGGCAGCCATCAGAATCGGGTAGGTGAACAGACCCACGGAGGCGTTCTCGGCGCCCTGCTTCTGGGACTTGTCCTTGAACTGGGTCATGCGGGAGGCCTCGCCGAAGCCGGTGAAGCAGTTCAGAATCCACGCCAGCTGGGCGTGCTCGGGCACGTGCGACTGCACGAACAGCGGGGTGCGGGTCGGGTCGATGCCGGAGGCGATGTACTGCGCCGCGGTCAGGCGGGTACGCTCACGCAGCTCCTCGGGGTTCTGAGGAACGGTGATGGCGTGCATATCCGGGATAAAGAACAGGCATTCGTTATTCGGGTCGTCCTGCAACGCCACCCAGTTGTTCACAGCACCAATGTAGTTACCCAGGTGCATCGAATCAGCCGACGGCTGCGCACCCGAGTAGATACGTGCCTTCTGCTGAGAGGCATTAGGGATGAGGGACTTATCCTGCTTCTTTTCGTCTGCCATAGTTATTTCCTGTGCTGTTCTTCCTGTGCGGTGCTGCGGACGGTGCAGCACATCTTCAAAAACTTATCTGTAGGTGGGTCCGCGTCTTACTCACCGATGCGGTAGTCAACCACGAGCGGCGCGTGATCGCTGAAACGCTCATCGTAGCTTGCCGCGCGGTCCACGACCGCTTCCACGGCGCTTTCGGCGAGCGCCGGGGTCGCCATGTGGTAGTCGATACGCCAGCCTGCGTCATTATCGAACGCCTTACCGCGGTAAGACCACCAGGTGTAGGGGCCGGGCACCTGACCCGCCAGCTCACGAGCCACATCGCGGTAGCCGATATCACCGAAGAAGCGGTCAAAGTAGGCGCGTTCCTCCGGCAGGAAGCCGGCACGCTTCTGGTTAGCCTTCCAGTTCTTAATGTCCAGCTCGGTGTGGCCCACGTTCAAATCGCCCACGATGAGCACGTGATCCGAATGCTTTGCCAGTTCAGGCATGCGCACCAGCATGCGCTCCAGGAAGCGGTACTTATCGTCCTGCTTCTGGGTACCGACCTCGCCGGAGTGAACGTAGGCGCTGACCACGGTCAGGGTCTTACCGTTGGGCAGAACGTAGTCTGCCTCAACCCAGCGCCCCGAATCGTCAAAGTACTCTTCGCCAATATTCGAGCGGGTCGCTACCGGCTGGTTCTCCAGAACTTCACCGGCTGAGTTCGGGGTGCGGCGGGTCGCCACCAGCACGCCGGCGCGGCCCTTCGCGGCAGCCTCCGCGTGCAGAATATGCCACTGGGATTCGTCCAGCAGTTCACGCACGATAGCGTCGGGGGCGCGCACCTCCTGCAGGCAGAGAATGTCGATGTCACGGCTCGCCAACCACGCCGCCATATCCTTCTTGTAGGCGGCTCGGATACCGTTCACATTCACGCTCGCCACGCGAAGCAGACCGCTCGGGCGCGGTGCAGGGGTGTTAGAAAAATGCATAGTCTTAATTATGCCAGTTTGAGGGAAGAGAAATTTTCACTCGTGCGCGTTTTTTCTCTGGCTGAACGGTAAACTATTGGGTGATGAATTCACACTCCTCACATACCACCGACCACGGTGCCCCCTCACATTCTGCGGGCACCACCGCATCCGAAAGTACCGCTCACAACGCTGAGAGCCGCTACGAGCTACCCCCGATTCCCGGCCCCAAGTACGAGCAGGTCATCCACTACATTGAGCAGCGCTATATTATTCCCGGCAAGCCCGGCGATAAGCTGCCCACCGAACGTATGATTCAGCAGAACTTTGGGGTGAGCCGCCAGACGGTTCGTAGCGCCCTGAAGGTTCTGATTGAACGCGGCCTGCTCTACAACGTGCAGGGCTCCGGCACCTACGTTGCCGAGCGCACCGACGCCACCTACATTCCGCGCGTGGACACCTTCGCCGACGATATGCGCCGCCGCGGTTTTGAAGGCTCCACCCGCATGATTGCGACCCGCTGGGTGGACGCCATCGAAGAGATTTCCACCCACCTATCCGTGCCGGTGGGCGAGCAGGTGCTGTTCGTGCGCCGTCTGCGCCTTGCCAACCAGGAAGTCATTGGCTTTGAGCGTTCCTACTTTGTGAAGGCTGCCGCAAGCAGCATCCTGGACGCCATGATGGCGGAAATGTCCGGTGTGATGAGCTCGCTAGACCAGCTTGCCGACACCCCCAACGCTATTAAGCACGCCCGCGTACGCACCAGCGCGGCGCTCTTCACCGACGCCGACGCCGAGGCGTTCAACCAGCAGGTGCCCGTGGGCGAGGCGGCGTTCAAGGTCTGCGCGACCGGCTACACCGAAGAAGGTAGCCCCGTAGAGTACGCAGAGACCCTGTACCTCGCTGACGCCTACTTCTACGAGATGATTCTCTAGCACATGCCTTTTCTCTTGTGATGACAGTGTGAAGGGCGGTGCCCCGGTAGATTGTTCTACCGGGGCACCGCCCTTTTGAGTTATCAGCCCTGAAATGCTGCGAGCCTTACGCCGACTGACGCTCCGCGGTCTCAACCACGTTCACCAGCAGCTCCGCGCGGGTCATCGGGCCCACACCGCCGGGGTTCGGGGAAACCCAGGACGCCTTCTGCGCAGCCTCCGGGGAGACATCGCCGAAGAGCTTCTTCTTGCCGGTTTCCGGGTCCTCAGCGCGGGAAACACCAACGTCCAGCAGGATTGCGCCGTCCTTGACCTGGTGAGCCTTCAGCACGTGCGGAACACCCACAGCGGCAACAATGACGTCAGCCTCGCGCAGCACCTCGTCCAGGTTCTCGGTACCGGTGTGCGCCAGGGTTGCGGTTGCGTTCACCTCGCGGCGGGTCAGCAGCAGACCCAGCGGGCGGCCCACGGTAATGCCGCGGCCGAGCACCACAACGTTCTTACCGTTCCAGTCGATGCCGTGGCGCTTCACCAGCTCAATGACACCGTTGGGGGTGCAGGGCAGCGGGGAATCCAGCGGCTCAGAAACGTTCAGCACGAGCTTGCCGAGGTTAGTCGGGTGCAGGCCGTCAGCATCCTTCTCGGGGGCGATGCGCTCCAGCACGCGGTTGGTATCCAGGTGCTTGGGCAGGGGCAACTGCACAATGTAGCTGGTGCACGCCGGGTCGTTGTTCAGCTTGTCGATCTCTGCGTCGAGCTCTTCCTGAGTGATGTCACCGGGCAGGTCCACACGGATGGAGTTAATACCAATCTCTGCGCAGTCGCGGTGCTTAGCGCCCACGTACGAGCGGGATGCGGGGTCGTCACCGACCAGCACGGTACCCAGGCCGGGGGTAATACCCTTAGCCTTGAGCGCCTCGACGCGCTCCTTCAGCTCTTCCTTGATGGCTGCGGCGGTTGCGTTACCGTCTAGAATCTGGGGCATTGTTTTTCCTTCCATAGATTGCGGCGGGTTCGCCGAAACGGATGGTCTGTGTGTTGGGTTCTAGGGTGTGCCCCTAGAGGTGCCACTCCCCCGCTATCTCCCTCGACGGGTGTAGCGGGCAGGGCGGCAAAAAGTTAGAGGGCGAAATAACCCCGCCCGCTCAGCAGCCACGAAGGGATGCTGAGCGAACGGGGTCATTCATGGGTCTACCAGTTCTCGCTGCCCTGGTAGAGGGGGTACTTGGCGCACAGTGCCTCAACGCGGGCACGCAGAGCGGCAATATCCGGGTTCGGCAGCAGTACGGAAGCGATAATGTCGGCTACCTCGGTGAAGCCCTCGGCGTCGAAGCCGCGGGTCGCCAGAGCGGGGGTACCGATACGCAGACCGGAGGTCACCATCGGCGGGCGCGGGTCGTTCGGCACGGCGTTACGGTTGACGGTAATGCCAGCGGCGTGCAGCAGGTCCTCTGCTTCCTTGCCGTTGAGGGCGTGGTCGCGCAGGTCAACGAGCACCAGGTGAACGTCGGTACCGCCGGAGGCGATTGCAACGCCGGCGTCCTTCATATCCTGCTGCAGCAGGCGGTTCGCGAGGATCTGTGCGCCCTCAACGGTGCGCTTCTGACGGTCCTTGAACGCGTCAGATGCGGCGACCTTGAACGCGGTAGCCTTCGCAGCGATCACGTGCATGAGCGGGCCGCCCTGCTGACCGGGGAACACTGCGGAGTCAATCTTCTTCTTCAGCTCCTCGGTGCAGAGGATGAAGCCGGAGCGGGGGCCGCCCAGGGTCTTGTGCACGGTGGAGGAGACCACGTGTGCGTGCGGGACGGGGTTCGGGTGCAGACCCGCAGCCACCAGGCCCGCAAAGTGAGCCATGTCCACCCACAGGTACGCACCGATTTCGTCAGCAATCGCGCGGAACGCAGCGAAGTCCAGCTGACGGGGGTATGCGGACCAGCCGGCAATAATCAGCTTGGGGCGCTCAGCCAGCGCCAGTTCACGCACCTGCTCCATGTCAACGCGACCGGACTCGTCCACGCCGTACGCGACGACGTGGTACAGCTTGCCGGAGACGTTCAGCTTCATGCCGTGGGTCAGGTGGCCACCGTGTGCCAGGGACAGACCCATGATGGTGTCGCCGGGGTTCAGCAGTGCGTGCATGACGGCGTTGTTCGCCTGCGCACCGGAGTGGGGCTGAACGTTAGCGTGCTCAGCGCCGAAGAGTTCCTTCACGCGGGAAATAGCGAGGGACTCAACGATGTCAACGAATTCGCAGCCGCCGTAGTAGCGGCGGCCGGGGTAACCCTCAGCGTACTTGTTGGTCAGTACCGAGCCCTGGCTTTCGAGGACGGCACGGGGGACGAAGTTCTCGGATGCAATCATCTCGAGGGTGTTCTGCTGGCGCTTGCGCTCCAGCTCAATGGCTTCTGCAACCTCGGGGTCGAGGTCGGCGAGGGGCATCTCGAGGATCTTCTGCTCGGACATTACGCTCCTGGGAGTGTTTTTGCGTTATCTTCGGTCGCTCATCATCGGGGTTGCCGCGGCGTGCGCCGGGCGATCTACAGGAGGCGGCGGGCGCCTCCAGTTGAAAACCCTGAATGAAAAAATATGAGCTACACCTCATAATACCGTAAAGCCCGCTTTCCTTCGAGAAGGAAAACGGGCTTTACAAAGCATCACGATGAAGTTTTACGGCGTCGGCGCGACACCGGTGAGGGGCATACAACACACCCCAGCAGGCTGATCGGCGGCCGTTAAGCGGGTCTACACACCCTACGCCTGACGCAGGATAGCGGAAGCATACTCCAGGTACGCCTCGCGAGCGCTCTCCTTCTTACCGCCAGCCACCAGCTGGGTCTGCACCACGTAACCGGTCAGCACCGACAGCACCGCGGCACCGATAACGGTCAGCCACTCTTCAAGCTCCTCTTCGGTGAAGTCCAGCTCAGCGGCACCCCAGGCGCGGTAGCGTTCCAGGGACTGATCGCGCAGGTAGCTCAGCTGCTCAGAGACGACGGTCGCCAGCTGCGGCATTGCCACAGCCTCACCCCAGGTGACGAGCAGGTGACGGCGAACCTTGGGGGTGTCCAGCACCTTCAGGCACCCGAACACGTAGTCCCAGGGCTGTTCGGCGCGGATGCGGTCGAAGGGCGCCATGTCCATGCGGGCTGCCGCCAGAATGATCTCATCCTTGGAAGAGAAGTGGTTATAAATCGCTCCAGCAGACAGGCCGGTGGCCGCAATAATGTCGCTCATCGAAGCCTTCTGATAACCGTGCTTGATGAAGCATTCGCGGGCGGTCTCTACAATCTGAGAACGCCTGTTCTTTTTGTATTCTTCGCTGACTTTAGGCACAACCTAATCCTAGCGAACTTTTAGCCAATCCGTGCGCATCCTGGTCGCCGTTGACGCGCCCTCATGCGCAAATCCGGCGCAAAATAGAGCAAAAATTCTATAAATACGACTGCCCACAATACGGATGCCCCAACGCTGATGCCTCGGGTGGAGAGCACGAAAAAGCGGGGCACCCCGGGCTCACCAAAAGGTTCACCCGGAAATGCCCCGCTCACAGCAGGCAGCTCAGCGCGCACTGAGCCCGCTACATATTCTTAGTGGAAGAAGTGGCGGGTACCGGTCAGGTACATGGTCACGCCAGCAGCCTTAGCCGCCTCGATAACTTCCTCGTCGCGGATCGAACCGCCCGGGTGCACGACGGCACGCACACCGGCGTCCAGCAGCACCTGCAGGCCGTCAGCGAAGGGGAAGAACGCGTCGGATGCAGCAACCGCACCGCGGGCACGCTCGTTACCTTCACCGCCGAGAGTGTTCGCGCGCTCCACCGAGAGCTTGCAGGAATCCACGCGGTTCACCTGGCCCATGCCGATGCCCACGGCGGCACCGTTATCAGCAAGCAGAATAGCGTTGGACTTGGGCGAACGCAGTGCACGCCACGCGAATTCGAGGTCGCGCAGGGTGGCCTCGTCGGCGGGCTCGCCGGCAACCAGGGTCCAGTTCTTCGGGTCGTCGCCCTCAGCCTGCAGGCGGTCGGCCTCCTGGAAGAGTGCGCCACCGGAAATGGGGCGGTACTCGATGGCCTCGCGGGCAAAGTTCTCGGGCAGAACCAGCAGGCGCAGGTTCTTCTTCTCGCGCAGGATCTCCAGCGCCTCGGGCTCGAAGCCGGGAGCCACAATCACCTCGGTGAAGATGCCCTTGACGGTCTGAGCCATAGCGGCGGTCACCGGGCGGTTAGCGGCAATCACGCCACCGTATGCGGACAGCGGGTCGCAAGCGTGCGCCTTCGCGTGAGCGTCCGCAATCGGGTCAGCCGCACCGGGGGTTGCCACAGCAATACCGCAGGGGTTGTTGTGCTTGATAACGGCAACAGCCGGCTCGTCGAAGTCGTAAGCGGCACGCAGAGCGGCGTCAGCGTCAACGTAGTTGTTGTAGCTCATCGCCTTACCGTGCACCTGCTCCGCCTGAGCAATGCCGGGGGCAGCGGCGGGGTCAACGTACAGGGCGGCACGCTGGTGCGGGTTCTCGCCGTAACGCAGGGTCTCGCTGCGCTCGAAGCCCAGGCCAGCGTACGGGGGCCAGAAGTTAGCATCCTCATCCTGCAGGAACTGGGATGCGGTCCAGGTAGCCACAGCGGTGTCGTATGCGGCGGTGTGGGCGAATGCGCCAGCAGCAAGGCGGCGGCGCTCGTCCAGGGAGAAACCACCGTTCTTAGCGGCCTCAACGGTGCGCGCATAGTCGGCAGGGTCCACAACAATTGCGACGGCGTCGTGGTTCTTCGCGGCAGCGCGAACCATGGAGGGGCCACCAATGTCGATCTTCTCGATGATGGCGTCCTGACCGGCACCGGATGCAACGGTCTCAACGAAGGGGTACAGGTTCACAACCACCAGGTCGAACGCCTCAACGTCCAGCTCTTCAAGGGTGTCGATGTGCTCCTGCTTGCGGCGGTCCGCCAGAATACCGGCGTGGATGCGCGGGTGCAGGGTCTTCACGCGGCCCTCGAGGCACTCGGGGAAACCGGTCACTTCGGTGACCTCGGTGACGGGTACGCCTGCTGCCGCGATGGTGGATGCGGTGGAGCCGGTGGAGACCAGCGCGACGCCAGCCTCGTGCAGGCCGCGGGCGAACTCCTCCAGACCGGTCTTGTCGTAGACGGAAATGAGGGCGCGGCGCAGGGGCACGCGATCGAGCTCAATGAGAGACACAAATACTCCGATGCTTTAGACGTGCACGCCGGTTCTCGGCGGCACAGCTGGTGGATGGACGTAGCCTGCCCGGATAGACAGGATATGTGTGGGGGTATTCCCCGCCGCTGTGCGTGACGCTAAGGTGAGCGCGTCGAATGGGCACAACGGAACGTGTGTGGGCGGCGGGGTTTGAGCTCGGCTCATTCCGCCGCGAAAAATTTAGTGGGCGGAATTAGCTGTTAGATGCAGTGCCGCGGGATTCAGCGCCGTCAGATACAGCACCGTGGGATTCAGCGAGAGACGCGATGGTCTGCACGAGCAGGCGGCGCTCCTGCACCTTAATGCGTTCGTGCAGGGTCTCTTCGGTATCGTCGTCCAGAACGGGCACTGCCGCCTGGGCGAGGATGGGGCCGGTATCAACGCCGGCGTCGACGAAGTGCACGGTCAGGCCGGTAATCTTCACACCGTGCGCCAGGGCGTCACGCACGCCGTGCGCACCCGGGAAGGAGGGCAGCAGGGCGGGGTGGGTGTTAATAATGCGGTTGCTGAAACGCTCAACCAGCTGCGCGTCAACAATGCGCATGAAGCCGGCGAACACAATGTAATCGGGGTCGTAGGAAGCGATCTTTTCTTCCAGCGCGCGGTTCCAGGAGGGGCGGTCGGCGTAGTCGCCGGGCTGCACCAGGAAGGTGGGTACACCCGCCGCCTGGGCACGTTCAATACCCAGACAGGGCTTGTCGGCGCCCACTGCCGCAATGTCGAGGGGAAGCTCGCCCGCTGCTACAGCGTCGAGGATGGACTGAAGATTCGTTCCGGAGCCGGATACCATAACCACAATTCGCACCCGACTAGTATAACCCGTCTCACACCCTTATCCAAAGGGGGTAAGAGGTTCACAAAACACCCAAAGCCCAAAGGTGAGCACAAAGAAACCCCGGCGGGATGAATCCTCACCGGGGTTCACTGGAGTTCATGGGGGTTCATAGGGCTTCACCGGGGTTTGCTGGGCGCAAACTCAACAGGTCGCGAACTCAATAGGCCGCATACTCAATAGGTCGCGGGCGCACGGGACGGTACCCTTATAGGTATGTCTACTCCCCCGCAGAACACTCCGAACAATGCCCCGCAGAACCAGGCATCCCAGAACCAGCAGGTTCCGCCGCGAGCGCCGCAGCAGGCGCCGCAGAACATGATGCCGCCGCATCGGGCCCCTCAGGGTAAGAAGCCGCGTAAGCCCATCGACCCCATCGAACAGCAGAAAGCGAATATTCGCACCTCGCTCATGCTGATTGCTGCCGCGTTGGTGATTTTTGCGGCGTCTTCCTTCGTGCTCTCCACGATGCCGCTTTTCTTGGCGCTCTTCATCTTCGCTCTCGCCGGCATTACCCTGAGCATTATTGCGATTGTGCGCACCGCCGTCTACCGCGGCCCCTGGTTCTTCTACATTGCCGCGGGCGTCAGCATCATCTACGGCGCGATGACCCTGCTCGGCGGCATCGGTCTTGCCCTCATGCCCGGCGCGCAGGAGTACCGTGAGTGCCGCGCCGCCGCGCTGACCCAGACCGACATGTACACCTGCGATCAGAAGTTCCAGGGCACGATGGACAAGCTCACCGGCACGTCCAGCTCTAGCTCTTCTGCAGCTCGTTAGGGGTTCTGCGCGCTAGTTCTTCTTGCGGGCGTTAGAACCCTGCGCATTAGAGCCCTGGGACTTCGAGGAGCTGACATCCAGCGGGGGCAGCTCCACGGTAGACGCCTCATCGGTCACCAGCGGAAGGATGCCGGTCTGGCTACGAACCTCAAAGATGCGGCTCATCGCCTGATCGGCAGAGAGGACATCCAGCTCGCGATCCACAAAATCACGCTCTAGGTCGTTCTTCTGCTTCTTGCGTGCCGCCTTGGCCGCTTTCTTCGCCTCGCGCTTCTGCGCACGCTCAAGCGCGCGGTTGCTGGTACGATCATCGCCGGCGCGGTCCTGCACGGCGGATTCAGCGTGGGCGGCATCAGCCGAGTTATCCTGCGCTGATTCATCCTGCGCAGTGGCGGGCTGCTCAAGACCAAAACCGAAGTACGCCATAATGCGGCTCGCGCGACCCTTCGAACGCGGCGCTTGCTCTACAGACTCGTCGGCGATAGATTCGCGCTGAGATTCCGCAGGCTCAGCAGCCTCGTAGACGGGCTCCTGAATCAGCTCGCGAGTCTCCTCCTCGGAGGGGTCCTGAGCGTACACGGCGGGGTCATAGGTGCCGTGTTCGTCAGCAGTGTACTCGTTGGAGGCAGGCTCAACAGATGCCTCAATGCTCTCGTAATCCTCAGCCTGCACAGAGTCAACGTGGGCAGAGGGCAGGTAATCGACCTGCTGAACGGCCTCAATCGGCTCGTACTGCTCAGCGGGGCTCTCTTCAGCAGCAGCCTCTTCGGAAGCGGGCTCTTCAGCCGCCTCTTCGCGCTCTGCAACAATCTCGGCGAAAGCGTCCGCCGCCGCACGCTGCGCCAGCTGCTCGGTCGCTTCCACGGGGACGGCAACCACCGGCTCCTGCGGATGCACCGGAACATGACCGGTCGCCACCTCAGACACGACAGACTGCTCAGATACTACAGATAGCTCGGCCTCAACAACGTTCTCGAAGGCCTCTGCACGTGCCGTCTCTTCTGCCTCGCGCTCAGCTGCTTCACGCTCTGCAGCCTCACGAGCGGCGACTTCCTCAGCCTCACGCTCCATACGCTCCGCACGCGCCTGCGCACGCTCCTCACGACGCTGCGCAAAACGCTCACGGCCCTGCGCAAAACGCTCACGGGTCGAGGCAGTAAAACTCATCAGACGCTCACCCAGATTCGGGCGCTCATCCGCAAAACGAGGCAGCTCACGGCTGCTATCCGGCACCAGGGCGCGGCTCAGCAACATACCGAAAGTCACGCCGGCACCCACCGTCAACGCGGTATGCGCCGCAAACGTCAACGGCTCAGCACCAACCTCCGTAAAACGACCAATACCCAGAGAGCCGTACGAAATCCAGCCCAGCCACAGGGCACCAAACGACGTCATAATACCGGTCATCACGCCCAGCACCACCGCAGAAATCAGCGCAGACAGCGGGCGGAACGGAACCTTCAGGGCAACCCACTCATCCAGGTGATCCTCACCCTCACGCAAGAACCACCAGCCAGCAATCGCACCGGCACCCAGCGGCACCAGCAGCCCCACCAGACCGAACGTGCCCATCGACTCGGGCACAGCACCCAGAATCGGAAGCATCGGCAAAGTACCAACATCACTACTGGTCAAACCAACCGAGGTACCCGCACCAAAGGAGAAACCGGCACCGGTCGACCACGCAATCGCATAAATCACCAGGTTCGGCAAGAAACCCAGTTGCAACAGAGTCACCGCAGTATCACCCACAGCGCCCGCATGCAGCTCCTGGTAGGTGGCAACAATCTGCGACCAGCCCGCCAAAATACCGATACCCAAAAGCACCGCACCCAGACCAACCAGCGCCACAAAAGCAACCACCGCAGCACGCACCACAGCCCAGGCATACGAACCCGCCCAACGCGAATACTGACTCATCTGCGAAATCTGCTCCGCAGTATCAACACCCACCATGCGCGAGAGCGAACGCGCCTCACGGTAGCCACCCCACATCAGACCAGCCACCACAATACCCAAAGGCACCAGGGCAGCATTCAACGCCTGAAGAGGCTGCGGATGCGGGCTCGCCCAACCGTACATCGCCGAACTAATCAGCGCATAAGTCACCGAACCGGACAGCACCGGAATCAAAAACTCACCCTCATACGAGGCGCGCGCCAGGCGACGACCCGAACGGTAACAGAGCAGCAACGGCAAAATACTCAAACCCAGCGGTACCAGCGTCATCGTGCCGGCAGAAGCACCAAAAGCAGCCGCAAGATCCAGGGGAACACCGTGAATAAGAAGCCACAGGTGCGCCGACATGGCGGCCACGGAGGAAAACTCCATGTCGCCAAAACCCTTGGTCGCCCACACGGCAGACATCGCCGCAAACACAGCAAGCGCAGAGAACAGGGCAGTAACAATTAGCTCAACAACACCCTGAAGCCACAGAGGCATGGGCATGGAATAACGAGAGATAGGTGAGGTGCTTTTCATCGTCCTTCAATCATGCCACGAATTAACGACGAAACCCGCCTCCGATTAACACTCGAAAGCGGGTTCTCACAACTATTCGCACAGGTATTCATCCAGACGCACACGCGAGGACGCGTATCAGGCGAAGTTTTACTGCTCAGTCCACGGGTTGGAAGCTTCAACACCCCAGGCGCGGTACACCTGCGCCTTAGAAGAAATCAGCTCCAAATCATAGGCGCTCGCACTCGCCGCCATCAGACCCTCCAGGGCGGCGGTAGGCAGCGGACCGGCATCATCACGACCCACGGCATGCACGCCGCGCGGCGCCTGACGGCCCGCCCACTCGAGGCTCACGCGCGCATCCACATTAATAACGTGGTCGCCAAAGCGCTCAAGAAGTTCGGTAATCCAACGATCAGTTTCCGGGTAGGGGTACAGGCCCTTCAGCTCACCAATGCTCAGCACAGAAATGTACATGTGTCGGAACGAGCGGCGGCGCAGAAAAGCGACCACGGCGGGGTCTGGATCCGCCTTACGGATCTCCGCAAGAACGTCGGAGTCCAGGAGCATACCGGAGAAATTCATACCCCTAATGCTACGCTACGCGCAGACCGGCGTACTCAATAGCGGGGATGCCCTCGGGGTTCGGCAGAAGAAGGAAGTTCAGGAACTCGTCGCGCTTAGAAGAAATGCGGGAGTAATCGTCAATGCTGACTGCGGTGTATCCGCCTCGCGCGGGGACAGCTGCGGCACGCAGGCTTTCCTGGTAGGAGCGGGAGGGGTTCAGAGAGATTGCTGCTTCGGTTGCAGAGCCGTTGTACATGTGACAACCTGCGCCGTGAGTGGCGCGATCCTTTCGCGTTGCTCTTGTCTGTACCAATTACCACCGGTTATTCCGGTGGTGAATACAAACCGCTTCGTCATCCGAGCCACCCGTGAACATGGGGTTGGCGTTCGACCATAGTCGGAGCTTATCAGTCGAAACTCTTGAAGCTGGGTTTAGCTTACAGCATTTTCTCAAGTTAAGTAAAGCGTTTTGTGAAAGAGATTTAGATTATTAGCGTTTTGGCTTGTGAGAACGTTTTAAATGGCGTGAATTTTTGATACTGTGCGGAATAATTTATGTAAATATAGGTGTTTTTGTGCATCAAAAACACATCCCGCACACCCACCCGGCGATGACCGGCGACAAGGCGCATACCCGCACAATACGCGATAATGAGCTGGTGAGCGCCAACAACCCCTTCCCCGAAATTCCCGTCACCGTACCGCAGATTATTCGCCAGGCCGGGCACCGCACCTACCAGCGCGGTGTCGCCTACCAGCGCAACCGCGAAGTCATCCGCTACAGCTACGACGAAGACGAGCGAACCCTCACCGGGCTCGTCAACGGAAGCACCATCATCCCCTACGAAGTGACCATTCGTTTCTTCCCCGCCGTCAGCGGCTCCGCAACCTTCACCGCCCGCTGCACCTGCCCCGTGCTCACCGACTGCAAGCACGCCGTAGCGCTCATGCTCACCGCGCTCGACCGCGCCTCCGTAGCGAAAAAGGCGCTCAGCGAACACCCCGGGCCGGTCGGCGTACCCGGTGCCGTAACGAAGGCTACCGCTGCGAAGGGTGCGACAGACGCAAAGGGATCAGCAGCAAAGGGATCCGCAGATTCAAAGAGCGCGGACGTTGCGGAGGCGAAGAAAGCCGCCGACCCGCTTGCGGCACTACGCGCCTCCGGTGCACTCACCACCGCGGCGAAACTGCCCGCACCCGACGCGGAGACTGCCGAGCCCGAAAACCCTCAGGGAAGCTTGGCGCTCAATGACCTAGGCTCTTCCCCCACCGTGCTCGATGGTTCCACCTCCAAGATTTCTGCCTGGCGGCGCGACCTCTCATCCGTTCTTTCCGCACGTCAAGACCTTGCGGGCATTGATTCGATGCGCGTGAGCGGCGCCCTGGATTTCTCGCTGAGCGTCTCCGGCTCCTACGCGCGCGGCCGCAATATGCCCGGCGCAACCCCCAGCATTAACCTGCTCGCCCGCCCGCTCATGGCGTCCAAAACCGGGCGCTGGATCAAGGGCGGCCTCAGCTGGGAAACCTTCGCCTCCAGCGTGGGCGGACCCGTCGGACGGCACGAAATCTACCCCGAACACGAACGATTCTTCGCTGAGCTCTACTCAATCGCCCGCCCCTGGCAGAACATGTATTCCTCGCACCGCGACTGGATCTCGATTAGCGCATCTGCCTCCACTCTGCTCTGGGATGTACTCGCCCGCGCGGAGGATATTGGCCTGCCTCTGCTCGTCAACGGTCGCGAGGTGAACTACGCCGTGCTGAGCCCCGCACAGGTGCGCCTGCACGCCAGCGCTGAGAATCACACAGAAGGCACCGGCCTACAACTTCAAGCCGCGCTCAGCTGGGAAGGACGCGAAGGCGAATTGCTGCGCCAGCTCTGGCTGCCCGCCGCGCACTGCCACCCCATCGGCACCCCGCGCACCGGCTTCTTCGCCCTGGGCGGGCTCGCCCAGCAGGAGTACGAGCAGGCGGCAAAGGCGGTGCACTGGAAGACCGCCCGCCCCGGCGCGCTGGACGAAGTGGGCCGCGAATCTTTCGTGCAAAAGACTGCCCAAAAGGACGCGCAGGAGGCTCCTACTGAGGAAGTTGAGAATAGCGCACCGACGATTGCCCCTGCGCAGAATAACCCGGTGCAGAATAACCCGGCGCAGGGTGAACGGGTGCGTTACTCCCCCGCCGTACCCGAACTGCCCGAGGGCGTGGAGCTGGCGCTCATCCCCCTGGTCGAGCCGCTCGATGCCGCCTCCGAATCACTCATTAGCGCCGGAACCGTGCACATTCCCGCCGCGGAACGCGCCACGTTCCAGAAGGAATACCTGCCCGCGCTCAGCCGTTCCATTCCTTCGTTGACCCCCGACCCGGCGCTGGCGCTGCCGCGCGTGAAGCCGCCGCATCTGGTGCTTGAAATCAGCTTTGACGAGCAGGTACGCCACGACGCGCAGCTGAGCTGGCGTTGGGAGTACCCACTGAACCCCTTCGCGGAGGATAGCGCTGATGAAGCTGCTAGTGAGGCGAGCGCACAGGAGGCGAGCGCACAGGACTCTGCGGGTGCCTCCGATGTGTACTCCCTGCCCGTTTTCGGTTACCCCGGTGAAGAGGGCGGCGAGGTTCGCGATGAGCGTTTTGAGGCGCGCGTACTGCGTTCGGTGCGCGCAATTCTTGCCGCCCACCCGGCGCTTTCCGGGCTGGAGGAGCGCCGCATCGAAGGCTGGGAAACCCGTGAGTTGCTCAGTGCGATTCTGCCGAAGCTTCGCCGTGTTTCCGCTGTTCAGGTGCGTTTTAACGGCACCCCGCCACAGTTCGTGGAAGCGACCGACGCGCTCGTTGAAATCACCGTGAGCGAGGGCAATTCTCGTGACTGGTTCGGCCTGGGCATTGCGGTGAAGGTCAATAATTGGACCGTGCCGTTCGCCCAGATTTTTGAGGCGCTCGACCGCGGGGCGGACCGTATTCTGCTCGGTAACGGCACCTATTTCTCGCTGCGTCGACCCGAGTTTAAGACCCTGCGCACCCTCATCGCGGAGGCTCGCGAACTCGACGATGCGGGCGGTGAGCTGCGCATTAACCGTCACCAGGCGGGGCTGTTCTCTGAGCTGGAGTCACTGGCGGCGAGCGTGCATACGACCGCGCGGTGGGATGCTCAGGTGCGTTCACTGCTACAGCTGGTTGAGGGTCTGGAGGATGCTGAGGAAAGCACCGAAGAGAACTCCGAAAAGGGCACTGAAAAAGTACCTGACAAGGGCGTTCAGGATTCCCCCGCACCTCAGAAGACCTCCCGTCGGGTTATCGCTCAGCGCCCGGTACCCACCGGTCTGCAGGCGACCCTGCGTCCCTACCAGGTGGAGGGTTTCCAGTGGCTGTCCTTCCTGTACGAGCAGCGGCTGGGCGGTATTCTCGCCGACGATATGGGTCTGGGTAAGACCGTGCAGACTCTCGCCCTACTCGCCCACGCGATCGAGGAGCACCGTGCCGCCTCCGAACGTGCTGCTGAGCGCGGTGAGAGCGTCGAGCCGTTCGCACCCTTCCTCGTGGTTGCCCCGACCTCCGTCATCACCAACTGGGCGGCGGAGGCGGAACGTTTCCTGCCCGAGGCGAAGGTCGTGACCATCACCGAAACCACCGCCGGTAAGACCCCGCTGTCCGAGCGCATCGCCGGGGCGCACCTGGTGCTAACCAGCTACACGCTGCTGCGCATGGACGAGGAGGCCTACACCGGCTACGCCCGCACGCTAGGCCGTACCGTTGACGATTCCACGGGAGAGCAGTCCGCCCCCGAAGGCTGGGGTGCGCTCCTGCTGGACGAGGCGCAATTCGTTAAAAACACCGGCACCCGCGCCTGGTCCATCGCCCGCGCAATGCCCGCCCGCACCAAGATCGCGATGACCGGCACGCCCATTGAGAACAACCTCATGGAGCTGTGGGCGTTGCTGGCGATTGTGGCGGACGGCCTGTTCCCCTCCGCCCGTGCGTTCCGTGACCTGTACGCTCGCCCGGCGGAGTCCGGTGAGGACCCTGCGCACGCCGCGGCGACGGCTGCTCGTCTGCGCCGGCGCATCCGCCCGCTCATGCTGCGCCGCACCAAGGAGCTGGTGGCGGCGGAGCTTCCGGCGAAGAACGATACGCGCGTGAACCTGCCGCTGGCTCCCGGTCACCGCCGCATCTATGACACGCATCTGCAGCGTGAACGCCAGAAGGTACTGGGTCTGCTGGAGGACATGGACAAGAACCGATTCACAATCTTCCAGTCGCTAACCCTGCTGCGCCGCCTGGCGCTGGATGCCGCGCTGATTGATCCGGAAGCCTACGCCGGGGTGTCGTCGGTCAAGCGTGACTACCTGGTTCAGCAGCTACCCAACCTGCTCGAGAGGGGCCACCGTGTGCTGGTGTTCAGCCAGTTCACCGGCTACCTCAAGAGCATTTCGGCGCGCCTGGCTGAGGAAGGTATCGGCCACCTGTACCTGGATGGTTCGACCCGTAACCGCGCCGAGGTCATCGAGGCGTTCACGAGCGGTCAGGAGCCGGTGTTCCTCATTTCGCTCAAGGCTGGCGGTTTCGGTCTGAACCTGACCGAGGCGGATCACGTGTTCATCATGGATCCGTGGTGGAACCCCGCCGCCGAGCAGCAGGCGGTGGACCGTATTCACCGCATCGGCCAGGACAAGGAGGTGCACGTCTACCGCCTGGTCGCCGAGGGCACGATTGAGGAGAAGGTCATGCAGCTCAAGGAGTCGAAGGCCGCGCTCTTCGATGCGGTGGTCGGTGAGGGCGAGTTCGCCTCCGCGGCGGTGACGGCTGAGGATGTGCGCGAGCTCTTCGCGCCGGCTGTCGAGCGGTAGCCGCCCTCGAGTCTGAGCGGTAGCCCTCGAGTCTGAGCAGTATTTATGGCCCCCGTCATTTTTTGTCATCTGGTTACGCCTCAGGCTAGATTCACGCCCGATTCTGGCCCGGCCCTTCTCAACGGGGGCTCTGGGGCGTAGCCTTGAAGGACTACTTACGGAGGCGCCGCCTCCCCCACTCTAAGGAGCAGCATGAGCTACAACGTACCGAACGTAAAGTTCAACGATGGCCGTAGCATCCCCCAGCTGGGCTACGGCGTGTGGCAGGTTGAGGACGAGGTCGCCGAGAAGGTCGTGGGCACCGCCCTGGAGATCGGCTACCGTCACGTCGACACCGCCGCTATCTACGGCAACGAGGTGGGCGTGGGCTGCGCTATCGCTAACTCCGGCGTGGCTCGCGAGGACATCTTCCTCACCACCAAGCTGTGGAACTCCGACCAGGGCTACGAGAGCGCTTTCGAGGCGTTCGAGGCTTCCCTGGAGAAGCTGGGCACCGACTACGTTGACCTGTACCTGATTCACTGGGCCAAGCCGCAGCAGGGCCTGTACCTGGATTCCTGGCGCGCGCTGATTGAGCTGCAGAAGCAGGGTAAGGTCCGTTCCATTGGTGTTTCGAACTTCCCCGAGGAGCAGCTACGCGAGATCATCGAGAAGACCGGCGTGGTTCCGGCCATCCACCAGATTGAGCTGCACCCCTACTTCTCGCAGGAGGCGCTGCGCGCCGTTCACGCCGAGTACGGCATCGTGACCGAGGCGTGGAGCCCGCTGGGCAACGGCAGCGATCTGCTGCAGAACCCCGTGCTGGCTGAGATCGCGGAGCGTCACGGCGCAACCCCCGCGCAGGTTGTGCTGGCGTGGCACCTGGCTAAGGGCACCGTGGCTATCCCGAAGTCTGTGACCCCCTCCCGCATTGAGGAGAACCTGGCGTCGGTGAACGTGAAGCTGACCGCCGAGGACATCGCGGCTGTGGATGCGCTTTCTACCCCCGAGGGTCGTATTGGCGCTGACCCGGCGAACATCGACTTCTAAGGTGTAGCTCGGGCGTATAGCTCGAATCGAACCTACATAAAGCCCCGACAGGCACGGATAGTGCTTGTCGGGGCTTTTGTGCACTCTTGCGGAAGCTGAATTTTTAGCGAACAATCATTCTTGGATTGCCCAATAAGTCGGCGAATACTCGCACTCTCCCCCCGCTAGTTCTCGTCCTCTACCAGCAGAGAGAGGGAGATGCGGCGGCGCGCCGGGTCAACCTCCACCACGCGCACCTGCACGATGTCGCCGCTGCGCACAATGTCGTGCGGGTTCGCCACGTAGCCGCGGCTCATCTGCGAGATGTGCACGAGGCCGTCCTGGTGCACGCCAATATCCACGAACGCGCCGAATGCTGCCACGTTCGAGACGGTGCCCTCGAGCACCATGCCGGGGCGCACGTCCTCGAAGTGCGAGACGGACTCGGAGAAGCGGGCGGTGCGGAAGCTACCGCGCGGGTCTAGGCCGGGGCGGCGTAGCTCGGCGAAGATGTCCTCGACCGTGTACACGCCGGCGGTGGCTTCCATGCTCTCCGGCACGTGGCCGTCCTGCTCGTGGCTGTCCTGCACGTAGTCGGCGGGGTTCAGCCCGGCGAGCGGGTCGGTTCCATCCGAGGTACCCAGGGCGCCGGCAACCCAGTGGGCGCCGTTGCGTGCCTGCGCGTCGGCAATAATGCGGCGCGCGAGCGGGTACGCTTCCGGGTGCACGGCGGAGGTATCCAGCGGCTCCTCCCCGCCGCGGATGCGGATGAATCCTGCCGCCTGGCGGAAGGTTTTCGCCCCCAGTCGCGGCACGTTCAGCAGCTGCTGACGGTTCGCGAAGGCGCCGTGTTCGGTGCGGTAGGCAACGATGCGTTCGGCGGTTGCGGTTCCCACGCCCGCTACGTGCGCGAGCAGCTGCACGGAGGCGCTGTTGAGATTCACGCCCACGGCGTTCACGCAGTCTTCGACGGTGTCGTTGAGGGCGCGGCGCAGGGCAGCGGGTGGCACGTCGTGCTGGTACTGGCCCACGCCGATGGACTGCGGGTCGATTTTGACGAGCTCGGCGAGCGGATCTTGCAGGCGGCGGGCAATGGAGACGGCACCGCGTACGGTCACGTCGTAGTCGGGCAGCTCGGCGGCTGCGAGCGCGGAGGCGGAGTAGACGGAGGCGCCCGCCTCCGAGACGGTCACCTTCTGAGGTGCTTCTGCGCCTTCCTCGCGCAGGGCGCGGATTAGTTCGCTGGCGAGCTTGTCGGTTTCGCGGCTTGCGGTGCCGTTGCCAATGGCGATGAGTTCCACGCCGTAATCGCGGCAGGCGGCGGCGAGCTCGCGCAGTGCTTCTGCCCATTGGTTGCGCGGGGCGTGCGGGTAGACGGTGCCCACGCGCAACGGCTCACCGGTTCCGTCAACCACGGCGTATTTCACGCCGTGGCGCAGGCCAGGATCCAGGCCGAGGGTGGTCTTGTGTCCGGCGGGTGCGGCGAGCAGAATATCGCGCAGGTTGGAGGCGAACACCTCTGTCGCGTGCTGTGCGGCGGCGTCGAGTAGCTGGTGGCGGATGCGTTCGGCAAGGCGCGGGCGCAGGTGGCTGCGCCATGCGGTGCGCACGGTGGCGGCGAGCCAGCCGAGTACGCGGTCTTCGTCGTCGACGGTGTTGAGCACCTGCACGGGGATGCGTAGCGCGGCGGCGACTTCACGCTCGTATGCAGAACGGACGTTCTCGTAATTTTCGGCGGCAGCCTCAGCTTCAGCGCGGGCGGCACCGCGCAGGCGGCTAAGCGCCATGGGGGCGGGTGCCACATCCACCTTGAGGCGCACCACGCCGGCGTCCTTGGCGCGGTGCAGCGCCAGCACGCGGTGCGGCGGAATGGAACGAATACGGTCCGAGAAGGCGAAATAGTCGGAGAACTTCGCACCAATGCTTTCCTGACCTGCAATCACGCGGGACTCAATCACGCCGCCTTCACGCAGGCGCTTAAGGAGCTTTTCGCTCAGCACCGGGTCGGTGAGGGCGCGGTCAACCAGAATCGCGCGGGCACCGTCAAGGGCCTCTTCGGCACTGTGAATCTGCAGGGCCTCGTCCGCCTCTGCAACCTCAATGCTCTCGTCTTCGTCGTTTTCGGTGCCGTCGGTAATGTACGCGGCAGCGATGGCGTGCGCCTCGGCGAGGGGCACCTCCAGCAGGTCTTCGACGAGGGAATCAAGCCCGGCGGCACGCGCCATCTGGGCGCGGGTCACGCGCTCGCTGCGGTACGGGGCGTAGATGGCGTTCACGTCTGCGATAGTGGCGGCGTTCATGAGCGAGGAACGCAGCTGCAGCAGGGTGAGCGGGTCGATGAGGCCTTCGTCGGCGCGTTCGGTGAGCGCTTCGAGCACGCGGTTGCGGCGCTCTTCGAGGGCGCGGAGCTGGCCCAGGCGCGACTGGATGGTGCGCAGCTGGGTGTCGGTGAGTGCGCCCGTTGCTTCTTTGCGGTAGCGGGCGATGAAGGGTACGGAGTTGTCGGCGTCGAGCAGCGCCACGGCTGCGCGGATGCGGTGCGGCGCGATACCGGTTTCTACGGCGAGCGCGTTGATGAGGTGCTCGGCGGGCTGCTCAGTCTTGCCGCCGGTTTCGTGTTTTTCGCGGTGTGCGGCGCTGCTGGGTTCGTTGCCGGCGGCGCTGCTGGGCGCGGGGTCTGCAGCTCGATCCGCACGCGGGCGGATGCTGCTCGGGAGGGGGTGTTCGCTCATCCTTCCAGTTTCGCATATTTCGCCGCGGCTCATGGGTTGGCCGGTAATGCTGAGAAAAGAGTCAGCGCGGGGCGTATTTTGCTCGCCTATGTGGGTGCGGGCAAGCATATTTTTCTATCGCATCTTCTAGTGCAGATTACGAGTCTTTACGCACATTTTGCCCTGTGGGTGCGCTAAATATTGTCATCTTTCCGTAAGAAACCGTGTTAGGGGTTCATGTATTTGAATAGTGCTTAGTTTCAGCGATAAATTTAGATAAAAGAGCATATTTTTTGAAAAAATATCTCTTATTCGTGCAGATAAGGGGTGGCCTCACACCAGGCAAACGCCCTTATCTGCGTGCACACATTCAGGGTTTCGGCGGCGCGGTACGACAAGGTGCCGCCACATCCCGCAGATGAAAGAGGGACCCATGCGCGAACAAGCCGCGCTATCAAACGCGCCGGAGGGCTACTTAGATTTTCACGACGAGTACGCGGAGCTCATCGCCGAACTCGCCGCGCTGGGGTTCACCCCTACCCAGGTTCTCCGCCGCCTCAACTTTCTGTACCCGCACATCAACAAGAAGTACCTGAACTATGCGCTGAGCTCCGGCATCTGGCAGTTTGGCCCGGTCACGGCAGACGCCCCGAGCTACACGGTGCTCGCATGCGGCCTCTGGTACGTTTTCGCGGAAGCCTACGATCTGCCTCCGGAGCCCGAGTACGCGGCGCTGATTCTTGATTGCGATATTATTCACGACCTGCCGTCCGCGCTGGAGGCACGCCACTTCAACAATGAAGACATTGCGCACGTTCTGGCGAAGATTGGCGCAACGCTCAAGTACCTTGCCGCACACCCCTACTCCCAGTTGGAGGAAGAAGCCTACGCGCAGACCCTCGAGGACATCCGACTGCGCGGCTTGGAAGAAATCGGCACCGAGGGCGGTAGCCTGTACACCCTGCTCGCCTCCAGCATGGAGGGCGAATCGGCGTGGCCGGCACCGGTTCAGACCGTCAACGATTACCTCGGTGACGGCGACTGGTCCCTGGGTATGCTCCGCACCGGCATCTACCCGGCGGAGGCGCTCGAGAACGAGTGGTATATCGACGCCGCGGCGGTACCCGAGGATTTTGCGCAGAAGACTCTGAGCCTCTTTTTGAGCTATTGCGCCCGATACGACCGCGAGCCGACGGCGCTGAACTACGGCTACTGGTCTACCATTCCCACACTCATTGAGCAGGTGCCGCCCCTGGGTGCGGTACGCGCCAAGTTCGGCTCCTGGCAGACGACCCTGCACCGCGGACGCACGCAGATTGCCCGCGAGCTGCGCCTGTGGACGAGGAACGAAGCCAACGCAGCTGCCGTGGAGTCGGGTGCCGCTGAGGCGAGCGCTGCTGAGTCGAGTGCCGCTGAGGAGCTTGAGCTCCTCGACGCTGAGCTAACTAACGCTGACGCTGCGCTGACTAACGCTGAGCTCCCCGAAGCAGAACTAGCAGAGTTGGATACCACGGACGGCCCCCCTGCGGACGCTCCCACGGAACCGGCAGAACCGGCAGAGCCCGCGCGTCTGAGCGCCCGCGAACTTACCGAGCAGGGCATCGGCGTGGTGCAGACCGCCCACACCGACCTTGCGGCGTACCACCGCACCCGGTGGGAGCAGACGGTGGAAGTCTTCGGCGAACGCCTCGCGCAGCTTGCCTGGAACCGCCGTCTGAGCACCTACTACTTCTTCGACGGAGCCTGCCTGGAAGATGCCGACCCGACCCCCGTGGTGACGGTTTTCCGCTCCCCCACCGGCTTCCTCTGCGAGCTCGAACCCACCGTCGAGGCGCTACCCGCATTCGACCCGGAGTTCCTGCAGGAGCACGGCTGGAGGCACCCGGTACCGGTGCATGCGCTGTGGAACCTGCACGCGCTCGACCCGCTGGAGGCAGCTGCCGCCGTCATTGAGGCGATGCGTTCGGGTTGCGGTTGTGAACGCTGGGATTTCTACCGCACCGATGACGACAACGACCCGCTTGCCGAAGAGGCTGAGGTGGCGCCTCTCTAAGCGCACTCCCGCGAGCCTCTCGTCGGGTTCATCCCTGGAGACAGCGAAAGCCCGCGTCCCCCGCTCCCTGAGAGGAGCAGGTGACGCGGGCTTTACGCATGCACCGGTAGCCGGTGAGTAGCCGGTACCGATAGCCGATGTGGCTTAGCGTGGGTTGCTTAGCGTGGGTGTTTAGCGTGCCGAGAAAATCTCGGAAGCCTCCACAATCGCAATCTGCGCGGTGCGGGTCGAGATTGCTTCGTGACGGCGGGCATCAGCGCGGCGCTTGAAGACCCAGCCGATACCCAGAATCACGAACCAGACGGGCATCGCGAGCAGACCCATGAGGGTTTCCTCGTTCATGGTCAGCACACCAATGGTGAAGGCGAAGAACGCCAGCGACAGCCACGCGGAGAAACGGCCGCCGGGCAGACGGAACTTCGACTTCTTGTGGCGCGAGGGGAACTTCTTGCGGTACATCAGGTAGCTGACCATAATCATGGCCCATGCGAAAATCACGAGCACCGCAGCCGCGGTGGTGACCAGGTTGAACGCACGAGAGATCGAGTCGCCCGCGTAGAGCAGCACAATCGAGGACAGCAGCATGACGGCGGAAAGGAACAGCGCGTTACGCGGCACACCGTTCTTGGAAATCTTGCCCAGGAACTGCGGTGCACTGCGCTCGCGTGCCAGGCCGAATGCCATACGCGAGGTGGAGAAGATACCGGAGTTCGCCGAGGAGGTTGCGCTGGTAATCACCACGAAGTTGATGATGTGCGCGGCGATGCCCAGGCCCGCCAGAGTGAACATGGCGACGAAGGGACTCTTATCGGGGCTGACCAGGCGCCAGGGGGTGACCATCAGGATGACGGCGAGCGCGCCCACGTAGAAGACCATAATACGTACCGGCACGGCGTTAATTGCCTTGGGCAGGGTCTTTTCGGGGTCCTGGGTTTCTGCGGCGGTGGTACCGACGAGCTCGGAGCCCATGAACGCGAAGACGGCAATCTGGAATGCACCGAGGAAGCCAATCAGGTGGTTGGGGAACATTCCGCCGTCGTTCCAGAGGTTTGCGACGGATGCCTGCGCACCACTGGGCGAGGTGAAGCCGACGGCGATCATGCCGCCGCCAACGATAATCAGGGCGACGATGGCGACGATCTTAATCATGGAGAACCAGAATTCGATTTCGCCGAAGTTCTTTACGGAGACCAGGTTCAGGGTCAGCAGAACAGCGATGACGGCGAGCGCCGGGATCCAGGCTTGCAGGTCGGGCCACCACATGTGCAGGTAGCCGACGATTGCGATGATGTCCGCGACGGCGGTGACCACCCACATGAACCAGTAGGACCAGCCGAGGAAGAACCCGGCCATGGGGCCGACGAGGTCGGTGGTGAAGTCGGAGAAGGACTTGTACCTCAGGTTGGAGAGCAGGATTTCGCCCATAGCTCGCAGCACCAGGAAGATGACGGCGCCGATGAGCATGTACACGAAAATAACTGAGGGACCCGCCATGGAGATGGCGCGACCGGAGCCCATGAACAGGCCGGTACCGATGGCACCGCCGATTGCGATGAGCTGGATGTGGCGGTTGCTTAGACCGCGGTGCAGTCGCTCTCCCTGTTCGGGAGCTTTAGGATTCAGGCTGACGTTGTTCTGTTCAGTCACGACGTCCTCTTTTCAGCGGTTGTACCCCGTACCGCATGTGCCGTTACTGGAATAAGAATCGTTAGATCGCAGCGGGCACGGTCACTGTATGTTTATGCGGCCATTTGCTTGCGGGGTGTCCCCGGATTTCGGGGCGAGGCTAGAGCTCTATCAGATACCGCGCGGCATTCGGAAGTGTCACGCTATCGATTGACGCGGAGTTTTTCTGAGAGCCCTCACAGCTACTTGGATAGTTATTCTACAGGTGTTAAGTGCAAGAAAACAGGATTTACGGCAAAAATGTGACCTATTTCTATTATTCACGTCATATCAAGCAGTGTAAAAAATGCCGCCCGGAACGTAAACAGGCAGGCATGAGGGCACGCGAAAGCCCCGCCTCCGCATCCTCAAAGAATGCAGAAACGGGGCTTACCAACAGCGCCGCAGAAAGAACAGAATTACTTCTGAGCAGCCTCTTCAGCAGGCTTCTCGGCGGCCAGTGCGCGAGCACGCTTCGCCGCATGGTGGCGGGTCAGAATCTCGTAGCCAATAGCCAGAGCGATGAACCAGATGGGGGTCAGCGCCAGACCGATTGCGGTGTCCGGGTACAGGCTCAGGGCGTAGACCATAACAGCAAAGAAGACCAGACCAAACCAGCTCATACCAATACCCCAGGGCATCTTGTATACGGATGCCTCGTGGCGTTCGGGGAACTTCTTACGGTAGACCAGGTACGCAATCAGGATCATACTCCAGGTGAAGATACCCATCATCGACGCCACGGAGGTCACCACGGTGAACGCCTCCATAATGCCGCTACCGGCGTACAGCATGACCAGGCTGAACAGCAGCAGCACGGTGGTCAGGTACAGGGCGTTGGCGGGCACACCGTTCTTGGTGAGCTTGCCCAGTGCGGAGGGTGCGGCGCCGTCGTGTGCCAGACCGTAGACCATGCGGGAGGTCGAGAAGATACCGGAGTTCGCAGAAGATGCCGCGGAGGTCAGCACCACGAAGTTCACCAGCGATGCGGCAACAGCAATGCCAGCCAGGGAGAACATACCCACGAAGGGGCTCATGGACTTATCCAGCTTGTCCCAGGGGGTCACGGCGAGGATGGTCATCAGCGGCACAGCGTAGAAAAGCGCAATGCGGAAAGGCACAGCATTAATAGCCTTGGGCAGGGTGCGCTCGGGGTGCTTGGTCTCAGCCACGGCGGTACCGACGAGCTCAGCACCCACGAAGGCGAAGAGAGCAATCTGGAAGGAGCCCAGGAAGCCGGTCACGCCCTGGGTGAAGATACCGCTACCGGAGGGGCCGGGGTGGTCCCACAGGTGGGTTACGGAAGCGGTAGTACCGTCGGGGCTGGTGAAGCTGAAGGCGACCATGAGCGCACCAACAATAATGAGGGCGACAATCGCGACGATTTTAATGACTGCGAACCAGAATTCGATTTCGCCGAAGTTCTTCACCGAGGGCAGGTTCAGCAACAGCAGCGCGACAATGACGACGAGTGCCGGAATGAATTTGGGCATGTCGGGTAGCCAGTATTGCACGTAGCCGGTGATTGCGATGACGTCCGCAATACCCGTGACAACCCAGAAGAACCAGTACGACCAGCCGACGAAGAAGCCGGCGCGCAGGCCGAGGATGTCGGTAATGAAGTCGGTGAAGGACTTGTACTTGGGGTTGGAGAGCAGAATCTCACCCATGGCGCGCAGAACAAAGTAGATGACGCTACCAATAATCGCGTACACAAAGACGATGGAGGGGCCGGTCAGGGCAATGGTCTTCGCCGAGCCGAGGAACAGGCCGGTACCGATGGCGCCGCCGATAGCGATCAGCTGGATGTGTCGGTAGCTCAGTCCGCGCTGGAGCTTGGAGTGCTCAGCTTCGGAGTCTAGGCCGGTGACGGAGTTGTGCTGCGTTGGCTGCTGTGTCACGTATTTCTCTTTCCTGCGTCGGTTCGCCCCAGTTTTTACTCGGGGTTCTACTCGGGGGCGGTTCCGGGTGGTTGGTATTCGTGCATAATCCTGAACGGCGTACATGGAGGGGTAATTCCCGCATCCATAGCCTGCGCGGTGCGCTGGGGCTTGTAAACTCCGATTTCGCGGGGTTTACAAATTTTTGCGCCACCGATAAAGAATTATGCAAAGAATGCATAATTTCAAATTTTACCCCCTCATACCCACACAAGTACAAGGAATCCAACATGGCTAGGATTTGAGACGGCGCAGGGAGGCGACAGTTCAGGGGCAGCGCGAGCCTGCGGTGACCTGCCGAGTGCGAGAGCCCCCCATCCGGAGCGCCCCGCCTCTTCAGTTTTCAAAAAATTAAGAAACTTTACAAGTAAAACTTTACAATGCGAGAAAGTGGGTCTAGAGTAGAAACCGTTCAAACGAAAACCTAACCGACCAAACACAGAACAGAAGGACACAACAATGAGCAAGTTCTCCAACGCAGCACTCCGCCTCACCGCCGGCGCACTCATCCTCGACGCAGGCGTCAAGAAGCTCAAGGCAGACGAAGGCACCTACGCCTTCCTGCAGCAGATGGCGGCAACCGGCGTTCCCGCAGTCTCCAAGCTGGACGCAGCAACCTTCGGCAAGCTCATCTCCGGCGCAGAGACCGCACTCGGCGCAACCCTGCTGACCCCCTTCATCCCCGCACGCCTGGCGGGCGCAGGCCTGACCGCATTCGCGGCAAACCTGATGACCATGTACTTCCGCAACCCGGACATGCACGACAAGTACTTCCGCCCCACCCAGGACGGCCAGCAGCTCGCCAACAACATCGTGATGCTCGGCGCGGGCCTGGCACTGCTGGGCTCCAAGAAGTAAGCCCCTCCTCTTAGCTCACTCCTCAAGCAACCTCGCGAAAGTGCGGCGGGAACAGTCTTTGTTCCCGCCGCACTTTTGTATGCCCGCTGATTTTCTATGCGCACCGAATTTCTACGCTTCGCAGACCGCGCACGCCACCTACCCACACCCGACCAGCCCAGTATCACCCGCCCGTACAAGCCGCGAAACCGCACGGTGCCGCGGCCCTGCGCTATTCTTTTAGGTATGTCTACTGAGAACACGCAGCCTAGCCAGGCACCCGAATCCACCGAAGAAAAGGCCAAGAAGCCGGTTCCCGAGGAATTCTTCCGCCAGCCCTACTCCTTCGTCCGCCGCGGCGACCGCCTCACCGCGCGCCGCCAGAAGGCGTGGGACACCTACTCCCCCACCCACGTGCTGGACATCCCGCGCCTGCGCACCGACACCTCCGTCGCACCCGAGGCGACCTTCGACCCGGTTAAGATTTACGGCCGTGAGGCGTACCAGGTCGTCGAGATCGGTTCCGGTCTGGGCGAGGCGATTGTGCACCGCGCAGCTGAGGTGCCCGAGGCGAACTTCCTCGCCGTTGAGGTGTACACCCCCGGCATCGCGGACCTGCTGCTGAAGATGGGCAACGCCGGCGTGGAGAACGTGCGTGTGGCTCAGGCGAACGCACCCGAGCTGCTCGACAACATGCTTGAGGAGAACTCCGTGGACGAGCTGTGGGTGTTCTTCCCGGACCCCTGGCACAAGTCCCGCCACCACAAGCGCCGCCTGGTATCCCCGGCGTTCGCTGATAAGGTTGCGCGTGTACTCAAGCCCGGCGGCATTTGGCGTCTGGCGACCGACTGGGAGGAGTACGCCCTGGTCATGCGTGAGGTTCTGGAGGCGCACCCCGACTTTGAGAACATGAACCCCGGCGCCGGTGCGACCGAGGAGGATCCGCTGGGTGGTTGGGCTCCGCGTTGGGAGGGTCGCACCCTCACCAGCTTTGAACGTAAGGCTCAGGAGGCGGGCCGCCGCGCGCACGATCTGACCTACCGCCGCAAGTAAGCGGGGCAGCGCCAGTTACCGCCAGGTGGTTTCCCGCCAGCGCGCAAAGTGCATATAGGTTAAAGCAGGTGAGGCTCCCCGTTCGTTCGGGGAGCCTCACCTCCTTGTGTGTGGGTCTGAGTGCATGCGGGGCGGGGGTCTACCCTCCCTCGCGCGGCGTATGACACAAAGACGCACAAGCCTATATGGGTCGCTGACTAGCGCAAATGAGCTAGAACAGCCGAGCCGTTTATCCCAGTGTAGCGGGTTTAGCCGGTTTAGCGCTGCGGCTTCGTATCATCCGCCGTAGCCGACTGGTGACGCTGACGGTACAGCACCACAGCCGAAGAACGCTGACGAGGCGCCGGGCGGGTACCGCGGGCAATATGCACCACGTCGCCACTGGTACCGGCAGCGAACACGCGCTCCGCCAAGCCCAGCTTCACCTTCGCATCCTCAACCTGACGCTGCAGCGCCGCAATCTGCTCCTGCTGCTCCTCCACGAGGGACTCCAGCTCAATAATGCGGCGAATACCCTCCAGGGAGACGCCCTCCTGCGAGAGCTGCTGAATCTGCTGCAGACGGTTCACGTCACGCTGCGAATAGCGGCGCGCTTTGCCGGGCGCACGCGAAGGCTGGACCAGGCCGATGCGGTCGTACTGGCGCAGGGTCTGCGGGTGCATGCCCGCCAGCTCAGCCGCCACAGAAATCACGAAAACCGGCAGGTCCACGCTGTGCAACGGCTTGCCGCTACGGGACTTAGATGATGATTCTCGAGATGCCATGGTTTACTTCGCCTTCTTCAACAGATCCTTACGCGGGTTCTCCTGCGGTGCCAGTTTTACGAACTTATCGAATGCTTCCTGCGCCTCTGCGCTCAGCTCGGTGGGCAGTACAATCTCCGGGATGACCAGCAGGTCGCCGTCGCCGCCCTTAGCCTTGAAGCCACGGCCCTTAGCGCGCAGTCGGCGGCCGACCTGGCCGGGTGCCAGGCGCAGCTTCACGGTGGATGCGTCGGGCAGGGGCACCTCAATCACTGCGCCGTCGACGGCCTCGGCGAGGGTGACGGGTGCGCGCAGGATCAGGTTGTTGCCCTCGCGCGAGTACACGGAGTCATCGGAGACGCGCACGGTGACCTTCAGGTCGCCGCCGCGCAGGCCCTTGCCGCGCAGGCGCACCTTCTGGCCGTCCTTAATGCCTGCGGGGATGCGTGCCTCGGTGTGGGAGCCGTCCGGCAGGAACACGGTCACGGTCGCGCCGGTGTACGCCTGGGCGAGGCTGACGCGGGTGCTGGTGGTGCTTTCTTCGGGGGCTGCGTGCTGTGCACCGCCGAAACCGCCGCCACCCATGCCGCCGAAGTCGGCGCTGGTGAAGCCTGCGGAGCGTCGGGAACCGCCAGCGCTGCCGCCGAAGAGTCCACCGAGCAGGTCGTCAATGTTGATGCCTGCGCCGCCATTGCTGAAGCCGCCGAATGCGTCCGCGCCGGGGTAGCCGGTGTAGCTGCCACCGCCGAATCCGCCCATGCCAGATGCGCCGTAGCGGCGGATCTGGTCGTACTCTTCGCGCTGCTTCTTATCGGAGAGCACGTCGTATGCTTCCGAGATTTCCTTGAACTTCTTCTCTGCTGCGGCGTCGCCGGGGTTCAGGTCCGGGTGGTACTTGCGGGAGAGCTTGCGGTACGCCTTCTTGATGTCGTTTTCGCTTGCGTCTTCGCTGACACCCAGTGCCTTATAAAAGTCGTCGGTTAGCCAGTTTTCACTTGCCATGTTGTGTTTCTCCTTCTGCGGTGATGCGCCGCCCTCCTCGGTTACGGGACGGCTTGCAGGGGCACCGCGTGCTTGTCTTAATGCTCTATATAAAAGTTTAGTCTACTTGACTCAATTTTGAAAGGGTTGAGCCCAAAAAATTGCACCCCTACAAGCCTTTTAACCGCCGCTCCTACGAGCCAAAACCCGCGCCAACACACCGGGTATAGCAACCCCGACAGAACAGGCGCGCCAGGCAGAACAGCCCGTGCAAATAGCTCAGGCAAACAACAGGGCGGGCACTCCCCCACCAGGGAGAGCACCCGCCCGTCGTTAGTTATTCAGCCAATGCTGAGCCGACCACCTTACGGTGCGACAGCCACAGCCACCTGAGCGGTACGAACCACACGGTCGTTCACGCGGTAGCCGTAACGCAGAACCATGGAGACATGATCCTCAGCCACCTCGTCGGTGGGCTGCTGCAGTACAGCTTCGTGGATGTTCGGGTCGAAGGCGTCGCCTACTTCACCGAAGCGCTCCACGCCCTGCTTGCCGAGCAGCTCTTCGAGCTTGGTAGCGATGGAGGCGAAGGGGCCTTCCTGCAAGTCGCCGTGCTTGCGTGCGGCGTCGATGTCATCGAACACCGGCAGCAGGGAACCGACCAGGTCACTGATGACGAAGAGTCGCAGCTGCTCCTTTTCGCGAGCGGTGCGGTTCTTGAAGTTAGTGAACTCGGCCTGCAGGCGAAGCAGGGAGTCCAGGCGCTCTGCGGCGAGTGCCGCATCCGCAGATTCTGCTTCTACGGCGTCCTGGAGCTCAGCCTCGACGGCTTCCGCTGCGTCGTCGGCGGTTTCGACCGACTCAGCTTCGGGATGGCCTTCCGCTGCGGGGGCGTTGAACGCCTCCTCCAGCGGGTCGGGGGTGGTGTTTTCCTGCTCAGCCATGATTACTTCTTCTCGTCTTCGTCGATAACCTCGGCGTCGACAACGTCCTCATCAGCGGCGGGCTTGGACTCGGATGCCTCAGCCTGTGCTGCTGCGTAGAGTGCCTCACCCAGCTTGGATCGGGATGCCTGCAGCTTCTCGAATGCGGACTTCACTGCTGCGTCGTCGTCGCTCTCGAGTGCCTTCTTCAGCTCGTCGACATCGCCCTGAACCTCGGTCTTGACGTTCTCGGGCAGCTTGTCGCCGTTCTCCTTCAGGAGCTTCTCAGTGGTGTATGCGACGGACTCGGCTTCGTTGCGGGTGTCAGCAGCCTCGCGGCGTGCCTTGTCCTGCTCAGCGTGTGCCTCTGCGTCCTTGACCATGCGGTCAATGTCGTCCTTGGAGAGGGAGGTGCCGCCGGTGATGGTCATGGACTGCTCAACACCGGTGCCCTTGTCCTTTGCGGAGACGTGGACGATGCCGTTTGCATCGATGTCGAAGGTGACCTCAATCTGGGGCACGCCACGGGGTGCGGGGGCGATGCCGGTCAGCTCGAAGGTACCCAGGTTCTTGTTGTCGCGAGTGAACTCACGCTCACCCTGGAAGACCTGAATGGTCACGGAGGGCTGGTTGTCCTCTGCGGTGGTGAAGGTCTCGGAACGCTTGGTCGGGATTGCGGTGTTGCGCTCGATCAGCTTGGTCATCACGCCGCCCTTGGTCTCGATACCGAGGGAGAGGGGGGTGACGTCGATCAGCAGAACGTCCTTACGGTCGCCCTTCAGAACGCCTGCCTGCAGTGCTGCACCCATTGCCACGACCTCGTCGGGGTTCACGCCCTTGTTGGGCTCGCGGCCGGTGAGCTCCTTGACGAGCTCAGCAACAGCGGGCATACGGGTGGAGCCACCAACCAGGATGACCTCGGAAATCTCGGAGATGGACACACCAGCTTCCTTGATTACGTCGAGCACGGGCTTCTTGGTGCGCTCGAGCAGGTCGCGGGTCAGTTCCTCGAACTTTGCGCGGGTCAGCTTCTCATCCAGGTGGATGGGGCCCTCGGGGGTGACGGACAGGTACTGCAGGGAGATGTTGGTGCTAGAAGCGCTGGACAGCTCCTTCTTAGCCTGCTCAGCTGCTTCCTGCAGACGCTGCAGAGCAATCTTGTCCTTGGACAGGTCAGCGCCGGTGTTTGCCTTCACCTGTGCAAGCAGCCACTCGACTACGCGCTGGTCCCAGTCGTCGCCACCGAGGCGGTTGTCACCGCTGGTTGCGCGAACCTGGATGGTGGAGAAGCCGTCGTCGTCCTTGCCGACTTCCAGCAGGGAGACGTCGAAGGTACCGCCACCGAGGTCGAAGACCAGGATGAGCTCGTCTTCCTTACCCTTGTCCAGGCCGTATGCGAGTGCTGCGGCGGTGGGCTCGTTGACGATACGCAGGACGTTCAGACCTGCGATCTCGCCGGCTTCCTTGGTTGCCTGACGCTCAGCGTCGTTGAAGTATGCCGGGACGGTGATGACAGCGTCGGTGACGGTGTCGTTCAGGAATGCCTCTGCGTCGCCCTTCAGCTTCATGAGGATACGAGCGGAGATTTCCTGCGGGGTGTACTTCTTGCCGTCAATCTCAGTGGTCCAGTCGGTGCCCATGTGGCGCTTGACGGAGGAGATGGTGCGGTCGACGTTGGTTACTGCCTGACGCTTTGCAACGCTACCGACCAGAACCTCGCCGTCCTTGGAGAATGCGACGACGGAGGGGGTGGTGCGGGTGCCCTCTGCGTTAGCGATGACGACCGGGTCGCCACCTTCCAGTGCTGCTACGACCGAGTTGGTGGTACCGAGGTCAATACCTACTGCACGTGCCATATTTATTCACTCCTTGTGATCAGTGCCCCGCTTCTTCTAATGCGAGGCGGGTTAGTTTGAAAGTTTTGGAGGCGGTCGGTGCTGCGCGTGCCGCCCCCGTGTGGGGTGGTCTGCGCGGCTGCCTTGAGCCTCATGTACTCAAGTATGCACTCTCTCGGAGGGGCTGTCAATAGAGTTGAGTGAACTTTACTCAACTTTTTTTCGCGGAGGTGTGTGAGGGGCGGGTTTTTTGGGGTTCTGGGGCGGTGTTTTACGGGGAAAATCGGGGCGGCGGCGAGGCGCGGATGGGCGGTTTTGCCGCGGAATTCCGGGGTTTTTGGGCTAATTGAGGGCGCGGCGCGGCGATTCAGCGCACGGCGGACGCTGATGGACGGTCGGGGCGAAAAAATTTTTTAAACAAGGTGTGGAAAATCGAAAAATTGGGGCGCGAGAGGTACTGAGGGGGACAACAGAGCGCCCTATATAGGGTGTGCGGGGTGATTTTTAAGTCTGGAGACTCAACCTCTAGCAGCGTTGCTAGAGGTGCAGTGAGATATCAGAGATTCGCTCCTCTTATATATGGAGTGCCTGTCTGCAAGCTCCATCGCTCATTCTATGGAGGTATCTCCGCTTGTCCGATACGTAATTCTCTAATCTTCACCTGTGGCTTGAGAGTCCCCACCTGCCGTATGCTGGTTACGACCATATCCTCTCAAAGCAGACAGGAGAATCCCGTGCCAGAAGCATTCAAGACCTTTCCGAAAAGTAAATACATATCAGCTAAGGAGAATATAAAAAACTTCTTCTTAGGGATAAAAACACCCATCAAAATAATTACAAATATTATTTTTTCAGCACTTATAGTCTATGCAGTCTTTAATTATTCAAAAATTACAGAAATATATATCCCGGATATATTTAAATTTATAGCCACCCATACCTGGGAAAGCGCAATCGCATTATTCATACTACTAATTATAAAAAAAATATCTGGCATCATATGCACAAAATCTCTTCTCCACCCTCACAAATAAATATTTCATACTTTCGCTTGCCGTGCTTGCCATTGCTGGCGCTTCAGCGGCTCTTTTTGTCCCTTCTTATACGAATTGGTTCAGGGAAAATGATAGCGCCAAGTCTCAACAAACTATAAGCAGCCCCCAGCCTACACAGAGCGGTCAGGATACTGGAAATCAACAGAAACAAGAATCTAAAAACTCTGCTTCTGAGTTGAGAGGACACCTTCTCTATATTACGGGTGGTATTATCGCTGTCTTGGGTCTTATTGAGACAAATCGCAAGAATAGCCAGGACCATATTCGTCAGGTGCATGCAGCTCGCCGTGACCGCTATATTGAAGCAGTCGACAAACTATCCAGCGAGAAGGCGCCTGTGCGCCTTGGCGGAGTATATTCCCTCGTTAGCCTTGTAGATGAGTGGCTGGACGATGACAATATTGATGAAGAAACTCGAATCAAAGAAGGGCAGGTTATTATCAATAACCTCTGCTCCTACATTCGTTCGCCCTTCCCCTTGGCAGAGGAAATTGAAGAATATGAAGCCCGCCAAGAACTAGAAAAGCTCCAGAAATCAGAATCCGAGAAGCTCAGCGAAGAAGAGTCTTTACGGCTCCAGATTCTGATTAAGCGTTTCGAAGATTCTGATGAATACGAAAAGCCTAAAGACATCACCGCAGACTATGCAAAGTTCCACGAAGAACAGGACGTACGCCGCACTATCTTCGTCGAGATGAGCAAGCGCAGTAGTACCTTCACCAAGAAGAAGGGCGAGGTAATCAAAACCGTTCCAGGAATCTGGAGTGACTTTGATTTCGATTTCAGACGAGCACCCATTTTCTATCCTCTCAATAGCCTCACGATTGAGAAAGGTAATTTTTCTTCTGCCAAGTTCTACAGCAACGCAGACTTCAGCGAGGCGACCTTCACCCAAACCGTGGACTTCAGCAGGGCGACCTTCACCCAAAACGCGATCTTCAGCTGGGCGACCTTCACCCAAAACGCGAACTTCCGCGATGCGACCTTCACCCAAAACGCAGACTTCAGCGAGGCAACCTTCACCCAAAACGCGATCTTCAGCAGGGCGACCTTCACCCAAAACGCAAACTTTAGCTGGGCGGCCTTCACCCAAAACGCGTACTTCAGCGAGGCAACCTTCACCCAAAACGCGACCTTCACCAGGGCGACCTTCACCCAAATCGCGAACTTCAGCGGGGCGACCTTCACCCAAATCGCGAACTTCAGCGGGGCGACCTTCACCCAAAACGCGCATTTCAGCGGGGCGACCTTCACCCAAAACGCGAACTTCATCAGGGCGACCTTCACCCAAAACGCGAACTTCATCAGGGCGACCTTCACCCAAAACGCAGACTTCAGCTGGGCGACCTTCACCCGAACTGCGCACTTCAGCGGAGTAACCTTCACTCAAAAAGTAAATTTCGACAACACCCGCTTCGAAAATTATGAACCAACCTTTGTGAGCGGGACCTTGAGAGCCCAGTTCTCCATACACTCAGCTCAAAAGGACTACAATTTCTCTCTCCATAGCAACAGTAAGGCTATTCCACTGGGTGAAGCCGAACTTGCCGGAATAAAACGCCAGATTCCCTTTGGAACGGTACTCTTCGACCCGATGTCCCCAAAAAATAAGGATGGGAATTACAGCGGGCTAAGCGAACCTGCGAAGTGAATAGAAGATTCTAGAGGAGAACAAGGAAACCCCTCCTCTAAATAAGGCTCACCGCCAAAAGCCCCGCCGGCCCCTCGTCGGCGGGGCTTGTTCTTTCGCCCAGCGCGAGCGCGCAAGGGTGAGGCTCTCCCCTATGCTGGATATAAGCCAGCACCGGAGCAGGAAGGGCACACCACCATGAACCTCAACAAACTCTTCACCAAGCTGCGGCAACGCAAAAACACCCCGGCACGCAACCAGCAGGCCGGGCGGCGCGAACGCTACACGCACGCTCTCGAACAGTTCCTCGACGGGCACCAGCCCGCCGTACGCCTCGGCGGGGCGTACACGCTCGTCAACCTCGCAGACGAGTGGCTCACCGACGCATCCCTCCCCGAGCAGGTGCGCCGCGAAGAAGCCCAAGCCATCGTCGACGAGCTGACCGGGTGCATCCGCACGCCCTACCCCCTCGCGCAAAAGCGGCAGGTTCTAGAATCAGACGAAGCCCCCGAAGGGTACGAAGGGGACTTCACGCGCGATCAGGAGGCACTACGCGAAGAGCAGCTAGTGCGCCGCACAGTTTTCATGGAGTTCAGCCGCCGCCTCGCCGCCGCCGAAAGCAGCAAGGCAGGCCATAAGAAGAACCAGCACGCTGTACTGCCAATATCGCCCATGTGGGTTGATCTGCGCTTCGACTTTGGCGGCGCACCCATCTTCTACCCGCTACAGCAGTTGCACTTTCAGAACGCTGATTTCGCCTCCGCAACCTTCTACGGTCCGGCGGATTTCTCCGGTGCAACCTTCCACGGTGACACCAGCTTCTCGGCAGCCAAGTTCACGGCTGACGCATCTTTCCAGGGCGCGAACTTCACCGGCTGGGTAGGGTTCAGCACAGCACACTTCGCAGGCGCGGCAGAGTTCAGCCAGGCACGCTTTGCAGACGCGGCAAGCTTCGCAACCGTAACCTTCACCGGCGAGGCGGACTTCTCAGATGCGGTCTTTTCGGCTACGGCTGACTTCGCGGTATCCACCTTCGGGTCCGACGCCGACTTCTCACGCTTGAACACCGCGGGCATAGCCAGCTTCGCGACGGTCACCTTCGACGGAAATGCAGTGTTCACCGCCTCCACGTTCCGCGATGAGGCGCACTTCGCAGCATCGGTCTTCAACCGCCCGGCGGTGTTCTCCAAGTCGCTGTTCGGCGGGACCGCGCGCTTTGCCGGTGTAGTCACCAAGCAGTCCGCAATGTTCAGCGGCGTGCGCTTTGCGGGCGTGGCGGACTTTAGCGGGGCGACCTTCACGCAGTACGCAGATTTTAGTGGGGCGCGGTTCGACGGCGACACCACGTTCAGCCGGTCGAGTTTTTTTGCGGTTATAAGGACGAGCTATGACATGGACTTCCCGCAGTACGCGAACTTCGCTAACGCGGCATTCGCGCAGGGCGCCGACTTTAGTGAGGCGACGTTCACGGCATTTGTCGGCTTCGGTAGGGCGACGTTCGCGGGGACGGTGAGCTTTAACGGGGCGAGCTTTGAGGGAGCCTACTTCGAGGATGCGACGTTCGGTCAGGGCGCGGACTTCAGGCAGACTAGCTTCGCGTACGTTGAGCCGTCCTTTGGAGGCTCGAAGGCTCAACCGCAGGGGGCACGGTTCTCGGCACAGGCGGATTCACAGGATTACCTGTTCGAGACGCGCCCGGAGAGCGCTCATGGCTTCAGGTGTGGCGAGGCGGAACTTCTTAATAGAACGTTCATTCTCCCTATCGGTGCGGTGCTGTATGACCCGGATTCCTGGGACGAAGAGCAGCAGGAGTACACCCGCGTTAGTGAGCCCGCAAAGCGTTAGTGAGCCCGCAAAATAACACCTAGCTCTCCCCCGCCGTCGGGGAAGCCCCCACAGACCCCGCCCGCGCATCCAGCGCTGGCGGGGTTATTGCTTTTGACCCACAACCACCCAAGCCCAGCAGCTTTACCTTATGCTGAGTATGACCCGCCCCTTTCAACGATGACAGGAGAACCACATGCATCTGGCACCCAGCACCGCGTGGGCTTGGCTGATAGCTTGCGCAGTCGTCATTCTGCTTTTCCCGCTCGCCGCGCAGTTCGGCAACCTCAAGGGGAAGCTGTCGAGCTTCCGCACCTGGGTTTGGGCTATCGCGCTCTTGGGCATTGTCACGGCGGGTCTTATGCCTTTCACCTTTGACACTGACATCGCCAATTTTGAGGTTCAGCCGTTCATTTTCTTCATCACCGGCACCCTGTTGGGTGTTCTCTTTCTTGGGGAGTTCCACCGCATGAACGCCCAGAAAAAGCTGGAACACCCCCAGCGGGTGCATGCCGAGCGCCGTACCCGTTACAGCAAGGCAGTTGAGCAGCTGGCGTATCCGAACCCTGCAGTCCGTGCGAGCGCCATCAGCACGCTTGCGGGTCTGGTGGATGAGTGGCTCGCTGACGAGCAACTCAGCGTTCAGGCGCGGCAGAAGGAGGGACAGGTCATCGTCAATGCCCTCTGCGCTTATGTTCGTTCGCCGTTCGCGCGGGCGTTCAAGGCAGAAGCTTTTGAATCCGATACGCCGCCCGCTAACTATGCGGGTGATTTCGCTACGGATCTGGCGGCTTTCCGTGGTGAGCAGGATATTCGCCGCAGCATCTTCGTTGAGATGAGCAAGCGCAGCAGCACCCTTGCCGAAAACGAGAAGGGCGAGGTGGCTGTTGTCCCCGGCGCGTGGAGCGGCTTTGAGTTCGATTTCAGCCGGGCGGTCGTCTTCTACCCTCTCGACGGTCTGACTATTGAGAACGCCGATTTCTCTGCGGCGAGGTTCTGCGGCGGTTCGGATTTCAGCGGGGCAACTTTTGTAGGTAACGCGAACTTTACCCGGGCGGTCTTTGACCAGGACGCGCGTTTTAGCGACGTAACTTTCATGGGAACGGCAGACTTTAGTAACGCGCGCTTTGCTGGTGATGCATTCTTCCGCTGGGTGACATTCAATGCTAATGCTGACTTCCGCGAGGCTTCTTTTGGAGGGCACGCTGACTTCCGCGACAGTACGTTTGCGGCGGATGCGGGCTTTAGCGGTGCCTCCTTTGAAGGGAACGCTGGGTTCTTTAGGTCGTCTTTTGGCGGTAATGCGAGCTTCTTCAGGACGGATTTTGCGGGAGTTGCGGAGTTCCGTGAGGCGGTCTTTGAGGGGCATGCCGGGTTTAACGCGGCAACCTTCTACGGGGATGCGCACTTTAGCCGGGCTACGTTTGAGGGGCTCGCTGGGTTCCGTGATGTGACCTTTAAGGCGGGCGCGGAGTTTTATGGCGCGTCCTTTGTGCAGACTGCTGATTTCTGCGATGTGTCTTTCGTGAAGAGCCCGCCAGTCTTCGCTGTTGAGGATGCTGACTCGGGCGAGATGCGCCGGGCTCGGTTCGTTGCCCTGTCTACTGCTTCGGAGACCGCCGGTCAGGAGGCGCATAACTTCGCGGTGTATGAGGACAGTCAGCCTATTCCTCTGGGTACAGCCGGGCTGAACGGCGTGGGCTACCGTATCCCGGTCGGTACGGTGCTCTTTGATCCGGCGTCCTGGGATGAACAGCAGAAGGAGTACACACGCCTGAGTGAGCCTGCGCAGTAATTATCTTGAGGCCCCGCCGCGTGAATGTATGGCGGGGCTTTTGCGCGTCTGGCCGCCGCCGCCGAGCAGCTGGGCACAAAATAAAAACGGCACGAAAAACCCCGCTTGAGCGAGTAGGCTCTAGCGGGGTTTTTCGATTCTTATCTACCCGAATTCGTTTATCGCTTTCCAGTGGTATTACGCCATGTCTAAGATAAATAAAACTTAAATTGGGTAGCAAAAATCCGCGGAATGTGTGTCATCTGCTAAAATCAGCAGTGACAACGCAATTCCGCGTTGTCTCTAATTTATAAATTAAATAGAGAGGAGGTGCGCTCCTATGGAGAAGGACCATTTCTGGCTCCTCGTTGAACGGGGAAGCTATGTAGCTACCCTGTTTGCCAGCCTGATTGAGATGTGTGAGTTTGCAGCTTCGTGTCTCTTTTAGGCTCTGATGGTGGGGCTACTGGCGATGTTACCAGCATCGCTGGTAGCTCCACTTTTATTTTATGGTCATTGCATATAAGGACAAGCCCTACACACACGACCATATACCTAATAATGTAGCGCATTTCTTAAGACATAACAACACAACAATATTAATTACGTAGCCATTGCACCTACCGCGAGAAACAATATCGATCATTTTGAGAACTTCCATTCCTCGTTACCTGCTACAGCTGCAAAGAAACCCCGTCTGCCTATCTCAAGCAGGCTGGCCCCTCGTTGATGACCGGGCGCGACTCACGGCAAGCAGCTTTACCCTATGCTGGAAGGTGAACGTTCCTATCAGAGAGGACAGGAGAACCTAGTGCCCAGCAATAACGCATCACCCGCTCCAGAGAGCCCGGTAATCCCAAAGGCTCAGGGGAGGCCTTGGTATATCCGGCACTTTACTAAGCTCCTCATTGGCTTTGGTCTGGGTGGCGGTGCGGTTGCACTCGTTCTGCCTTGGGTTCTCTGGTTGCACTGCGGTATGAGCTCTGGCAGTTCGGATCAGCTGCGTCTGCATCTTCTGTACGTCACTGGCGGTATTATTGCGGTTCTGACTCTTCTGCAGACTAATTGGAAGAACCAGGGCGACCGCCTCAAAATCGACGCGGATATCAAGAAGAATGAGCAGGATGCGGAGAAGAACGAACGCGACCATATCCGCCAGGTTCATGCAGAGCGTCGTAGCCGCTACACCAAAGCTGTAGAGCAGCTAGCTGACGAGAAAGCGACTGTCCGTCTGGGCGGTATCTATACCCTTGTTGGCTTAGTCGATGAGTGGCTTGCTGACGACACCCTCGAGCCCAAAGAACAGCAGAATGAAGGACAGATTATTATCAATATCCTTTGTGCATATATCCGTTCGCCCTTGCCACTCAACGAAATACAAGAATATATTGATTCTCTCAATAGTTTCCCAAATTACAAAGATATTTACTCCGAAGATAACGTAACAGTTCGCGAAGAACGAGATATTCGCCAGTCCATATTAAAAGAAATCCGACCACGTCTCAGAAGTATGGAAAGTTCAAGTGACAAAAATAATGTAATCCAGAAAGGCCCCTGGTCTATCTTTACATTCAATTTCTCCTCAGCGTTATTCTTTTATTCTGTAGATTTTTCAAATTCTTATTTTTCCAAATCAATTACATTCAAGGAATCAATTTTCATCGACAGTGTAGACTTTGAAAAATCAACTTTCAAAGAAACAGCAATTTTTGATTCAGCAGATTTCTACGGGGCAACAAAGAAAAGTAAGGTTTCATTCAATGAATCAACCTTTGAAGGCTGCGCACACTTTAGAGATACAACTTTCATGTCTCCTCTCTATTGCAATAACACAACATTCCTCAACGACGCTTCTTTTGAAAGTAGTGGATTCTACATAAAACGTCCTTCCCTGAACACCATTTCATTCGTGGGGGCAAAATTTTCCGGAGGGCTATCATTTAAAAATACCCACCTTGAGTATCTTCCCGTTTTCTCACTATCAACTCAAGAAAATTTTCATAGAGCAAAATTTTCATACAATACACCCCCTAGTAGCTACAATTTTTGCGTCAACAATTCCAGTAAAATAATTCCACTCCAAGAGATTAAATACAAAAATAAAACATACACAATCCCCGCTGGGTGCGCACTTTTCAACCCCGACAACCCATCACTGCCAGAAATATTATCCACCCTATAGGTATCACAAACACCCTACCCTGAGTTCTCGCATACTCCACACACTGAAATCTATACAAAAATACAGGCAACCAACCAAGTCAAATTTATACTATAATTAAATAGACAATCAGTTTGTTACGACAATATAGGAGGAATCAAAACAGGAGAGATCTCAATTTATATCAAAAATTTCACCACCATCCAGATTACGAAAGGGCTAAAAAATTGGACCTCATAGCAATTATAAAACCTGTCATCGGTGCATTTAATTTCATCCGCAATGCTTTCACTGGGGCAGAAAATAAAAGACATCACCTTATGATGGAAAACTTCGAAAAAAGCAAACAACAACATGAATACACTAAATCTATTCAAGATAAAATCAGGAAATCAATCTTAGACCTTCAAAGCGACAATGTTAGTACCCGCATTTTGGCAGTTGAAACACTAATGAATATCGCCGACGAGTACGTAAAGAATGAATTACTTGAAAACACAACAGAGAAAATATTTAAAGAAGTATCTAACATAGTAGACCACCTATGTAAATACATTCGCGATGATCCCGAAAGTAGTTTTAATGACGTCCTCGTTCGCCAAAAAATTTTCTCTGAGATTAGCTCGCGAATAGATAAAGACACCCTTAAATTCACAAAAAATAATCGTGAAATTGAAATCCTTTGCTTGCCGAGTAAAAATCCGTGGACTTACATTGAATACAACTTCGAAAACTCCAAAATTAATTACCCTTTGTCCAACATAAAATTAGCAAATGCAAATTTTAATAACTCAGACTTCCTGAGTGAAATTTCCTTCAAGAATTCAAACTTTTACGGATTGACAGAATTCGAGTCTGCAAGGTTTTATTGTGACCCAGATTTTGTAAATACGGTTTTCCATGGGCCGGTTAATTTTGAATGGGCAAGGTTTAAGGAAGATGAAAAAATAGAACAACGCTTCACATTTGAATCGCATTTTCACAAAGGTGCCATTTTCAAGCACGTTCATTTTGAAGACACTGCCGTTTTCTCTCGTTCACACTTTTATCAAGATACAGACTTCACTCTAACACAATTTTACAAAACCGCTTTATTTGAATACACAGAGTTTAAAGAGAAAGCAAATTTTCTACTGGCAGAATTTAGAGGGAATGTCATTTTTAATTATGCAAAGTTCCACTCTGAATGCAATAAGACAAATTTTTCAGGAACAATTTTAGGAGCGGAAGATTCAGAAGTTAGCTTTCGGGAAGCAACATTCAAAATTGCCCCGGATTTCTCTAATTCATACATCTTCGGGATTGCCTGCTTCTATACAAATATATATACCGACCTCATTATAACTCCAATTATGGAAGAATACTCAAGAAAAGCTGGGTACTACACGCAACAGATTTTTCAACCATATAACAATAAGCAACCCAAAGCAGACTCAGTATTTGAAAATGTAAATTTCAATTACACCCATACTCATAAGTTTGATTTTTATAATTTAGGATCTTACACATACCAGCCTGGGAAAGCTACAATCATCCTTAAAAATGGACAGTCTGTAACTCGAGAAATACCAGCAGGGTCTTATCTCTTCGACCCTAATTCGTGGGATAAGAGAATACGGAAATCTGATTGCAGGAGTGAGCCCGCAAAGCCTCTAGATGAATCTGACTAGATGCAAGAAAAATAAGCCAAGTAGCACTCACCTCTAAAAGGCCCCGCCGGTCCCTTATCGGCGGGGCCTTTGCACGCCCGCAGTAAGTGCGCCTCCGCGAGTACCCCCCCCCCCCCCCCCCCCCCCCCCCCCCCCCC
>NZ_KV818682.1:0-297 GCF_001814995.1 Rothia sp. HMSC066H02 | reverse complement strand
GGAAAACGGATTTGCACGGCACACAAAACGCTGGTATAGTTGATTGAGTTGCCGCGGGAACGCGGTAACACAACGAAATAACATGAATGACCGTTCAATGGTAAGACGTCCTTCGGATGAAGGGGTCAAGGTGTTGAATCGGTGTGTTGCTTGAGAACTCAATAGTGTGCTTTGTTCAATAAAATCACCATTATGGTGATGGAAACTGAAACTAATACCAAATATTTATTTATATTTGATAATCATCAAATGGTTTCAAATTTAGTCAGCTTGAGTCACGCACCCCCGTGTGTGATT
>NZ_KV818681.1:0-1483 GCF_001814995.1 Rothia sp. HMSC066H02 | reverse complement strand
GTGGGTGTGTGGTGGAGCAAGGAACCTACCGGGAGCTACTGAAGGCAGAGGGAAAGTTTATGGAAATTTTCAAAAATCAGATCTCTGAAGATTCTGCAGGGCGCAAAACTTCCGCTGAAAGGGACTATAAAGATGCGTAAGATTATGGCTAATACTGTTTGGTCCGTGGTTTATGCTTTCAAAAATCACCCCGTATGGACCGTTTCCTATCTAGTGTCTGTTGTGTGCCTATCACTATTCCCTGCTCTGCAGATGGAGGCTGTCACTAGACTTGTTGAGCATTTGGGTCAGAGCCAGGATGAAGTGCTTCCGCTAGCTCTGGGGGTTAGTTTTGTGCTGGCAGGATACATTGCCCTGGGGCAAGCATCAGACTCTCTGCGTATGATTCTAAATTCTCGAATGTCAAGTACAGGTATTCAGAACGTATCTTCTCGTCTGGCGACTTGTTCTTCTCAGGAAATCGCGAGCGGTGATTATGCTCGCTCATCAAGGGCAGCTCATGAAGCTGTGACAGGGGGGAGCCTGGGGGCTCAAGTTTCCACTATGGGTGCTCTGATATTCATCATTTTTTCGACGGGAGCCCTTAGTTATTCCGTAGGAAAGATCAATGTATATGCTTCACTCTGCATGCTTGCAGGCATGATTCCTGTTGCCTTTATGTCACATCTCTATTCGAGTAAGAATGCTGAGGCAATGGAAAAAATATATTCATATAGCTACAACGCGTGGCATAGCACTAACCAGATTGCACAAATAACTACTGCTCGTGAGCTTGCAATTCTTAATGCTCGGTCGTTCTTTGCGCATCGCGCTAATCAAGAACGGAAAAAATCCGGTGAGGAGGAAATTGGCCTAGCTCGTTACATCCTCAGAATATATACAATTGTTGGTTTTATAAGCGCTGCATTGCTAGCTTTAGCCCTTATTTTTCTAGCGGCCTCGGTGCCGGCTCCCGGTGCTCTTGCTGGAGCTGTTATAGGTATTACCTCGGCTATAGTCTCGCTTGGCTCGATGGGAAGCGACCTTAGCTCGATGGCAGCGGGGTCAAACGCAATTGATATATATCGAAAGTTTATTTCTAGCGCACAGCCCGGGCAGAAAAATTCGGTTGCCGATACCTACCCCGAAATCTGCAGCGTTTCCATTAGGAATCTTGCTATCCAGTATCCAAAAGCTGATTCTTTAGCTCTTAAAAACATCAATCTCACTTTTGGTCCCGGGCAGATGATTGGTATTGTCGGGCCCAGCGGATCGGGAAAGACAACCCTAGTAAATGCACTCATGGGTATGCTGAAGCCCTCCAAAGGAGACATCCTCATGGGAGGTACGTCGGTACAGGACATATCACCTGATGATTTGTTGGCAAATGTTGGTTTGGTGAGTCAAGACTACGGCCGTTATGAACTGACTGTGCGTGAAAATCTCCTGCTGGGTTTGCCGCAGGCGGCGGTTGAGCGTCTTGGTGATGCTGATTTGTGGTCGG
>NZ_KV818680.1:0-1368 GCF_001814995.1 Rothia sp. HMSC066H02 | reverse complement strand
GGTTGTTGTTTGAGAACTATATAGTGGACGCGAGCATCTTCTGGAATTTGCGTTGAATCAATGCTTTGGTGTTGGTTTGATTGTTGATTTTAGATTCTTATTTTTCTTGATTGTGTGTAAGTTATTAAGGGCACACGGTGGATGCCTTGGCATTAAGAGCCGATGAAGGACGTGTGAATCTGCGATAAGCCTCGGGGAGCCGATAACTGGGCTGTGATCCGAGGATTTCCGAATGGGGAAACCTGGCTCATCTTCATGGTGAGTTACCGCCAGCTGAATGTATAGGCTGGTTGGGGGGAACGCGGGGAAGTGAAACATCTCAGTACCCGCAGGAAGAGAAAATAAAGTAATGATTCTGTGAGTAGTGGCGAGCGAAAGCGGAAGAGACTAAACCTGTGGTGTGTGATAGCGGTTAGGCGTTGCATCATGGGGGTTGTGGGAGTCACAGTGGCAGTTCTAACTGGCTGCCGGCATGATGTTCAGGATGGTAGGTGAACGACTTGGAATGGTCGGCCGTAGAGGGTGAGAGTCCCGTAATCGAAATTGTTCTGTCCGTGGTGTGGCCACCCGAGTAGCACGGGGCTCGTGGAATCTCGTGTGAATCTGCCAGGACCACCTGGTAAGTCTAAATACTTCTTAATGACCGATAGTGAATCAGTACCGTGAGGGAATGGTGAAAAGTACCCCGGGAGGGGAGTGAAATAGTACCTGAAACCGTGTGCTTACAAGCCGTTGGAGCCTTTTGGGGTGACAGCGTGCCTTTTGAAGAATGAGCCTGCGAGTTAGTGTTATGTCGCGAGGTTAACCCGTGTGGGGTATCCGTAGCGAAAGCGAGTCTGAATAGGGCGTTTGAGTGGCATGACCTAGACCCGAAGCGGAGTGATCTATCCATGGCCAGGTTGAAGCGACGGTAAGACGTCGTGGAGGACCGAACCCACTTCAGTTGAAAATGGAGGGGATGAGCTGTGGATAGGGGTGAAAGGCCAATCAAACTCTGTGATAGCTGGTTCTCCCCGAAATGCATTTAGGTGCAGCGTTACGTGTTTCTTGCCGGAGGTAGAGCTACTGGATGGCCGATGGGCCTTCACGGGTTACTGACGTCAGCTAAACTCCGAATGCCGGTAAGTGAGAGCGTAGCAGTGAGACAGTGGGGGATAAGCTTCATTGTCGAGAGGGAAACAGCCCAGACCACCAACTAAGGCCCCTAAGCGTGTGCTAAGTGGGAAAGGATGTGGAGTTGCTTAGACAACCAGGAGGTTGGCTTAGAAGCAGCCATCCTTGAAAGAGTGCGTAACAGCTCACTGGTCAAGTGATTCTGCGCCGATAATGTAGCGGGGCTCAAGTACACCGCCGAAGTTGTGGCAATGA
>NZ_KV818679.1:0-374 GCF_001814995.1 Rothia sp. HMSC066H02 | reverse complement strand
GTTGAGCGTCTTGGTGATGCTGATTTGTGGTCGGCTTTGTCGGTGGCTTGTGCTGATGATTTTGTGCGTGGTCTTGAGGGTGGTTTGGATGCTCAGTTGGGTGAGTCGTTTGGTGGTGTTGGTCTTTCGGGTGGTCAGTGGCAGCGTTTGGCGTTGGCGCGTGTGGTTCTTCGGGATGCGCCGGTGTGGGTTTTGGATGAGCCGACCAGTGCTGTGGATGCTGAGACTGAGGAGGAGATTTTTGCTCGGTTGAAGGTGGCTGCTGTTGGGCGTTTGGTGGTGTTGGTGTCTCATCGTGCGTGGACGTTGCGTGGTGTTGATTCTGTGGTGGTGTTGGATGGTGGGTGTGTGGTGGAGCAAGGAACCTACCGGGA
>NZ_KV818678.1:0-1868 GCF_001814995.1 Rothia sp. HMSC066H02 | reverse complement strand
TTATCCAAAAACCATACAGTGAACGCAAACACACAATCTTGAAAAGTAAGCCTTCGGCCTATTAGTACCAGTCAACTCCGCGAGTCTTCAGTCCCCGCTTCCATACCCGGCCTATCAACCTCATCATCTATAAGGAGCCTCACACACCAAAGTGCCAGGAAATCTCATCTCGAAACAGGCTTCCCGCTTAGATGCTTTCAGCGGTTATCCCTCCCGAACGTAGCCAATCAGCCATGCACCTGGCGGTACAACTGACATACCAGAGGTTCGTCCGTCCCGGTCCTCTCGTACTAAGGACAGCCTTTCTCAAATTTCCAACGCGCGCAGCGGATAGGGACCGAACTGTCTCACGACGTTCTGAACCCAGCTCGCGTACCGCTTTAATGGGCGAACAGCCCAACCCTTGGGACCGACTCCAGCCCCAGGATGCGACGAGCCGACATCGAGGTGCCAAACCATGCCGTCGATATGGACTCTTGGGCAAGATCAGCCTGTTATCCCCGAGGTACCTTTTATCCGTTGAGCGACGGCCGTTCCACAACGTACCGCCGGATCACTAGTCCCGACTTTCGTCCCTGCTCGACCTGCCAGTCTCACAGTCAAGCTCCCTTGTGCACTTACACTCAACACCTGATTGCCAACCAGGCTGAGGGAACCTTTGGGCGCCTCCGTTACACTTTAGGAGGCAACCGCCCCAGTTAAACTACCCATCAGGCACTGTCCCTGAACCAGATCATGGCCCGAAGTTAGACATCCAGATTGACCAGAGTGGTATTTCAACAACGACTCCACACAAACTAGCGTCCATGCTTCACAGTCTCCCACCTATCCTACACAAGCCAAACCAAACACCAATACCAAACTATAGTAAAGGTCACGGGGTCTTTCCGTCCTGCTGCGCGAAACGAGCATCTTTACTCGTACTGCAATTTCGCCGAGTTCATGGTTGAGACAGTAGGGAAGTCGTTACTCCATTCGTGCAGGTCGGAACTTACCCGACAAGGAATTTCGCTACCTTAGGATGGTTATAGTTACCACCGCCGTTTACTGGGGCTTAAATTCTCAGCTTCGCCCAAAAAGGGCTAACCAATCCTCTTAACCTTCCAGCACCGGGCAGGAGTCAGTCCGTATACATCGTCTTACGACTTCGCACGGACCTGTGTTTTTGATAAACAGTCGCTTCCCCCTGGTCTCTGCGACCCATACACGCTCCAGGCAGCAAGTGCCCATCACGCTCAAGGTCCCCCTTCTCCCGAAGTTACGGGGGCATTTTGCCGAGTTCCTTAACCATGATTCTCTCGATCGCCTTAGTATTCTCTACCTGATCACCTGTGTCGGTTTAGGGTACGGGCGGCTAAAACCTCACGCCGATGCTTTTCTCGGCAGCATAGGATCACCAAATCCCCCAAAAACGGGGTCCCATCACGTCTCAGGCACACAGCCGGCGCATTTAACAACCGACAACCCTACACGCTTAGACCACGACAACCATCGCGTGGCTTGGCTACCTTCCTGCGTCACACCTGTTAACACGTTTACCTCCAAAGATCGGGTCCCACAACCCACACAACACACAAACAAAAGCCTGCACATCATGCTTCGCATGGTTAGCATCACAATATCAGTATGGGCGGTTTTTCACCGGTACGGGAATATCAACCCGTTATCCATCGACTACGCCTGTCGGCCTCGCCTTAGGCCCCGACTAACCCAGGGCAGATTAACTTGACCCTGGAACCCTTGATCATCCGGCGGATGAGTTTCTCACTCATCTTTCGCTACTCATGCCTGCATTCTCACTCGCATAGCCTCCACCACTGGTTTACACCGCAGCTTCACTGGCTACACGACGCTCCCCTACCCAACAA
>NZ_KV818677.1:0-1510 GCF_001814995.1 Rothia sp. HMSC066H02 | reverse complement strand
AAAAGGTTAGGCCACCGGCTTTGGGTGTTACCAACTTTCGTGACTTGACGGGCGGTGTGTACAAGGCCCGGGAACGTATTCACCGCAGCGTTGCTGATCTGCGATTACTAGCGACTCCGACTTCATGGGGTCGAGTTGCAGACCCCAATCCGAACTGAGACCGGCTTTTAGGGATTAGCTCCACCTCACAGTATCGCAACCCTCTGTACCGGCCATTGTAGCATGCGTGAAGCCCAAGACATAAGGGGCATGATGATTTGACGTCATCCCCACCTTCCTCCGAGTTGACCCCGGCAGTCTCCTATGAGTCCCCACCATTACGTGCTGGCAACATAGAACGAGGGTTGCGCTCGTTGCGGGACTTAACCCAACATCTCACGACACGAGCTGACGACAACCATGCACCACCTGTATACCAGCCCCGAAGGGAAACACCATCTCTGATGCGGTCCAGTATATGTCAAGCCTTGGTAAGGTTCTTCGCGTTGCATCGAATTAATCCGCATGCTCCGCCGCTTGTGCGGGCCCCCGTCAATTTCTTTGAGTTTTAGCCTTGCGGCCGTACTCCCCAGGCGGGGCACTTAATGCGTTAGCTACGGCGCGGAAAACGTGGAATGTCCCCCACACCTAGTGCCCAACGTTTACGGCATGGACTACCAGGGTATCTAATCCTGTTCGCTCCCCATGCTTTCGCTTCTCAGCGTCAGTTACAGCCCAGAGACCTGCCTTCGCCATCGGTGTTCCTCCTGATATCTGCGCATTCCACCGCTACACCAGGAATTCCAGTCTCCCCTACTGCACTCTAGTCTGCCCGTACCCACTGCAATACACGGAGTTAAGCCCCGGCCTTTCACAGCAGACGCGACAAACCGCCTACAAGCTCTTTACGCCCAATAATTCCGGACAACGCTCGCGCCCTACGTATTACCGCGGCTGCTGGCACGTAGTTAGCCGGCGCTTTCTCTGCAGGTACCGTCAATCTCTCTTCTTCCCTGCTAACAGAGGTTTACAACCCGAAGGCCGTCATCCCTCACGCGGCGTCGCTGCATCAGGCTTGCGCCCATTGTGCAATATTCCCCACTGCTGCCTCCCGTAGGAGTCTGGGCCGTGTCTCAGTCCCAGTGTGGCCGGTCACCCTCTCAGGCCGGCTACCCGTCGTCGCCTTGGTGAGCCGTTACCTCACCAACAAGCTGATAGGCCGTGAGCCCATCTATAACCACTACATAACGCTTTCCACCAACACCCCATGCGGAGATTGGTCGTATCCGGTATTAGACCCAGTTTCCCAGGCTTATCCCAGAGTTAAAGGTAGGTTACTCACGTATTACTCACCCGTTCGCCACTAATCCACCTAGCAAGCTAGGCTTCATCGTTCGACTTGCATGTGTTAAGCACGCCGCCAGCGTTCGTCCTGAGCCAGAATCAAACTCTCCGTTGAAAAAATAGAAAAGTTCGATAACCTGATCTCAAACAGCGAATCACACACGGGGGTGCGTGACTCAAGCTGACT
>NZ_KV818676.1:0-1361 GCF_001814995.1 Rothia sp. HMSC066H02 | reverse complement strand
TGGGTTATGCGCTGAGTTGGAGTGGGGGTTCCTCCTGCTGGGTGGGTTGGGGTGTGAGTCGTGATTTGGTGAGGATGTCGAGGCTGAGGTAGCGTCGGCCTTCGGCCCATTCGTCGTTTTGTTCGGCGAGGACGGCTCCGACCAGGCGGATGATGGCCTGGCGGTTGGGGAAGATCCCCACGGAGTCGGTGCGTCGGCGGATTTCGCGGTTGAGGCGCTCATTGGGGTTGTTGGACCAGATCTGGGTCCATACCCCGGTGGGGAAGGACGCGAAGGCGAGGACGTCTGCCCTGGCTTGATCGAGGTGATCACACACGGCGGGGAGCTTGTCGTTCACGTAGTCCAAGAGCCGGTCGTATTGAGCGTTGACCGATGCCGCGTCGGGCTGGTCATACACCGAGTGCAGCATCGCTTTGACAGCGGGCCATAGCGCTTTGGGGGTGACGGACATGAGATTAGCGGCGTAGTGGGTACGGCATCGTTGCCAGGTGGCTCCGGGTAGGTTCGCTGCGATGGCCTCAACCAGGCCCAGATGCGCGTCGCTGGTGACCAGGCGCACGCCGGTCAGGCCTCGGGCGACCAGGTCGGCGAAGAACTCGTTCCACGCCGGGCCGGTCTCGCTGGTGGACACGCGCACCCCAGCACTTCGCGGTGTCCGTCATTGTTGACTCCGGTGGCAACCAGAACCGCGCACGAGACGACGCGTCCTCCTTCGCGTACTTTCATGGTCAGTGCGTCAGCGGCGACGAAGGTGAAAGGCCCGGCATCGTGGAGGGGCCGGTTGCGGAACTGGTCCACGTGTTCGTCGAGGTCTGTTGCCATCCGTGAGACCTGGGACTTGGACAGTCCTGTGATCCCCAGGGTTTTGACGAGCTTGTCCATACGGCGCGTGGATACTCCTGCCAGGTAGCAGTCAGCGACCACTGTGATCAACGCGGTTTCACAGCGTTTGCGCCGTTGCAGTAACCATTCTGGGAAGTAGGTGCCTGAGCGCAGCTTGGGGATCGCCACGTCGATGGTGCCGACCCTGGTGTCCAGGGGCCGGTAGCGATACCCGTTGCGCCTGGTGTGACGCTGCGGATCTTGTTGACCCCACTGGGCCCCGCACACCGCATCAGCGTCCGCTGATAGCAACGCGTTAATGACGTGCTGGAGCAAGGAACGCATCAAATCTGGGGATGCCTGGGACAACGCCTCGCCAAGCATGCCAGCAGGGTCGATAATATGAGGAGCGGTCATCGTTGTGCCTCCAAATCATTTCGAGTCAGAAGTAGAGAGCTTTCTCGAAGGATCACACGGTGACCGCACCCATATCAAACGGGCCGACCACCCACGGTTACACCACTATGCGGGACGCTACT
>NZ_KV818675.1:0-4835 GCF_001814995.1 Rothia sp. HMSC066H02 | reverse complement strand
ACAAAACGATTACACCACTCCACAGGACTTGACCGCCTGTCAAGAATCGAGCATCGGTAAGGGCAATCCTCTCTGGCCATTCGATTCCTTTTGTATCTTTGGTTGCATAGGTGACCCGCCAGGGCTATTACGCGTGGAAGAGGCGCCTGCCGAGCTGGCCGATGAGGCGCTGAAGATGGCCCTGGTCAGGCGAAACGATCCCAAGGGATGCGTACATCATTCGGATAGTAAGAATGTTGCCAGCAGGTTTTGCGGCAACCGCAAAGGAGCCGTATCCTGCAGCTGGAATCACGTTGCAGCATCCTGACCCGCATTCCGATTGGCGGACGGCCCGCTTCGGCATCCTGACCAGCACAGCGATCGAGCCTTGTCATTCCTTGGATATGCCGGTTGCTCGGGGCGGTCCCGACGGAGGCCCTCGCCTCCCCGGTCCGTGACCCAAGAAGGGCAAGCATGCTGATCTGCATGGCTGGTTCCTCCTTTATGTAGACGACCATGCAAAGAAGGGACAACCGAGGAGGCAGGTTACTGATGCGGGCTCCCGCACGCCCATGACTACCCGACGGGCTGTTTTTCATCTCCGATGCCCGCATTGCAGCATGAACGAATGTGCCTCGACATCTCTGCTGGCATGGTACGACTGGGATCGCACCTCGACGCATCCTTGCGCATACTGCCTTCCAAGTTTCGAAACCGGGAAGGAAAGTGTATGTGAGCGACGATATCGGCGCCGATTCGACGCTCGAGAGGGAGATTGCGCCGATTCTATCCATCGGGGATGCATTCCCGAAGATTCTCATCACTCGCACGAGGCATGAGCCCCATACCCGGGAGGGCGTGCTCGTGCTGAATTTCGCGAGGTGGCTGCTTGGCGGGTAGGGTTCTGAACGTCGCATTGGGATATCGCGCGACAGGGCACGCAGGGCTGTTTGTGCCCGCACGGGAAACGCCGTCGCCATGCGGGCGGCCTGTCGTGTCCGATTAGCCTTTTGCTAAACAGGCTTACGCCAACTCATGGGCAAGCCACCTGAGACTATTCACTTTGCTTATCGTTGACAAAGACCTGTGGCCTGCGGTTTTGTGAACGGCTCGTAAGCCACCCGCGTCGACTCACTTACTGTTGAAGCTGGTGGTTTGCAGGCTCAAAGGCGGTTGAGTTTCAAAACGGGCGTTTTTCGGCGATATCGAGCCTCCAAAGGCGGCTCTCCGTGCCCCTTGGGACAAAAATAAAAACTCAATACTCTGAGTTTGAAAATGGTTTTTGAAGTTGTCCCAGCTTTTGTCCCCGAAGCCGATGAAACACGACATAGTGTTACTTGGCGGCACTCGGTTTGAGACGGCATCGAAAACTGAGGACAACTGGAATGTCGGGACAGTAAAACTGAAGCCATCGAGTGGGAGTAGGCCGATAGGGTTCTGACCTGCGATTTTGAGTGCCGCACTGTGCCGCTGAGTTTCGTTTCGTACGAGAGTCATGACAAAGCCACCAGCGACGGAGATGAGTAAAAGCGATTAAAGAGCCTCCGTTCCCTGCGTTGGGACGGAGGCTCTTTCTTTGCCGTTTTACTCCCTTGTCTCCGTTCGGGGATTATTTCTTGCTCATTTAGGGCTATTCGCGCTGAAAGATTTTGACTAGCTTGGTGTCCTTTATTTCGTAGACAATGTCTGCGACGTTCTCGACCAGCCTCTTATCGTGGGAGACGAACACTATCGTTCCGGCATAGGCGCTCATCATCTGCTCGAGGGCTTCGGCGCTCTTGATGTCCAGGTAATTTCCAGGCTCGTCCATGAGCAAGATGTTGTATCTGCCCAGCAGCATCTTCGCGAGTAGCAGCTTGATGACTTCGCCTCCCGAGAGAACGCCAACGTCCTTTGTCAGGTCGCGCGGTCCGATTCCCATAGAGGCGAGGATGCCTCGAATTTCGGTCATGCTGTACTCGCAACCATCCTGCATGAACGAGATCGCAGACTGACGGGCGTCGAACTTGTAGCCTGTTTGCTCGAAGTAACCGATCTCTGCCTTGGGAGAGATGTTGATACCGTCGGCGCGTCGAGCGATTGCCTTCAGCAGGCTGGTCTTTCCTGTACCGTTGCCACCGGTGATGGCCACTTTGGCACCGAGCGGTATCTCGAATTTCGCGTGGTCATAGAGCATGCAGTTGCCGAAGCTCAAGCTGAAATCGTCTGCCGAGATGGGAAATTTACTATGCAGTTCCAGGGCCTTGCTCTGGCGGAACCGCACGGCGCGAATGCTATCTGGGGCCTCAATCCCTTCGAGCGCTTCGAGGCGCTTCTCCATGTCCTTAGCCGCCTGGTACATCCTCTTCTGTTTGGTGCCGGTTGCTTTCTGATGCCCCAATCGACCTGCATACTCGTTGCTTTTTTTCGCAGCCTTCCGCTTGGCGTCGACCTGCCGTGCTTTTTTCCGTTGTTTTTCGATGGCGGCTTCGAGGCGATCGCGCTCGCGCATCGCCTCTTCGTATCGAGTCGCCTGAGCTTTGCGCTCTTCTTCTTTCTGTCGCAGATAGTCGGAGTAGTCACCCCAGAATTCGGAAATACCGCCGTCTTTGAGCTCCCAGATCTTGTCTACCACCTGGTCGAGAAAATGACGGTCATGGCTCACGATGAGCAGAGCCCCATCAAATGCCTTGAGTTGTCCGACGAGAAGGCGGATGCCGTCTTGGTCGAGGTGGCTCGTAGGCTCGTCGGCGAAGATCGCGCTTGCATGCTGGGAGAGTGCAGAGGCAATCTTGGCGCGTGTTTCCTCCCCGCCGCTCATCGTCTCCTGCGCCACTCCGGCGACGTTGAGACGGGAGAGCATCTCACCACTGTCCTGAGCCGCATCAAGGTCGAGTTCATCGAGTTGGCCGATGAGGGCAATGCTGCCGAAGCGCCTGACGTCGGCGTCCGCAATGGTAAGATTGCCGCTCAGAATTTTAAGCAGGCTGGTTTTGCCTGCGCCATTGTCTCCCACCAAGCCGATGCGATCGTAGGAGTAGATTTCCAACTCTTCGATATCTAGGATATCGCGGCCGGCATATTCCAAAAAGATGTCTTTAGCTTTGACTATGAGTTCCATAGGTTGAACCGCCTTTTGTGTATTAGCGTTTTACTGGAAGCGCAGCCATGCCAAAAAAGATTGCTCACGTCGATTTTTCGCCTTTGCCCAATTGCCGGCGCGAGCGTTTTGACCTTGCGCAAGCCGGCAAATCCGAAAATGATAGTTGGCGACGAATAAGGAGCGCGATGCGGAATGTCGGTGCAATACCTCGTCGTCGCAAGGGCTTGAAGGCTGACGCTTGAACCGATGGCTGCTGCCTCTTTTTTTCGAATACTTGGGCTATTGAATCTGCCCGGTATCTCTTTTCCCCGCGTTTCGGACGCTCGGAGCAAGCAGCATAGCCATCGCAAGCAGTACCATGGTCGCTCCAGAGCCGACGAACCATAACGGAGCTCCAAGCAGATCCGCAAAAACGGAGGGGGCTGCGAGGCCCATGGGCATGGCCCACGCCATGATGGTTCCGTAGAGGCCGAAAACGCGGCCTAGGTACTCAGGAGGTATCTGCTCCTGCATAAGGGCAGTCTGGGTTCCCGCGTACAACGGGGAGCATGCGCCCATAAGAAAGCTCACCGGCAGGAAAGCAGCGAACAATGACGGGCCGAGCGATCCGGATACGATTGCGGCAATGCCGAAGCCGGCAATCGCGGCGACCATGGTGAACGACCTATTGCGGAACCCTCCCGTGGCCGCCAAAATGCCGGACCCAGCCAGCATGCCTGCAGAAAAAAGGATTTCCACCAAAGCGGCATCCCCCGTGCTACCGCCAAAATGCCCCAAGGTCATTATTGGGAACAATGCCGCGAGCGGAGAGAACGCGAAAGCGAAGACGAACCCGCACCAAAGAAGGGCGAACAGCCCCCTGTACTCCCTAATCAGCTTGTAGCCGTCCGAAATCTCAGAGAAGAGCTCTCGAACCTTATTGGAAAAGGACAAGCTGCGGTCGGCTTCATCGAGGCCCCCTGCGTCTATCTGTGCGGCGAGGACGGCTAAAGAAGCGAAAAGCGCTCCCAGCACGTCGAGGACAATCATAGCGGTAATGCCCGCCACGGGATAAATCACTGCTGCAAGCGCGGCGCCAAGAATGTATCCGCCGGACTGAATCGCCTGAGTCACCCCCGATAGGCGAACGAGATGCTCTGGCGGGGCGAGATGGGGCGTGAGAGATTGGGAGGCTGGCGTGTAGAACGAAGTACCAACTGCACGGAGAAACAGGGCGATGAGAATTAGCCATGCAGGTAAGCTGCCGGCCAACGAGGCAATCGCCAAGGCGGCACCCACCGCGGCAATGAAGAGGTCGGCGCCGATGAGGACACGTTTCAAAGGCAGTCTGTCGACAACGGCGCCCGCAAGGATTCCGAACAAAGCAATCGGCAGAAAGCCTGCCAGCGATGCTAAGGAGAGGAGAGAAGACGACCCTGTCGTGAGGGCGAGATGCCAAATAAGACCCATTTGGAGAATCGAACTCGTCAATGTCGAAACGAGCTCCCCGCCCCATACGAAACAAAGCTTGAATTGCCATGAATGGCACAGCAGAACAGACCTGCCCCGAGAGGTTTCAAATATCATGGTTATGTCCAATCGTGAAATGGCGTGCAGAAAAACAGCGCGACGCCACAACAGCGCCGCTTTCTAGGCGCTCATCCACGTGCGGAAAAGACCAACCACGACACCCCTCCTTTGTTAATTCGGTCTGGCAAACCATGTAATATTAATATTAACGAGGCTTGAGTTTGCCTGTCAAGTAGCGTCCCGCATAGTGGTGTAACCGTGGGTG
>NZ_KV818674.1:62610-97414 GCF_001814995.1 Rothia sp. HMSC066H02 | reverse complement strand
CCGACCACAAATCAGCATCACCAAGACGCTCAACAGCCTCCTGCGGCAAACCCAGAAGAAGATTTTCACGCACAGTCAGTTCATAACGGCCGTAGTCTTGACTCACCAAACCCACATTTGCCAACATGTTGTATTTACTCTCAGAAGAAGCACCCTTATACGTTATGCTCCCCTGGGCAATTGGTGTAATTCCAAGAATTGCATTTATTAGCGTTGTTTTTCCCGCGCCCGAGGCACCAACTACTGCAATCATTTGATTATTCATCAGCTCAAGATTAATATCTTTAAGCGCAAAAGACGACGCGCCCTCATACTGAACGGATACATCTTTGCATATAATTTTTGAAATATTTTCACGGTTAGGGTTAGAAGTTTTTATCTCAGAAGCATGGTCGTAAGTATCAGAGTCGCATACCCTTCGGAATTGCTGAACAGATAATGCTCCATTAATAATCTGGCCGAATGAATATCCCACCTCTTGGGTCGCGTTAACACAGGCGATGATGCCAATCAGCGATCCGGCCACATACGATATATCGGCGCCTGAATCCACAAGGAAGTACAGGGACGCAAAGAGTAAGACAGAGCAGAGTAGCCCTGCAACTATGGAGATGATTCCTCTAACACTTTCAAGGCTCAATTCCCTACCGGCTGCCCGGCGTCGCCAGGACGCTACGCGTTGCGAGAAAAATCGGGAGGCTCTCATGAGGTGAAGTTCTTGGGCGCGACTTTGAGCTATCAGATTGTCTAGATAGTAGTTCTCTACCCGATAGTCCTCGTACATTAGGGTGTATATAGCGTAATCACGTTTAGCGAGGATTACCATTGCAATAGATAGGGGTAGTGAACACAGTGCCGCAAAAATTGCTGCCACCATGCTGACGTTTGCAATATTAAAACAGAGGAGGAAAACCATCGCAAAGGAACTCACCAGTGTCATAACTGACATGGTGTGAACCTGCAATTCCTGTTTCGATATTGCCTCTCTTGCAGCACGTATATCTTCCTGTGATTTTGTGCTACCTATATCAGACAACGGAAATGTAGATAACCTGTTATTTAACATGCGGTGAACCCGATAGTTCATCTTTGATTTGAGGATAAGCATGTTACTTCTTACCCAGCGTTGAGCAATGATATTAATTCCAACGACAAGGGCAAGAGCAACAATATAAATCCATGCTGTGCCACCATTTGAACCGCTCAAGGCTGATACTGTATTACCGATTAGCAAGGATTGGCTCAGGGGAATGCAGGCTACGACGGCTAGCGATAGGGCGACGCTCACTAGGGTCCCAGGACAGGTTTTCCAGGCTAGGCGGAAAGACCAGAGTATAGAAGAAAATAGCTTTTTCATTCTCACCACGCTCGCAAAGTCGTATTGAACTCATCTTTGAGCCCTACAACTCCTCGATGAGCAGTTAATGAAGCACGGCTGTACTTTGCTAACTAACTCTACTCTTCAATGAAATATAAAACACACATATTCGTGCGTGTCCAAGAATATTAAGCAGGCGTATCTGTGATATTTTCAGGCATCCAGGGGTCAGCCGACAGCTCTACCCGCAACGCCCCCAGCACCCTTCGTCATAGTCAGTCATATTAAGTTCATATTTCGCCCCCGATGTCATGTCCAGAAATATTAGGACATCAACCGCCGCATCCCTTGCGCACCCTCGGAGGCAGTGGGTAGAGTGAAAGCGTTATCTATCAAGAGCGACCGAGAGATCTGGCTCGTAGACGTCGCAGCAACCTCGCCAGTATCCCCCACCGTCACGGTGCAGGGTACGGACAAGGTGCTCCCGCCAGAACCGATAGAGAAGAATACCCTTCGGCACCCCTTGATGAGTCGTACCCACAAACCGGTACAGCGCATCCTGCAGAAGAATTCACGCACCCTCCCGGTGCGTATCTATCGGGTGAACACGAAGGAAGGTTATGACGACAGTTCACCCGGCTCTTTCTTTTGAGCTATTCCCACCCCGCTCACACGCAAGCTGCGAGTCGCTACTCCACACCATTGCAGAGCTTGAGGGCACCAACCCCGACTACGTGTCAGTCACCTACGCCGGTGACGCGAAGCGCCGCCAGAAGACCCTCGCGCTACTTGACCACCTGGTGCATGAAACCTCCCTCACCCCGCTAGCTCACCTGATTTGTGCGGGCCATTCGGTGCACGAGCTGGAGCGTGCAGTCCGCCTGATTCTGGGTCTGGGCGTGCGTGGTTTCCTGGCTCTTCGCGGTGATATTCAGGAAGGTCAGGTTTCTGAACTTCCTTTCGCCCGCTACCTGGTGGAACTGATTCGCCGCGTGGAGCGTGAAGATTTCGCCCACCTGGCAGCTGGCAAGGTGTCGATTGGTGTGGCGGCGTACCCGCAGAAGCACCCCGAGTCCGCATCCCTGCTGCAGGATATTGAGATTCTGCTGTCGAAGCAGCGTGCCGGCGCAGATTTCGCGATTACTCAGGTGTTCTTTGAGGATGAACGCTATAGCGCCCTGGTCGATTCGGCGCACCTGGCAGGCGTGGATATTCCGATTATTCCGGGCATCATGCCGGTGACCTCCCTGAAGCGCCTACAGAACCTCTGCCAGATGGCGGGCATGGAAGTCCCGACGGACCTAGCCTACGCCCTAGAGACAGCAACCAGTAACGCAGAGCTGCACCGCATCGGTGTGGATTACGCGCTGAACCAGTGCCGCGCCGTGATGGATGCGGGCGCACCGGGCCTGCACTTCTTCACCTTCAACGAGCATGCCGCGGTGCTGGACGTTCTGGACCAGCTGGACCTACCCCGATACAGCAACCGTTTCTCTCAGCCGCTGAGCGAACTGGAATACGCCTAACCCAACCCGTAACGCTCCTTGTCGGATGCGTTCCCACTTTCTCCCCCACAAATATTCCGGGAGTTGTTGAGTTCTCCGTTTCACCACCCACAGTCGGGTGGTAAAACACCGGAACCGACTCCCACATCTATCCCCAGTAAAGGAAAAAATATTATGTCGAACACCGCATTCCCCGCCGCAACCATTGTTGGCTACCCCCGCGTGGGCCGCTTCCGCGAGCTGAAGAAGGCTCAGGAGGCTTTCTGGAAGGGCAAGGCAACCCTGCAGGAGCTGCAGGACACCGCCGCTGACGTGCAGCGCACCTACTTCGAGCGCGTGACCGCCGCCGGTCTGAAGGCTGATAACTACTCGATTCCGGCGACCTTCTCCTACTACGACCAGGTGCTTGACGTGGTTCGCCTGTTCACCCTGGTTCCCGAGCGTCTGGCTGAGGCTAAGGACGCACGCGGTCTGCTGGATCTGCCCGGCTACTTCGCACTGGCGCGCGGTACCGAGACCCTGCCTCCTCTGGAGATGACTAAGTGGTTCGACACCAACTACCACTACCTGGTGCCCGAGATTGGTGCCGGTACCGAGATTAAGCTGAACCTTGAGGCTATTGACGAGCAGCTTGAGGTCGCAAAGCAGGCTGGCGTGAAGGTTCGCCCGCAGATTGTTGGCCCGTTGACCCTGCTGCTGGGCGCTAAGGCTGAGCAGGGTTCCGCTGAGGACTTCTCCCCCGTTGACCGTCTGGATGAGTTCGTTGCCGCGTACGCTCAGGTGCTGGAGCAGTTGGCTGAGCGCGGTGTTGAGTGGGTTCAGCTGGACGAGCCGGGCCTGACCGTGGACCGTGCCGACAACGCGAAGGTTGCGCAGCTTGCCGAGCGCACCTACCGTGCCCTGGCTACCGGCGAGAAGCGCCCGCAGATTCTGGTGACCAGCCCCTACGGTTCCCTGCGTGAGAACCTGCCGGCACTGCTGGGTACCGGTATTGAGGCTCTGCACCTTGACCTGGTGCACGGCGTGTACTCGAAGGCTGAGTTGGAGTCCATTTCTGCCGCTGGTGTGCACCTGGTTGCCGGTGTTGTGAACGGCCGCAACGTGTGGCGTGCCGATGTTCGCGCCGCCCTGAAGACTCTGGAGGCGCTGCCCGGCGCATCCGAGGGTGCCGTGTCTGTGGCTTCTTCGACCTCCCTGCAGCACGTGCCGCACGACCTGGCTCTGGAAGACCCCGCCGAGGTTCCCGTGGACGGCCTGGCGTTCGCCGATCAGAAGGTCGCCGAGATTGCTCTGCTGGCTCGTGGCCTGGCTGAGGGTGAGGCCGCTGTTGAGCCGGAGCTGAAGGCTGCTGATGAGGCGCTGGCTCGCTTCGCCGCTGACCCGCGCAAGCACAACGACGAGATTCGTGCCCGCGCCGCAGCTGTGACTCCCGAGGACTTCGACCGCCCGACCATTGACGTTCGCCGTGAGGCTCAGGCTGACTTGAACCTGCCGAAGCTACCGACCACCACCATCGGCTCCTTCCCGCAGACCGCTGAGATTCGCCGCCACCGTGCGGAGGCTCGTGCGGGCAAGATTTCCGCTGAGGAGCTGAACGGCTTCCTGCGTGACGAAATCGCCTCGGTCATCAAGCTGCAGGAGGAGCTGGGCCTGGACGTGCTGGTTCACGGTGAGGCTGAGCGTAACGACATGGTTCAGTACTTCGCTGAGAACTTCGACGGCTTCGCAACCACCCGCCACGGCTGGGTTCAGTCCTACGGTTCGCGTTGCACCCGCCCCTCGATCCTGTTCGGTGACGTGAAGCGTCACGGTGAGGGCCTGCGCGGTGAGGCGTTCACCGTTCCGTGGAGCTCCCACGCACAGTCGCTGAGCGACAAGCCGGTCAAGGGCATGCTCACCGGCCCGGTGACGATTCTGGCGTGGTCCTTCGTGCGTGACGACCAGCCGCGCCGCGAGACCGCTAACCAGGTGGCTCTGGCTCTTGCCGACGAGATTGCCGACCTGGAGCAGGCGGGCATCCGCATCATTCAGGTGGACGAGCCGGCTCTGCGTGAGCTGCTGCCCCTGCGCCGCGACGAGCAGCCGCAGTATTTGGACTGGTCGGTGAACTCCTTCCGCCTGGCAACCAGCGCGGTGAAGGATTCCACTCAGATTCACACCCACCTGTGCTACTCGGAGTTCAACGAGATTATCGACTCGATTAACGCTCTGAACGCCGACGTAACCAGCATCGAGGCCGCCCGCTCGCACATGGAGCTGCTGGCTGACATTCCGGAGAGCTTCGTTTCCGGTTTGGGCCCGGGCGTGTGGGACATCCACTCCCCGCGTGTTCCCTCGCAGGATGAGATTGAGTCCCTGCTGAAGGCTGCGATTGGTTACGGCACCATTGCTGACCTGTGGGTGAACCCTGACTGCGGTCTGAAGACTCGTGATTACGAGGAGACCAAGCAGTCTCTGCGTCACCTGGTGGACGCCACCAAGGCGATTCGCGCTTCTCTCTAGGTTTCCCACCCGGAGAGCTTTAGGTTCCGCTGCCTGCTGCGGGTTGACCGGATGATGGTTTGCTCGCGGTAACCTGCGGCAGGTGGCGGCTGTTCGGCTTCCCGCCGGTATGCGTACCGACTGCACGCCGAACTTTTGGGGATAGATAACAGGCCCGCCCGTACGGTTTTTCTTCTGCACCGTGCGGGCGGGTTTTCTGTGCTTGTTTTTGGGCACCGATTTTGTGGTGTTCAAGTGGTTTTCTTTTTGAACTTAGGGTATAAATAACTCTAAATTTAGTTGTGGTCTGACCAAAACACATACTTACTCAACAAGGAAAGTATTTATATTCACTGCATCACCCGTGGCACTGTTGCCCAGTAGACAGATATACATCACACAGATTTAATACTTCCCCGTAATTCCGGAGTAAAAACAGTATTAATAGAATAATCACTCTGAATATCCGTTCACCCTAGTGAACATTCTACTGAAAACATTTCCAGCGGATTAGCATTTTTATAAGCCGCCGTTTTTAGAATTCCAGCATGACTACTACCACTTCATCAAAGAAGAAGAAGGGTTCTACACCCCGCTGGCTAGCTATTCCGGCACCCAAGCCCCAGCTCAGCGAAGCAGAAGTTAATGCGAAGTACCCGCGCATGCGCCTGCAGGTCTTCATGGGTATCTTCATCGGTTACGCGACCTTCTACCTAATTCGTAACAACGTCCCGCTGGTCACCCCGATTCTGACCAAGGAACTTGGCTTCAGCAACGCAGCAATTGGTGCTCTGTCCACGGCACTGCTGCTGGCTTACGGCTTCAGCAAGTTCTTCACCGCAATGATTTCTGACCGCTCGAACGCGCGTCTGTTCCTGCCCATCGGTCTGGTGCTCTCGGGTGTTGCAAACATCCTGCTGGCTATGACCGGTTACATGGGTGAAGGCGCGGGTGCGGCAGGCTACGGTGCCGCTATCGCCTCCATCATGGCGACCATCATGGTCTTCAACGGAATCTTCCAGGGCATGGGCTGGCCCCCCTCGGGTCGTGTGCTCGTGAACTGGTTCTCCACCAGCGAGCGCGGCACGAAGGTTTCCTGGTGGAACACCGCCCACAACGTTGGTGGTGCGCTGTCCGGTCTGCTGGTTGCGTGGGGCTTCTCCATGTTCGGCAAGACCTGGGAAGTTGCTTTCTGGTTCCCCGCAGTTATCAGCTTCGTTCTGGCGTTCGTGGCGTGGCTGCTGATTCGTGACAATCCCGAGGCAGAGGGCCTGCCCACCGTTGACGTGTACCGCAACGACCCGCACAAGGTTGAGTCCACCGCTGAGGACCGTGCAGAGTCCACCTGGACCACCATCCGTAAGCACGTGCTGACCAACTCGACCATGGTGCACCTGGCTCTGGCGAACGTGTTCGTGTACACCCTGCGTTACGGCGTACTGGTGTGGGCGCCGAAGTACCTGCACGATGTGCGCCACGCTTCCCTTGAGGGTGGTATTGCGGGCTTCTCGATTCTGGAGCTTGCCGGTATTGGTGGCACCGTCCTGTGCGGTTACGTTTCTGACCGCATGTTCAAGGGTCGCCGCTCCCCCGCGGGTATTCTGTTCCTGATTGCGACCGTTGGCGCGATTCTGCTGTACTGGCTGCCTTCTTCGGATGCGCCGCTGTGGATTGCGTACGTTGCATTGGCTCTGATTGGTGGCCTGATTTATGGCCCGGTCATGTTGATTGGTCTGCAGGCTATTGACCTGTCCCCCTCGCATGTTGCTGGTACCGCTGCGGGCTTCACCGGCCTGTTCGGTTACGCGCTGGGTGCGACCCTGGCTTCTGCCGGTATCGGCATTATTGTTGACCACTGGGGTTGGAGCACCGCGTTCGTCTTCATGATTGTGTGCTCGGGTCTGGCTGTGCTATTCCTGTGGCTGGTCAACGGTGCTGAGAAGCGTCTGATGGCTGAGCGTGCGGAGAAGCTGGCTGCGAAGGCTCAGGCATAATTGTCCGGTCTTTCGTGTAGGGAAGCCACACGTTTGCTGGTGAGTCACCATATGGTGGCTTGTCGGTAATCGTGTGGCTTCTTACGTTAAGAACCTAGAATGGAACCATGACTACTAACTCTGGAATCACTAAAGAATGGGTGGATGAAACCGTCAAGCCGGGCGACGATTTCTTCCGCCACGTCAACGGCAAGTGGCTGGCAACCCACGAAATCCCGGCGGACCGCCCCAAGGACGGCGGCCTGTACACCCTCCGCGATAACGCAGAGAAGCACGTGCGTGAGCTGGTGGAGAAGATCGCGAAGGAGCAGCCGGAGTCCCGCATCGGCGCGCTGTACAACTCCTTCATGGATGTTGAGAAGATTGAGGCGGACGGCCTGGAACCGCTGCTGAAGGAAATCGCCCCGATTCTGAACTCGGCAACCCCCTCCCACCTGGCTGTGACCCTGGCGCTGCTGTCTCGTGCGGGTCTGCCGCAGCTGTTCGCCTGGTACACCAGCAACGACCCGAAGGACCCGAAGAACTACACGTTCTTCCTGTACCAGTCGGGTCTGGGTCTGCCGGACGAATCCTACTACCGTGAAGAAAAGCACGAGGCTGCATGCGCGGCGTACGTTGAGCATATTGCCCGCATGTTCCAGCTGACCGGTCTGGCTGAGGGCTTCGGTCTCACCCCGGAGCAGGCGGCTCAGCTGGTGTTCACTCACGAGTCTGAGCTGGCTCGTCTGCACTGGAACGTCGTGGAGAACCGTGACGCCGAGGCGACCTACAACCCGTACCAGGCGACCGAGCTGGACGAGAAGTTCCCCGGCTTCCCGTTCTCGCAGTGGCTACTGGCTCTTGGTGCCGACCCGGAGACCCTGGGTCAGGTTATTGTGGCTCAGCCGTCCTTCTTTGAGGGTGCGGCTAAGCTGTTCACCTCCATCCCGCTGATGAGCTGGAAGCTGTGGGCTGTGTGGACCGTTCTGCGTTCGCGTGCGCCGTTCATGTACGACGAACTGGTTCAGGAGAGCTTCAACTTCTACGGCAAGACCCTTTCCGGTACTCAGCAGATTCGTGAGCGCTGGAAGCGCGGCGTGGGTGCTGTCGAGAAGGCTCTGGGTGAGGAGATTGGCCAGGAGTACGTGGCTGTGCACTTCCCGCCCTCGCACAAGGAGAAGATGCTGGTTCTGGTCGGCAACCTCCTTGAGGCGTACCGCGAGTCCATTGAGTCGCTGGACTGGATGACTGAGGCAACCCGTCAGAAGGCGCTGGAGAAGCTGTCGAAGTTCGTCACCAAGATCGGTTACCCCGATAAATGGCGCGACTTCTCCGCACTGGAGCTGGTGCCCGGCGACCTGTTCGAGAACCTGCGCCGCACCGGTGCGTTCGATGCTGACTGGCTGATTGCCCGTAAGGGTCAGCCGGTGGATAAGGCGGAGTGGCTGATGACTCCGCAGACCGTGAACGCGTACTACATGCCGCCGGCGAATGAGATTGTGTTCCCGGCAGCGATTCTGCAGCCGCCGTACTTCAACCCGGATGCTGATGATGCGGCGAACTACGGCAATATCGGCATGATTATTGGCCACGAGATTGGTCACGGTTTTGACGATCAGGGTTCCCGCTATGACGGTGACGGTAAGCTGGAGAGCTGGTGGACTGAGGAGGATTACGCGAAGTTCAAGGAGCGCACCGCAGCCCTGGTGGAACAGTATAACGCGTACGTTCCGGTGGGTCTGGACCCGAAGTTCCACGTGAATGGTGAGCTGACTCTGGGCGAGAACATTGGTGACCTGTCCGGCATGTCGATTGCGTTGAAGGCGTACCGTCTGGCTTTGAAGAAGCAGGGCATTGAGTCGCTAGCTGACGCGCCGGTGATTGACGGTATGACCGGTATTCAGCGTTTCTTCTTCTCGAATGCTCGCGGCTGGTGCACGAAGTCCCGCCCGCAGCATGCTGAGGTGATGATTTCGGTGGATCCGCATTCGCCGGATGAGTTCCGTGTAAACGGCGTGGTGCGCAATATTGATGAGTTCTATGAGGCGTTTGGTGTCTCTGAGGGCGATGCACTGTACTTGGCTCCGGAGGAGCGAGTGCGCATCTGGTAGCACCCCGATAAGGGTATATGCTTTATTGCGCATATAAGAAAGGCGCCCGCCTCGTGGAATAAAACCACGAGGCGGGCGCCTCTTTTCTAGAGAGCTGTGGACGCTACACGAAGGTAGGCATCTACTGCTACTGTGCCGAGCGTTGCGTTAGATAATTTCTAGCGCAATATCCATGTGCAGCGGCTCGGTTGCATCGATGTGGTACTGACTGTGTACCGGCGAGCCCCACGAGTCATCTCCACCAACGCCGAGCTGACCTGCCAGGATACGCAGGTAGGTGCGGTTGTTTTCGGGCAGCTCCCACTGGTGGGAAGCTTCCTCAATCTGGTAGGAGGAGTAGGGCAGGAGCGATACGTGCAGGCCCTCACCGGCAGTCTGCAGCTGGCGGACACGGAAGCCGTGGTTGCTGTCGTTCGTTACTTCAGCCCAACGGACACCCATGTGGTTGCCGCTTTCCTGAGGTACCAGGTACGGTGCGTAGTCCTGCTCGGGGGTGCTTTCCCACACGCCCAGGCGGACGCCGCTGCAACGGTCGGGGTAGGAGTCGCCGGGGCCGAGGCCGTAGTAACGCAGGTGCGAGAACTCGCCGGGCAGTGCCCATTCCAGACCGAAAGCGGGCAGGGACGGTGCGTCCTTCTCTCCGGGGTAGTCGATGGTTACTCGCACGTTGCCGGTGCTCTGTGCTTCGTAGCGGACCGTAACAGCGGTGTGAGCGGGGGTTGCCAGCTCGTAGGTGTAGGTCACTGCCACGCTGTCATCGCTGGGCTGCTCGACAGCAACGTTAGCGCAACGGGCGTAGCGGCCTGCAACGGTCCACTGGGCGCGTTCGAAACCGTGTCCGGCGCCGCGGTCGTTGTCGGTCAGGGGCCTGAAGGTGGTGAGCTTCGGGGGGCGAATAACATGCTCGGTGCCGTTGTGTACCCAGGAGACGATGCCGCCCTGAGTGCGGGACAGAATAACTTCAGCCTGGTTGTTGCGCAGACCGACGTTCCAGCGGCCGACGGTCACCGTCGCATCTGCTGCGTCTTCAGCGGTGTTTGCTTCAGCCTGCGATGCGGGGATGACGTACTGACCGAAGGCAATTTCGTGTCCTGCAGGAGCCCATGCGGCGTCTTCAGTGAGCACGAGGCTGACGTCCAGGGTTACTTCTGCGTTGTCGGCAGCGTATTCTTCCAGGGGCCAGGGAATTGCCAGCTCGTGGGTGGATTCGGGGGCTACGTCGAAGAAGTAGTCTTCCTGCCACTGAGGAACGCCGTTGACCAGCAGGCTAGCCTTGAAGGTGTAGTCTGCGGTGGAGGTGAAGAGGTTGTCGTTGACGACCGTCACGCCCTTCTGGTCAGGGGTGATGCGCAGGTTGGAGTACACTGCCTTCACTTCAGCGGCCTTGGGGCTTACCTTGCGGTCGGCGAAGAGGATACCGTCACCGGAGAATTCGTAGTCGCAGGGGCGTTCGCCGAATGCGCCACCGTAGGCGAGGTATTCGGGGGCGCCTTCGCTCTCACCGGGGTGCCAGAGTGCCTGGTCGATCATGTCCCAGATGAAACCGCCCTGGTAGTGGGGGTAGCGTTCCAGTGCGACGTATTCGTCGATAGCGCCGACCGAGTTGCCCATTGCGTGCATGTATTCGCACATGATGAAGGGCTTCTGGGGGTTGTTCGACAGGTACTTTTCAACGACGTCAGCGTGGGTGTACATACCGGATTCGATGTCGGTGACGTCATCAAATTCGCGGTGCCAGGTGATGCCTTCGTAGTGTACGGGGCGGTTGGGGTCCAGTTCGTGGACTCGGCGGTACATGGAGCGGAATACTTCGCCGCCGTACGCTTCGTTACCGAGCGACCAGATTACTACGGAGGGGTGGTTGTAGTCGCGGCGCATCATGGATTCTACGCGGTCAACGCAGGCGCCTTCCCATTCCATGCGGGAGCCGGGGATCGTGGTCTCGGGGGTGGGGATGTCACCGGGGGTGCACCAGGAGCCGTGAGTTTCCAGGTTTGCTTCGTCAACCAGGTAGATACCGTATTCGTCGGCCAGGGCGTAGAAGCGTGAATCGTTGGGGTAGTGGCTGGTGCGGATAGCGTTGATGTTGTGCTGCTTGCAGAAGAGAATCTCTGAAGTCATGTCTTCAACGGTCAGGACGCGGCCGGTACGCGGGTGGAACTCGTGGCGGTTGACACCCTTGAAGAGGACTCGGTGACCGTTGAGGGTCATGATTCCGTTCTCGATGCGGAAGCGACGGAATCCAACGCGCTGGCTGGTGGATTCTACGGTCTTGCCGTCGTGGAGCAGATCCACCGTCAGAGTGTAGAGAGAGGGCGATTCAGCTGACCAGGGAGCGATACCTTCAAGGGCGTCGGAGGAGATGCGCACGGATGCGTCTTCGGCGGCGACGATACCAGACCAGATGACCTGGGTGCCGTCAAGGACGCTGGCCTGCAGGGTGTACGCCTTGATTTCTTCACCGTTGAGGGTGACGAGAGCGTCCAGGTGTGCTTCGCCGGTGGGTGCGTCGTAGTCTGCTTCAACGGTGAGGGAGGCGATGCTGACTGCGGGGCGGGCTACCAGGTTCACAGCACGGAAGAGGCCGTGGAAACGCCACGAGTCCTGGCCTTCCAGCCATGAAGCGCTCGAGTATTCGTAGCATGCGACGGTCAGGGTGTGGTTGCCTTCTGCGTCCTTGCTGACGATATCGGTGATGTCGAAGGAGGTGGTGGTGTAACCGTCTTCCGCGTAACCGACGAAGGTGCCGTCAACCCACACGTAAATTGCGGTTGCGAAGCCTTCGAAGGCGAGCGCGATGCGGCCCGATTCGCTCAGCATCTTCTTGAGGTCGCCCTCCAGGGTGAAGTGCTTGCGGTAGAGGGCTACGTGGTTCTTCTCGGGGATGTGAGGAGCTTCGGGGTTTTCGTGGCCGTCCCAGGGCATCTGGATGTTGACGTAGGCGGGGCGCCAGAGTCCCTCAGTTTCCAGGGTGGCGGGGACGGGGATGCTCTGGTAGTCGCTTTCGTCGAGGGCGGGGGCGGCGAATTCTGCGGTGGTGACATCAATGTCTGAGGCCCATGCAGTGCGGACAGCCCACGTGCCGTTGAGGCTCTGCTGGGGGTTTGAGGAGTGATGGTCGGAGTGCGCTGCCTCCCTGTTGACAGCGTACACAGTGGGGTCATCAAGCCACGCTGCTGAGGGTGACTGGGAGGAGACTACGGGAGTCGTTTGTTCGGTGGAAGACATGTCTTCCTTCCTCTCGTATACATCTTTGTTTGGTCCCTTTAAGGATGCCGGAAGGCGATGATGAAAACAAGGTTATAGGGTGTTCAAAATAAAATTACGCGTAATGCGCTGACCTACAAAAAAATGCATTTTGACATTTACTGCTCGGGGTTTATGAAGGGCTTATCTATCAATAAAAAATATTCGTGAAAACCCTTCTCGGTTTTTCCGCAATCGCTATACTTAGAATAATCAATAATCACGCGGATAAGGTATAAAACACATTTATCCGCGGGTAAGCTACGATTGCTTTCCACATAATCCATGTCGACCTCGAAGGAGAAGGGGATGGCGGGCCAGAATCACTCCGGAGCTTCCGCAACTGCAGAACACTCCGCCCCAAAACGCAAGCCAAAGAGCTTGCTGACTCAGCGAATCTCATACGCACTCGGTAACCTGGGACAGGCAGCATACTACAACGCCTTGAGTACTTACTTTGTGACGTACTATGCTGCACAGACTCTGTTCTCAAGCTACGAAAAAGATGAAGCAGCCGCCATGATTGGCATTATTACGCTTCTTGTCTTCATCATTCGTATTGTAGAAATTTTCATTGACCCGCTGCTGGGTAACCTCGTCGATAACACGAAAACTCGCTGGGGCCGTTTCCACCCCTGGCAGGTTGTCGGTGGTGTCACTTCGTCAATTCTCCTTTTTGCGATTTTCACCGGTCTTTTTGGTCTGGTGAACACCGACAAAACTCTGTTCATCATCGTCTTCATCATCGTCTTCATCCTCCTGGATGTTCTCTACTCCCTGCGTGATATCTCCTACTGGGGTATGATTCCGGCGCTTTCGTCGTCCTCGCGCGAGCGCAGTATCTTCACTTCCTTGGCAACCTTCACCGGTTCGATTGGCTACAACGGCGTGACCACCACCGTGGTCCCCATCCTGGGCTTCTTCAGCGGTATGGCTGGTGCAGAGTCCAACTCGCAGGCTGGTTGGACTGCCTTCGGCGCTATCATCTGCATCCTGGGTATTGTGACCGCACTGGCTGTGGCTTTCGGTACCACCGAGCAGGAGAGCGACCTGCGTACCCACTCTGAAGAGGGCGGTAACCTGCTGCAGGCATTCAAGGCCATCGGCCAGAATGATCAGCTCCTGTGGATTTCTCTGAGCTACCTGCTCTTCTCCATTGCAAACGTGGCAACCACCGGCTTCCTGCTGTACCACTTCATCTTCATCATCCGTGACAAGGAACAGTACTCGGTCGTTGGTCTTATCGCGTTCATTACCGGTCTTGTGCTGGCTCCGCTGTACCCGGCCATCAACCGTTTCATCCAGCGTCGCTACCTGTACCTGTGCGGCCTGGCCATGATGATTGTCGCCTACATTCTGTTCATTCTTTTCCCGCAGAACTTGGCTCTGGTCTACGTGGCACTGGTGCTGTTCTACACCCCGAACACCTTCATCCAGATGACCGCTATCTTGGCGCTGACCGACTCCATTGAGTACGGCCAGCTGAAGACCGGTCAGCGCAACGAGGCAGTTACCCTGTCCGTCCGCCCGATGCTCGACAAGATCGCTGGTGCTCTCTCTAACAGCATCGTGGGTGTGGTTGCTGTTGCTGCCGCTATGACTAACGGTGCAGATCCTAATAGCCTCACCGCGCAGAACATTCAGACGTTCAACACGGCTGCTTTCTATGTGCCGCTCGCCATTATTGTGTGCTCGTTCCTCGCATTCTTCTTCAAGGTTTCTATCTCTGAGAAGGAACACGCGAAGATTGTGAAGGAGCTTGAGGAGAAGCTTGCTTCTGCGTAGGTAAAAGCAGGGTAGGTCCTTCACCACATGAGAGAGGCGCCCGCCTCGTGGTTTTTAGCCACGGGGCGGGCACCTTTCTATTGTCAGAAGCTATATGCTCCTAGGCTACCGAGTTTTAGGACGCAGAAGCAGAGGACGAAGAAGAAGCACGCATACCGGTCAGCTTCCACGCGCCGTTCTCGTACACGCCGTGCAGGGTGCGCTCCACCTCATCCTTACGCTCCGATTCAGAGGGAGCTTCCTGCACGCGATCCTTGCTTGCAATGAACTCGCCGGGGTCCATGGTCAGGCGGACATCCCAGTTGTAGGTGTCGCCCTCACGGGTGGGCTGCGGGGTGAGCATGGTGATGGTGACAGCCGCGTCGTGCATCCAGGCTTCACCCTTAATCAGCTTCTCACCAATGGTGCCCTCTTCCGGCTCAATCATGCTCTTCAGCTCGGACTTATCGAGTGCACATTCACGCAGCGGCTCAGTCTTACCGGTACGCATGTAGTATTCCATGGCTGCGCCGAAGAAGGCGATGGACTGATACAGGCCTTCCACGCTGTTCTCGTTGGCGACGGCGGGCTTGGTCGGCACGGGGGCGTTCTTGGACGGCTCGGTGCGGGTTGCAGGCTGGTAGTCGGAAGGCTTGGAGGTGTAGCCGTCGAGGGTTGCAACGCCGGAGTAGTCGCTACGTGCGGTCTTAGATGCGGAAGCGGAAGCAGAAGCGCTACCGGATGCGCTACCGCTGGTTGCCTGAGGCTGAGCGCCACATGCGGCCAGGAAGGTTGCGCCACCGGCGGCCGCGATGAGGCCGAACGCGGAGCGACGGGTGAGGGGGCTGATCTTATTCATGAGTTCTCTCTATCCGTGGTGGTGGGCGTACCGTGCGGCGGGTGCAACATGGTACGCCAAAAGGCGGCGCCACAGGTGTGTGGCACCGCCTCCTAGTATATGTTTTCTTGCCGAACGCGGGGTTATCCCGGTTAGGCGTTTGGTTTAGTTACCGCCGTTATCGACGATGATGACGCGATTGCGACGACCGTAGCGGGCGTTGTAGTGGTAGGTGTAGCGGAAGGCCGGGCGGTAACGGACGGTGGGTCGGTTGTAGTAGGCCTGCGCGGGGGTGAGCAGCGCGCCGAGGGCGGTTGCTGCGCCTGCGCCTGCGGCGGCGAGTGCTGCGCGGCGGGTAAGGCGTGCAGGCTTCTTGGTGGCCATGATGTGCCTTTCGGGGTCGGTGTTTCTGTGAAGTGACGTGGCGTGTGCACGGCGTGCGGCTGTGCGTTAAACCTTTTTTATTGTAAGCCTCAACGTTAATGTTTTTACGTGCAGAGTGCACCTTCTGGTTGAGGGTTAGACCATGCGGGCTAGTCCACGTTTTTCCGGCAGAAAAATTGCGGAAATATTGGTTGAGAAACACGCCGGGCACGCACTCAATACGGGTTGAATTGCGGGCTACATGTCTACTTCGGCGAGGCCAGAAATTTCCTTGTCCTTGATGTGCGGGATGGTGGAGCTCCAGTTCATCCACGCCTTGACCTGGGCGGCTTCTTCGGGGTTGTTCATGTCTGGCCAGCGGTCGTTTTCGATCCTGAATCGGGTCATTGCGAGGAGGGGGTAGCCCTCATAGATGGGCCCGAAACGCGCAATACGCTCACCCGATTTTGTGTCGAAGGTGACGGAGTCTGGAATTTCGCTATCGTAACTCTCCCTGTATGTGACCTTATCAATCGCGTTGAGCGGGTAGAAGGTTTTCTTGCCGTGCCCATCGTCCCCTTCGACTCCTTCCGGCGAAATTTTGGTGTAAGCCCCAGTAGCTTCATTGAAGAAGTACAGAAAAGCACACGTGAGAAGGAAAAATCCGACATCTGCAAAATGGAATCCTACGTCGCCCAGCAAATGCAATATAAACATCAGAGCAGGCATCATAGGAAGCACAACGACAAGCGCAATTATTTCAAGGCGGTCGCTTCGAGTAATGTAAATGTTTTTGGCGTACAGCTTCTTGTCTCGGCGTCGGTTGATTTCGTAGACAATGATGGACCGGATCATCTTGTACGTCTGTAGGACATTTACTACGCCCCAGAGGGCAATCATGGTGTAGTTCATCATCATGGTGGTTCACTACCCTTTCTATCTATCGGTGACCAGCAGCCTTCCGGCAACGATGCGGAGGGTGCGGGTTCGTTCTCAGAGTAGCCGAGGAAATTGGGTGGTTGAGCACGGATTCGCGTTTTCTGCGGAGTGGTTGCCGAGTCTTCACCGGAGCATTGCGTCGAGTTAACCTCCCGTCTAGATTGGGTGCGATAGGCTAAGGATGTGCCCGCCACCTCACCGAGGCGGGCGTGATTCACCAACCACTACCGCACAAGGACGTACACACCATGAGCGCAGCAGAAGACGGAGCCCTCGCAGGACTTATCGTCGCCCTGATACCGGGTATCCGTATTAAGCTCGGCAAACCCACGCTGAATAAGAGACAGAAAAGGCCCCTTTTTGGATTTCTCTTCTCTTGGAGCGTCACAATCCTTGGGTTCGTCATCTGGCCTATTATTTGGCTGGGCCTAGGATATCCACGTCCTTCCGGCGACCGAGAGATTGTTAATCAAGGGGTTCTACTTTTTATAGGCGCATTTGGGCTTGGTCTGCAGGGTGCTCTCCCACTGAACCACTGCTACGCCTTCTACCTCGAGCTGCGTGAGGATTGTGTGCGGTGGCGTAATTGGCGGTGGAAGGAACGCACTTTCACCTACCCCTCCATTACGTTCGCCCACGTGGAGAACAACGGCAAGAACGGGTTCTTACGCATTGGTAGCACCGAGATGGGTAAGCGCACCTGTAGCTTCGACCCGTATCAGTTTGATGCGACCATCCTTATGGCGCAGGTGCTGTACCGTGACGATCATGGGCGTTGGGCTGAGGAGGACGGCCTGGATGTGATGAGGGTGGTGGGGATGTATGGCTCCTCGCAGGACATTTATGCCCAGTTTTATGACTTGTGTAAGACGAAGTATGTGGTGGGTGTGACGAAGAGTGAGCGTCAGAAGCGCCGCCGCCGGGCTGCCCGTAATGAGGCGCGTAGGTTGGAGCGTCAGCAGGCGCGTGAGGAGGCACGCCGCGAAGCGCGGCAGGCTAAGAAATCCAGGAAGACTAATGAGGTGAGCGATGGAATCTCATAACAAATGGTCAGAAAGAATAACAATGCTTTTTCTGACGATGTGCGTTGGATATATCTTTTTTATTATTCCCATAAATCTACGTGATGACAGTGACGGTTTCACCGCTACCTGCACCGTAACTAAGGCGTACACGCAAGAGCGTCGCGGAACGGACCTTGGTGGCATGACTGACATTGGTTTGAAGGGCGTCTTTGAGACAGAAGAATGCGGCACACTCACGATGTTTGAACCCCCTGAGGGTTGGAAGATTTCCGCATATGTCAAGACCGCACAGCCTAGAAAAAAGTACCTATTCCATGTTTCAAATCGTTCAAACAGGAAAGATAGAGATTTTGATATGACCCGCTTTGAAGAAATCAAGGAATGACAGTTCGCAGCTCCAGAACCTGCGGAGAACCAACCAGACAAGACACTGAGAAAGTAGGAAAACAATGTTCCCATGGATTAAGAAAATCCTAACCCCGGAATTTAGAATTTTCATTAGTCTTGTTCTGGGCATGGGGTTATTGTTTACATTTATACACTACGTTGGACACTACGAAGATAAAAATTGGTACGCCGCATGTACTGTAAATGTAGCTAAAGTTGAAGATATTGGAGGTCAGGTATCGAACTCCACCGTTCTCTCTCCCAAGGGTGTTTTTGAGACGAGTGAATGTGGTGTTGTTGAAATGTATAACGCTCCAGATGGCAAAAATATTCCGGAGTATGTTTCCCAAATTCAGCCTGGAAAGAAGTATAAGATGTATAAAACATTAAATACAAGAAATGATGATAAAGATTTCAACACTCTTCGCCTTGAAGAAATCAAAGAATAACCAGCTCATGAGCCCTAAATAAAGCCTCGGATGGCGCGAGTCTTCAACTCGCACCACCCGGGGCTTTCCATATGAAATCGGCGAACCATTTCGCGCCACCCTTCACCTTCAACAATGCAGGAGGGGCAGGGCCCCCTCATGGCAGCTCAGGAAATTGGGTGGTCACACACGGATCTTGGCCCTCTGATGAATGGTCGCCCAGTCTTCACCGGAGCATTGCGTCGAGTTAACCTTCTGGTCAGATACCGTGCGATAGGCTAAGGATGTGCCCGCCACCTCGCCGTAGCGAGCACGATTCACCAACCACTACCGCACAAGGACGTACACACTATGAGCACAGTTTTTGAGACGACCCGCTTTGAAGACATCACAGAATAACAACCTGCAACCCAGAAAGAAGGTGAAAAGCAGTGAAAAAGAACTCCCCCAGGAAAAAGAACGTTTCAAAGAAAAGGAACACCTCAAAGAAAAAGAGTTACCCAGAGGCAAATTACGTTACCGAAACTGGGGCCATAAAGAAGACCCGCAAAAAGAGATACACCAAGAAAAAGAAGAATAAAATCGACTTCAAAGAGTATCTTCGCAAAAAGGCAAAAGCTGCGTGGGATGCACGCGACGTCATCATATTCATGGCAGTCATGCTAGGGTTCCTTGCCTCCTTACATTTTATGACCAACTACAACCCGGGCAATGAATCCGCTATCTGCACTGTTACCTCAGTCGAAATCATTGAGCACGAGGACCCCTACTCAATCTCTGGTGAATTCGAAACGGAAGAGTGCGGAATCATCACATCGAGCAAATCCCCTGATGGTATCCCCATCCGCAAATACCTCCAGAACTTTAAGACGGGCAAGAAATACAGGGCATACAAGTCCTTCGATACCCGTAACGATGAATTCGACTTCAGCGTCCTCCGCTTTGAAGAGATCAAAGAGTAACCCCACCCCCGCAGAAAGGAATCCACCGTGAGCTTTATCGGCGACTTTATCATCGGCTTTTTTGGAGAGGCCCTCGCCTCCTCACCAACACTGCAGCGAGTATGCCTGTGGATTCTTTTCTCTATATCCATTCTTCTCATGCTTGTCCCCGTTATGACGGGCGAGTACGCGTGGAGCATCCTATCCATCTCCATAATGCTGTTTTCCGTCGTGATGATTGACGGCACGCACAAGCACAGTGTGCACGATGCAAAGAACGGCGGCGCGTACCATTACTTTCTGCTGACGGTGGGCACGTTCTGCGTTGCCGCGATTGTTCTGCTCGCTACTCTCTCCCTGGTGGGTGTCCCGCAGGTTGCCTCCACCCCGCAGGTGGACGGCATCAATTTCGAGCCCTGGTATGTGGCGGCGTCCGCGCTGGTTCTGCTGCTGTTCTTCTACAATGCCGCGCAGCCGAGCGAAGAGATCCCTAACCTGCACCGTATGGAGCGCATCAACCGGTATGTGCGCACCGTGGTGCTGGGTGTGAGCGCCCTGATGGTGTTCTTCTGCCTGCTGATTCCGGTGGTTTCTTTCGCTGCTGCCGGTTATGAGCCTGTAGGTGTTTCGGTGGTGCTGTGCCTGGTGCCGGTTTTCCTGATTTTTGTGCGCCGCACCCTGTTCAGGCTGTGGGCGGCGACCTTTGAGGAGGGCACTGCCGGGTATGGCGTGTTGCGTGGCTTCTGCGTCGCCCTGGTGGGTTTGGGCGGATGCTTGGCGGCGCCCCGTCTTGCCGTGGATGTTGTGCAGTCCGGTAGCGGGTTGTCGCTGGTGTACGTGGTGCCGGTAATCGCCTCGTACCTGCTGGTGAAGAGGTACCTGACCGTGGGTGTCGCTATCCCCAAGAAGGAAGACGAGGAGGACCCGGAGGCTGAACCTGCAGCCAGCTAAACCATGGAACCCCGTGGGCCGAGAGATGACCTCAGCCGCGGGGTTTTCTATGTCAAACAGAGTTCAGTAAGTGCACTAGGTTGAAACGAAATGAAAAATACCTTTAACTATCACCTCAAGGTTGAATTGAATATCCTGATGAGGCACCGACTAGGAGGAAAAAATATCAACCTTCCCATATTGGACTGATAAAGTGGTACGGGGCTTTTTCTCTTTCCGGCTTTGCCCCTGACCCTATCCACTCAGGTGGGCACTATACAGTGGCGTTTCAGACTTGCCGCTGTTGTGTGTCTGCACGGTATATAACTCAACGAAAAGATCATCATGACCAACCACACCACAGCGCGTCAGCGTCTACTCCGCTTCCCTTTGATTTTGGGTGTCACGACGGCACTTATTTTCTCTTCCTGCTCCACGGGCACGAACAATAACAGTGCCCCTTCCGATAAGGGTACTGTTACTTCTCAGAGTCCCCGCCAGGTAGAGAACGCTACTAATGTTCTGCAGAACGTGAATATTCAGATGGGTCGTGACGGCGAGGTTTCGTCGATTGAGTCGACCAACATTTACGTTAATGACAAGGATCGCACAAGCTCCTCGAGCAATGTGCAGTTCAAGCCGAAGGACGTCGTTAATGACCTTCCTGTGCGTGTGAGCCTGCAGTATTCTACTGAGCGCGGTAGCGGCACTAACCTGAATGATTTGAACGGCTACAGTGGCGAAATCACGATTAAGGTTACGGTTGAGAACCTGACGGTGAAGACCGAGGACGTCACCTATGATGCATCCGGTACTAGCCGTACTAGCCCTGCACCGGTTGGCACTCCGTTCTCTATTGCTGCTTCTACTGTTCTTTCGGGTTCTCCTACTCAGGTTATTACGACCCCTGATGCGGCTGATTCGTCGACGAATGGTGTAGTGAGCACCAATGATGAAGGTAAGGCTGTTGTTCAGTGGGGTGCTATTTCGGCGCCTCCTGTGACTGGTAGTTCTTCCTCTTTTGTGTTGAAGGTTAAGGCGAAGGATTTTAGTGCGCCTACCTTCAACATTTCGGTGCAGCCTGGTTTTGCTTCTGATTTGTCTGGTGCGGGAATCATTACTAACGGTTTCACCTCTCAGGATGCGTCTCAGGTGGCGCTCCTGCAGCGCACTATTGATACCGTCAACGAGGTTAATACGACGTTGACTAGCGCTAGTTCGCAGGTTGCCCAGGTGCGTCAGAGCCTGGATGATACGTCTGCGACCTTGGGTAAGGACACTGCCGAGCATCTGAAGACTCAGAATGAATCATTGACGAAGACTATGCAGGGTCTGCAGGCGAATATTGAGAGCTTGCAGAAGGATCTTTCTGAGGCTTCGCGTACTAATAATTCTCAGCTGATTTCTCAGTTGGAGCGTACTGTTGCTGCTCTTCACTCGATGCTGGGTGATACGACGGCGCGCCCCAATGTGTCTGTTTCGCATAGCGGCGGTCGTTGTGTTGTGCATCGTGAGGAGGGTGCGAGTAGCCGTAGCGTGTACGGTAATTTGGTTCAGCTATCTGCTGTTCTGAATGCGTATGCGGAGGCAAGTTCGGATTGCCAGCAGGATCTTACGGCTTCGATTCGTGAGATTGTCGGCCCGGAACACCCGACCGCTGAGACTTGTTCTTCTAACGGTTCGGTGACCTGCGCCCTGTTCGGTGCATCGGTGACGGTGCAGAGCTCTCTGATTGCACTGGTTGCTACCGGTGAGAAGATTGTGGATCACCTGCAGCCGGAATATTTGAAGGGTGCGAACAACAACTATTCGGCGTTGAAGCGTCAGATGGATGAGCTTGTTGCGCAGATGGAGAAGGACCCGTCTTCTCTTGATGCTGATGCTGTGCGTTCTTTGAGTGAGAAGGTTAGTGCGGCTCGTCAGAACGTGAATCAGATGAAGGAAACGTCGAGCCGTCTGATTGAGAGCATCAAGAACGTTCATTCTCGTGCGGCTTCTGCTCGTGCGGAGCTGGTGGACGGTTCTGGTTCTATGAGCGCTCAGAATAAGGAACTGGCGGAGCAGCTTTGTGCTCTGTCTACTGAGCGTGGCGGTTCTCTGTCTGCTGAGCAGGTGGAGCATCTGCGTGGATACCTGACGGCTTCTTCTTGTGGTGGCGCGGCTTCGCCGTCTGCTTCCCCGTCTTCTGAGGCGCCGTCTGAGGCTCCTAGCCCTGCGCCGTCTGAGTCTGCTTCTGCAACTCCTTCCGCAGAGCCGTCGAAGAAGATTGAGGCACCTTCCGCCGCTCCCTCTTCTGAGGCTCCTTCCGCCGAGCCTACTGCCACGGAAGGTAATACTCGCGTCATTACGGTGGAGAACGCGAATGAGCGTACCTACACTTCGAACACCCCGGCAGCACGTACTCCGATGGAGCAGCGTATTGCTGCCGCGGTAGCTGCGTGGGATGAGGTTCTTGCCGCTACTTCGATGGATGACCCCAAGGAGGGTCTGGCTCGCGACGCCAAGGACCTTAACGATGCTGTGAACGCGGTAGATGGTGCCCTGGGCGAGGTTGAGAAGACCCTGAACGATGCCGCAAACGCGCAGAACCAGGACGCGGAAAAGAAGGAAGAGCCTACTGAGGAGGCTAAGGTTTCTCTGCGTGATCGTATCCATTCAGCTTCGGATGCTGTCAATGCTTTGGGTAAGAACCTGGAGGATATGACGAACATGCAGGCTGACCTCTCCACCGCTATTAAGGAAGCGTTCAAGGAGTCTGCCGATGAGACTCGTGAGAGCCTGACGAGCATGATTAGCGAGGAGATTCGTAAGGTTTCGAGCGATGGTTCTTCTAGCGCTTCGGCTGCTAAGGAGGCGTTCTCTGCTTCGGTTGCTGGCATTACTGATACCGCGAATACTGTGGTTCAGGTGGCTGGTGAGTCTATCGAGGTTCAGCACAAGGATATGAATGATCGTATTGAGGGCCTGCGTCAGTCTCTGGATTCGGTGACTGAGCGTTCTCTGGTTGCTCTGAGCACCCGCGCTGAGAACGCTACCCGAGATTTGGCTGGTGCATCCGTTCAGCTGAATAACGACCTGTCGAAGCTCATGCTTGATTTGGGCGATAGCAACGCTGAGGGCGCTGGCCTCTTGGGCGCGCTCAAGAGCAATAGCGCGAAGGCTGGTGCGGCTGATTACCAGCTTGCTTTGGCGATGCAGAATGCTCAGGGTTACACGAACCTCCGTTCTGAGGATATTGCTGCTCTGCAGAAGCGTCAGGCGCAGTTCAAGGCGTCCCTGCAGCGTCTGCGTTCGCTGCCGACCTTCCACCTGTCGAATGCTGGCAGTGCAGAGGTGAAGACGGTGTACACCTTCCAGATTGGTGATTAGCCGTGGGGTTTTCCCCTCATTTGGGCTCTGATTCAGGTCCTCACCGCCGCGAGGGCAGGCGGCTCACTCAGCGCACCGTGGTGTGGTGTGTCAGTCTGTGTGTGCTGTTTAGCCTTGCGGTGGTGGGGATCTGGTATGGCGTGCGCGCTGTGACTCCTCAGCCTTTGCCGCTTGGCACGGGTACGAACCCTGCGTCTGCGGTGACGGTTCAGCAGGCTATTTCTCTTCCTGCGTCTGGTCGTGAGCCTGTTATTGGTGTTGTTGCTACTTTTGGTGATGATGCTGAAGGGTCTGCGTGGCGTCTGAATGCTCAGGGTGCTCGTGTTGCGCAGTACCGTCTGGCTTTGGGTAGTTCTTCTGTGAAGGTTCTTTATGCGAACGATAAGGGAACGGAGCAGGGTGCCCGTGAGGCGGTAGAGAAGCTCTCTTCTGAGGGTGCTTTGGGTATTGTGCTTGCTTCTCGGGGTGAGCATCTTCGGGGTGCTACGGCTGCTGCTAAGGAACGCAATGTTGCGGTGATTGAGGCGTATGACCGGGTAGATGCTGGCGATGGGGTATGGAGTTTTGCTCTGGATCCTGAGCAGGAGAAGCAGGTCTATACGACTGCTATTCGTTCGCTCGCCGGTGCATCCAGCACGGGTTCTTCGCAGCAGCTTGATGGTGTGCGCACCATCCTGCTGGATGCGGGCGAGGGCTCTGCACCGGACCTTCCCTATACGAACCGCGTTCAGGTTTCTGCTGATGAAGACAGCATGAAAGACACTCTCAAGGAGCTGACGCGCCTTCTGGGGGACAAGTCTTCGGGTTCTTCTCCTGTTCTGGTTTTGACGGGTTCAGCGTCGACTCAGGCAAAGGTGCTTCGTTCTCTTCAGAGGGCGGGTATTACTTCTCCGGTGATTGCGGGTGAGGAAGCTTTGACGGAGCCTTTTATGCGTCTTCTTCTGGAGAACGGTGGTTCCTTGACTGACAATATTCGCGTTGTGGGGCGTGTGCAGGCACGTGCTGCGGCGTTGAGTGCTGATGATGCCGGTCGTGCTTCTTCGGCATTTGTGTCGACGGTTGAGCGTATGAAGAATGATTCTTCGCTCAAGGATTTGTCAGGCGAACAATCGTTCTCGAAATCGGCAGTGTGGGCGGATGCTCCCTCCCATAACGCGCTCTTGGCTTTTGCGTATGCCACGAGCCAGGTTCGTGAATACACTCCTGAGGCGGTTCGACGGGTTCTAGGAACCCTTCGTTTGGACGCTAAAGATTCTACGGTCGCGTATCCGTTGGATTTTTCGTCTTCTTACGCCGCGGGCGGGCAGGTGGGCCTTCTTTACCCGACCGCGGAAGCTTCGATGATTCAGGGCGGGTCTTCCTCAACGGATGTGGTGAATCCGCCCGTGTGGATGCTTCGCACGTTCACCTCAGAATCTCGCGACTAGCTTTTCCGAGCAAAGCCTAATCCGTACAGAGCCAGCCCATCACACCCCGGCTTTCGGGTATTACTTCTAGTCCGTCCACCAGCGGGGCTCACGATTTATCTATTTTGGAGAACACCTTATGCGCTTTTTCCTTGAACTTGAAGAGCATAACGGGAGCTATGAACTAGACTCCTGGCAGCCTGAGACGACCATCGCTGATCTCATCCAGGCGACCGGTGGCCCCTCCCTGCCCGCCGACGAGCCGCTGTATTGCGATAACCGCCCGGTGACGGCATCTTCCACCCTGGCGGAGGTCAAGCCGATGGAGGGTATGCGCATCTCTAGAGCACCGCTCTCCTACCCTTCCCTGGTGCAGGGCTGGAGCGTCTGCTTGAGCGGCGGTTCGACGGTTACCCTACCGCACCCTATCCCCTCTTCGCGTCCTCTGGTGGCGGGTCGTTCCCCGTACGCCGACATTGTGCTGCCCACGGCGAGCGCGTCCTGGGAGCATCTGCACCTGCAGGTGGTTCATGATGAGTCGACAAACACTCAGAAGGTGCGCATCACTGACCCGGGTTCTACGAACGGTAGTTTTGTGGACGGTCAGAAAATCCCCGAGGAGGGTCTGACTGTTTCTGAGAGCACCACTATCCATGTTGGGGATTGTGTTCTGACTCTGCAGCCTGCTCCTCAGGAGAAGGCAGCGCCTCGCCCCGGTAGCGCTCCGAATGTGAGCGCGTCGGGTACTGCACCGTTTAACCGTCCGCCGCGTCAGGGTGCATTGAGCGCCCCGGATAAGGTGGAGGCACCTACCCGCAAGAACGTTTCTGACCCGCCAAAGTTCAATATTGCGATGGCGGTGGGCCCGATTATTATGGCGGCGGCAATGGTTGCCATTATGCAGGAGATTCGTTACGCCCTTTTCGCGATGCTCAGCCCCATTCTGAGTATTGGCATGTGGGTGGAGCAGAAACGTCGTCACGCTAAGGATAAGGTGAAGGAGCGTGTGCGTTTTGAGCAGGAAATGGAGAAGTTCAAGGAACGTATTGCTCTGAGTAACCGTGAGGAAATTGAGCGTCTTCACGACCTTGCCCCGGCACCGGATGCCGTTCAGCTGCGGGCGCTTCTTCCTGCAATGACGCTGTGGCGTCGCCGGAGCACCAGCCCTGACCTGTTGACTTTCCATGTGGGTACTGGGCATATCCATTGGGCTCCTGAGCTGACGAAGCCGAGCAATCCTGAGCCTGAGGTTCAGCATATTCTTGAGCACAATACCCTGTGGGATGCCCCGCTGGTTGCTGACCTGCGTGAGGGCGGCGCTATCGGTATTGTCGGTCCGCGTGAGCAGTCTCTTGCCCTGGCGCGTAGCCTGGTGCTGCAGGCGGCGACCCACACGGGTCCTGCTGATATGACGATTGCGGTCTGTGCTGATTCGGCGCGCTCGCAGGACTGGGTGTGGACGTCGTGGCTTCCACACATGCATATGGCGCAGAACCAGCAGATGCGTTGGTTTGCTTCTGGTAAGGAGCAGTCGGATCAGATGCTGCGCTCTCTATACAACGATATTGAGTCTCTTCCGACCTGCGGCCTGTGCGTGGTCGTTGATTCGGATACCCTCACTGAGGGCCGTGAGTCGCCGGCACGCGACCTTTTGGCGTACGGCGATGAAGTGCGTCTGATGGCGAATAAGACTGCTGCTGCGGGCGCTCGCCGTGTTGCCGGTATTGTGCTGGCTTCTTCTGTTGATCGCCTTCCTGCGTCGTGTACTTCGGTCGTGGAGATTGGTGAGGAGGCTTCTATGACCTATTCGGAGCCTCGCCGCCGTTACACGGTCACTGACGGTGTGCTCGCCGGTGTGAGCGCTGAGGATGCTCTTCATGTGGCGCGTACTTTGGCGCATCATGAGGACCCTGAGCGTCTGCTTCTGGGCGGCGGTTTGCCGCAGCTGGTAAAGCTGCCTGAGCTGGTTGGTTTGCCGACACCTCCGGGTGCTGAGGATATTGAGGCGTTTTGGTCGCAGGCTAATGGTTTCAGTACGGAGATTGGTGTGGGCGATTCTGGCGCGTTCACGCTGGATTTGGTGAAGGACGGTCCTCACGGTCTGGTGGGTGGTACCACTGGTTCTGGTAAGAGTGAGTTTTTGCGTTCGTTGGTGGCGGGTTTGGCTGCGCACCATGATCCGAGCCGTTTGAACTTTATTCTGGTTGACTTTAAGGGTGGTGCGGCGTTTAAGACGTGTGAGCGTCTGCCGCATACGATTGGTACTTTGAGCAACTTGGATGCTCAGTTGGCTCACCGCGCTATTGAGTCGTTGGAGGCGGAGATGGATCGTCGTCAGCGCCTGTTTGCGGCTGCTGGCGAGGGTGTGGACAACATTAAGGATTATTTGGCGACGAACCCGCCGGAGCCGATGCCTCGCTTGCTGCTGGTGATTGACGAGTTTGCGATGCTGGCGAAGGACTTCCCGGATGTCCTGTCGTCGCTGGTGAGCATTGGTGCGGTGGGTCGTACCCTGGGTGTGCACATGATTTTGGCGACTCAGCGTCCTGCCGGCGTGGTGAATGATGACATTCTGGCGAATACGAACTTGCGTGTGGCGTTGCGTGTGCAGAGCCGTGAGGATTCTTCGAACGTGATTGGTGTCCCGGATGCTTCGGAGATTTCGCGTTCGCAGATGGGTCGCGCCTACGTGAAGCTGGGCCAGAACGATATTTCGCCGGTGCAGACTGCCTTGGTGACGGGTCAGAGCGGCACTGAGGTGGTGACTTCTCTGGAGGTTCGTGCGACCGATAGTATCGGTATTCCTCGTTCTGAGCGTGCGCGCCCGAAGGTGTCGTCGAGTGATGCGAATGACCTGGATCTGCTGATTGACGCTGTTGTGGCGGCTCATGCGGCTCGTGGTGCGGTTGCTCCTCGTAAGGTGTGGCCTGAGCCGTTGGGTTCGTATGTTGATTTGGCTGATTTTGGTGTGCGTGGCTTCCCTGATCCGGATCTTCCCACTGTGGGGGGCGTCCAGGACGGTGTTCTGATGTGCGCTTTGGGTGATGAGCCTGAGCTGCAGCGTCAGGTGCCTATGGGCTGGAATATTGAGATGAGCAACCTGCTGTTGGTGGGTGTTGCTGGTAGTGGCACGACCACGACGATTCAGTCGGTGGTGCTGGGTTTGGCTCAGCATTATTCGCCGGAGGACATTGATATTGTTCTGGTGGATATGGGCGCTGATGGCTTGTTGCCGTTGGGTTCTTTGCCGCATGTTGTTTCTGCTGTGGGTACCGGTCAGGGCGCTAGGGAACGTCAGGCTCGTTTCTTGCGTTTTGTGAAGTCGGAGCTTGATGCTCGCCGTGCTGATGCGTCACGCCGTAAGCCTCTTTTCATTGTTTTGGATGGTTTTGCGACGCTGCGTGATGAGTTCTCTGACGCTGTGAGCATGGACTTGTTGGCGAATTTCTACCGCGTGTATGCGGATGGTCCTGCTGTTGGTATTCACTGCGTGGTGTCGACGAGCCGCGCGAAGAATATCCCGTCGCAGATTCTTGATGCTTCGTTGCAGACGTGGTTCTTCCAGTTGAGCGATGTCCACGATTATTCCTCGCATGGTATTCGCGGCACGAATGTTCCGGCTGCGGTTCCCGGCCGTTGTGTTGATCCGAAGCGTCTGCGTCAGATGCAGGTGGCTACTCCCGCTGTTGGTGTGGAGGAGGCTGTCTCTATGGTTCGTGAGCGTTTCCCGCAGGCTCCTGCTAAGCGTGATGTAATTGGTCAGCTGCCGACGTGGGTTTCGTGGGAGAGCATGCCTGCCGCTGAGTTTTCTCCGAGCCTGTGGCGTATCCCTGTGGGTATTGCGGAGGCTACGTTGGAGGCGTGCGCTTTCGAGCTATACGAGGGTGAGCACGCCATGGTTGCGGGTAATCCGCGTTCGGGTAAGTCTTCTCTGCTGGTTGCGTTTGCTCGTCTGGTTTCTCGGGCGAGGGCTGCGGCGGAGCAGTCGGTATCTGCCGCGTTGGCGTCTGGTGATGCCACCGCGGCAGAGAACGCACGCATGGATGCCGCTGAGGTTCCGGAGGTTTGGGCTGTCTTCGATCAGCGTTCAGGTCTGGTGAATGCGCCGGAGGGCGTTTTTGACCGGGTGTTTGAGAGCAAGAATGCTTCTGCTCAGGTGCAGGCGGCTTTGCAGGATGCCGCGGGCCCGGTGCTGTTGCTGATTGATGACGGCGACCGTGTGGATGACCCGATGAACGTTTTTGATGCGATTGTGAAGGGTGACTTCCCGGACGTTCACATTATTGCTACGGGTAAGCCGACTGATTTGCGTCCTTTGTATAGCCATTGGACGAAGGCTATTCGCAAGTTCCGCACTGGTGCTGTGGTTCAGCCGAATGTTGATACGGATATGGACATGTTCGGTTCTATTCCGAGGCGCGCCCCGGTTCAGCTGAGTGTTGGCCGTGGCTATGCGTTCCTTGCCGGGTCGCCGGTTCTGGTGCAGCTGATGAGTCCTGAGGATTCTCAGCACCGTGGCGGGCTGTAGGGCCTGTCTGGCGTGTGGTGAGGTATGGTGTAACTTTACCGGCTATTTTGCTGTAGGGGTCGCCCCGTCTGGGGAGTCTTCCTGCTTGTTGTGAAGTTGATGTTAAGGAGTTAGCCCGTGACTGTACCTGCTGGTTCGCCGCAGTACTCCGGCTCGGAGCGCCGTGATGCTCATCCTACCCCGCAGGTTGCTGGTCAGCCTGCGGGGGGCTTGGTTGCAGGCGCTCCCCTTGGCTCTTCGTATCGTTTGGTGCGCCGGGTGGGTTCTGGTGCGGTCGGTGAAGTGTGGGCTGCTACGATGAGCGGCTCGTGGGCTCTGTATGCAGCGAAGGTTTTGCGTCCGGAGCTTGCGGAGAACCCTGTGGTTCTTGAGTCTTTTGTGCGTGAGCGTTCGGTGTTGTTGGCGTTGTCGCATCCTCATATTGTGCCGTTGACGGACATGGTGGTTGAGGGTGGCGTGCTGGCTCTGGTGATGGAGTTTCAGCATGGCGGTTCGTTGCGTCAGAAACTGGATTCTGAGGGTCCGTTGCCGGTTCGTTTGGCGTTGAGTCTGATGGTGCAGGTTCTGAATGCGGTGGAGTTTGCTCACCGTCAGGGCGTGATGCATCTGGATATTAAGCCGGAGAATGTTCTGCTGAGCGGTGTTTTGGGGGAGTCTCTGGATCAGCAGGTTCGTGTGGCTGATTTCGGTATTGCTTCTTTTACTGGCTCTGCGGGTTCGGGGGCTTCTCGTTCGTTTTCTGGTACTCCGGGGTATATGGCTCCGGAGCGTTCTGCACATGGTGTGGCTACTCCGGCGGTTGATGTTTATGCGTGCGCGGTGACTCTTCATGAGTTGTTGGTGGCGGCGCGTCCTCTTCCGGCGCGTGGTGGTGCGGTGCAGGTGTCGCCGCAGATTCCGGCTGAGGTGGCTGAGGTGCTTCACGGGATGTTGGCGGAGAACCCGGTTCAGCGTCCTGGTGCGGCTGAGGCTGCCGCTAAGCTGCGTCTTTTGGCTGAAGGTTTCGCGGCTGATACAGTGCTCCCTCGATGGGTTGAGGTGTCTTCGGGTGCTGTGGGGTACACGCCTACGGTGGTTCACGGTGCTGAGCCTGCGGTTTCTGCGGTGCCTGGGCAGAATGTTACGGAGCTGTATGGTGCGGGCATGCCGTCGCTGGGTCAGGCGCAGAATGAGACGGTTATCCGCGCTCCTTTTGTGGTGGAGCAGCCGGTATATGTGCCTGATGAGGTTGTTGAGGAAGAGGAACCTGCCCGTTCGCCGTTGCGCCGCCCGCTGGTGTGGGGCGCTATCCTGGGTTCTTTGATTCTTGTGGGTGTGCTCGCTTTTGTCGGCTTGGGCGGCGGTAAGGGTTCGTCTAAGACGGCTGAGTCGTGGTCTGCTTCGAGCCGTAGTTCGGCGTCTTTGCCGAGTGGTTTGGGTACCCGTATTGAGGGTACGTATAACCCGCGGGATAAGAGTGCCCGTCTGACGTTTGAGTTTTCCTCGCAGAAGTCGGCTCTTCGGGGCGATATTTTGCAGGTGCTTCCCGGTGTTGAGGGTGGTTCGTGTGCTTCGGTGACGTGGGATGCAGGTCAGGCGTCTTCTGGTGTGTCGAAGAATCAGTCGAGTGTGACTGCGGTGGATGTTCCGTGTTCGTGGAATCTGTCTGGGGTGAGTATCCCGGCTAATGGTGTGGTGCAGGTTCGGGCGAATGTGTCTGCTGAGTTTAAGGATTCGCGTGCTTTTGAGGAGTGGGTGAACCGTATTGATTCTGAGACGTCGAAGGCTATTTCTGACCGGGAGGTGCGTTCGACGGCGTACCCGATTCAGCGTTTGCGGTCGATTGAGTTGCGGGTTCCTTCTCGTGTGGTGAATCAGAGCGTTTTGCCGGTGACGGTGGTTCCGGTGTGGCCGAGTGGTGCGGATGAGTTGAATCCGTTGATGGTTTTGCCGCGTACGGGTGAGTTTTCGACGCTGGTTCAGGCGATTTCTCCGGATGCGCAGTTGATTAGTTTTTCGGATGGTTGTTCGGGGCATGTGTTGGTGTCTGAGGATCAGCGGGTGGTGACGGCGCTGTCGGTGACTTCTAAGTGCCGCCTGAACGCGCAGATTGGTAATTTCACGAACCTGTCCAGCAGCGACTTCGCGATTATCACCCGCTAACGGTGACGCTCAGATGAGCTACTGCTGACATGCAGAAAGCCCTTGGGCTGAGAGATAGGCTCTCAGCCCAAGGGCTTTCTCTATACGGTACTACATATCAACGTCGGCAAGACCGGTGACCTTCTCCCGTTCCCTAAAGTAGGAGACTGTCTCAAGACCATTATCTAGCTCATCCACCCGAGCAATATCACCCGGATTATTCATATCAGGCCAACGCTCGTTCTCAATCCTGAACCGCACAATCGCCATGAGCCGGTAATTCTTGTGAATAATCGGGCAGAAGGCAGCAATTAGTTTTCCGGATTTACTGTAGAAAGACACAAGATCCTGGTCGTCTGTAGAGGTTGCCTCATAGTATTCAATGCCGTCAATAGCGTTGAAGGGATAGACGGTCGTGCGTGCCGACCACATACGTTGCTCGATACCTTCGGGAGAAAGCTTCACATAAGCGACATGCACATAACGCAAAAAGGACATGAACATAGCCGATAGCAAAAAGCCCACTATGTCAACCCATATATCTATTGAATCCGGGCCGCCGTATATGTGGGCTACAAACGAAAGGCTGGGGAAGGCGGGGGTAAATATCATAATGAGAGCTTCGCCCTGATTAACTCGTCGAATATAAATACCCTCGCGCTGCCGCTTTTTATCTTTCCAGCGCTGCACTTCGTAATTGATGATGACGTAGAATGTCGCAACTGTCGCGACTAGAGTGAAGATGCCCCAGAAGATAATGAGGAAAGTGCGCATGGTGGGTTCTCGTTTCGTGTGGTTGGTGAATATCCGGAAGCGCGCCACCCGAAGGTGGCGTACCTTCCCCAAGGATACTCTATGCAGCTAAAAGCTCTGATAAGCGGAAATATAGAGCAATATGATGCTCTACGGGCTAACCGACCAGAAGGATAACTAGGCGCAAGGCCCGGGTCAAGACCAGGCGACCATTCACCAACGGGTGGGATTGGGTCCGTATCCGCCCAAGTTTCTTGGCTGACCCTAGGTATGCAAAAGACCCCTGAGCTGAGAGGTAATCTCTCAGCCCAGGGGCTTTCTCTATATTCGAAGCTGATGCCGTGCGGTGCTACATGTCAACGTCGGCAAGGCTAGTGACTTTCTTTAAACCCTTGAAATAAGAAATTGTCATACCCCTCTTATCGAGTATGTCTACCTTCGCTACATCTTCAGGGTTAGTCATATCCGGCCAACGTTTGTTCTCAATCCTGAAACGCACAATCGCCAAGAGCCGGTAATTGTTATGGGTTATCGGATCAAACAAGGCAATCTGGAAGCCAGATTTGGCGTAGAACCCCACCATATCCGGTTCATCAATATCTGGCTTTTCGTAGTACACGACGCGGTTAATCGCATTGAAAGGGTAACGGGTCGGGTTGGAGAACCAGATGCGCTGCTCGACGCCTTCGGAAGAAATCTTCACGTAGGCAACGTGCACATACCGCAAGTATGCGACAAATATCGCTGATACTAACAAGGCCGTTATGTCAATCGTTATACTTGCTGATTCAGGGTCAAAAAATATATGACCTGCAAACATAGCACACGGAAAAACGGGGGTAAATATCGTAATGAGAGCTTCGAGCCGAGTAACTCGTCGGATATAAATACCCTCACGTTGCCGTTGCTTATCTTTCCAGCGCTGCACCTCGTAATTGATGAGGACGTAAAACGTCGCAACTGTTGTGAACGCAGCGAAGATACCCCAGAAGATAATCAAGAAATTGCGCATAACTATTTACCTTCACTAGTTTCAGTAGCAGGTACAGTCGTAGTATCTGTCCCAGCATTAGCTGAATCTTTCATCTCGCTCCTATGAGATTTAATACTACCGGCGCCCGACTTCAACAAGTCTTTCGGAGTACCCAAAATAGCGTCCGTAAAGTCCTTTCCCTTCAACATCTGAGCTCGACGCTCAGAAACAGGCGTCTGGTTCCGTGCAGACTTTTGCAACGCATCACGTTGAAAATTTTTATCCAACCAGCCAAAGGTTGCATTTGCTCCACGCGATGCAAACTCATTAATTACAGTCTGTTTCGTTACACCAGGAACGAATTCCTTGGTGATATCCCATTTTTCCTGAAGTTTTACCTTAATCGGAGCTTTCTCCCCCGGTGCAACTTTACCTTTATACGATTCCTTAATCTTAGTGATTGAATCATTAGTCTTAGACGAAATCTTGTCAGAATACCCAACCTTAACGCCCTTAGCTACACCACCTTTAGCAAGGCCAAAAATTGATGCCGAAGTAAAAGCCTTAGCAGCCTCCCCGGCGTTAAAGTTCTCAGCCTTCCTCGTATAATCCCATACTGCGCCTATGCCCGAGGAAAGACCATCAGCCACAATATCCGGAGCATGTACACTCGCCCTATTTTCCAGCCACTTCCACCCTAATCTTTTATCCTCAATAGCCTGCGCAATACCATCCTTCCGGGCATTAATAAACGAAGCAGCCTTCTCAGCAGGCTTCTGAACCCACGAAGGCACAAGCTTATCAAGACCCTTCTTAGAGGCAGCCTTAGAAGCCACCCTGGAAGCAAACTTCTCAGTATTATTATTCACAAAGCGACTAGCAAACTTCGTCGAATGGGTAATAACCTTAGTGCTGGCGCCTAGAACCGCACCCTTAGCAGCACCCAACCCTGCTTCCTTTAGCACATCCCAACCATCAACCTGACCATTCTTAGTCTTCTCCAAACCAGTTGCAGCGCCTTCCATCGCCCCAGCAACAGCACCAGCTACTATGGCCCAACCCGCTCCAGGAATAAACACTGAACCAACCACTACCGCAACAGCAGCCACCTGCAACCAACGCGCCGCCATAATCGCACCCTTATTCTTGATGCGTTCCTGACGATACTGCTCGTAATCCTCAAACGAAATCGGCGACAAACCCCACGGATCCACCAAAGAAACCGGGTTACCACCCACCAGCGAGAACGGATCAGAACCCCAACCAGCACCCACCGGCGCAGCCAAAGGATCAGGCGCCGTAAAACGAGCCACACGCGAATCCACCACGCGGGCACCCAACACCTCAAAACCGGTAGAGCCCAGCACCAGGCCCGAAGCCGCAGAAACACCAACCAGCGAATCCG
>NZ_KV818674.1:54505-62510 GCF_001814995.1 Rothia sp. HMSC066H02 | reverse complement strand
CAGGAACCAGCGAACCCACAGAAGGCATCGACGAGCCAGCTACACCCAGCACACGCGGAACGAACGAGTTCTCATCCCACACCAGCGGGTGCATCACCGAAGCATCAAAACCAGCCGCAGAACCAGCAGCGGCACCAGCACCGATTGAAGGTACGCCAAACTCAGGTACACCAGCAGGCGCACCACCAGCAGCAAGCACACGACCATCAGTAGAAGCACACAGCAGCGAGAAAGACACAGCAGAATCGTCAGCAGAACCCCACGAGGCTACCGAGTTCACAAACCCAGCCGCACCATAGGTTAGGGCCGAGCCGGAACCATCTGAAGAAACCTGCAGAAGACGCGAATCATTACCGTCATACGAGAACACACTCGTCGAGACCGGCACCAAAGTGACGCCCTCAAGTTCCACGGATTCCGGGCACTGCGGAAGCCACGCCTGAGCATCCTCAACAGCAGAGGCAAACTCAACCGACTGGGAACCAGACTTCGCCTCATCCTGCACACCGTAGACGCATACTGCGCGAACGCGGGCACCCTCATCAGTAACCAGCACCTTCGCCCAAGCATTCTCAGGCTGGGCGCTATCAAAGTACTCAACGCGTACCAGCGCACCAGCGGCATCAACACCCCAGAAGATGATGAGGAAGGTGCGCATGGTGGTGGGTTCTCGTTTCGTGTGGTTGGTGAATATCCGGAAGCACGCCACCGGCAGGTGGCATACCTTCCCCCTAGGATACCCCGGCGTGCGAATCGTCCTAGACCGTGCGCTTTGGTGCACAATGCTCCTCACCCCACGGGGCTCCACGGTTTAGTCTGCTGCAGGTTCAGCCTCCGGGTCCTCCTTGTCTTTCTCCTTAATGGTGATACCCACGGTGACGTAATCCTTCACCGACCACCCAGTTGACGCCATCGATACCGCGAAAAGTAGCGCGGGTAGCCACTCTGAACGGTTCAGTGTGTTGATCATGTACAACAACGAAATGCAGCAAGACATCCCCACCATGCCGACGCACACGACACGCAGGGTCCGGTACCCCTCAGATCCCTCCTCAAAATGCGGGTGGTGCAGGTAGAAAAGACCATCGCACACGAGGTATAGGAACCACGGGGTAAGGAGGAGCGTCAACGCCAGGGCAAGTGAATCGTAGCTTGTAGCGGAGAGACTAATCAGGGGAACCACAAGGCACAGAACCGCAAAAATAGCCGCCGTCACAACACCCATACGGGTTGAGCGCCTATCCAGCTGTTCCATGCGTTGCAGGTCAGGGGCGCCGTCCTTGGGGTCGGTGCGTGTGGCTAGGACAAGGACGATGGGCGACCCGGAAGCTATATACCACGAGGCGAAGTTTGTTTCCGGGGTCCATGGAGTCGTGTCTCCCTGGAGTACACCGAAAGCCGTAAGAACCGTCAGTACAATCAAGCCCACTGCACCGAAGAAGAAAACGAAGATAAAGAAGTGGTGGAAAGGGCCACCGTTTGCTTTGCCTGCAATGCTTTCATCATGTGCCATGTCTAGAGCTAAGAGGGTCACAGGCCCCATAACGAAGAATATTGCGCCCCACGGCCAGTGTTCGACCATACCCAGCAATAAAGATGCGAGAGCCAAGAAAATAAAGCAGAACCATAGGAAAAGAAGCCTAGGGTCGGTTATGGCATTGATAAATGCGTTCATGCTATTTCCCTTTCAACTATTTGGGCTCTGCCGCGGCGCGGTCGAGGATGCACTGCAGGTGCTCCGGGGCGTACTCGCCGCCAGATGCTGAAGCACCCACGGAGGATACGGCTGAGGGGCGCTCGCAGGCACGGCGACTGCCGCACGCACGAACGCCCCACCCATCACATCATCGGTTACTAAACCAGACGGTCGGTCTACTTGTCGTTGTCTACGCGGTAGAGCCAGCCGCCGTATGCGCAGTAACGCTTACCGTCCTTCTCAGTGTAGTAGGCGCCAACAAATTCCTTGCTCTCACACTTCTGAATCGCTTCGCGAGCCATCTGCTCACGCTCCGCACGCTTCTGAGCGCGCACATTGTTACCCAGAACGAAGGTAACCATCGCGACTACGACCAGCACGAGCGAAACGATAGCCATGACCTTGCCCTTGCCGGTGCCGCGCTTGACCATGACCAGGGCGATAATCGCAAAGATAACGGTCGGGATTGCGGTAAATGCGCCCAGGATAACGAAGCCGGTAATTGCGGAGATAATGCCCAGAACCAGTGCGGTTACTGCCGCCCACTTCTTCTTTTTCGGTGCCTCAACAGGGCTGGATGCGGGCTGTGCGGCGGGTGCCTGCTGGGTGAACTGCGGCTGCTGCGGTGCAGCCGGCTGCGGGGTGTTTTCAGACATGAAAGTCCTCATTTCGTATGTGGTTGGTGATTCTAGCGATAAGGTGCCACCCCCAGTGGGCTGGCATTTCCTAAGGATACCGTAGCGGGAGAAAACCCTTGATGAGAGTAGATGGATGTATATGCACGCACTGCTGTGCAATGTCTACTATGAGAAATTTTTCTCACAACAGGGCGCAGAGGGTGCGCTTTGCCGCGAAATAGTGTAATGTTCGAAGTGGTGCAAAGCACTAACGGTGCGTATTTGATATTCGCGTATCTAATGCACATCTTCCGGCAACTCAACGACGAAAGAGGAACATCGTGTCCGATCGCGTACTCTCATCGCAGGCAGCCAAGGATGCCATTACTGCTCTCCAGAACATCATCAATGGCGGTCTGCAGAACGAAATCAACAACCTCAACCAGCAGGGTAACCAGCTGAAGGACCCCAACAACTGGGACGGCCCCCTGGCTGAGCGTTTCCGCAATGACACCTGGCCCGGCGTAGAAAACACCCTGCGTAACCTGACTCAGGAACTGACCGACCTGCGTGAGCAGCTCAACCAGATTTCTACCGATATCTTCCAGGCAGGTGGCGGCTCCTAAGCCTTCCCTGGTAAACGCCGTTTACCGCCCCGCTCCCCGGCTACGGGGCGGTGAGCGGTAAGCGGCGTTTTCTGCTAATTGGCTTGAGTACACGTTATTCCCAGGCATGGCAGCATGCCTGCCTAGACTTGTTTAATCACCACACTTCCGCACTAACCACACCGAAAGACAACAGAGCATGAATCTGAATACTGAAGAAGTCAAGTACGATGATGCTACGTCGGATGCCCTTGCTGGCGCTTGTCGCACCGTTGCGCAGAATATTGACAGTGCACTACCTCCTCTTAAGAACTCGCTGACGACTGCTTTGGAGGACTTCGTAGGTCATTACGCCGATATCGCGGCAGCGAATATTGACACCACTATTAGCGATGGTCGCAATATTGCCAACGTCTTCCGCCAGCTGGCTGACGTGGTGGACCGCCTTAAAGAGGCTGCCCAAATAGAAAAGCGGAACCGTAAACTCATGCGTGATTATGAGGAAAAGTTTAAGGGTGACTGGCGCGAATTCTACAAGTGGTGGGATAGTATTTTTGGAGACGGAGCCCCGAGTCCCAAGTCGTACATTCCGGATACTACGATTGACACCACTTCCCCAGGCCAGCGCGAGAGTACTGAAACTCGTTCGGGGGGCATGACTGTTTCTTCGGCGCGCCCTTCAACCGTGCGTGCCCTCTCTAATACTTTGGCAAACCTTGGCACTAGCTTTGACGCTGAGCCCGGTAAGCTCCGTAACCTTGCTTCTGAATTTGCGGCTAAGTGCCAGTGGGGAACCATCGACGCTGAAAATCTCATCCGCACGTTTGAAGCGTGGAACAGGTCGAACGCCAACGATAAGACGTGGCTGGGCATCGTAGCCGATACTTTTGAAATGTACGGTAGCTCGAGCCAGATTGTTACCGTTGCCAATTCAACTCTGGAAGGTGCAATCAGTGCATCTGGTGTTAGCACTGAGCGTCACGAGTTGCAAATTCTGGCGCCTGCTGTTGTGGGTAAGCCTACTACCAGCGGTTACGTGAATGACCCTGTGAATGTCGCGACCGGTAACTTCATTGAAGAAGAGACCGATATGGCGTTTGCCGGTGTGGTTTCTGCTTGTTCTGTAACTCGAATGTACAACAGTGTGGCTGTTTTTGGTCAGCACGCTGTATCCGGTGTGTTTGGCGCGGGCTGGTCCTCGAATATTGAGAGCCGTGTGCAGCTGAATGCTGAGAATGCTGTCTGGACGATGGCTGACGGTCGTGAGGTTACCTTCGACCGAATGATTCGTGAGGACGGCACTCACGGCTATGCTCGTGCTCCGCGTGAAGCGTGGTGGCTTGAAGAGCTGCCCCTCACCCAGCTGATGGGTGAAAGGGGTTCTATTGCTGACCCCTCTCTGCGTTATATTTTGCATGCTACGGGCTATGATGCCTCGTCCTTGCTGCGTATCTCCGACAACTCTGGAACTCAGCACATTTTTAGCTTTACCGGTGTTTACCTGGGCATGAGCGCTGGGGCAGGTACTGCTGTCGCATACCTGCGCGATGAGGAGAGTCGCGTTGGTGCTATCGTGCATCAGCACGGTGCCCGTATCGACGTGGAGTACACCGAAGGTGGCCTTGTCGGCGCTATTCATTCTTCACGCGGTCAGTCGGTGCGTTACGAGTACGTCACCCTTGATGGTCGTACTCACCTGTGTGCTGTGCACGGTGACGCCGGTACCCGCCGTTATGAACATGACGCTGCCGGTCTGATTCACCGCGTGGTGGCTAGCACCGGCACTGTTGAGGTGACGAACTACTATGACCCGACCGGTCGCATTACCGAACAGGACACCGAATACGGTCGTCGTGTTCGCTACCGTTACCTGCCGAACGGTATTACTGACGTTTCGAACGAGGACGCCTCCTACACGAATCTGTGGATTAGTGACCAGTACGCACGCCTGACCGGTATTGTTGACGCGGAAGGTGGGCGTAGTAGCTATGCCTACGATGACTTTGGCAACCGTGTGAGTGTGGTGGACCGCGATGGTTCTCGTATTACCCGCTGTAGCGATGAGCGCGGCCGCATTATTCGCGAGGTTACCGATGAGGGTGCTGAAACCCTTTTCGCGTATGACAAGCACGACCGCGTGGTCTCCGTGGCGATGAGCGCTATTGAGACGGATCCGCGTGCCCGCCGTGCCGCCCGTCTGGCTCGTCGTGCCCGCCTGGAGGCTGAGGCTCAGGGTCGCACGCTCGATGAGGCTGCTTCGGGGCAGGAGCCTGCTCAGAGCCCTGCCGTAAGCCCGATGACTACGGTGACTTACGAGTACGCGAATGATTTTGAGCGTAACCCTTCTTCTATGACCGACGGCAACGGTCATGTGACCCGTTTTGAGTGGGCTGATGGCCTGCTGCAACGTGTGGTGAGCCCTGAGGGTGTTACCGTCTCTTTGGAGTATGACGAGTGTGGTCTGCTGACCGGTATTCGTAATGCTGAGCAGCAGCTGACCCGTTGTGAGTACTCTGCTGCGGGTCACCTGGTGAAAATTATTTCTGCTCTTGGGCTGGAGACTGAGTTCACCTATGATTCTGCCGGTCATATGGTGTGCCGTCAGGACCCGGATGGTTCCCGCTGGCGTTTTGAGTATGCTGCTGGTGGTCGCCTGGTGGCTTCGGTGGACCCTGCAGGTGCTCGCACCGAGTATGAGTACGGCCCGAGCGGTGACATTGTTGCCGTGGTTGACCCGCTGGGTCGCCGTATGGAGCGTTCCTTTGATACGAACGGCAATATTGATCGCATTACCCTGCCGGGTGGTGCGCAGTTCAGCTACGCCTACGATGGCTTGATGCGCCTGGTCCGCACCATTGACCCCGCCGGTGGTGTGTGGACCCGCGAGTATGATGCCGCAAGCACCCTGACCGCGTTGATTGACCCGACCGGTATGAGTGTACGTACTTCTGTTGATTCCTCGCGCAAGACCATCACCACTAACGATGGTGTTGATCGCGTGCGTATCTCGTGTGACCACCTGGGCCGCCCGGTGCGTACCGAGGTGCTCTCCGAGGAATCTGGTCCGCAGGTTAGTGCAGATGCTGACGACCCGACTATCTCCACGATGGTTTATGACGGCGCGGGTAACCCCGTGCAGGTTCTGGATGCTGAGGGCGGTCTGAGCCGCTACGAGTACAACGGCTCGAACCAGATGGTCCGCATGATTTCCCCTGCGGGTCGTGTGACCGAGTACAGCTACGATGCGTGCGGTCGACTGGCTGCAACCTATGAGGCTGCCGGTACTGCTGAGCAGTCTGTGACTCGCTACGAGTACGACGCTGATTCCCGACTGATTTGCCAGGTGTACGGTGACGGTTCCGAGGCACGCGTTCGCTATGACGCGTGCGGTCGTGTGCTGTCTATTACCGGTTCCGGTGTGGCTTCTCCGGTGTTCTACACCTGGGATTCTTGTGGTCGCGTGAAGAGCATCCGCGATAACAAGTGGGGTACTCGTTCGTTCACCTATGATGCCGCTTCCCAGGTGGTTGCGGTGACTAATGGCGCCGGTGGCGTGACCCATTACCGCTATGACGAGGCGGGTAACGTTACCTCCGTGATGGACCCTGCCGGTCGCATTACTAGCTACGAGTATGACCTGATGGGTAATGTCCTGGCGGCGACCAATCCGTTGGGTGTGCGTACTACCTCTACCTATGATGCTGCCGGTCGTCTGCTGACCAGCACTGACGGTAATGGTGCTGTACATTCCTTCGGTTATGACCGTGACGGTGTTCCTTGCTCCCATTCGGTGAATGGCTCTTTGCTGTACCGTATGGAGCGTGATTCTGTGCGCCGTACGATGACGACTTATGATCACGCGGGCGTTGACGCGTTTGGTGCTCCCGTGGTAACGGTTGAGTCGTATGACCGTTTGGGTCGTCTGGTTCGTCAGCGCCGTGAGTTTGGTGCTCAGATTCCGGAGTCTTTCCGCACTGCCTACATGGATGAAGCTGGCAGCTATGAGCTGTCCTACGCTTACGATGCTGACGGTCTGCGCACTGAGTTTGTGCACCCTCTGGGTTCGAGCGCTTATGCGTATGATGCTACTGGCCGTATGGTCAAGCAGACTGACATCACCGCGTACCGTCTGGATGGAACCGCCGTCACCTCTGAGTCTCGTGTGGAGTCTTCCTTCGAGTACAACGCGGTAGATGCGCTGGTGCGTGCGCAGGTGTCTGATTTGGCGGGTACTTGGGTTCGCGAGTTCGGTTACCGTGGCGCGCACATGGCCTCTGTGACCGAGCAGCCCGCTGAGGCAGACTCGGCTGAGGCTCTGCACACTGAGATTATTCGCGATGATTTGGGCCGTATTAGCGGTGTGGATTCGCCTGCTGGTCTGGTCATGTACACCTACACTGATGCGCAGATGCTCTCTTCTGCCGTTCGCGGTACCGAGACTCTGCGCTGGACCTATGATGCCGCTGGTGCGCTGGTACGCGTTGAGTACTTTGACAGCGCCCAGCCCGAGAATGCTTGGGTGAAGGTGCTGGTCACTGATGAGGGTGCCCGCGTTCGCGCAGTATGCCTCTACGGTGTGCAGGATGAGGCGAAGGCTGATTCCCAGTCGGCTGAGTTTGCCTCTGCTGTTGAGGACGCTCAGGCGTGGCTTCCGCAGTGCCCGGATTCCGTGGAGGTTGAGGGCGTTACCCTGGTGCCGGTCTCGACGAGCGTGTTCTCGTATGACGGTAATGATTCGCGTCTTCTGCAGGTTTCTTCGGATGGTTCTGGCTCGTCCTTGACCTATGGTGCAGCTGGGTTCGTGAACTCTGTGGCGTCGTGGGGCTCTGCTGACGATTCTGCTGTGTCCTTCTCTCTGCTGTGTGCTTCTACTGATGGTCGTGTGCTTGCTGCCGGTGGTGCGTCTGCTGGTGTACCCGAGTTTGGCGTACCCTCAACCGGCACTGGTGCTGGTGCTGGTGTTGGTTCTGTGGCTGGTTTTGATGCTTCGGTGATGCACCCGCTGGTGTGGGATGAGAATTCGTTTGTTCCGCGTGTGCTGGGTGTGGCTGGTTCGTCGATGCCTTCTGTGGGTTCGCTGGTTCCTG
>NZ_KV818674.1:32557-54405 GCF_001814995.1 Rothia sp. HMSC066H02 | reverse complement strand
CGGATTCGCTGGTTGGTGTTTCTGCGGCTTCGGGTGTGGTGCTGGGTTCTACTGGTTTTGAGGTATTGGGTGCCCGCGTGGTGGATTCGCGTGTGGCTCGTTTTACGGCGCCTGATCCTTTGGCTGCGCCGGTGGGTGCTGGTTGGGGTGCTGACCCGTTCTCGTTGGTGGGTGGTAATCCGGTTTCTTTGGTGGATCCGTGGGGTTTGTCGCCGGTATCGATTGAGGAGTTTGAGAAGCAGAAGGCTGTTGCCGCCTTTGTGAGGGATAGCTTGGAATACCTGGCTGGCGGTGCAATGGTCATTGCTGGCGCTGTGATTGGTGCTGTTGGTGCTGGTACTGGCCCCTTGGGAGGTGCCGTTCTTGGTGGTATTTCTGGCGCGCTTATGGGTGCCGGCATGTCGGTAATTGAGCAGAAAGTTAAGGGTGAGCGAGTAGATTGGTCCAAGGCAGGTAAGGAAGCGTTAAAGGGAGCTATTACTGGCGCTGTAACTGGTTTGGTAACCGGCGGTTTGGGTAACTTGAAAAATCTGGCAGATGGAGTAACTAAAGTATCGAAGCTAAATGCGTTAGCTACTAAATTTCCAAAGGCTGTAGAGATGCAGCAGGCTGCTTCTGCTATGGTTTCGAAAATACCTACTGCAATTTCGCGGGCGTCTGTTGCTGTTGCTTCACGGGCATCTGCCGCAGCTTCGCGAGTATCTACCGCGGCAGCTTCACGGGCATCTGCTGCAGCTTCGCGAGCCACTATTGCTGACTCATGGGCAGTTGCTACAGCTTCACGGGCATCTGCCGCAGCTTCGCGAGCATCTGCCGCTGCTGCTTCGCGGGTATCTGTTGCAATTTCGCGGGCGTCTACTACAGCTTCGAAGGTATCTGCTGCAGCTACGAATGCGACCGCTTCAGTCAAATCTGCGCTTACCCCCCACGCCACTAAGTTTGGAGGAATGTTAAACAAAGATAAAATCCTTGAAGATGTAACCAAAGAAACTATTACGGGCGGCATCAACAATGTGGTTTCATACTACATGGATGATAATGTGAAGGATAAAAACCCGCTAGGCGCTACCGGAATGTTTATTTCTGGCGCCACTGCTTCTGGGCTTAGTGCTGGAGTAAGTGGCCATTGGAAGAGGAAGATTGGCATTGATGGGTATACTGATTTATCCCTTAAGAAGAATGCTATTCCTCAGCCCCGAAATATGATGTTACCTTTGGGTCAAGAGACTAATCGGGAGCGCTTTATGAGAGGTCTTGCCGAAAATTACCGTGATTCTGTGATTGAGACCGCTACTGGAGGATTGAAGAATTCTATGCAATATGGTATTGAATCAGTTATGCAGGGTCGACCATTTACGATATATGATTTGGGTGGAAAAACATATGAAAACTGGGCTAAAGATTTTGCAAAGGCTTCCATCAAGAAATCGGTAAAACTGAGTCCTGAGGAAGCAACAAACATTCGGTATGGCAAACTAAACACAACATTAGAGACCGGATCTAAAGTAAGGAATAACATGTCAGACAAACTTGATCACTATGCCGAATCTTTCGAAAAGATGAAAGTTTTGAACATTCCAGATGCTGGAAAATGGAATAGATTAGATGACATGTAATCTAATATTTAACATTTCCAATCCAGAGTGAGGGAACAAGTGGAAGTTAATTATAAATTGCGGGAAAGAATTCTAGTAATTGCTTTAACTCTGCTTAGCGCATATGTACTTTTTGTTATTCCTCAATTTTTACGTGATGATAGTGATGGCATCACTGCCACCTGCACCGTAACTAAGGCATACGCAGCAGAGCGTCGCGGGACGGACGTCAGTGGAAGGACTGACACCGGATTAAAAGGCGTCTTTGAGACAGAGGAATGCGGCACTCTCACGATGTACGCAGCTCCCGAGGGCTGGAAGATTTCTGAATATGTTAAAACCGCACAGCCAGGAAAAAAGTACCTATTCCATGTAGCTAATCATTCAACTAATAAAGAGCGGGATTTTGATATGACCCGCTTTGAAGAAATCAAAGAATAACAACCTCATAAACTAAAAATAAAGCCCCCGCGGCCGAGAGTCATCCTCTCAGCCGCGGGGGCTTTATCGTATCAGCGTGTCCTCACGCGGCGAGCGCTAGGAGGCGCGGCGGCGGGAACGCAGCACCATCGCAGTGCCGGCACCGAGCACCAGTGCGCCGCCCACAGCCACAGACACCGCACCAAAACCAGTACGCGCCAGGCCGCCCTGCTGGGAGCTCACGCCACCCGACGCAGCAGACACACCGGACTGACCCAAAGAGCCGCCACCAGTACCGCCGCCGGAAATACCGCCCGGGTACACGCCGCCAGCAGAACCGTCAGCCGAACCCTGCGCATTTACATCACCGGCAGCACCAGAAGCACCAGCCTGACCGGACTGACCAGACTGCGCGGCACCAGACTGCGCGGAGCCGGGCTGGTTAGCACCAGCGGTACCGCCCGGGGTTGCCGAATCCACACGGCGCACACCACTAAAGTCGTCCTTAGCCGCATTCGGGTCCTTCGGCACGGCAGTCTCAAACGAGCACGCATCCGACGCCTTCTTACCCACAGCAACCGCAAGCTGCTGCACCGGGCTGTTCACCTCAGTACCATCAGCCAGGGTCGCGGAATAGTGCACATCAAACATGTACTGGCCGGGCTCAGAGAACACCCAGTTCGCGTGCGCGTGCGTCGCGTAATCAATGTCGATCGTGGTCTTGCCGGTCGTCGAATCCAGCAGCACATCCGCACCATTCAGCGACTCAGTGAACATGCCGAAGCGCGCACCCTCAGGCATGACCTTCGGAACCACGTGCAGGCGCACCGGGCCGCGCAGCTGCGAGTAGTCAATGTCCTGCGTGTTGTAGCCGGGCCAGGGCAGGCCGCTCTGCTGGGTCTGCGGCAGGCCGTAGAACGCGGTGCCGACCGGGCCCATGAAGTTCAGCTTCTCGTCAGCCATGCGTTCGGTGCGCACACGGCGGGCGTTCTCGCTGACAGTCCACACGACCGAATCAAGCGGGCGCACGGTCGAATCAGCGTCAATGATGCCGCTGTTGTCGCGCAGACCCACGGACAGCTGGCGATCCTTCAGGGTCGCCTGAATGTCCAGGTGGCCCTTCGAAATCTTGGCGCGGCCGTCAATCTGACCGGGCACGCACTGGTTACCAGGGGTTCCGGGGGTGGACGGCTGAGCAGACGGTGCCGGGCTAGTCGGAGCAGGTGCGCTCGGAGTCGGGTTCGCGGGCGCCGGAGTCGTCGGTGCCGGAGTGGAGGGTGCCGGAGCAGGTACGCTCGGCTCTGCGGAGGCGGTCGGCACCGCGGGCACGGTCGGAACCTCGCTGGGGGACACCGACGGTACGGTGCTGGGCTCAGCGGTCGGAGCCTCGCTGGGCGCCTCGGAGGGAGCCTCGCTCGGCTCAGCAGAAGGCTCGGCAGAGGGCGCAACGGTAGGCTCAGCGCTCGGCGACGGATCCACCGGAGCAGGCTTCGGCGCATCGCCAATGGGTGCGCTATCGGGAGCCAACGCACCGTGCGCAGTGTACTTGGTGCCCGGCTCGTAGTTCGCCGCAACCTCAGTGGTGGAGGCGGAAGCGTTCATATCCGGGTGGGTCAGCATCTTCACGCGCAGAGCCGTGCCCTTGTAGAACGACTCGTCACGGAAGGTAAAGCGCGCCACACCATCCTCGACGGAGCCTTCCAGGTCGAGGTACGGGTAGACCGGGTCATCCTGGGCGTAGAATCCGCCACGCATGAAGCCGCGCACCTTCGGGTCCTTGAAGCGGACCTCAACGGTACTGAAGCCGTTGCCGTTCGGGGTGACGGTCACGTCGTAGTCCATGCTGGTCGGCGTGTACTGCTGGGTGCTGAGTACGGTGTTCGCCTGATCCGGGATTTCTTCGGGCCAGGAACCGTTACCGTCATCGCTGTACACGCTCTCAGCCTTGCCGGGCTCGTAGGTGAGCTTGTGCGAGATCCAGCGGGACGCCTCCGCGCTATTCTCGTCGGAGGTGTCGGGGGTGAAGACCGCCTGCAGCTGAGAACCCTCGCTACCGAGCATTTCAGACCAGGTGGCGGTACCGTTCACGACCGGCAGGTCGGTCAGGAAGTAGCCGTTGTTGTACAGGGTCAGGGTGCCCTTGAGGTTCTTGTTCGCGGCGGTGAAGGTGATGTCGCTGAGCTTGTCGTCGGCATCCTTGTTCTTAGCCGGGTCGGCATCCAGGCGGTGCGGTGCCACGGACAGCACGTACTTTGCGGCGTCCAGGTCACCAACGGGTGCCGCGTTGTAGCGGTCGACCGTGGGCACGGCGGTGGGGGTGCCGTCACCGAGCACGGGCTGCATGCCGCCAACCTGCCAGACCAGCTTCGACGGCTTGGAGCTAATGATGCGGCCGTCGGTGGAGCGCGCCACGGTGCGGTAGGTGACCACGTAGCGGCCGGGGCGGGTGAAGGTCGTGGTGTTGTGGGTGTGGCTACCCTTGTCGAGCAGCCAGGAGTGCCAACCGGTCGAGCTGCTGGAGAGCATGCGGTACACGTCAGCGGGGGCGTCGTCCGGGTTGTAGCGGAAGAGCTCCATACGGCCGGGGCCCTCAACGGAGAGAATGTCGGTAGCGAACACGCCGTCACGGAAACGCTCGGTGGGCACCTTCGTGGATGCGCCCAGGCCAGCCCAGATGGGGTCCTGGTTGCCGTAGGTCAGGTGCGGTGCCATGTAGAGGGTCTGGCCGGGTTCGCCGAGGAACGCCAGGGAGGGCGAGTCGCCCAGGGTCATGGTGTACTGCGACTTGCCGTCCCTGGTGCTGTAGCCCTTGCCGACCCAGTTGACGGTCTTGTCCAGTTCGTAGGTGTCTGCGCCGGTCTTGTAGGGGTTCGCCTCGTTCATGAGGACGAAGGTGCCGTTCTGCTCGTCCCAGTATGCCTTGGGGGCGTCAACGTGGCCCTTGGTGGTGACGATTTTGCCGTCGTCGGGGCCTGCTGCGGCGGGCAGGGAGGGGGCAGCGCCGGCGAGCGCGAGCAGCGCTGCGGCGGAGAGGAATGCGGCTGCGCGGCGGAGGGCAGGCTTGCCGCCGGGGACGAAGAGTGCGGGGGGGTGTGTGGTGACCCGTCGTTGGGTCTGCTTCTGAGAGCTCATGACAACCTTTCTCATTTTTCTATTTCCTAGGGTAGCTCTTTTGCAAATAATTGTCATTTAGAACCTAAGTGAGTATAGTGATTCTCAGAAACACGTGTGCGCCGAGGCGCGCCCAAAAACGCACACCACGTACATCCACAAAGAGAAAAACAAGGCAGATCGCACCCCGAACCAAGAGGGAAACCGGCAACAGGCCGCCGGACCCAGCACCGGGCAAGCCCCGAAAGTACCGGGCAAGCCCCGAAAGCACCGGGCAACGCGCCAGCCAACGAGCAGTCATCCAAGGAGCCACCATGCAAGGACGCACCAAACCCCTGAGCCTACTCAGCGCAACCACCCTCGGATGCACCCTCGCACTCGGGGCACCCCTCGCCCTCCCCCAGGTCGGCACCTTCACCGCCGCACAGGCACAGGAAAACCAGGTCGGCACCCAGGCAAACACCCAGGCGGGCACCGAGTCGCGCGGTTATGTCAACTACGAAGGCGACTACGTCATCGCAGGCGTACACACCGAAATGCTCAACGCATTCCTCGACGGCAACCAGTTCACCCTCGGAACCCTCGCAGACACCGCCCCCGGCCAGCAGGGACGATTCAACCCCGCCCGCACCGTCTTCCACCTGCCCGACGTCGAGGATGCACACACCAACGTCGTAGCAGGCTACGACTACATTGCCCCCGAAGGCACCGACATCTTCTACATTCCCTCCACCCGCACCCGCGGCCTGCTCTACCCCGGCCTCGGTGCGGAAGGAATCCGCCCCGGCGCGCTCAAGGACAACACCATCAACCTTGAACTCGTGCGCAGCAGCGTACCCGAAGGCGGCCGCGCCGAAGTCTTCACCGAATCCGGTCGCGACAACCCGCGCGTCTTCAGCACCAACGACAAGCTCGCACCGCACACCATCACCTCTGGCGGTCACGAGCACCTCAGCTGGGCATTCACCCGCGCAGGCATCTACCAGCTGACGTTCCGCGCCACCGCAACCCTTGCCGACGGCACCCCGGTCAGCTCCGAGGCGACCTACACCATCGCCGTGGGCACTAACGCTGAGGACGGCTTCAAGCTCCTGAACGCACAGAACGCCGCAAAGGAAGCAACCAAGGACGCCACGAGCGAGGCAACCACTACCCCCGAGGCGAGCACCACCGCCACCGAGAGCGCCACCGGCAGCCCCAGCGCATCTACCTCCGCAAGTGCTGAGGCGAGCGCTTCTGCTGAGGCGAGCGCATCCACCGGTATTCGCCGCGTGGATGGATCCGTGAACGGCCAGAACGCCGCGCAGGTGACCGACCCGAACGGCGCAAAGGCGGCAGCGAATGGTGAGCAGGCATCCCAGGGTGGATCCGGTGTAACCGCTATCAGCGGCACTGACAACACCAATAACGGCTCTGACAAGGGTGAAAACAAGGACGGCAATGCCACCAGCGCGAAGGGATCCAGTGTGAAGGGCTCCAACGCCCAGAACATCAGCGCGCCCAGCAACGGCGGCGGCATTACCGGTAACGGTGTGCTGTCCTCCGGTCTGCCCGGTAGCCTGAACCAGCAGTGCATCGCCACCGAGGTTCCCGCCGAAGATGCCAAGGACTCTAAGGACTCCAAGGACGCTCAGAAGGACAACAAGCAGAGCAACCAGGCAGCCCAGGCACCGACCAGCATCCCCACCCTCGCCGTAGTCAACACCGCCGAGCACAGCGGCCGTGAAGAAGTCACCCACGGCCACTTCGACGTAGGCCCGATCCTCAACGGCGGCAACCTCACCAGCAGCGTGAAGGACGACCGCACCAGCCCCGCCCGCCATGTCTCCCCCGGCGCCCTCGAGTTCGTACTCAATGACGCCGCGAAGATCAACCTGCCCGCAGGCATGGAGAACATCGCCCCGGCGGGCACCCCCGTGCACATGATCGGCGCAACCCAGCAGCAGGGCGTGCCCTGGCTCGGCTGGAGCACCCAGGACCCCGAACTGCTCAAGCAGCTCGACGGCCCCGTCACCATGAGCCTCAACGGTTTTGAGGGCCCCGGCACCATGTCCACCTTCCTCTCCGGCAACTTCGGTTCCGCCGGTCAGAAGGTCTTCGATTCGCGTAGCGGCGGCTCCTTCCAGGTGCCCGCAAACACCCACCAGCACAGCAACTGGGTGTTCACCGCTGAGGGTCGCTACACCGTGACCATCGGCTGGACTGCACGCCTGAAGAACGGCCAGCAGGTCAGCAGCGAATCGGTTCTGCACTTCACCGTCGGCAACCCCGATAACGCCCCGGCAAGCAACAACGCGCAGGGTGCGGCAGAAACCAAGCAGGACGGCGGCAACAACGCTAACGGCGCTAACAACAGCGGCGAGAAGAGCACCGCAAAGAACCCCGTCAACGGCACCGTCGACGAAGCCACCGGCATCGTCACCAAGCCCGACGGATCCAAGGTGCGCATCGTCGGTAAGACCGCCTCCGGTGAGGATTGCGCCCTGACCAACCAGGAACTCGCCAACGCCCAGAAGGCAGCCGCGGCGGGTAAGCTGCCGAACACCGGTGTGGTCATCGACCCGTTCATGGTCAGCACCTCCATTCTGGCGCTGGCACTCGGTGCCATGATTCTGCGTTCGGCATGCCGAAAGGGCCGCAGCGGTGACACCGCATAGCGGGCATACCGGCGCGCACACCTATAGTCGGCGTACCGCCCTCACTCTCGCCTCCCGTATTGCGGTGGGCGCGGGGGTGGGGGCTGGTGCCTTCGCGCTGAGCGGATGCGCCAGCACCGTGAACGTCTCCTCCGACCGGATGCGCGTGGTCGCCACGACTCCGATTCTGGCGGATTTGGCGCAGCAGATTGCCGGCGAGCGCGCCAGCGTGCACTCCCTGGTGCCCGCCGGTGCTGACCCGCACTCGTATGAGCCAAGCCTGCGCGATATCCGCGATGTCGCCTACGCCCGCTGCGCCCTGACGAACGGTCTGCTGCTGGAGCAGCGTAAGCTCAGCAAAATGGTTGAGGCGAACCTGCCCGCAGGCGTTGTGTCCGTGGCGGTTGCGGAGAAGATTGAGCAGTACGGCGGCAAGCTGGAAGCCATTGTTGAGGATGCCTCCCTGGACTCCATCTGGCTGGGTTTGCGTGTTGAAGAGGGCGGGCAGAACGAATCTGCCCCCGCCGATTCTTCGGATGCGGGCATGCGCTTTGAGGTGCAGAGCGTGCGGGCGCGCACCTCTACCGATTCGTCGAATGCGCAGTTGGCGGCGTTCATTACGCAGACCTTCGGTGCGGTGGAGATGCTGTGCGATTCGCATGCGCGCGGCGTGAACCTCACCCGTGAGGGGGACACCGCGGTCCGCACCGGCGATATGGGCTCGCTGGAGCTTCCGTTGCAGGCGCATACGCACCTGTCGTGGGCGTTTAGTGATGCCGGCGAGTACGCCATTGAGCTGAGCGCCACCGCGGTCAAGGCCCCGGAGTCGGTGCGTTCTTCGCGCGGCACCCTGTACTGCGCGGTCGGTCGTGACCCGCAACAGCTGGTGGACCGTCTGGCGAAGGAACAGAACGTTTCTGCCTCGGACATCAAGGTTCTTTCCGCAGGTCACGCCGATATTACGGCACGTACCGGCGACGGCAGGCTCGTGCTTCGCGCGGATTCCTCCCAGGGCGCCGTAGAGCACGAACTGAACCGCACCGTGGTCGCGGTCCCCTCCCGCACCCTGCAGGAGGTGCCCGCCGGCGGTAGCTACCGTTTCCTGCGGTCGGGTGCTTCGGAGCATCGCGGTCAGGTGTATCTGTTGGCGCAGGCCGTTCTGGGCAAGCACGTGCACGGCGAAATCGACCCGCACATTTGGCATTCGGTGCCGAACGCGAAGGCGAGCGTGCAGGTCATTCGTGACGCGCTCACCTCCGCCGATCCGGAGGGTGCGAGCGAGTACGCGACCCGCACCGAGCAGGTCATGAAGGAGCTTGACGCCCTGGACGCTCAGCTGCGTCAGGTGTACGGGGCCCTGCCGGAGTCGGCGCGCAACCTGGTCACCACGCACGACGGCTACCGCTACCTGGCGAGTACCTACGGGTTGCACATTGCCGGTTTTGTGAGTGCCAGTGCCAGCGGCGAGCCGAGTATTCAGCAGCGTCAGCGCCTGCGTCGCACGGTCGAGGATTTGAAGGTTCCAGCGATTTATCTGGATAAGTCCACGGCAATGCGTTCACCGGTTCTCACGGAGCTGGCTCGGGAGGCGCAGGTGCGTACCGGGGTGCTCTATTCGGACACCCTGGATGCCCAGGCCCCCCACTACGCGCAGATGATGCTGGCGAATGCTCACACGATTGCGCTGTGCTCGGGGGCTAGTTCCGGGGACGGCTCCGGCGGCGACTCTTCGGGTGTCAGCTGCTCGGAGGCGAGCACCTCGTAACCCGAATTTAAGCTACTCACTAGCATACATAGCCATATCAGCATATAGATAATCTTTCACACACCGTTTCGGTCATGATCCAAGGAAGTCCTCATGATGAACTCAACCACCCCCTCCCGCTCCTCACGTAGCCGCGCCCTGCCCGCCCTGGCTCTGGGCGCCAGCCTCATGCTCGCGCCCCTGGGTGTGGCACACGCGGAGACCACCCCGGCAACCGCTGAGAGCGCCTCGGCTCAGCCGAGCGACAGCAACCTCAGCCGCGGCGAGCGCGCCCTCACCCAGACCCTGTCTGCGGAGCAGCCGGTCGCATCCGGCCGCACCGAAATCTCCGCCGGCCACGTGGACATGGGTCCTCGTTTCAACAACGGTAAGTTTGAGCTCATGCTCCACGACGACCACGGCGAAACCCCCGTCTGGCGCAGCCTGGACGAGGTCATCTACCGCGGCAGCGATAAGGCCATCCTGGAGGTGCCGAACGACCCACGCTACTCCTTCGTGGGCGCACCCGCCGGCTCTAAGGTGTACGTCATTCCGCAGACCGAAACTAAGGGCGTGATTTGGCCGGGTTGGAACACTCAGGACCCGCAGCTGGTGTCCAAGCTGAACCGCGGCGTGAACCTGACCCTGGAGCAGGTGAGCGGCCCCGGCACGTTCAGCCTGTACCTGGAGAACGGCAACTTCTCGGCACCGCAGGTGCTGTGGTCCTCCACCAAGAGTGAGCCGCAGAAGCTGTGGGTTGAGAAGAACACTCACACCCACGCGAACTGGGTATTCACCGCCCCGGGCGAGTACCTGCTGAAGGTCACCGCGAGCGCCGAGCTCTCCGACGGTTCGACCGTGTCCGATACCCGCTACCTGAAGTTTGCGGTGGGTGACTCCGCGAGCGCCGATACCCTGTACGCGATGGAGGCGCAGGCGCGCGGTTCTTCGAACTCGGCTTCTTCTGCATCTTCGGACGCTTCGTCTAGCTCCGCCACCCAGGCCACCGGCTCCTCTTCTGCCGCCGCAGCGAGCGACCAGAGCGGTTACAAGGCAGAGTTCACTGTCCCCTGGGGTGCTATTGCCGCAGGCGTGGCAGTTGTGATTGCCGTGGGCGCGTTCCTTTCGTTCCGTCGCCGTTCCTCCGCTCAGCGTGAGGCACTGGATGAAGTGCGCGGTGACCGTTCGTGAGCGCATCGGTAACAGCGGGTACTGAACCTGTTCTAGAGATTTCAAACCTGTACGCCGGCTACGCGCGCCGTTCCATCCTCAAGGATCTGTCCCTGACCCTGGAGCGCGGCGAGTTTGCGGGTCTGATTGGTGCTAATGGTGCCGGTAAGACCACGCTGCTGCGCACCATTTTGGGTCTGATTCGCCCGGCGTCCGGTCAGGTTCGGGTGCTGGGTGAGTCGCCGCGTGTGGCGCGTGCGCATATTGGTTATGTGCCGCAGAAGCACCAGTTCCAGTGGGATTTTCCGCTGACTGTTAAGGACACGGTGATGACCGGTCGCGTGCGTGAGATTGGGTTCTTCCGCCGCCCGGCGAAGAAGGATTGGGTGCAGGTTTTTTCGGCGATGGAACGCACCGATGTTCTGCATCTGCAGGATGCTTCCATCGCGGAGCTTTCCGGTGGTCAGCGTCAGAGGGTTCTTTTGGCGCGCGCTTTGGCGGCGAACCCCTCCCTGCTGCTGCTGGATGAGCCGTTTACGGGCGTGGACGCGCCGACTCAGACCACTCTGACTCGCCTGTACCGTGAGTTGGCGGGCGAGGGCATCACGATTCTGATGTCTACGCATGACATGCTGGCGGCGCGTGAGTCCTGCTCGCGTCTGTGCGGTGTGCGCGGCAATATTCACCTGGATGGTCCGGCGGACTCCTTTAGCCTGGAGCAGCTGCATACGTGGTTGCACGGTCACGATATTGAGGAGGCGCAGGGTCACGCCCGCACGGGCTTCACCTGTGCCGGTGGTGCGCTGGATGAGTACGGCCACGAGTTGCCCGATTCCTGCGCTTCTGATCATTCTCTCTCCCCCGCCCATACTGCTTCTACCGGGGGTGCCCGTTGATTACTCCTATTGATTTTCTTGCCGACCTGTTCAACCCGTCTCTGGCGTTCCTTCCGCGCGCCCTGGCGGCGGTGCTACTCGCGTCGGTGGTGACCGGCGTGGTGGGCTGCCACGTGCTGATGCGCGGCATGGTCTTCATTGGCGATGCGGTGGCGCACTCGGTGTTCCCGGGTCTTGCGGTGGCGTTCGTGCTGGGCGGCAACCTGATGGTGGGCGGCCTGACCGCGGGCGTGGTGACGGCTATTCTGGTGGCTATTTTTAGCCAGAATCAGCGGCTACGCGAGGATTCCGTGATCGGTATTTTCTTCGCGGCATCTTTTGCGTTGGGTATTGTGATTATTTCGTTGGCACCGGGCTATTCGGGGTCGGTGCAGGATTTCTTGTTCGGCTCGATTGTGGGTGTTTCGAATGAGGACATTACCCAGGCCGCGATTATGGGTGCCGTTATTCTGCTGGTGTTGTGGCTGTTCCACCGCCAAATTGTGACGGTCAGCCTGGACCGTGAGAGCGCCCGCGCGATGGGCCTGCCGGTGCTTGCCCTGGATATTGTGCTGTACGTTCTGGTAACCATTTCTGTGGTGCTGGGTCTGCAGACGCTCGGTAATGTGCTGGTGTTGGCGCTTCTGGTGATTCCGGCGTCGGCTGCCCGCCTGGCGTGCCGCCGACTGGGGTCGATGATGGTGTTCTCGCCGGTGTTTGGCGGTATCTGTTCGATTGTTGGCCTGTACCTGTCGTGGGCGTTTAACCTGCCGACCGGTGGCACGATTGTGCTGTCGATGGTGGCGGCTTTTGTGCTGGTGTGGGCGGTGACGGCGGTTCGTTCGCGAGCGCGTGCCCAGCTGAAGAATTAAACTCAGCTCAACCTCGACTCAATCCAACTTTTCTCGATTAAACGCACAAGTAAACGCACGAGGCGCATCCCTGTTTGGGGGGTGCGCCTCGTGCGTTTTTTACAGGTCTTAAATACCCAAAGTGAATCATGTTCATGTTTAAAGAACCAAAAGATACACTCCGCGTAATAAAAGCGCATAATTCAACACGTCGGGTTTAATGAAAATACAACCTATCAAATATTTCTTATGGGTTGATACATGTAGTGATAAAGCAGTCACTGCACCCTCATTAGAGCTTCAAAGAAGGAGTCATCATGAAGGCATATGTATACCACGGCCCCGACCAGAAGGGCGCCTGGGAGGAAGTCCCGAACCCCACCATTCTTGAGCCCACGGACGTTATCGCCCGTGTCGACACCACCACCATTTGCGGTACTGACCTGCACATCCTGAAGGGTGACTGCCCCGAGGTGGACCACGGACGCATCCTGGGCCACGAGGCTGTCGGTACCATTACCGAGGTTGGCTCCGCGGTGACTGACCTGAAGGTCGGCGACCGCATCATCATCCCCGCCGTGACCAGCTGCGGTAAGTGCTCCTACTGTAAGGCGAACCAGCCTTCGCACTGCCAGACCGTTGGTGGTGTCGGCTGGATTTTCGGTTACATGATTGACGGCACCCAGGCAGAGTACGTGCGTGTTCCCTACGCAGAGACCTCGGTCCACCTGGTTCCGGAGGGTCTGACCGATGAGGACGTCCTCTTCCTCACCGACGCACTGCCCACCGGCTTCGAGATCGGTATTCTGAACGGCAACACCAAGCCCGGCGACACCGTCGCTGTCGTGGGTGCAGGCCCCGTGGGTCTGGGCGCAATCATGACCGCTAACCTCTGCGGTGCCGGCCGCGTCATCACCGTCGACTTCGACGACAACCGCATGAACAAGGCACTGGAGCTGGGCGCAACCGATAAGGTCAACGCGGGCGACCCGGACTTCATCGAGAAGATTAAGGCTCTCTCCCCCGACGGCCTAGGCGTGGACGTGGCTATTGAGGCTGTGGGTGTTCCGCAGACCTTCGAGACCTGCACCAAGATTGTTCGCCCCTACGGCAACATCGCTAACGCTGGCGTGCACGGCAAGCCCGTCGAGTTGCCCCTGAACACCATGTGGATTTCTAACGTTCGCATCAACATGGGTCTGGTCAACTGCAACACCGTCGGTAACCTACTGAACATGGTTCGCTCGGGTCGCCTGAACGCTAAGGCAATGGCAACCCACCGCTTCACTTTCGACCAGTTCGAGGAGGCGTACAACCTGTTCTCCCACGCTGCTGAGCACAACGTGGTGAAGGTTGTTATCTCCCGCGACCCCGAGGTTGCGGCATAGACTGCGGTAGGCTCATATACCGCTCATACTGAAACCCCAAACTTTCGTTAGGGATTTCGGTGGGATGTCTTCATTACACTGCGAACATCCCCACGATTCGCCTCCGGGTGGGAGAGGGTAGGTCCCACCCGGAGCGCGAATCGCCCTCCCCCTGCCCCGAGATGTAGTTATTTTCTGAAGAGACTAGATTGTCTGAAGATACAGGATTTTCTGAAGATTCAAGAGATACGCCAGCTCGGGGTTTCCTGTTCCCTCAACCCGTTCTTTGGTGGGTTTAGGGACGGTTCCTCAAGCATGATGCACCCTCCACCGGGCGCTCTGCCGATCCGCTCTTGCGGGTTCTTCTGCCAGGCAACCTCTACTGGTGGAGGGGCGCATCATTTGACTCTTCTTGGTCGGGCGGTACCTCCGATTCTGCTCCTCCTTGAAGGGAAAGGAAAAGGGTCGCACGCTTACGATTCAATGGCGATTCGTAGGCTGCGACCCTTTTCTCATGCCCAGATTCCGGCACTGCGGGGTTTTTCTGCGCTCCGGGCGGCTATTTAGTTTTTGGGCTTCTCAGCGCCGGGTTCCTCACTGGCAGTATCGTGCGGGATGCGGGTGAACGCCTCCGTGGGGTCGTCTGCCCCAGATACGGCAACTGTGGCGGAGGTTTCGGTAGCGCTTCCGGTGACGGGCTCGGTGGGTGCATCAGCCGGATCCTCGGCAGGCGCGTTAACGGGCATCTCCGCAACGATGGGCTCCTCCGAAACAGGCGCCTCCGGAGCCTCCTGCTGATTCTGAGCCGGAGTCTCTACGGGCTGCCCAGAAACACCCTGCTCAGTAGCTACCGGCTCACCGTGCGCGGATTCCTTCTTCGCATCCTTGTGCGCGTCCTTATGTTCGAGCCTGTAGATGATGCGCGGTTCCAGGCGCTCAAAACCAATCTTGGAGCGCACCCAGTTCACGAAGCGGTCGATACGGTCCTCACCCTCGGTGGTTTCCGCAACCCGGTAGTTGCGCGGCAGCATCACGCTGTCGCTGAGCACGCGCGGGTACTCATCAATCTCCTGAATACCCGCCATGTACATGTTCTCGCGGAACTGGTGAGCGAACTCCTGCTGACCGAGGAACAGCTGGTCGGCGTAGGTTTTAGCCGCCAGGCGCTCGCTGTAGGCGTCCTTGGAGTCGCGAGCGCCCTTCTTGGAGCCGTAAATATCCCAGAAGTAAAAGTACACATTGTTCGCGATAATGGCGGAGATAATGCGGTTCTGCAGGTACACGAGGGCACCGACGGCGACCGCACCAACAATCAGGAGCACCACGGCGAGCGGGGAGAGTGCAAAGTCAGACAGATTGCCGCGGTGGTTCGTGAACAGGCCAATCAGGTAGGCGATGGTGACCACGATGATGGGCACGCCGATGAAAATCACGGCCAGCGGAACCCAAATGTACAGCAGGGCACGTAGAATCAGGCGGTAGTAGCTAATCGAGTCGCCAATGGGGATGGGCGTAGGCTTCACGGAAGAGTGCGCACGCTTCATGAGCAGGCTGAAGATACGGTTGCTGTCGATGCCAACTTTACGCAGCTTCGATTCGAGGGACGCACGCTTGAGGAAGACCCGGTAGTTTTCGAGGACGACGCGCTGGTCGGAGGTGAGCTTTTCGGGGTCGGGTAGGGCGTTGAGGTCCAAGCCGGCTTCGGTGAGGAGCTTGCTCCACAGTTCCAGTCGCGCCAGTTCGGAGGGTTTTGCCGCCGCCTGCGCCTGGTAGTTCTTGTAGGAGATGAAGATGGTGCTGGCACCAATCAGCAGTGTAATGAAGGGTGCAATCCAGTCTTTGAGTCCCATGGTGGCGTTCCTCCTTGAGTGTGTGGAGCCGTTGGTTCCTCTGTCTTTTTCGGGCGACTTTTTCGGGCGTGAGCCTACTGTTTTTACCGTACCACCGGCACCTGTGCTGAACCTTTAAATGCGCAGGTGGGTGCGTAAAATAGCCCCGCCTCCCGATGCTTAAGAGCAACAGGAGGCAGGGCTTATCTATCAAGATTTAGTGCTCAGCGGGCTTCATTTCGCGCGGTGCCTTACGAATCATGAGGTAGCTGATGACAGCCATAACACCCATGAGCACGGCACTGAATGCGGAGCTCAGCACCACGCCCGAGTCGAAGGCAGCGAATGCGGAGGAGAGCAGCTGGTTCGCCTGCTCGCCACCTACATGGCTGGCGACGGACACGGCACCGCCGAGGGTTTCGTGGGCGTGGTCGGCGAGAGTCTCATCCAGGCCGTCGGGTACAACCACATTTGCGCGGTAGACGGCGGTGAGCATGCCACCAATGATGACGGTGCCGAGCACCGTACCTGTCTCGTAGGAGGTCTCCGAGATCGCGGATGCCGCACCAGCCTTACGCGGCGGCACGCTGGAGAGCATCAGGTCGTTCGAAATGGTCTGCGCAATACCGATGCCGGTACCGAGCACAATGAAGATCAGGATAATCACCAAGTCGTTGTGCGCACCCAGGAAGGCGAGCACCGCGAACGCGGCAGCGTGGAGCGCCAGACCGAAAGACACCACCTGCGCCGGGTGGAAGTGCACCGCCACGCGCGCAATCACCAGACCGGCGATAATGATCGCCAGGGTACCGGGAATCAGCAGCATACCGGCGTACATGGGCGGCAGACCGGAGACCAACTGCAGGTGCTGGGAGGCGAAGTAGATGAAGCCAACGTCCACCATCATGGAGATGAGGTTTGCGGTAATCGCGCCGGTGAACACGGTGTTGCGGAAGAGGCGCACATCCAGCATGGGCTGAATATCGTTCTTCTCGCGGTTGAGCTGACGCAGCACGAACAGGACAATGAAGCACAGGCCGGCAAGGATGGTGCTGATAGCCACCGCATCGAACCCGGTTTCGGAGGTGTGAGTCAGACCGAAGGTAATGCCGGTCATGCCGGTCATAATCAGCAGGATGCTCAGCGGATCCACCGGGCTGGGGTTCGGGTCCTTCGACTCGGGAACCATAATCGGGGCGAGAATCAGCAGAGGAATCAGAATCGGCACAGCGAGCAGGAACACCGAACCCCAGTCGAAGTGCTCCAGCAGGAAACCACCCACAATCGGGCCCAGCGCCGCACCCGCCGAGAAGCCCGAAGCCCACACGGCAATAGCGATGCGGCGCTCGGTCGCATCCACAAAGATATTGCGAATAATCGACAGGGTTGCCGGCATGAGCATCGCACCGAAAATACCGAGCAGGGCACGGGCAACCACGAGCATCAGCGCGGAGGGCGCGAACGCCGCGAGCGCAGAGATTGCCGCGAAGCCGGTCGAGCCGATGAGCAGCAGCTTACGGCGGCCGATGCGGTCACCGATAGCGCCCATGGGCACGAGCAGGGCGGAGAGCACCAGCGGGTAGGCATCAACAATCCACAGCTGTTCCGCGGAGGAGGGGCTCAGCGCCTTAGCGATTGCGGGCACCGCGAAGGCAAGCACTGTGTTGTCGATGGAGACCAGGAGCACCGGGAGCATGAGCACACCGAGTGCCGCCCAGCGCTTGGTCTTCTGGTCGGGGGCGTGAATAGGCAGAGCCGTGGTGTGCGGATTGTGATTCGTCATGGGTTGTTTTCGTGCGTCTATAAGGTGTCGGCTGATGCGGCGGACGCGGCGGCATCAGCTCGGCCTGTCTTTTGGGCTAGGTCTTTTAGTGAGGTTTTCGGGGCTTACCCGGAAGTTTTAGGGGTCCGGGCGGGTCCATAAACGAAGATTAACTATACCAACTGGACGGTATAGTTTCAAGCGGTTAGACTGGTACCCATGACCACCCCCAACCACCGCAAACAGCGCGCCAACAACTCCCGCGAACACATCCTCGACACCTACGTCGACCTGCTGATTCGCTCGGGAGAACGCGCCGCAACCCTCGACGCCGTCGCCACCGCCGCCAAGGTCTCCAAGGGCGGGCTACTCTACCACTTCTCATCCAAGAAGGCGCTCCTTGAGGCGCTCGCAGAACGCACCCTCACCCTGGCTGAAGAGGACTTCGCGGCGATGAAGCAGGCACCCGAGGGGGCAAGCGCCTACTACATCAATTCCTCCACGCCGGATAACACCCCGTTCGACCGTGCCCTCATTGCCCTCAGCCGCCTGGCGCAGAACAATAATGAGCTCGCCCAGCAGACCATGAGCCGCGTACAGGATGGCTGGCATGCGCTCGTCCTCGCCGAGCTGGGTGATGAACAGATTGCCCGCGCCGTGCTGCTTTTGGGTGACGGCATGTACTACAACGCGGCGTTCGGAGGCGACTCCGCCAGCCCGCAGAGGGCTGCAGCCATCGCGGCAGACCGTGCGGCGCTGGAACGCGCGCTGCATGTCCTCAAGGTGGCGGCTCGTTAAACCACAAAAGCCACTCGATACAGCGGTTAAAGCCACAAGCTAAAACCGCTGCCTCACACCCTATTCTTCAGCGCCACCGAGCACCCGGGGCTTAAACTGGAAGGGTACGTATCTACTCTTCAACCAAGGAGTTCCGATGATTTTCATTGCTGTAAAGTTCCCCGTCAAGCCCGAATACGCTGACCAGTGGATTGAGAAGACCCGCGCTTTCACCGAGGCAACCCGCGCCGAGGAAGGCAATAAGTTCTTCGAGTGGTCCCGCAGTGTTGAGGACCCGAACGAGTTCGTTCTGCTCGAAGCTTTCAACGATGACGCCGCCGGCCCGCACGTGAACTCTGACCACTTCCAGCAGGCTCTGAAGGACATGCGCCCCATGCTGTCCGCAACCCCGAAGATTGTTTCTCGTCTGGTTGACGGCGAGGGCTGGGACGCTATGGGCGAGCTGCAGATCGACTAGTCTGCACCCCCGACATGCACCTAAAACTGCATAGTTAGATGTTGCATAAGTAGACGCTGGAGCGCCTCTCCTCTCTGTCCTATTGGACAGGCAGGAGAGGCGCTTTGGTGTGTCCGGTACCTGAACTTTTCCCCTTGACACGACGCGGATGGTACCGGTTTTCGACTCAGCGGGTGCCTTGCGTGCATTTTTACCCTATTAACCCCTTAAAATGGGTAGGGTATGCACACCTATCGATACCCATTCGCACAGGAGGTCTGAATGAGCATCGCATCCCAGCCTCTTCCCGGCGCAGTCGCCGTCGAAGAGCACAACGACGTGGACCACACCTCTGTATCCCTCGCCGTCTCGACCGTTATTCTGGCACTGCGCCCCAAGGAAAACGAAACCCACCCGACCCTGTGGCTGCCGCTGGTTCGCCGCCTCCGCGAGCCCTATAAGGGCCAGTGGGCGCTTCCTGGCGGTCCGCTCAACCCGAATCTTTCCCTCGAAGAGGCGGCGGCTTCGACCCTGAAGCGCGCAACCAACCTGCAGCCCGGCTATCTGGAGCAGCTCTACGCATTCGGTGACGTTCTGCGCACCCCCGAGGCGCGTGCCGCCCGCGTTGTGGGCGAGCCCGACCCGGCACCCGACACTGATCACGAGCGCGTGGTTTCTGTGGTGTACTGGGCATCGATTCCCGCCACCGAGGTTGCGAACACTCGCGTGCACGAGAACATCCGCTGGTTCCCGGTGGATGAACTGCCCGAGCTGGCATTCGACCACAACGAAATCATTGAGTACGCGCTCTACCGTCTGCAGAACAAGGTCGAGTACTCGCGTATTGCGCACTCTTTCTTGGGTGAGGAGTTCACCCTGGCGCAGCTGCGTGAGGTGTACGAGGCGATTCTGGGTCGCACCCTGGATCCGGCAAACTTCCGCCGCCAGATTGCGGCGTCGAAGTCGATTATTGACACCGGCCGCCGCGTGGAGGGCACCCGCCACCGCCCGCCGCGCCTGTACCGTTACAACGACGCTCAAGCGTACGCGGATGCGGGCCCGCTGGGCATGTACCGTGAGCGCCACGAGGCGTAATAGCGTTTCGCGCGTTGTACGCGCGCAGATTTAATGCCTAAAAGGAGGGGCGGCACCGAGTGGTGTCGCCCCTCCTTTTGTGTTCTCTAGTACTCTCCAGTGCTCTCTAGGGGGTATCGGTACTTGTCAGAAGGTTTTGCGGGAGGGTGTTTGACTCAGCACCCGCACGCTCCCTATGCTGGAGCCATCAGCTCTCTATCCGCGCTACCCCACCGTGTGGGGGTAGCTGGCTGAGCTGAATGTATCGTTTGACCGAAGCCGCCCAAGGCGCGACCGGGGCGGTATTCGGAATCTAGGAGGCATCAAAGAAATGACCCACCGAGCATAAGCCCGGACTCAGAAGAATTTTTCGCGCGCTCACGCAGCTTTTTGTGCAGGCATATTCTCTGCGCACGTCCATTTTTCTGCGTGTCTCCATCAGCGCGCACGCACCCGGGCACAGGTACATCCACCGTTACGCTCGGGTTTTTTCATGCCTTCACGCCTTCATGTGCGTTGGCAGGAATCCGAGCACCTACTCGAAGGAACTCGGCCCATGTCACGTCACATTACACTCGACCATATTTCGTACGCACACCCGAGCCAGCCTCCGCTTTTTGCGGACCTTTCCGCGGTATTTTCTGCGCCACTCACCGGGCTTATCGGCGATAACGGCGCCGGAAAAACCACCCTCTTCAGACTTATTCTTGGCGACATAAATCCTAGTCAAGGCATAATCAGCACCCCATCGCACATAGCGTACCTACCGCAAGATTTAGGGTTGAGTGGGCATCAGCATCTTGCCGATATTTTTGGAATTACAAAAATACTGCAGGCGCTTGATGCGCTGGAATCGGGCGAATATTCCCCCAGCCTTTACGACACCATAGGCGACGCCTGGGATATTGAAGACCGTACCCTCGCAGCCCTTGCCGAACATGGTTTTGGTCCTGCCCTCACTACGACCGATACACAGGCCCGTCGCAACCTTCTGATGCGTCCCCTTAGCACCTTTTCAGGTGGTCAGACGGTCACAGCCGCACTCACCGCGCTTCTGTATTCAGACCCAGAGTTCATTCTGCTCGACGAGCCGACGAACAACCTGGACTCCGCGGCGAAAGCCCAGCTCTTCACGACACTGGAGGCGCTGCCCTGCCCGGCGCTCATTATCAGCCACGACCGCGACCTGCTGGAGCGCGTGCACGTGATTGCCGAGCTTCACGCCGACCGTCAGGGACTGGCTCATCTGCGCCTCTTCGAGGGTAACTACAGCACCTACCGGCAGGCGCTGGAGACCGAGCAGCAGGCGGCTCAGCGTCGCGTGACCGAGGCGAAGAATGAGGCGCGTAAGGCTGTACGTGAGCGCACCGAGAACCAGATTAAGCTCGATCGCAACGCCCGCCGAGGCCGCGAATTTGAACGGTCAAAGCGGAAACCTGGCATGGCTATGGGTCTGGATAAGAACAGTTCAGAGCGCTCTGCCGGGAAACTTCACACAGCCCACGAAAGCATGGTGGCGGATGCGCGGGCGGCAGTTGGAGAAGCCCAAGAGAACCTGCGCGTGCAGGAGCGTATCTATCTGGAACTTGTTCAGGATGCGCTCCCATTGGGGCGGAAAGTACTGGAATTACATCGGGTGAAGAACGACTCTTGCGCATCTACACCGCAGAGCGCCGACCTTAAGAATGCATACACCCAAAACACCGTTTCACGTGAAACACAACCATATAAAGTTGATTATCTGCTTCAAATCCAAGATTTTCCCGAGGTTCTTATCCTGACCGGACCCGAACACATGCACATCACGGGAGCAAACGGCAGTGGCAAGACTGTGCTTCTCAACGCGATAGCGCACGCGAATGACCCTGATTACCGTTCCCCAGTGCCGCCTGCATACCAAGTGCTCTACCGCCTGGACAACACCGCATACCTACCGCAGCGCATCATCCTCGACCCGGAGCTCACCCTCCTTGAAACCGTACAGAGGGCGAATCCCGGTGCGAGCGAACAGCATCTGCGTGACCAGCTGGCGCGCCTGCTCTTCCGTCGCGAAAGCGTACATCAGCGCATTGGGGATTTATCCGGAGGTGAGCGCTTCCGTGCCGCGGTGGCACAGGTACTTCTGGCCAACCCGGTGCCGCAGCTACTCATGCTGGATGAGCCGACGAATAACCTCGATA
>NZ_KV818674.1:30925-32457 GCF_001814995.1 Rothia sp. HMSC066H02 | reverse complement strand
TGCTGGATGAGCCGACGAATAACCTCGATATTTCCTCGGTGGATTGGCTGGTGCAAGCACTCGAAGCCTATACCGGCGCGCTCATCGTAGTGAGCCATGATGAGGACTTCTGCCGCCGCATCCGCATTGACCGCACACTCAACCTTTCAACAAAAACTCTCGGGAAGGAACCATTCGGGGAATCAGCACGCTGAATCTTCTCCTACATGGGAGGGTGTTTGACTCAGCACCCGCACGCTCCCTATGCTGGAGTTCTCAGCTCTCTATCCGTGTTACCCCACCGTGTGGGGGTAGCTGGCTGAGCTGAATGTATCGTTTGACCGAAGCCGCCCAAGGCGCGACCGGGGCGGTATTCGGAATCTAGGAGGCATCAAAGAAATGACCCACCGAGCATAAGCCCGGACTCAGAAGAATTTTTCGCGCGCTCACGCAGCTATTTGCGCAGACATATTCCCCTGCGCACGTCCATTTTTCTGCGTGTCTCCATCAGCGCGCACGCACCCGGGCACAGGTACATCCACCGTTACGCTCGGGTTTTTTCGCGCCCTTTTTGGGGCGATCCTCTTACCGCCACGCGCTCAGCATAGGCACCCCCAAACCGCCGGCACACTACTGCAACGCATCACCGTCGGAGTTTGAGAGCACCCGAGCATCCATACCTCAAGGAGCTCGTATGACACACGTACTTCAGCCGCAGGCGACCTTTCCCCGTTCCGCTTCTTCCCGCGATGCCCGCCCGCACGCCACTTCCCACGCGGCGGCGCACGTTAGTATCGCCCATCTACACTTTGCGCACCCGAGCCAACCTCCACTGTTTGTGGACCTTTCGGCGGTATTTTCGGCACCTCTGACCGGGCTCATTGGCGATAATGGTTGCGGAAAAACAACCCTCATGAGATTGATTTTGGGTGATTTGACCCCGGATTCCGGTTCTTTGGCGGCACCGGAACACATGGCGTATCTACCTCAGGATTTGGGTCTGGACCGGGAGCAGACCCTCGCCGAGCTCTGCGGAATCTCTGAGATTCTGCGGGCGCTGCAGGCAGTGGAATCCGGCGAGTACTCCCCCGAACTCTATGAGATTATCGGGGACAGCTGGGACGTTGAGGAGCGCACCCTCGCGGCTCTTGCGACCTACGGTTTCACCCCGACGACCGTGGTTGATCGTGACAACTCGGAGGCGGTTCGGGCGCTCTTTGCCCGTAGCATGCGCAGTTTCTCCGGTGGTGAGGCGGTCATTGCCGCGCTTGCCTCGCTGATGATTTCTGACCCCGAGTTCATTCTGCTCGATGAGCCGACGAATAACCTTGACTCCGCGGCGAAGGCTCAGCTCTTCACCGCATTGGAGGCGCTACCCTGCCCGGCGCTCATTATTAGCCACGACCGCGACCTGCTGGAGCGCGTGAACGTGATTGCGGAGCTTCACGCCGACCGCCAGGGGCTGGCACATCTGCGCCTCTTTGAGGGTAACTACAGCACCTACCGGCAAGCGCTGGACACCGAGCAGCAGGCGGCTCAGCGTCGCGTGACCG
>NZ_KV818674.1:0-30825 GCF_001814995.1 Rothia sp. HMSC066H02 | reverse complement strand
AGGCGGCTCAGCGTCGCGTGACCGAGGCGAAGAACCGGGTGCGTTCGGCGCATCGCGAGTGGGTGCAGGCGCAGGAGATTATCTCGAAGAACATGGCGCAGGTGTGGAAGGACGACCAGCCGGATACGATTCTTGCCCTCGCCAAGGACGCCTCACGTCAGGCGGCGGCAAAGCTTCGAGTTCTGCGCGTCGGCAAGCAGGAGCAGGCTCAGGAGGAATACCAGAACGCCCAGGATGAGGTGCGCGTGCAGGAGAAAATCTATGCCGAGCTGAGCCAGCAGCCCCTACCCGCGGGGCGCAAGGTGCTGGAGCTGCACAGGGTTGATTCTCGTGGGACTAACCCTCAGCAGGTTTCACGTGAAACATTTACCGCTCAGCAACCCACTAAGGTTGATTCTCTGCATTTTTCACCCGTTGAGGCAGATGGCGAGAGCCGGCAGGGAACCCCTGCGGAGCACCCCGAACACCTGATTCTCAGCGGCCCCGAGCATCTGCGCATCACCGGTGCGAACGGCAGCGGCAAGACCACCCTCCTTGAGGCAATTGCCCACGCAACAGACCCGGAGTACCGCTCCCCCGTGCAGCCCGCCTACCGGGTCGACTATTGCCTCGAGGGGGCGTACATTCCGCAGCGCATCACCCTCGACCCGCAGCTCACCCTCCTGCAGAGCGTGCAGCGGGCAAACCCCGGAGTGAGCGAGCAGCATCTTCGGGATCAGCTGGCGCGACTGCTTTTCCGCCGCGAGAGCGTGCACCATAAGACCGGTGAGCTCTCCGGTGGTGAGCGTTTCCGCGCGGCGGTGGCGCAGGTGCTTCTGGCCGACCCGGTGCCGCAACTTCTCATGCTGGATGAGCCGACGAATAACCTCGATATTTCTTCGGTGGATTGGCTGGTGCAGGCACTCGAAGCCTACACCGGTGCGCTCATCGTGGTGAGCCATGATGAGGATTTCTGCCGCCGCATCCGCATTGACCGCACGCTGGCGCTCTAGGGTTCCGTCTAAGGTTCCGAACCCAACCCCGCGGGTGCTACCCGGGGCTTAACGAACGGGTGCCCGGCACCTCCGAATGTGGAGGCACCGGGCACCCACCATAGCAACAGCCGGAACGCATCCGCCCAACATCGCAGGCCGCTTCTTATTTATGTAACAAATCATCCTCAATAGTTACATATTTGTCACCAAAATCCATCTTATTTGTAACTAATGTCCCGCATGAGGCCTAAAATGTCACTCCAGGAATTACAATATGTACATGTATACGCCTGAAGAACTAACACGAACACTCAACGAGCTACGGCTTCTAGGTAGAGACAGCCTGACCGTAGAGGTTAAATCAGCCCACATGGGTTACCCCTCCTCCGTGGCGGAAACTATCTGCAGCTTTGCTAACCTTCCCGACGGAGGCACAATCATATGCGGTGTCGACGAATCTCAGAAGTTTGCACCTGTAGGCGTTTATGATATTGAAGATCTGCGGGCAAAAATTATTGATGCCGCGCAAAATCTTAAGCCAAAAATCGTAGTGGAAACCGACGATATAACTCTAGATGGCCATCAGCTGCTCATCGTAACCGTTCCGGGCCTGCCGGTACAGGAACGTCCCTGCTTCAAAGGTAATATAGCCTACCAACGGCTCGGGGATGGTGACTACCCAATGGATGGCTACGCGCTCAGTCTAATGTACGCGCAGCGCCACAAACCGCACAATGACTTACAAAGCATCGCTCACACGTCCATTGATGATTTGGACAAGTCCTACACGCAGGACTTCCTGCGCCAGGTACGTCTCTCCTCAGCCCGTTTGCGTCAGAGCTCTGACCAAGAAATTTTGTATAAACGCAATGTACTAGCTGCAGATAATCATTTAACCTTGGCTGGGATGTGCGCTCTGGGTGACTACCCTCAGCAGTTTTATTCTGGGGCGAGCGTTATTGGCATAGTGTCTACAAGCGGCAACACCCGCAATGATGACCGTTTTCGAAGCGAAGGCCCTATTCCCGCCATGCTTGAAGATACCCTTGCATGGCTTATACGCAACATTAAGAACCGCACCGTCACAGCTCCCAATGGTGCGGGGCTCATCGATCAGCCAGAAATCCCCTTGGTAGCTCTCCGTGAGTTCGTAGCCAACGCACTCGTCCACCGGAGCTATGAACGGGATGCATCCGGAAAATTTATACAGATTTTTATCAAACGCGGCCGTATTGAAATCATCAGCCCCGGCGGTTTTTGGGGTATCCTGCCGAGTCAGGTAGGCATCGTGCATCGCCCTGCGGCTGTAAACGAGGCGCTCTATGCTATCTGCCAGAATATTCGTCTCAGCGACGGTCACCGACTAATCGAGGGCGAAGGGGGCGGTATCCTAGCTGCGCAACAGGCCCTGGTTGATGCTGGGTTGCGTAAGGCGCATATTATCGACGAGGGTATCCAGGTACGCGTCATTATCTACCGTCCTGCCGATAACACGCAGCCTACGAGCACAATGGGGGTATCCTCTACTCCTCAGCTTGCTGAGATACCGGAAAATCTATCCCCCACGGAATCCCAGGTGTACATTGCTTTGACTCGCGGACCTGCTACAGTCGCTGATATTGCGGAAAGCACCGAGTTGAGTGCACGGCAGGTACGTTACGCATTGCCCAAGCTAATCCAACGAGGTTTGGTAGAGCAAAAAGCCCGTTCGGGACGCCGCGGCTCGGTATACCGCACGCTGGCGCTCTAGGGCTCAGCCCTGAACCCCGCGGAACAACATCTGAATACAACGAACGGGTGCCCGACACCTCCGAATATGGAGGCGCCGGGCACCCGTTTCAGTTATCTCACCGCGGCTACTTCACCGCGCTGACGAAAACTTAGATTAGAGAACCAGGCCCTTAGTCTGGGACACTGCTCGCTCGAAGCGAGCCTGAACGTCAGCCCAGTTCACAATGTTCCAGAATGCCTTGACGTACTCGCCCTTAACGTTCTGGTAGTCCAGGTAGAATGCGTGCTCCCACATGTCCAGCTGCAGAACGGGAATCAGTGCAACGGAGATGTTGCCCTGCTGATCATAAAGCTGCTCGATGATGAGGCGCTTGCCAACGGTGTCCCATGCGAGGATTGCCCAGCCGGAGCCCTGAATGGTCAGTGCAACGTTGGTGAAGTGCTCACGGAACTTGTCGAAGGAGCCGAAGAACTCGTCGATTGCTGCTGCCAGCTCGCCGGTGGGCTTGTCGCCACCCTCGGGGGACAGGTTATTCCAGAAGATGGAGTGGTTGGTGTGGCCACCCAGGTTGAACGCCAGGTCCTTGGAGAGCTTGGAGACGTTGCCGTATGCACCGTTCTCGCGTGCCTCTTCAAGCTGCTCGAGAGCTGCGTTAGCGCCTGCAACGTATGCTGCGTGGTGCTTGTCGTGGTGCAGCTCCATGATCTTTGCGGAGATGTGGGGCTCAAGCGCCGCGTAGTCGTAGGGGAGCTCGGGGAGGGTGTACTTTTCAGCCATGATGATGCCTTTCATTAGAAAACTTGGCTTGTATTAAAGATTACCAGCGTAGCGTTTACTTTACTTTTCATGAGTTGGGGAGCGTCACATTTATGTAAGACCTCGCTCGACCCTGTGGATTTTAGGCAAAGACTTTTCCCCACATCTGTGGATAACCCTGTGCATCAACAGGATTTTCAGGGTCGATACCCTATTCTGCCTTGAAATACCGGGGTATACACTCATGTGAATAACAGTGCTGTAAGTTCTCCACACTGTGGATAACTGCTGTGGATAACATCCTATTTTGGGGATGCGCGGGGGATAAACTGCAGAATTTTCGCCCCCATTCGGGGTGTTTTTCCTTCTACTAGCCAAAATATTGAGTGCCCACAGGGCCGCCGAGCGATCTTACGCGCCTCCTTACGCCGGAGGCGGTGGATTAAGTGCACAGGGTTATCCACAGCTGTGGAAATTTTCGGGTTCCGCGGTTTTAAAGGTGAAAAGGTCTTCTGTTTAAGAACTTACCCTCGCTTTTAACAGCCTCGAAAGCCTGTAATTACAAGAATTTTTCGACTGGGCCCCTCTTTGCATCTTGCATTGCCACCATCGCCAGCTTCACCAAATCACATGCGTGTAAGTTCTCCACACTGTGGATAACCATTGTGGATAACCCCTGTGGGTAACATTCCTGACGCGATACGGCGCAGCAACACCACAGCTGCAAGGTGCACAGTGCAGGTACGCAGACCCCCCAACTCATGCTCCTCCCCTAGTTTGCAGGGGCGCTCTTGCTAATCCCTATGAGGGCAAAGAAAAAGAGCACCCGACCATTGGATGCTCTTAGAGTGAGTTGATAGAAATTCGAGTTAAAAAGATACGGTACGGAATGCAGCCCAACCACGAACTGCACCCGCACCGCACATCCGTCGGTAGAAATACGAGTTACTCGTACACCGACGACAATCACCGATAAATAGAGAGTCGAACCTATCGAAGCGAGCTTCCGGTCTCGCCTCGGAGGCTTCCTTCGACCCCGTTATGTAATTAGTGTACACGGTTTCATTACGGTTGCAAAGCCAAAACCGAGATTTTTTTAAAAATTTTGTTATCGTTTCGTTATTTTTCACCCTTGGCAAGCTCTTTACACTCCCTAGAATTTTCATCCACACCCCTAAAACCCTTGATATTCCGCGGAAGTTGGCTCAATTCATGAGTATGCTTCTTGGTACGTTCTCATCTATACTTGTACCGGAAATCTTTTTAAATATGTCGTGCATCACTTGTCTACCCTAGGTTTTTATAGTCACTGCGTGCAAAAAGATGACCCTAGCACCCTCCAAAAAATTAGCACCAAAGTGTCAACCATTACTTGACCGTACCAATTTAGGGTTACCGGGCAAGACCTTTCGCTACAATGGGTGCCAGCACACCACACCTCCCCTTAATAAGGGAGCTCCATATCCGATAAAAGAGGAACCAATCCCGTGTCCACACCAACCACGTCTGCGCAGCGGTCTGACAATACCGCACACAGCGAATCCATCCAGTGGCTCTCCCCGCAAGAGCGAGAAGGCTGGCTCTTTATCAGCTCCATTATCTTCAGCCTCACCCGCAAACTGGAAAACCAGCTGCAGAGCGAAGCTGGCATTAGCTTTGTCGAATACATGGTGCTCGCAATGCTCTCCGAGTCCAAGGATCATTCCCTCACCATGACCGAGCTGGCAGTTACTACCAACACCCTCCCGGCACGCCTCTCCCGCGTTGTGGCACGCCTGGAGAAGGACGGCTACGTCCGCCGCTCCCTCAGCGCGGAAGACCGCCGCGTCAGTATCTGCCATTTGCTCCCCGCAGGCGAGCAGAAGGTGCAGGAGGTCGCACCCGGTCACGTGAGCGAAGTACGCCGCCAAATTTTCGACCACCTGACCACCGAACAGGTTGAACATCTCGCAGAAATCGGCGAGGCAGTCCTCGGCAACACCCCCTCAAACGTCATCTCGATTGATGCACTGCAGCGTGGGGACTACCCCGCACAATAACCTCCTCCGCCCTCGGGTAAGATTCGCCCCGGGTGAGAGTTGAGAGAACCAGAGATAAGGCACATTCCCCACCGGGAACGTGCCTTATCTCTTTAACAGATTTCTTAAATAGGCTCTTGCAGTCGCGAGCGCTGCGGTACGCACGAACCTTAAAACCGCCTAAAGTTGCCCCGGGCATCGATACATTCGAAGAATTTTAAAAAATTTTTGCGGTATCACGTACCGCTATGAAATGTCGAATGACCGGCTGTCGGGCGCAGGGGCATCATGCATATACGCGGGATATTGGGGTATCTAATGCCGCTCTAAACCGCGAAATCTCAAGGAAACGCACCCAATACCACTCAATCCAAAGAAAGTATTCAGGGCATCCACACTAAGGGTTGTGGTGACAATATGTCAGGGGTACCTTATCTGATTCACCGATTAGCCTTTTCTCTCTGTACATGACGCACCCCACCCCTTACGATAAATATCAACAGGTTGCACCGCGCCATCCCGGCACCTACAAGCAACCACCATATAAGGAGAAACCATATGTCTAAGTCTTTCTACGACCTTCTGAACGAGCAGATCGGCCACGAGTTCGCAGCATCCCACCAGTACCTGTCCATGGCTATCTGGCTCGACGGTGAGGATCTGCCCCAGCTGGCTAAGTTCTTCTACCAGCAGTCCCTCGAAGAGCGCGAGCACGCACTCATGATGGTTCAGTACAAGCTGGACCGCGGCCACAAGGTCGAGATCCCCGCTGTTCCCGCCGTCAAGAACGACTTCGAGAACGTTCAGGAAATCGTTGACATGTCCCTGGCACAGGAGAAGGTTGTCACCGGTCAGATCGAGGCTCTGTTCTCCGCAGCACGCGCTGAGAACTACGCACTGGGCGAGCAGTTCATCCTCTGGTTCCTGAAGGAACAGGTTGAGGAAGTTGCAACCATGGAGACCCTGGTGACCATCGTGAAGCGCGCAAACGGCAACCTCTTCGACCTGGAGAACTACGTTGCACGCGAGCTGGCACACGACCACGGCCAGGAGTCCGGCGCACCCGCTATCGCAGGCGCATAATCTCGCATTCGCACGACTAGAGCACTAGTCGAACACGCAGAATAGCTGCAGAAATACTAAAACGTTCCGCCCTCACCGCACCACGCGGCGAGGGCGGAACGTTTATGCATATACCCCATAAAAGCACACCGCGGTGCACCGTCCAGGAGCTAAAAGCCGTCAGCGGGTACTCGAATACTCATACAGTGCAGAGTAAACTTAAAAGCCTTAGATGCCGCATAATATCGCGGCAGAAAGAGGAGAGAATGACTCACACCAACCCAGATACCCTCAGCCGCGGCTCATATAGCAACTCACGCCGCGTAGCCGACATTCTGCGTGCAGAATCAGTCGGCGGTACCGTACTTCTGATTGCGACGGTGCTGGCAGTAGTACTCGCCAACACCCCCGCCTCCACCTTCTACTTTGGTCTGCGAGACACCGTGGTCGGCCCGGTCATCCCCGGCTTCAACCACCTGCAGATGAGCATCGGAACCTGGGCGGCAGACGGTCTGCTCGTCGCTTTCTTCTTCCTCACCGGCCTGGAGCTGAAGAAGGAATTCGTGATTGGTGATCTCAAGTCGCCCTCCACCGCGATTGTGCCGATTGCGGCTGCCTTCGGTGGCGTGGCAGTGCCCGCGATTATCTACACGGCACTGAACTTCACCAGCCCCACCGCACTGCACGGCTGGGCAATCCCCACCGCAACCGATATTGCGTTTGCGGTGTCTGTTCTCGCCGCCGTGGGTACTTTCCTCCCCTCGGCGATGCGTGTCTTCCTGCTGACCCTGGCAGTGGTCGACGACCTGATTGCAATCTGCATTATCGCGATCTTCTACACCAATAACTTCCACGGCGAGTACCTGCTCTTCGCACTCATCCCCCTCGCTCTTTTCGCGTTCATTGCCTACCGCGGTGAGACCATGCTGCACCTGAAGCCGCTGGCTGCATGGATTCTGCTGTTGCCCCTGGGTATTATCACCTGGGCGCTCTTCCTTGAGTCCGGCATTCACGCCACCATTTCCGGTGTGGTTCTCGGCTTCCTGGTGCCCGTGAAGATGTCCGCTCGCTCTGAGGCGGCACAGGCTGAACACGGTCTTGCAGAGGTGCTGGAGCACCGATTCCGTCCCCTCTCTACCGGCATCTGCGTGCCGATCTTCGCGTTCTTCAGCGCGGGTGTGGCTGTGGGCGGTTTTGAAGGCCTCGGACGCGCCCTCACCGACTCGGTGGCGGTCGGCATTATGGTTGCGCTGGTTGCCGGTAAGACCATCGGTATTTTCGGTACCACCTGGCTCGTGACCCGCTTCAAGAACGCTAACCTTGACCCGGACGTCGCCTGGATTGACGTGGTCGGCCTGGCTGCAACCGGCGGTATCGGCTTCACCGTGTCCCTGCTGGTCGCTGAGCTGTCCTTCCCGCACGGCTCTCCGCACACCGAAGACGCAAAGATTGCGATTCTCGTCGGCTCCGTACTCGCCGCAATTGTTGGTGCCGTTATCCTTTCACGCCGTAACAAGCACTACCGTGCCCTGGCTGAGAAGGAAAGCGTAGACGCTGACGACAACGGCATCCCCGACGTCTTCGAGGGCACCTACCGTGACCCGAAGACCGAAGCCTAGTAAGAACTCCTAAGGTCTAGCACCTTCCCTACACCCCAATCCCCCGCTGATAATGATGTCTCACCGCACTACCTCACGTCGCCGTACAGCACGAGCAGGGCAGGCGCCCGCGCCTCCCTCAAGGTATGCAGAGATATCAGCACGCGTGGTGATTGGGGTGTATTCTTTTGCCGCGCTACTGACCACGTTCGCGTGGATTATTTCTCCTCTGCGGCACGGTCGCGGCTTCACGTGGTGGGAAGTCACCGCTGACCTGCTGAATATTCCCTCCACGCACACGCTACCCAGCGCCATTACGATGATTGTGCTTGTGTCCGGGCTGATTGTGCGCAAGCGTGCCGCTCTCATTGCGGCCATCGTTTTTCAGGTGCTTGGCGCGCTGATTGCGACCCATAGCGCCTTCACTCTGGTGTTCCCCGCGGGGATTATGCCGAAGGACCGTATTTTCTCCTCGACGGTCGATACGCTCTCCATCGTGTTTGCGTGCGCGCTGGTGCCTTTCCTTTTCTCGATTCGTTCGGCGTTCCCGGCGCGTATTGGTCGCCTCTCGTGGGTGGGTGCGGCATCGACAGCTGTTGGCGGTATCCTGCTGACTACTCTGGTGCTCTGGTACCTCTGCCACATTGGTGTGTGGGAGCCGTTGCGTTCGGTGACCCCGTGGGAGTTGCTGATGCACGGCATGGGTATTGAGCGTACCCATCCTGGCGTGTGGTCTGCCGATGTGGTCGCTTTTTTGGCTTCTTTCGGTTACGGCGCCTCGCTGGTTGCGGCACTGTACCTGTTGGCGCGCGGTTACCGTGCCCCGGATGCGTGGACCGGCGAGAAGGAGCTGAAGATTCGCGCTCTGCTGCAGCAGTACGGTGCCAATGATTCGCTCTCCTACTTTGCGACGCGTCGCGATAAGCAGGTGATTTTCTCTCCGGATCAGAGGGCTGCGATTACGTACCGTTCGGTGGGTTCGGTGTGTTTGGCGTCGAGCGACCCGGTGGGTGACCCTGATTCGTGGGATGCCGCGATTGAGCAGTGGATGCTGCAGGCGCGTAGTTACGGTTGGGTTCCTGCGGCGCTGAGCGTGAGTGAGGCGGGTGCGCGCGCCTATAACCGTGCGGGTCTGTCGATTATTCAGATGGGTGAGGAGGCGGTCCTTGAGGCGGACCGTTTCACGCTCAATGACACGTCGATGCTACCGGTGCGTCAGGCGGTTCAGCGTGTGCGTCGCGGCGGGTACACGGCGCAGATGCGGCGCTTTGCGGAGCTGGATGAGCAGCAACGTCAGCAGGTTGCGGAGAATATTTCGGCGTGGCGTCATGGGCGTGTGGAGCGCGGCTTCTCGATGGCGCTGAATCGTGTGAATGATCCGGCGGATTCTTCGTCTGTTCTGGTGTCGGCTCATGATGAAGCTGGTCAGATGGTGGCTCTGCTGTCGTTCGTCCCGTGGGGTCCTACGGGGCTGTCTTTGGATGTTATGCGCCGCTCCCCTGAGGCACCTAATGGTGTGGTGGAGTTTATGGTGGCGTCGCTGATGGAGCAGGCGGCGTCTTTGGGTGTGCGTCGGGTGTCGCTGAATTTTGCGATGTTTGGCCATATTTTTGAGGCTGCTGATCAGGTGGGTGCATCAGCATGGAACCGTTTTGCTTCCCGCTCTTTGGGCGTGCTGGATCGTTTTCTGCAGTTGCGCCGCCTGTATCGTTTCAATCTGAAGTTTGCCCCGCTGTGGGTTCCTCGTTTTTTGGCGACGGAGCCGACGTTGGCGATGGCGAATGTTGTGGTTGCGGCGGGTATGGCGGAGGGCTTTTTGCCGAATTTGTCGGCGCGCCGTTTGCAGGATCAGGAGCAGGTTCTTTCTGCAGATGAGCTGGAGGCTCTTCGCCAGATGCAGCTCGCTTCTGTGGAAGAGCTTCCTGAGGTGTCGCGTAGCGATCAGACTCAGCACCGTCTGCGTCATTTGGAGGCGCTGCGTGCGGCGGGCATGGAGCCGTATCCGCTGGGTGGTTCTTTGGGCAGTACCAGTGCTCCTGTGCTGGGTGTGAAGGATGCCCTGCGTATATTCTCTTCTGAAAATATTCCAGATTCAGAATTCATAGTTTCGGGGCGTATTCGCGCGCTTCGCAACCACGGTGGAGTCCTCTTTGCAACTCTGATTGAAGGGGATGAAACCCTGCAGGTCATCATGGAACGCGGCCTGGTGGGCGAGCGCCTGCTACGCCTCGCCTCCCACAACCTGGATACCGGTGACATCATCACCGTGCGGGGCACCTACGGGGCGAGCCGTAACGGTACCCAATCGCTGATTGCCACCTCCTGGCACATGGCGTCGAAGAGCCTGCACCCCATCCCCTTCGACTCCTTTACTGACCCGGAGGCGCGTCTGCGTCGCCGTTCCACGGACCTGTTGGTGCATCCGGATCAGATGCAGAATCTGCGTCTGCGTACCGCGGTGATTAAGGCACTGCGTGCCCGCCTGGATGCGGAGGGCTTCCTTGAGGTGGAGACCCCGATTCTGCATACGGTGCACGGTGGCGCGAGCGCGCGTCCGTTCCGCACGTATATCAATGCGTACGGTGAGGATTTGACGCTGCGTATTGCGCCGGAGCTGTACCTAAAGCGTCTGGTGGTGGGCGGTAGCGGTCCGGTGTATGAGCTGGGTCGTGATTTCCGTAATGAGGGTGCTGATGCGACCCATAATCCGGAGTTTACGGTGCTTGAGGCGTATCGTCCGTATGCGGATTATGTGCAGATGCGCGAGTTGACGGAGCGTCTGATTAAGGATGCCGCTCAGGCGGTGTTTGGTTCGGTGTCTTTGCCGCTGGGTCGTAAGGCTTCGAGCGAGCGCACGGTATCTGATGTGTCAGGTCCGTGGCGTGTGGTGTCGGTGTGTGATGCTCTGTCGGAGGCGTTGGGTCGCTGCGTGGATGTGCAGACGGATTTTGAGGAGCTGCTGGCTCTGGCGCAGCGGCACGGTGTGCGCGTTCATGAGGGCATGGGCCCGGGCGCCATCGTTGAGGAACTGTATGGTGAGCTGGTTGAGGCGCATACGGTGGAGCCGACGTTCTATACGGATTTCCCTGCGGAGACGAGTCCGCTTGCGGCGCCGCATCGTAGTGTTCCGGGTTTGGCGGAGCGTTGGGATTTGGTGATCAACGGCATGGAGATGGGCTGTGCCTACTCGGAGCTAGCGGATCCGCTGGTGCAGCGTGAGCGTCTGACGGAGCAGTCGTTGAAGGCGGCTTCGGGTGACATGGAGGCGATGGAGGTGGATGAGGATTTCCTTTACGCCTTGGAGACGGGTATGCCGCCGACGGGTGGTTTGGGTCTGGGCGTGGACCGTCTGGTGATGCTGTTGGCTCAGACTCAGATTCGTGGGGTGTTGTCGTTCCCGTTTGTGAAGCCTGAGCGTTCGTAGCCCGACTGATCCCCCCGCTTCTCCGCTAAGCCCGGTGCGAGGTTTTGTACCTTGTGCCGGGCTTTTTGTGCCCGCCCCACGCGTTTTGGTGGCACTCTCGCGGAGTCTATATTTACTCTGCCCATATATTAAGTATTCGTTACATTTTGGCTTGGGCCCCTTTTTTAAGTTGCCGAGCGGGGGACGTACCCGACACAATGAAGTGACTAATCATACGGAGCGTATGTGCCTCCGTTACGCGGCTTTGAGTCCGCGCCACCCAGCAATGCAGCCCACACGTTGTCCGTCTTTCGGATTTGAGCGTGCGGGCTTTTTGCTTTCAAGATTGGAGTGCCGAGTGGATTTTCTTCTGAATATCATCGGGGACATTAATACGCAGACTGCGGGACTGACTTCCGCCGTGGATGCCGTGCAGAACTGGATGTGGAGTAATTTCCTCTACTACGCTCTGATTGCGGCTGGTCTGTACATTACGATCCGTACTCGCGGTGTGCAGTGGCGTTCTATTAAGGAAATGGTCCGTGTCCTGGGTGACCCGGTTGCTCGTGAGGCTGACGGCAAGAAGAGCATTTCTTCATTCCGTGCGTTTACTGTTTCGGCGGCTTCTCGTGTGGGTACCGGTACTGTTGCGGGTGTTGCTTTGGCTATTGCTATGGGTGGCCCGGGGGCTGTGTTCTGGATGTGGGTTATTGCTGCTGTTGGTGCGGCTTCTGCTTTTGCGGAGTCCCTTCTGGGTCAGCTGTACAAGGAGCGCGGTAAGGATTCCTATATTGGTGGTCCGGCGTACTACATGAAGCGTGGCCTGAATGCTCCGTGGATGGGTTACATCTTCGTGGCGTTCATTGTGGTCACTTACGCGTTTGTGTTTGTGGCGGTTCAGACGAATGCTGTGGTGGATGCTGCGGCGAACTCGTTCAGCATTGATGTTTCGGGTACTAACTCGATGGGTTTCCGCATCACTATTGGCCTGATTATGGTGGCGCTGACTGCGGCAATTATTTTCGGTGGTATTCGCGCGATTTCTTCGGTGACTGAGTGGCTGGTTCCGATTATGGCGGTGCTGTATTTGCTGCTGGGTCTGCTGGTTGTTCTGCTGAACATTGGCCAGGTTCCGGAGATGCTGCTGATGATTTTCCAGGGTGCTTTCGGTATTAAGGAGTTCGTGACCGGCGGTACCATGGGTGCCGTGATTTGGGGTATGAAGCGTGGCCTGCTGACTAACGAGGCGGGTATGGGTACTGCTCCGAACGCTGGTGCGACCGCTACTATTTCTCACCCGGCTAAGCAGGGTTACGTGCAGACTTTGGGTGTTTACTTTGACACGATGATGGCGTGTACTGTGACTGCGTTTATTGTTCTGCTGTCGAACCCGACTTATGGTGATCGTTCGCGTGGTGCGTCGCTGACTCAGTCGGCGCTGGCTATGCAGCTGGGCGATTGGGCGGTGCACTTCCTGACTATCGCGATTTTCATGTTTGCGTTCTCGACTGTGATTGGTAACTACTACTACGGCGAGTCGAATATGCGTTTCGTGACTGAGCGTAAGCTGCCGATGAATATTTTCCGTGCACTGGTTCTGGTGTTCGTGTTCTTCGGTGCGATTTCTTCGCTGGATCTGGTGTGGACTACCGCGGATATGTTGAATGCCGGCATGGTGATTGTGAACTTGACGGCGGTTCTGTTGATGACTCCGCAGGTTGTTGCGGTGTTGAAGAACTATGAGGCTCAGCGTAAGGCTGGTTTGGAGCCGATTTTCAAGGCTTCGGATATGCCTGAGTTGAAGAATCTTGCGGCGTGGGATGGCACTGATGAGGTGACTACCCGTGAGTTCTGGGCTGAGTATGATGCGAAGACTGCTGAGCGTCGTGCTGCGAAGAAGGCTAGCCGCTAGTTCGTGAGCCTTATCTAGGCTTTTGTGGACGGGCCCGTCCTGCTGTGTGCGGGGCGGGCCCTTTTTGTGTACCCGAGGCGTGTATGGGGCTGCCCCTGAGCGGTAGGTTCAGGGTGCCTCCTTGGACTGTTCTGAGGGCTTGTGGGTTCCTCCAGGTCTGTATGCTTAGGAAGGATATTAGGAGGGTTTATGGATTGGCGTGCCGTACTGGAACTGGTGGTCACGGTCGTGTTTCTGGCTGGTATTGCGTTGGCACTATTGTGCTTGGTGACGATTCATCGGAACCCGCATTTTTCGGAGGTGCAGAAGCTGAAGTGGCTTCTGCTGGTGCTGTGCCTGCCGTATGCGGGTCCGGTGGCGTGGTTGTTGCGTGCGCGTTTGGAACGTATTGACAGGGAGCGTGCTGAACAGGAGCGTATGGCGCGGGGTTCCGCGGCTGCGTCCGATGCGACTGCTTCCGGTGGAGCGTCTGATAGTGCCCCCGATAGCGCCTCCGATAGTGCTTCAGAGTCTCTTTCTGACACCCCCACCAATACTAAGTAACGAAGGTCACACTATTTCAATTGGACAGCACCGCATGCAGTCCGTATAGTTTTATGTGTTGCCTGCGGTGATACACCGTAAGACACATGCGCGAGTGGCGGAATAGGCAGACGCGCACGGTTCAGGTCCGTGTGCCCGTGAGGGCGTGGGGGTTCAACTCCCCCCTCGCGCACCAACGATCCCCGGTTCGAAAGAACCGGGGATTTTTTCATATCCATAACCAATTCCCCGCTAAATGACGGGGTTCCAGAGCGATGGCAAGTGCATCACCTAAAATAGAATCGGGTGTGTTCATTCACAGGGCACACAGCTAACGCACAGACACGCTCGTTAAACTGAGCCTTTCGGATAAAGACCGTTTGCGCGGTCTGTTGCTCGGAATGGTCGTTGAGAAGGAGGCGGCATGAAGTTTTTCGACAAGCTGGGCAAGCTGGAGCAAGGCATCGGCCGCACTGTCGGCCTTTCCAAGGGCTTCGGCACCTTTGCGAAGGCGGATGTCGCTAACCGCGTCCGCATCATGATGGATGACGAGTCCTACGTGGACGGCAGTGGCCGCACTATGGCTCCTAATGTCTATACTCTGCGTTTCGCACCGGTTGATTTCCCTCGCGTGCGCGAGTGGGGCAACCCGTTCGCTGTTGAGCTGTGCGATTTGGCGATTTCGCACGCCCGCGCGCAGGGTTACACCCTGATTGGTGCGGTTCGCGTGACGTTCAACGTTCTTGATTCTCTCTCTGAGGGCGAGTTTGAGGTTGTTGCGACTTTCGAGCCGTTCTCTGTACCGGAGGCTCCCGCGTCCCCGTCTCTGCGCGGCGCTACTAACTACGCGCCGGTGCGTCCGCCGCGTGAGTCTTCTTTGCCGACCCGCATTACGAAGCCGGCTGCTCAGCCGGCTCAGCCTGCACCCAGCCCTGCCCCTCAGCAGGCTCCTGCGCCTCGCCTGAACATGCCTGTAGCGCCCCCTGCGGCGGCTCCCCGTTTCTTCTTGGAGATTGAGGGTCGCATGCACCCGGTGAACCACCTGCCGTTTGTGCTGGGCCGCGGTTCTGATGCTGATCTTCGTCTGGATGATAAGGGCGTTTCTCGCCGTCACCTGCAGCTTTCGATGCAGGGTGGTGCGGTGGTCGCCTCCGATATGGGTTCTACTAATGGCACGTTGATTAACGGTGCGCCTCTGCGTGCGCCGGTGGTGCTGGCGAACGGTTCGCTGCTTCGCATGGGTAATACCCGCATCATTTTCCATAGTTCGACCGGAGGTGTCCGTTAATGGCGTCTGAATTGACCGTTACTATCCTTCGTTACGCTTTTCTGGCGCTCATCTGGTTCTTTGTTTTCCTGGTGGTTTCGGCGGCTCGCCGTGACCTGGGTTTGGGCAAGAACTATCGTGCGGCACCGGTTGATGCGGTTCCGGAGGCTACCCATATTGCGCCTCCGCCGACTCGCCCTTCGCAGCTTGTGATTACTGCCGGTGCGCAGGCTGGCGCCATGATGCAGCTGGGCGACCAGCCGATTACTATTGGCCGCGCTAATGACATTGAGGTGTCTCTGCAGGATGATTACGCCTCGGGCCGCCATGCGCGTCTGTTCCCTCAGGGTTCCCGTTGGTTCCTGGAGGATTTGAATTCTACTAATGGTACGTTCGTCAATGGCGAGCGTCTGACTCGTGCGACCCCGATTGAGCCCGGTGATGATTTCCGCGTTGGCGGTACCACCATGCAGTTGAGGGGCTAGTGTATGAAGATTGCTTTTCGTTTTGAGGCCCGCTCTGATACGGGTCTGAAACGCTCGAAGAATGATGACTCCGGCTACGGTGGTCGTTTCCTTGCGGTCGTTGCTGACGGCATGGGCGGTCACGTGGGCGGCGATGTCGCGTCGGCTACGACGGTTCTGAATCTGACTCCGCTTGACCACCCTGACTTTGAGGATGGTACCGGCAGCGTTTACCTGGCTGATGAGATTCAGAGTGCGAACCTGATTATTAATGAGCTGGCGGCGAATGACCCGCAGCTGGCGGGTATGGGTACGACCTGTACTGCCCTGCTGATTGATGGCGATTGTATTGAGCTGGCTCATATTGGTGACTCGCGTGCGTATCGTCTGCGCCCGGGTGCTGATGGTGAGTTTGAGCAGATTTCTACTGACCATACGTTTGTGCAGCGCTTGCTCAATGAGGGTCGTATTACCCCGCAGGAGGCGGAGAACCACCCGCATAAGAACGTGATTATGCGCGTTCTGGGTGACGTTGACGCGTCCCCCGAGCTGGAGTTGAAGACTCTGGACGCTGTTCCCGGCGAGCGCTGGGTGCTCTCTTCTGACGGTTTGGATGCTGTGGTGTCCCTATCAGAGATTGAGCAGGTGATGCGTTCTACCGATGATCTGTCTGAGATTGCTGACACTCTGATTGCGATGACTTTGGAGCGTGGCGCTCCGGATAACGTGACGGTTGTGTCCCTGCAGGTGATTGACCGTGAGGTTCTGCCGGTGGATGAGCCGGTGGGTCCTTCGAGCCTGCCTGAGTCTGCTCTGCCTGATTCGATTGTGGCGGAGCAGGAGGTCAGCACGAATACTCAGAAGCTTCCCGAGGTTGCTGCCACGGCTGAGGCTGCTGAGGCTATTTTGGGTGCGCACCATGATGAGGACTCTGAGGAGCCTCATCGTCGGTCGTTGCGCCGTTTCCGTCGTGCTCGTGACTTCTCTGGAACCCTGTTGCACAGTGGTTCTGGGGCGGTGCGTCACCATATCGGTACGTACGATAACGCCGTGGATGCGGCTCTTACGAATGCTGCGATTTTGCGTAGCGAATTGGGTTCCCGCCCGCATCAGCTGGTTGGTGCCGCTTCGGTGGCTACTGAGACCGGCATGATTCCGGCGGTTACTTCTCGTACCCTGGAGCATCGTGCGACGGTGGCTCAGCGTGTGCCTTTGAAGGTTGAGTCTGATGAGGCGACCCTGCCGGCTGAGCTGGAGGAGCTAATCGCTGAGGATACTGTTGAGCGTTCGCGCCCGCGGTCGTGGTCGATTCGCCTGTTCATTACTCTGCTGGTTGCGGCTATTTTGACGCTGGCTGCGTGGACCGGTCTGCGCTATGTGGAGCGTAGCTACTATGTGGGTGAGAGTGACGGCACGGTTGCGGTGTACAACGGTATTCCGCATGCGTTGGGTCCGATTCGCCTTTCTCACGTGGTGGAGAATACCGATATTCCTACGAGTGAGCTGAGCGATCATACTCGTTCTTTGTTGCGTAATGCGATTACGGCGAAGGACCTGGATGATGCGCACCAGATTGTGTCTCGTTTGAAGACTCAGGCAGATCAGTCTCGTGAGAAGGCGGAGCAGGCCGCTGCGTCTGCTTCCGCGTCTGCCTCGGCTTCTGCTTCCCCGAGCTCTGAGGCGCCCAGTGAGGCTCCGAGCTCTGAGGCACCGGGCTCTGATTCGGCATCCCCGGCTCCTGAGCTGGCTACGGTTTCCTCCGCGCCTGCGGCAGAGGGCGGTGAGAACAATGGCTAAGTTCTCGTTCCGTCGTGAGTCGGACGCGCCTCGTGCACGCCGTTTCACGGAGCTTTTCCTGCTGGTTTTGGCGGTGGGTATCAGCTCGTTCGGCATGTACCTGATTGATCCGGAGCATGCTTTTGATACGTCGAAGAGCCAGTGGTTGCCGTGCACGGTGGTGCTGGGTGCTGGTGCTCTTCTGATTCACCTAGTCATGCAGTTCCGCGCCCGTTATGCTGATCCGTTTATTCTGCCGCTGGTGGTGGCTCTGAACGGTATTGGTTTGACCATGATTTATCGTCTGGATCCGCAGATTGCGGCTCCGGTGGGTGATGGTCAGCTGATGTGGACTGGCGTGTCTATGGTGCTGTGCGCGATTATCGTGTTTGTGCTCAGGGATTACCGTCTGCTGCGTAAGGTCACGTACACCTCCCTGGTGCTGTCGATGATTCTGCTCATCATGCCGCTGGTTCCGGGTCTGGGTATGGAGCTCAATGGTGCTCGTATTTGGATTCATATCGGTAACCGTACGTTCCAGCCGGGTGAGGTCGCGAAGATTACTTTGGCGATTTTCTTCGCCGGCTATTTGGCGACGCACCGTGACCTGATTCTGGTGGCTGGCCGCCGCATCGGCCCTATCAATCTGCCGCGTCTGCGTGATTTGGCGCCGGTGTTCTTGGCGTGGATTGTGAGCCTGGGTGTTCTGGTGTTCCAGAAGGATCTTGGTTCGGCAATTATGTTCTTTGGCCTGTTCATGGCGATGCTGTACCTGTCGACCGGCCGTATTTCGTGGCTGGTGGTTGCGGGTATCGGTATGGCTGTGGGCGGCTATTTCGCGTACCACTATGTCTCGCACGTGCACGCCCGTATTTATGCGTGGGTGCATGCTTTTGATCCGGAGATTTACCAGGCGTCTCCTGGCGGTTCGGGTCAGATTCTGCAGGGCGTTTTCGGCCTGGCTTACGGCGGTCTTTTTGGCCGCGGTTGGGGTCAGGGCCGCGCGAACCTCGTCCCGTACGCTAATTCGGACATGATTATTTCCTCGTTGGGTGAGGAGCTGGGCCTGGTGGGTCTGGGTGCCATCCTGATGATGTTCATGCTTCTGGTTTCGCGCGGTTACCGTGCAGCGTTGGGTACTCGTGATGGTTTCGGCAAGCTGTTGGCTGCCGGCCTGTCTACGGTCATGGTTCTGCAGCTGTTCGTGGTGATTGGCGGCGTGACTCGTTTGATTCCGCTGACTGGTCTGACGACTCCTTTCATGTCTGCCGGTGGCTCCTCGTTGGTGGCTAACTGGATTATTGTGGCGCTGTGGTTGTCTATTTCTCATAGTGCCCGCGCACCTCACCTGGTGGCTGGTTATGATGCTCCGCAGGGTATTGACCATGCGGACACTAGCTACGAGCCGGAGGGTGCTACTAGCGTTCTGGCGCGTATTACGGCTAAGGATTCTGGAGGTGAGAAGAATGGATAGGGCTATTCGCCGCATGTGGATGTCTGCCGCGTGCGTGTTTGTCCTGCTGATGGGTACCCTCAGCTATATTCAGTTCTTCGATTCGAAGACGCTGATGAATAATCAGTGGAATTCTCGAGCGCTCTACGACAATTACGGTTCGGCACGTGGTTCGATTGTGGTTGACGGTACGGAGATTGCTTCGTCGGTGAAGTCCGATGATGAGTACAACTACCAGCGTGTGTATAACCACCCGCTCAAGTATGCGGCTCTGACGGGTTATTTCTCCACCATTTATGGCGCGACCGGTCTGGAGGCTGCACTCGATAAGGAGCTTGCGGGCACGAGCGATAGCCAGTTCTACGATCGTGTGGCGCAGCTGTTCAGCGGTTCTTCCGCACAGGGCGCTAGCGTGGAGCTGACGATCAATTCGAAGCTTCAGGACATTGCCTACAACGCGTTGCAGGGCCGTAAGGGTGCTGTGGTGGCGTTGAACCCGAAGACCGGTGAGATTCTGGCGATGGCTTCTTCGCCGTCCTACGATCCGAATCTTCTGTCGGCTCATACGAGCTCTTCGGTTCTGGCGAATTACCAGGCGCTGACTTCTGACGAGGACAGCCCCCTGTTTAACCGTGCGATTGCGGGTAACACCTATTCGCCGGGTTCGCCCTTCAAGATTATTGATGCGGTGGCGGCGCTGGAATCCGGCAAGTACAACGCATCCTCGGTCATTGCGAACCCCGCGCAGTTGCCGCTACCGGGCACGAACATTACCCTGCCGAACTATACGGGCGGTCAGTGTTCGACCCGCACTCAGGCGACGATTGAGTGGGCTTTGGCTCAGTCCTGCAATACGCCGTTTGCGCAGATTGCGATGGATTTGGGTCAGGAGCGTATCGCGAAGACCGCTGAGAATTTTGGTTACGGCCAGGATTTGAAGATTCCTTTGACGGTTTCTAAGTCGTCTTTCCCGTCGAATCTGACGCAGAGCCAGCTGGCCCAGTCGGCGATTGGTCAGTACGACGTGAAGACCACTCCGCTGCAGGTGGCGATGACTTCTGCGGCGATTGCGAATGGTGGCGTGCAGATGAAGCCGAACCTGATTCGTTCGGTGAAGACCAGCAACCTGAGCACTTTGCAGGAGTTCTCTCCTGAGAAGCTGCGTACGTCCACTAGCCCTGAAATTGCTAACCAGGTGAAGCAGTGGATGGTGAATGCGGTTGATAATGGTATTGCACGTAATGCTGGTGTCTCCGGTGTTAAGGTGGCGGGTAAGACCGGTACCGCGGAGACCACGGCAGGTTTGAATAATTCTTGGTTTACCGGTTTCGCGCCGGCTGATGATCCTCAGATTGCGATTGCTGTGGTCTACGAGGATATTGACGCGGCGACCGGTGCTCAGTTGGCAACCAGTACTAGTAAGCAACTCTTTGAGGCGGTGTTGAACAAGTGAGGCCTGCGGCTGATATCACTTTGGGCGGGCGCTACACCCTAACCGAACGTATCGCGATTGGCGGTATGGGCGAGGTGTGGAAAGCTCGCGACAAGGTGCTTGGACGCATCGTTGCGGTCAAGATCCTCAAGGAGGAGTACACCGGTGACCCGGGCTTCTTGGAGCGTTTCCGCGCTGAGGCCCGTAATACGGCGCTGTTGAACCACCCCGGCGTAGCGAATGTTTTCGACTACGGTGAGGAGGACAACTCCGCGTACCTGGTCATGGAACTGGTGCCGGGTAATCCGCTTTCGAGCATCATCGAGCATGAGACTACCCTGCCGCCGGACCGTATTCTGAACTTCATTGCTCAGACCGCTCGCGCGTTGGCTGCGGCTCATTCGCAGGGTCTGGTGCATCGTGACGTGAAGCCGGGTAACCTCATCATCACTCCGGATGACCGTGTGAAGGTGACCGATTTCGGTATTGCTCGTCTGGCTAACCAGGTGCCGTTGACGGCTACCGGCCAGGTGATGGGTACCGCCCAGTACCTGGCGCCGGAGCAGGCGACCGGTCAGGCGGCTACCGCCTCGTCGGATATGTACTCGTTGGGCATTATTGGTTATGAGTGCCTGGTGGGTCGTCGTCCGTTTACGGGTGAGTCGCAGATTGCGATTGCGTTGGCTCAGGTGAATGATCCTCCGCCGCCGCTTCCGGAGACTATTCCGGCTCCTGCTCGTGCGCTGATTATGTGCCTGCTGGCTAAGGACCCGGCTCAGCGTCCTAAGGATGCGACCGCTCTGGCGTCTGCGGTGGATGCGATTCGTCGCCGCGATCTGCAGGCTGCGGTGAAGGCTGTTCCTTCTTTGGCTCAGTTCTTGGCTGAGGAGAACGCTGATGACGCTACTGTCGCGATGACCGCTATGGATGTTGCGGCTGAGCCGATTAGTGCTTCTGCTACTCCGCGTTTTGGTTCTGGTGGTCGTTTCTCGCCGGCGCCGACGACGGCGCCGATTCCTCGCACGAGTGAGCAGACGATGCGTCCTGTATCGGGTCGCGTGAAGTCTACTCCCGCTCCTGCAGCGAAGCGTGGCCCGAACGTGTGGATGTGGGTTGCTCTGCTTCTGGCAATCGTGCTGATTGCTGGCGGTATTTGGACGGTCCTCTCTTCCAATAATGGTGGCGGTTCGACTGATCCGGTTCCGAGCGCTTCTTCGTCTGCTGTTCCGACGAACACGGGTACTGTTTCTACGGTGGAACCGACTGAGTCTGCTTCTGCCCGTGCTGCAAAGCAGAAGGTGACCGTCAACGCGATTAACTATGAGGGTCGCGAGCTGCAGGATGCAGTGAACGAGCTGAAGAACCTTGGTCTGTCCCCCAAGACTGAGGGTGTTGAGTCGACTCAGCCGGAGAACACGGTGATTTCGGTTTCTCCGACGGGTACTTTGGAGCAGGGTAATAGCGTAACTGTTCGCTATTCAACCGGTCCGAAGTCGGTGACTTTGCCGTCGAACCTTGAGGGTAAGAACGTTGATGAGGCGTCGAAGGCTGTTGCCGCTCTGGGTGTGAATGTTTCTCTGCATTATGAGAATTCGGACACTGCGGCCCCCGGTACGGTGCTTCGTACTACCCCCTCATCTGGCACCAAGGTTACGGTTGGTAGTAATGTAGACATGTATGTGGCCTCTTCCAGTTCGGGTAGGGGTTCGAGTGCGAGCGCTTCTGCTGCACCGTCTGCGTCGGCTTCTGCTTCCGCTTCTGCGTCGGCGCGTTAGCCCCTACGTTTTGATTTAGTTTTAGTCTTAGTGATCCAGGAGAACTTATGGACCTGTCGGTTCCCGACACGGTTGATAACCGTTACAAGGTACTTGAGGTAATCGGTACCGGTGCGATGGCAACCGTTTATGCTGCTGAGGATACTCGCCTCGGCCGCAAGGTTGCGCTTAAGATTCTGCGCCCGGAGCAGGCCCAGGACGATACGTTCCGCGCACGCTTTAAGCGTGAGGCGGAGGCTGTGGCGTCTCTGAACAATCCTGCGATTGTTGCTGTCTATGACACCGGTTCGTATAACCCTTCGCAGGATGGTGGGGAGTCTGCTTCTTCGGAAGAGGGCACCGCTATTCCTTATATCGTGATGGAGTACGTGGAGGGTCATACTCTGCGTTCCATCCTGTCCCGTGGCGGTCATCTGCCGGTCCGTGATGCTTTGGGTTATTCCGAGCAGCTGCTGGGTGCTTTGCAGTACAGCCACTCGATGGGCATCATTCACCGCGATATTAAGCCGGCGAATATTATGGTGCTGGAGCGTACCAGCGAGGATATCGCTAAGGGTCAGCCGGGCCAGATCAAGGTCATGGATTTCGGTATTTCTCGTGCCATTGAGGAAGCTGGCGAGGCGCTGACCAAGGCTAATGTGGTGATGGGTAGCGCACGCTACATGTCCCCTGAGCAGGTGAGCGGCAAGGAAGTTGACGCCCGTAGCGACCTGTACTCTGCTGCTTGCGTGATTTACGAGATGATTGCTGGTCGTTCTCCGTTTGATGCTGAGTCGAATGTTGATCTGGCGGCTAAGCATCTTTCGGATGCCCCTGAGCCTCCGAGCAAGTTCACCCCGCTTGAGGTTCCTGCTGGTCTGGATGCTGTGATTCTGAAGGGTCTGGCGAAGAACCCGGATGAGCGTTATCAGAGCGCGGCTGAGTTCGCTCAGGCTCTGGTATCGGTTGTTCGCCCGGGTGAAGAGACCGTGGTTCAGGATGCAGCGATGACTACTGCTTTTGTGCCTTCGGCGACTACCGCTTCTTTGGGTGATGACTACGCCCCGTACACCACCTCGATTACTGAGGCTTCGGTGGAAGACGGCGGCCTCAACGGCTTCTTCGAGTATGAAGACGATGAGGAACTGTACGACGATGAGGAATACGCAGAGTACGATGAGTCTTTGCCGCGTAAGCGTGCGTGGGTTCGTTTCCTTGTGGGTACTCTGATTGCGGCTCTGCTGTTCTTCAGTGTCGGCTCGGTGTTGTACTACCAGAACAAGCTGAATGAGGTTCCGCAGGTTCCGGTTCCGGCTGTGGTGAATGTTTCCCGCGATGATGCCGAGAACCAGTTGCGTAACCTGGGCTTCGTGCTGGAGTACCGTCAGGGCTACTCGGACAACGTCAAGAAGGGCGACGTTATCAGCGTTGAGCCGGGTGTTGGTTCTAAGGTCAATAAGGGCTCGACCGTTGTTGTGACTGTTTCGAACGGTCCGGAGAAGGTCAAGCTGCCGGATAACCTGCAGGGTCAGAGTGAGGCGTATGTCCGTAACGCTCTGAAGGACCTGGGTCTGGTGGATGGCCGCGTCTCCACTGTGGAGAGCGCTTCCGTTCCTGCAGGTATGGTTGTGGAGCTGTCCCCGGAGAAGGGCTCGACCGACGATAAGGGCGCTCAGACCGTTGAGGCTGGTAGCACCGTGAACATTGTCCTGTCGTCCGGTAAGGTAAAGGTCCCCTCGCTGGTGGGTCTGACCAAGGATCAGGCGATTGCTGCTCTGACCGCTCAGGATGTTCTGCTGAACACCAACATTGAGACTGTTCAGACTAACGAGCGTCCTGCGGGCACTGTGATTTCGCAGAGCTCTGCGGCAGGTACTCTGGTGGCTCAGAACAGCACTGTGACGATCCGTGTGGCTGCTACCCCGACTCAGACGACCGCTCCGACTACTGCGGCTACTCAGCCTGCGGCAGCGACCGGTAACCAGAACGCTACCACTGGTAACCAGAACCAACAGCGTTCTACCGCGGCTAACCAGCAGGCTACTCAGCCTGCGGCAGCGACCGGTAACCAGAACGCTACTACTGGTAACCAGCAGCGTTCTACCGCTACGGCTACTCCGGCACCGACTGCGTCCGCTACTGCGGGTACCCGTACGATTCAGGGTACTAACGCGAATACCAATGCGAACAACGCTAATAATGCAAACGCTAACGCCCGCTAAGGGGTTCTAGCGGTTAGCAAAAGGGGCGGCGCTCCACACCGTTGGGTGTGGGGCGCCGCCCCTTTTCGTGTATCTGGGTTTGCTCGTAGCTAAGGGTCCAGATATAGCTATCGCCTCCAGTTTCCCTGTAGCGTGTCTACTACGGGGCTTCTGGAGGCGATATAAGCCGTTGGGGGCGTCTAAGGCTAAAGTTACTAAGCCATGAGAGGTGAGAGGCTCTTAGCGCGCTCTGCGGCTCCCTGCAGACCGGTTTCTTCGAGCCAGTTGCCGAGCATGAGGTATCCGCTTTCGGTCAGGACCGATTCGGGGTGGAACTGCACGCCGTGCATGGGGGCTTCGCGGTGGCGCAGACCCATGATGATGCCATTGTCGGTGGTGGAGGTGGTTTCCAGGACCGCGGGCATGGTTTCGGGTACGACTGCCAGGGAGTGGTAGCGGGTCGCGGTGAAGGGGTTGGGCACGTCCTTAAACACGGAGACGTTTTCGTGCACGAGGCGGGAGGTCTTGCCGTGCATGAGTTCGGGGGCGTGGGTGACGGTGCCGCCGAATGCTTCTGCGATGGCCTGGTGGCCGAGGCATACGCCCAGTAGCGGCTTCTTCGCTTCGGCAGCCCAGCGGATGGTGTCAATGATGACGCCGGCTTCTGCGGGGGCGCCGGGGCCCGGGGATACGAGCACGCCGTCGTGTTCTTCGGCGAGCTTGATGACGGCGTCGAGTTCGTATTCGTCGTTACGGATGACGGTGGTTTCAGCGCCGAGCTGCTGGATGTAGCCGACGAGGGTGAAGACGAAGCTGTCGTAGTTATCGATAACAAGGATGCGGGTCATGGCACGTCCTTAGCGCTAATGGTTGATGGTGACGTTCAGGTTGAAGGGGCCGTACTCTGCAAAGTGGGGGAAAACGAATTCCATGAGCAGGTAGACTACGGCGAGTATCAGCACGATGGCGATGATGATGCGAACCCACAGGGGGCCGGGGAGGTGGCGGAAAATCCATGCGTACATCTTGCTTTTCCTCTCTGGTTTAGGATCCTGCTACGGAGGCGGCAATTTCTGCGGGCGCTCCGGCTGCGGCGGGCCGCCAGGATTCGAGGCGGGCGTGGACAATGTATCGTTCGGTGTCGCCGTAGCGCGGGTGGCAGGTAGTGAGCGTCAGGAGGCGCTCAGTGGGTGCTACGCCGGGCTGTCCGGGGACGGGTTCGATGACTTCTACCTGGTCGGGCTGCACGATTTCGTGGCTGTAGACGGTGTAGGTGTAGTAGCCGTCTTTGGTACGCACGTAGATGTGGTCGCCTTCGGTGAGCAGGTCGATGTCGTTGAGGACTTTACCGCGGGTTTGGCGGTGGCCTGCGAGGGAGAAGTTGCCGACCTGTCCGGGCATGGCGCTTCCTTCGTAGTGGCCGAGTCCGAGGGAGTCGAGCACGTCGGAGCTGGTGCCCTGGGTGGCGGGGCGCTGGTAGTCGGATCCGAACTTGGGGATGTAGACGATGCCGAAGACTTCACCGTGGCCGGGTTCGCTCAGACCGGCGGGAGGGGTGTTGGGGTCCCAGTCGGGGAGGGGTTCGGCGGGGTTGGAGTCGAATTCCTGGACGAGGGTGCTGACGGCTTGGGATTGGGTGCGGTCGGCGTCGATGTTGGTCCACCAGAGCTGCCATGCGACGAAGAGCAGTAGCAGGAGGCCCACGGTGATAAGGAGTTCGCCTGTAATCTGGATGATCCAGTGCAGCACGGTGCGGGGGCGGCGCTCTGCGGTGGGTGCCGTTCCTTGGCTCATGCGTTCTCCTTTGTCCTTTGGGCTGTGTATGTTCTTGGGCGCCGGGTGGCGTTCCTTATCTTTCAACGCACGGAGAAGGTGAAATCATCCCGTAAGTCTGCAAAGATAGGTGTGAACATATATTTTTAGGTTACCCATACAACAATAAGCGGAGGAAGTATGTCGACCAACTCGGCTAAGGCATCGTCCAAGAAGAAGTCTCAGAAGTCTGCTAAGTCTGAGGTGGAGGATGCGAGCGAGCTGCGTCTGCGTGAGATTGCTCGTGAGATGGAGAGCGGCACGCAGCTGAAGGAGCAGACTCCGTTGTGGTACCGCGTGATTATGTTCTCGCTGTTGGCGGTGGGCATTCTGTGGATTATCGTTTTCTACATTACGCAGGGCCTGTTCCCGATTCCTGATTTGGGTATGTGGAATGTGAGTGTTGGTGTGGGCGCCATGATGGTGAGCATGCTGATGATGACTCGTTGGCGCTAGAGTTTAGGCGTTAAGACTTAGGCGTTAGAGCTTATAGAGAGGCGGCCGTCCCGTGTGGGGCGGCCGCCTCTGTATGTGTGGTGGGGTGTTATAGGGTTTTATTACCCAGTTCTTTATTCTTATATAAGAATATAGTCTAGTCAGGCATATATTTTTAACAATTTGGTTAATTTCAGGATCTTAACTCAAGGACCCCTTTAGTAGATCAGGTCGCCTCGCGCCGCTTCGTGGACGCGGCGGGTTACGGTCTCCATAACGGGCGAGTTGATATTCCAGCGCTGCCAATAGAGGGGGAATTCTACGGGGGTTGCGGCGAGCTTCACGAGGTGCCCGCTTTCGAGTTCTTCGGCGCATTGTGCCTCAGGAATGAGGCCCCAGGCAATACCGGAGCTGACGGCTCGCGCATAGTCCGGAGATGAGGGAATGTAGATGGTGGGGCTTTGGGTGAAGGTTTCTTCAGCCTCTAGACCTACCTCTTTTTCGATGAGGGCTCGCGCCACATCCTGCACAAAGTCTTTACGGTCATATTCGACGACGGGGGCACGATTGAGCTCTTCGCGACTCATGCTCTTGGGCCAGCCGGGCAGGTACCGCTGCACGAAGTCGGGGGTGGCAACGCACCAGTAGCGTGCCACACCGAGGGTTTCGACGGAGCAGCCGGGGATTTTTTCGGGTTTGGAGGTGATGACTGCCATGACTTCTCCGGATCGGAGCATAGCGGAGGAGTGGAATTCGCCTTCTCGTCGTAGGTCGCAGAAGATGCTGTCTTCGCGGCTGAGGGTTCCTACCGCATCGATGAACCAGGTGGCGAGTGAGTCGGCGTTGACGGCAACGGAGACGCTCTGGAAGCCGCCGGCGCCCATGAGTTCGCGTTCCATTTCTTGCTGCAGGAATTCGCTTTGTCGGGCGATGCGCAGTACGCTTTGTCCGGCGTCGGTGGGGGTGACGGGGTTGCTTCGGCGTACCAGGACCTTTCCGGCAATCTGTTCCATAGCTTTGATGCGCTGGGAGATGGCGGAGGGGCTCACTCGCAGGATATCTGCCGCCGCGTCGAAGGTGCCGTATTCGATGACGGTGGCGAAGGTGGTGAGCTGGTCGGTACTGAAACGTGTCATAAGAATATCTTACGCAGTGTGAAAATATTTAGATAGATTTAGGGTCCTTTTTCCCGTATTCTCGTCTCTGGCGCTTCACACTTCCGCTAACCCAGGCTTTATCCCTGCATCACAGGCCTTTGCCTGACAAGCTGGTAGTAAGAGAGCCGCTACCCGCCACTGCGTACGCGGGTTCATGCCCCGTTTGATCAACATAGAAAGTTTCACGATGTCCGCATCCCTGTCCCTGCTGTTTCTGGGTGCTACCACCACGATTTCTTTGGTAGCGGCTATTGGCGCCCAGGGAACTTTTGTGCTGCGTCAGGGTATTTTGGGTCGGCACATTACCCCGATTATTATTTTCTGCATTCTGTCGGATGCTCTGATGATTGGCTTGGGCGTTGTGGGCCTGGGTGCCCTGTTGGATGCGGCGCCGTGGTTTATTGAGGTGTTCCGCTACGTGGGTGCGGCGTTTTTGGCGTGGTTTGGTTTTGAGGCTGGCCGCCGTGTGTTTACTCCGCACTCGATTGTGGTTGATGATGCGGAGGGTGATTCTCAGTCGTTGAAGGCGGCTCTGCTGACCACGGCGGCGGTGACGTATTTGAATCCGCTGGCGTGGTTGGATACGACTATTCTTTTGGGTTCGCTGGCGAACGCCCAGGGCGATCCTGGCCGTTGGTGGTACTACCTGGGGTGCTGCTGCGGTAGCCTGATCTGGTTTTTGATGCTGGGCTATGGTTCGCGTCTGTTGCGTCCGCTCTTTGCGCGCCCTTCAGCGTGGCGTGTTTTGGATGGTGCGACTGCTCTTCTGATGGCGTACCTGGTGTTCAACCTGCTGACGATGAACCTGTCGACTCACTAGCTTTTATCCCCCCTGACATGCCTCCTTATGCTTTGTCAGTCTCTTTTTCAGTGCTCTTCTCCTATTCGAGGGGTATGAGCACTTCGTTTTTGGACATGGTGAGTAGGCCCAGGTAGATATCGCGAATGATCAGGATGTGCTTGATCCACTCAATCATGGGCTTGAGGAAGCTTCGGGCGTATTTTTCGTCGCTACTTGTGGTTGCAACGAAGCTGAGCCCAGAGAACACGGCAACGATCATGGACACCTTGATGACGACGGCGTTGATATTGGTGTCTACGCCGAGGATTTTGAGGTGTTCGGGTTTGATGCTCATCCAGGATTCGATGGTGGTGTCGCTAATGGCGATGGACGAGAAGCCCATGAAGAATCCGAAGACGAGCAGCATGAAGAGGGTCGCCTGAATGATCTGCCCGATCATGGGGATGATGATGAGGTTGCTCCAGGGCGCGATTTTGAGGGGTCGGTGTTCAAGGATTTTCTGCTCTTCAACCCAGTCTTGGGCGGTGTTCCAGATTCCGCCTTCGAGGGCTGCGGCGTGCTCGTAGTCGTTGTCGCTAAAACGTGCGATGTCGTCGCCTCTGGAGCGCCCCAGCAGGCGCGCTGTGCGTTCCAGGGAGGTTGTGACGACCACGAACACGGCGAGTAGCCCCATAAGGCCCAAAACCGCCCAGGTGCGCGGGAAGCTGAGTCCGTTGGCGAGCTTCCAGAGGTCTGCGTTCACGAAGATAAAGAGCACAGACACCATGAGTACGGGCAGTACTTTCGCAATCATGGGCGGCAGGGAGGCGAGCTGGTGGATGGCGTGCTTGAGGGACCAGCCGAGTACGGTATCTACGCCAAGGAAGATGGCAAGGTAGATACCCACAACGATGAGCGGGAAGACTTGGGAACCGTCGTAGACGAAGTCGAAACCTTCAAGGCTGTTGGTTTCGAAGACGCCGGTGGTGAAGAGTATTCCGGCAAAAAGTACGGTAAGAATACCCGTGGTGATTTAAACCCACCGCGGGGTACGGACCATCAGCACGTGAGCAAGGGCAATGAACACACCGGAGATGACCGGCATAACGAGGAAAATCCCGCCGAGTACGAGCACTGGGAGTACTTCGTTGCTGAGGGCGCTATCGCTTGTGAGAGCTTTGACGTAGTTCGGTAGGGAACCTTTCACGTCCTCTACTACGAAGAGGAGAATGTCGCGCAGGAAGATATAGCAGATATGCATGATGCCAGCCCACAGGATCCATGGCACGGAGCGTGGGAACGCATCGAGAGCACGTTGACGTGCAGAAATGATGAGGGGCGCACCCTGTTTACGGAACCAGATATTGCTCTGCTTTAGCATGTCAGCCTTGCTGTAGTGCTGAGTGGTGTAATGCTGAGGTTGCACCGCTTCTGCAGTGGCTTTAGCACGCAGTCGCACCCAGATGGGGCGTGCGTCCTTCTGCTGCGGGGTGTTCTGGTCCTGTGTGCTCATGACATACCACTCTACAGGGGTTGAGAACCCTCTTTTACCTCCGAGCCCCTATAGTTCTTCTCGCTGGAGTTCAGCTCCGATAAAGCGGCTGTAGGCACCCATGAGTAGGGTTGCTGCTTCTTCCTGTTCCGCGTAGATGCCCAGCTCTTCGTCTTCATAACCCGTGTAGGTGCCGCTACTGATTTCGAGCAGGGATAACGGCCCTTCTGCGGTTTCCGGAGCTAGAGCATCCAGGATGAAGCTCAGGCTTTCTTCTGATTCTTCAGCTACGCCCATGAGCCGCCCCAGGCGTGTACCCGGGTAGGGTGCGATGGTGAGGATGTCTTCGTTCTCGCATTGGATAATGCGTGCGACAGGAATGATATCCCCAGCTGCGGTCTCTTCGAGCAGTAGCTCAGTGGAGAGGTCGATATGGCTTTCCTCGCTCTGCAGGAGCTGCCTGGGCCACCAGAGGTGAATGTATTCGGTCAGTGCCGCCCAGGCTTCGTGAGGCTCCAGTGTGCTCTCTACGTAGAGTGCTACCGTTCGTTCTTCACCGTTGTGTTGGTGCTGCTGATCGACTGGCTCTGGTGCGTGGGAGAACATGGGGTAGTGCATGGTTCTACTCTATCCCAGTGTGTCTGTGAAGAGCATTCTTCCTAGTAGACAGAGCCATAGACAAGGGTCTGAGGGCACAAAAAAGGGGCAGACCCGTATGGGTCTGCCCCTTTCCAGCTTTAGCTGTTAAAGCAAAAGAGCCCGCGCAAGCGGGCTCTTTTTATTGCCTATTGGATTGTTATCCAAAAACCATACAGTGAACGCAA
>NZ_KV818673.1:242115-274187 GCF_001814995.1 Rothia sp. HMSC066H02 | reverse complement strand
CACCCACGGTTACACCACTATGCGGGACGCTACTCTTTCACCGCTTAGTTACCGCCTGTTTGAGGCTAAGCGGTATATCGAAAACGTTGGTATATCAGTCAAAACATGGTGTGTTGCCGCCTCTACCGCCTAATTTCTAAAAAGTGTACACGCGAGTGTTCATCTTCCTACATATGCGTGTGTATATATAAAAGTTTTCGGTTTTAGGCGGTGAAGGCGGTAAAGGGTTGGGATTCGGTTGAGATACGAGGGAAAATGCTATACCGCTTTTGCATTTTCAGGCGGTAAACAGCCGGTATCAACGCCGATTAGGCGGTGAAAATCCTCCTCTGCAACCTCCCTCCCACGAGATCATGCACGAGCGAAGATAGTCATACGCCCCGAAGGGGCGTTGGATGATAGTCCTCGATGTTGGGTGATAGTCCCCCCTCCCCCCACCTCGACGACGGGCCTGAGTTTGGCTGAAAGGTAGGGAATAACATAGGGATTCGGTCTCGTCAGGGCAAAACAAAACCCGGTATCTCAGCGACTTTTCGTTGAGATACCGGGTTTTTCTGGTTGCGGGGACAGGATTTGAACCTGCGACCTCCGGGTTATGAGCCCGGCGAGCTACCGAACTGCTCCACCCCGCGGCGACTCATACAACTATACAGACCCCAAACCGGGCATGCAAGCCAAAAACGCGATTTGTAACCAAGCACACAAAAATAGGGGCTGTTGGGTAGAAAGCAGTTGGGTAGAAAGCAGTTGGGTAGGAATAGGGGCTACGGGGCAGTGCCAGGGGTAGAACATACAGGAACGGGGTGGAAGTGAATCACTTCCACCCCGTTCCCGCAGAGATGTTCCCGCAGAGACCGCTAGAGCTAGTCGGTAGGAGCCGTATCCAGTGCAGGCCCCGGATCTAGAGCGAGGACGCTAGACCCGTGAGCATCCGGTATGGGCTACTCCCCCGCTGTCTCTTAGGCTTAGCCTCTTAGTCTTAGCGAGAAGCCGAGGCGCTGGCGCTGGGCTTCGCGCTTGCGGGGGCGCTTGCAGAAGCCGCGGCACTGGGAGCTGCAGAGGCGCTCGGAGCCGCAGAGGCACTGGGCGCTGCCGAAGCCTTAGCGGAAGCCGCGCTCTGCGCCTCCTCAGCCTCCAGAGCCTTCTTCACGGCTGCTTCCAGACGCTTCTGAGCCTCACCGTAGGCAGCCCAGTCGCCCTTCTTCATTGCCGCATCAGCATCGGTCATCGCCTTCGAGGCATCCGTCAGAGCCTGCTTCAGCTCCGAAGACTGCGAAACCGACGAACCGCCGGTCGAAGCGCCCGAAGTACCCGAGGAGCCAGAGGCAGACGCAGACGGGCTAGCCGCCGCCGAGCCGTCCAGCTTCGCGCCCGAAGAGCCACCAAACACCTGGTTCAGCGCCTCCTCCAGAGTCGGAGCGAAACCAACCTTATCGCCGAAGCTCACCAGCACACGCTGCAGACGCGGATACTTAGCGTCACCGCTCGACTGCACATACACTGGCTGAACGTACAGCATGCCGCCGCCCACCGGCAGAGTCAGCATATTGCCGTTAATAACCTCAGACGAACCGCGGCGTAGCAGGTTCAGCTGGTTCGACACCTCAGCATCAGAGTTGAAAATGTTCTGAGCCTGGCCCGGACCGGGAACCACCGAAGAACGCGGCAACTCCAGCAGACGCAGCTTGCCGTAATCAGCACTACGCTCGCCGTCCTTACCGGTACCGGCATCACCATTAGCGGCAAGGAAGCCGTACATCACGTTACGAGAGTTCGAATCGCTCTGCTGCGGAATGAACGTCGTCGTCAGCGAGAAGTGCGCGCGCGAATCGCCGGGCATCTGCAGGGACAGGTAGTAGGGCGAAATCGGCTGGTTACGATCATTGGTCGGGTCGTTCGGAATCGACCAGACATCGTCACCGGCATAGAAGCTATTCGCGTTCGTCACGTGGTACTTATTCAGCATGGTGCGCTGAATATTGAACATGTCAGTCGGGTAACGCACGTGGCTCATCAGCGAAGCGTTCATCTCACGGTAGCTCTTCACCGTGCCAGGGAAAACACCCTGCCACGCCTTCAGCACCGGATCCTCCTCATCCCACGCGTACAGGGTCACCGAACCGTCATACGCGTCCACGGTAGCCTTCACCGAGTTACGGATGTAGTTCACCGAGTTAGAACGCTGAGCGCCCGCAGCGGTTGCCGCATCCTGGGAGCTACCCTGCGCGTAGGGGAACTGGTCGCTCGTCGTGTAGGCGTCCACGATCCACTGCACGCGGTTATTCACGATCGCCGGGTACGGCTTGGAATCCACCGTCAGGTACGGGGCCACCTTGCGCACGCGGTCCAGCGGGTTGCGTTCGTACAGAATCTGCGAACCCTCACGCACCGCATCCGAAAGCAGAATGTCAGAGGACTGGAACTTAATCGCATAGGACAGGCGAGCCAGCAGCGAATCAACGCGAGGACCACCGTAACCGGTGAAGGTGTACTTCGCATCGGAGGCGTTGGTTTCGTCAGCAGAAAGCGGACGGTCCAGCTCCAGGGTGTCGCCCTTACCGCCCACAATCGAATACTCCGGCGAGCTCGTGCCAAAGTAAATACGCGGCTCGTAATCCTCGCTCAGGGTACCGGTCGCCTTAATACCGGACTGCAAGAACTTCGGGTTACCCGCAGAATCCACCTGGTTACCGTACGCGGCAATCACGCCGTAACCGTGCGTGTACACCACGTGGCGGTTATACCAGGAATCGCCGCTCGTCTGCGCCGGGTTCAGCTCACGAGCCGCCAACACCGTATCCTGCGTGGTGTTACCCACCGCGTAGCGGTCCACCGACAGCTGCGAATCAAAACGGTAGTACGGGCGGAACTGCTGCATCTGCGCAAACGCCGAGGACACAACATTCGGATCCAACAGACGGATATTCGCAATGGTCGCGCTCGAAGAGCTCAACGCACCGGCACGGGTATCAATCGTCGCGTCATACGGAGTGGTCTCAATCTTGTCCAGACCGTACGCGTAACGGGTCGCATCAATATTGCGCTGAATGAACTTCGACTGAGCGCCCTGCTCATTCGGAACAACCTGGAAACGCTGAACAATCCACGGGTACAGGCCGCCAGCAACCACAGCAACAATCACCAGCATCGCGGTGCTAATCAGCGGCAGACGCCAACGATTCATCGAAGCAGCCACCATAAACATGATCGCCACCAGCAAAGCAGAAATCGCCAAAATAGCGTTCACCGGAATCGACGAGTTCACATCCGTGTACATCGCGCCAGCCCAACGGCCCACCTGCTGCTGAGTCGACGAATAGCGGTCCAACCAGAAGCTCACCGCACGAGTCAGCAAAAACACAGCCACCACAATCGCAGCGTGACGGCGGAATGCCGACGTGGTACTCACACCACCGGGCTGCACCTTAATACCGCCGTAGAAGTAGTGCATGAACAGGCCCGCGAGCGCCGACAGCACCACAGCTGAGGTCACCAGAGTCACCACCATGCGGAAGAACGGCAACGCAAACAGGAAGAAGCCGTAATCCAGGCCAAACTCCGGGTCAGTCTTACCGAAGGACTGCTGGTTGAAGAACAGCGCGACGGTGCTCCACTGAGTCATCGTCGCTGAAGCAATGAACAGACCCAACAGCAGCGGAACCACAATCAGCAGAACCTTACGTGCCTTATCCACGCTCTCGTGGTAGCGACGCATGCTCTCCTCAGCACGCTGCTGACCAAACACATCACGCAGCATCTGCTCGGCAGCATCCGTACCGCTCGTCGGCACGCTCTGATTCGGGTTCGGCGCCTCCTGCGGCTTCTTCTCGGACGCCGGCGCCACATCAGCATGACGGACCGCGTAGGACATCGAAGCCCACAGCGGCACAGCAATCACCACGGCAGCCACCACAAACACGGCTGCCTTCAACAAAATCTGGGTAGTGAACACGGTGCTATAACCCAGCTGATCAAACCACAGCCAGTCCGTGTACACCTGGGACGCACCCACAAAAGCAGCAATGAGCACCGCCACCACAGCAATCGTCACCCGCAGGGGGCTACGACGCTTAGGCGTTGACTTCTTCGGCTTGGGATGCGCGGTGTTATTGGTCGACTCAGACACAATTCCTCGCTCATCATACGTTCAGAGAAAATAACTGCCTTTAAGTATCTCAGAGGTAACGCAGAAGGGCAGAACCTCGTAGAAGCTCGGGGCGAAATACGGCAGATAAAAGAGGTAGGGAGGGTGCAGAACAGCCCCGATACCGTAAAGTACCGGGGCTGACTTCTACGTTATACGGGTGAGAACCTTGCGGAGAGAAACGTTATGTTAGGAACCGCAGCGGGGTAGAGAATCATCCGGGGTGCCGGATTTAATCGCCTCCACCGTCTTCACCGCCTCATCCAGGGTCGACACCGGCACAACCACCATCGTGCCGCGCACCTGACCGGCGTGATAGTAGTTGAACAGGTCGGGGTCCTGCGCCTGCATCTTCACGATCGAATCGCAGTTCTCCTTAGGCGCCAAGAAGTAGCGCGCACCGTAACGGCCCGTCGCCAAAATCTTGTACTTGATGCCGCCAATTGCGCCGACCTTACCGTTCGCATCAATCGTGCCGGTACCCGAAATGTAACTGCGGTACGGGTCGCCTCCGGCATCCTCATCGGCGAGCAGAGTACCCTCGCTGAGCTTATCGACCGTGCCAAGCGCCAACATCAGGCCCGCGCTCGGGCCGCCCACACCGTCCAGGTTGTACTGCACGTGTGCCGGCAGGTCGTAGCTCTGCTTCAAACCGGCACCCAGAATCCAGCGGCTATCGTCACTGGCACGAACCGGGGTCAGCTTAAAGGTCTGCTGCTTGCCGCCACGTTCCACGGTCACATCAATCGGCGAACCGTTCGAGGCGTTTACCGCCTTCGGAACATCGGTGAGGGTCTCAATCTGCTTCTCCCCCACCTTCACGATGCGGTCATCAGCCTTCAGAGCGCTCGCCGCCGGGGAACCCTCCACCGTGGAAAGCACCTGAACCTTCTCAGTCACCGGCATCTTCAGCTGACGCATCGCCGCGACCTTCGCCTGAGTCTGCGAATCAGCCATCTGCGCGCCGGTCGCCGCCGTCGCCTGCTCATGGCTCACGTGCGGGTACAGGGCATCGGTCGGCACCACGAGGCTGCGGTTACCGTCAAACGCCAACCAGCCGTAGAACGCCTCCGCTCCAGACAGCTCAGTGTAGGGACCACCCGAAACCGACACCGTGGTCATGTTCATCTTGCCGAACGTCTTATAGCTCGGCGCACCCGAGACCTCAATGACGTCCTTCTCCTGATAGGTTCCGAGCACGTCAAAGAGCGGGCCGGGGCCCTCCTTCACATAGGAACTGGGCAGAACAAAAGCACCAGCCAGCAGGGCACACGTCGCCACAGCGCTCACCGAACGCAAGTTCACGCGGCGCGGCGCAAAACGCGAACGGCGCTTAGCCGCCTTCTCATTACTCTTCACGCTCGCGGAGGCGGCGTTCGGCTGCTGCTCAGCATCAGGGGTGGACTTAGTCATGGTTTCTACAGTACCGGATAAACCTGCTTTTCAACACGCGCGCGGGCACCGTCACCCCGCTAAAAATAGAGCAACCAGGAGGCGTTCACGCTCTTGCCCCCGCCGCGCTTTGTCAGCACCCCGAGGTTACGGCGGCACGAAAAAGCTCCCAAAACCCGACCCCAAAGACAAGCTTGTGAGCCCTCAGCTGATTAAGCCGCATCCACAGCGGTGGCGCGGGAAATTCTCAGCAAAAATCGGTAGGCTGGACAGCGAGCGGGCCAGCTACGCCCACCCCCGGATTACGAAAGGCTTCACATGTCTGAGAACCCCACCGGCGGCGCCTCCAACGAGCGCGACCCCCTCGAAGAATTCATTAAGAAGATGCAGGAGCAGGGCTTCGACCCCTCCGCAGGGGCAACTGGCCAGGGCGGCAAGGGCGCCTCCTCCAACGCGCAGAACCCCTTCGGCGCGCTCTTCGGCGAAGGCGGCCAGAACCCCTTCGGCATCAGCATCGACCCCGAAGACCTGAAGAACATGGGCATGAGCTTCGACCCCGCCATGATGCAGAGCATGTTCGCGCAGGTACAGGCAATGTTCTCCGGCGCGGGTGCATCCGACAGCCCCAGCGGCGTGAACTGGGATAACGTAAAGAACCAGACCCGCCAGATGCTCGCATCCATGGGCGAAGACCCCTCCGTACCCGAAAACCTCAAGCGTGCCGTAGAAGACGCGGCGAACCTCGCCGACCTCTGGCTGGACGCGGTAACCACCATTGAACGCCACAACCACCCGGTACAGGCATGGTCCAAGGCGGAATGGGTTGAGCATTCCTTCGACTCCTGGCGCGAAATGGTCGAGCCGGTCGCAGCCGAAGTCACCCAGTCCATGGTCATGCCCGGCGCTCCCGAGGACGTACCCGAAGAGATCTCGCAGATTCTCAACAGCGGTTTCTTGAACAACATTGGTTCCGTGATTTTTGGTGCGCAGATGGCTCAGGCGCTCGCTCAGCTTGCCGGTGAAGTGTACTCATCCACCGACGTGGGCTTCCCCCTCGCGCCGGGCTCCTCCGCGCTGTTGCCCAACGGCTACCAGCAGCTCGCCGACAGTATCGAGGTTCCCCCGCAGGAGGTCCTGCTCTACCTTGCCGTGCGTGAATCCGCGCTGATCCGCCTGCACAAGGCAAACCCCTGGCTGCGTGAAGACCTGGTCCAGCTCGTGGCGCGCTACGCCCGCGGCATCCGCGTGGACATGAACCGTATGCAGGACGCCGCATCCCAGGTGGACATGAGCAACCCCGACGCCGTGCAGGAAGCATTCGAAGGCGGCATGTTCAGCCCCCAGCGCACCGAAGACCAGGAACTGGCGGTACAGCGCCTGGAGGGTCTGCTCGCCCTCATCGAAGGCTGGGTATCCGTCGTAACCGAGGACGCAACCCGCAACCTGCCCAAGGCACCGCAGCTGACCGAAATCATGGCGCGCCGCCGCATTGACGGCGGCCCCAGCGAGCAGGTCTTCGAGAACCTGGTCGGCTTGGAACTGCGCCCGCGCCTGGTGCGTGAGGCACAGCAGTTCTGGCGCTGGTACGAAGAATCCCACGGCATTGAGGCACGCGACGGCCTCTGGGACACCCCGGAGACTCTGCCCACCCCCGCCGAGCTGGAAGACTTCACCGCATACGATGCGCGCATGAACGAAATCAGCCTGGACGACGTGGACTTCGACTCGGAGCTGCAGAAGCTGCTGGACGGCGGCTTCGGCGACGCGCCCGAAGAAAAGTAAAGCCCAAAAAGTAAAGCGGCGAAAGTAAATAGCTGACACCTCGAGCGGGGGTGGCTTGTGAATGTACAAGCCACCCCCGCTCAAGTGTTCGATTGGAGTGTTTCGTTTGGTTTTTGATTCTTTGATTTTCAGGAAGCGCTTTAGCCAGCGGGATTTTAGTGGGCGCTGTTTTCGCCGCGCTCACCCTCAGCACGTTCACCTTCAGCACGCGAGCGCCCCAGCGCGTACCCCTCCAGGTAGGCCTGCGCCCGCAGCAGCTGCGGGTAACGCGCCTCCAGGGCACGGAACGCCGCCGAATGATTCGGCTGCAGCAGGTGGCAGAGCTCGTGGTGAATCACCGAATCCAGCACGTACTCGAGCACGCCCTGCAGCTCCGAGGAGATGCGGATCTGCGTGTTCGCGTAGGTTGCCGAGCCCCAGCGCTGACGCTGGTTGCTCACCCAGCGAATCGACAGCTTCTCGAGCCTGCCCGAGGCGACCAGCTCCGGCAGGTTCTTCTGCGCCAGGTGCAGGGCGCGGGAGCGCAGGTACTCGTCCGTGACCGTCAGCTGCGTGGCACGCTCACGGCGGGCGGCACGACGCTGAATGCGCGGCAGCAGGCGGGCAATATGTTCGTCAATCTCCTCGCTCGTACTCGCGGCGGGAATGAGCAGGCGGTAGGCGGGGTTGCCGTGCTCATCCACGCCGTCGCGCTGCATGCTGACGGTGCGGGTGCGGCGCGCCGAGCGGACCAGCTCAATCTGCGGGCGGTCCTCGGTGGCGGGCAGAATCTCACGCTTAAAACGCTGAGCCATAGTCTCCTCTTCCCTTCGACGAACGGCGAGCCTGCGCCGAGCGGGGCTGTACGGCACGGGACTGAGCCGAACGAGCCTGGCTATACGAGAAGCCGGCGCTCTCAGCCCTGCGGCGGCGCTTCGCCGGATCAATATCGTCCAGGAAACGCGAACGCTTACGCTGACCGCGACCACCCACGGTGCGGGTCATGGTCCAGGTCAGCCACAGGTACTTGCGGGCGCGCGTAATGCCCACGTACAGCAGGCGGCGCTCCTCATCCACCTCGTCCGGGGTGGTCGCAAAAGTAATGGGCATGAGGCCCTCGTTCAGGCCGCACAGGAACACGGCGTCCCACTCCAGGCCCTTAGCCGCGTGCAGGGAGGCGAGGGTTACGCCGTTGACCTGCGGTGCGTCGTTGAATTCGCTGCGGTGGTTCAGGGTCGCCACCACCTCGTGCATGGTCAAAGGTAGCGGCTCGGGCACGCCCGGGCGCGGGTTCGCGCGGTGCTCCTGAAGCTGCTCTTGGCGGTGCTGCGCCATCATGTCCACCATGTGCACCAGGGCGGCGAGGGACTCCCACTTCTGGCGGGTGGCGCCTCCCGAAAGGGGGCCCTCCTCCTTATAGCCGAGGCCGCCGAGCACATCGCGGGTGTAGCGGGTGACGTCCTCGGTACCGTCCGTGGACTTCGCCGAACCGCGCAGGGCAAGCATCGCCTGCTTGACCTCGGGGCGCTCAAAGAAACGCTCCGCGCCGCGCAGCTGGTACGGAATGTGGGCGGCAGCCAGCGCAGACTCAATCGCCGCCGACTGCGCGTTCGTGCGGAACAGCACCGCAATCTCCGAAGGCGGCACGCCGTCCTTCTCAATCAGGTCGCGGATATCCTCGGCAATGCCGGCGGCCTCCTGCTCATCATCCGCGTAGCCGAACCACTCCACATCCACGCCGGGGCCACGCTGAGACATCAGCTCCAGCGGCGGCGCCCACGAATGCGGGCTCGAATCCGGATGCGGACGGCGCGCCGCCAACAGGCGGTTCGCCAACTCCACCACCTGCGAATGGGAACGGTAGTCGCGGGTCAGCTTCACCGTGTGCGCGCCACGGTACCGGCGCGCAAAATCCAGCAGGTAACGGCTGGTCGCGCCGGTAAAAGAGTAAATCGTCTGGGAGGCGTCGCCCACCACGCAAATATCGTCGCGGCCGCCCAGCCACACATCCAACAGACGCTGCTGCAACGGGGACACGTCCTGGTACTCGTCCACCACAAAATGGCGGTACTGGTTACGGACGGTCGCCGCGAGCTTCTCGTCCTCCTCCAGCATGGCGATGGTCAGCAGCAGCACGTCCTCAAAGTCGATGAGGTTACGCTCATCCTTCAAATCCTCATACGCCTGGAAAATACGCTGCATATTCTGCGGGGTAATCGCCGAGGGCAGTTGCTTCTCACTCAGACGCTGCATGATGGTGTCCGGGGTGAGCAGCTGAACCTTCGCCCACTCAATCAGCGACGCCAAATCACGCAGCAGGGAACGGTCCGTGCTGATGCGCAGACGGTTCGCCGCCTCCGTAATGAGTGCTGCCTTATTCTGCACGATGGACGGGAACGTACCGCCCACCACCTGCGGCCAGAAATACGCCAGCTGACGCAGCGCCGCCGAGTGGAAGGTACGCGCCTGCACGCCGTGCGCGCCCAGCTGGTGCAGGCGGGTACGCATCTCCTCCGCCGCGCGCAGGGTGAAGGTCAGGGCGAGTACGCGCGGGCCCTGGTAGCGACCGATCGCAATACCGTAGGCGATGCGGTGCGTAATCGCGCGGGTCTTACCGGTACCGGCACCCGCCAGCACGCGCATGGGGCCGTCCAGCTCGGTGGCGACCGCACGCTGATCCGGGTCAAGCCCGGCGAGGATATCGTCTGCGGAGATCATATGCTGAGGCTGCTGAGGTGTGGCGGTCATAATGCTCCATCAGTAAGGCGGGCGGTATGGGCAGGCGGCATGCGCTCGCGCGGGCATACGGACGTGTGTGTATGCGGGTGCGCGAGGCGGTGATAGCCGGTCTTCCATTGTATTCTCCCAGACTGTGTTCTCTAGGCCCGCCGCGGCTTCTTAGCTGTTGCTTTCGTTCAGGGCGTGAGGACCCCCTCTTTTGGAGTGGGCAAGTAGAAGCTCAACAGGCAGCGCAGGCGAGCACGTTTAGGCTTGTCCACAAGTATCTTCACCACTTGGCATAAAGATCCCAAAAACTACTAAACGGCACACATTGGTTTGGTAACCTTAACCCGTGACTTTATCTCCCCTTCAGCTAGCAGCCATCGTCTCCGCCGGAGTGCCCGGGATCTACCCCGTTGGCGCCGAACCGGTCCGCGAAGACAGCGACGACTTCGACTCGGCCATCATTGCCGACTCCACCGGTCGCCGCTGGCGAGTCTGCGCCCCGCGCCGCCCCGACGCCAGCATGCGCCTCGAAGCTGAACACCTCATCTTGCAGTCGTTCAGCCCCGGTCTGCGCGCCCGACTGCCCTTCGCCGTACCCACCGTCGCCGGCACCGTACCCTACGCGGGCGGCAACGTGTTCGTGTACACGCACATCCCCGGCACCATCTACGACGTAGACCAGCTCGCCGAGCTGAGCCGCCGCGAAGTTGCGGCGAACCGCCCCTCCCTGGCGTCCATCATCGCCAAGGACATTGCGACCCTGCACGTGATGCCCGAAGACATTATTTACGAAGCCGACCTGCCCTCCTACTCTTCGGAGCAGATTCGCCTGCGCAAGAACGCCGAGCTCGAGCGTGCCGCCGCAACCGGTAAGGTGCCCGCCGACCTGCTCGCGCACTGGCGTGCTGTGCTCTCCCCCGGACCCATGTGGCAGTTCCGCCCGCGCGTGGTCCACGGCGACATGGGCGCAGAGAACCTCGTACTGCACGTGACTCCTACGGAGGCGCGCATCGTGGAGGTCACCGGCTGGTCCGATGTGCACGTGGGCGACCCAGCGCAGGACTTCGCGTGGCTGTACTCCTGCCAGGACATCGACTTCACCGACGAGGCAATCGAGGTGTACCGCCAGCAGATGCCTCAGCTGCCCGACGCCTACCTGGCGCAGCGCGCGAACTTCTACGCGGAGTTCGCGATCGCCCAGTGGCTCACCCACACCGTGGAGGTGGGCGACCGCGACGGCGCAACCCACGCAGTGTCCATGCTCCTGGACATTCAGGACGACCTGCGTGCCTCCGGCGAACTGCTCGGACAGGAGGAGGTCGGCCCGCTGGTCGGTCCCGCCGAGTAGGTATTGGGTCGGGTAGCTGTTAGGTTGCTACTTACCGCATAGGTTTTCGGTTCAGCTAGATTTTCAGTTCAGCCCCGCAGTACTGCACTGCGGGGCTGAACTGTATCTACTGGGTTGTATATCCGCTGGGTTGTATATCCGCTGACTCGCGCCCGGTGAAACCTGCTCTCCTGACTGTCTGTCAAACCGACGGGATGATGCCTATAAGGGCTAGTGGAGGGGCTTTAGCGGGCTTTTTGCCGAAATTTCTTTAAGTGTTTCCCCTCACCTTTTGAGCACCAGTTTTGCATTTTTGTGCATGAATGACTCAGATTAAGGCTGAGACTTGAAAGTGCGCTAAAGGCGCCATTCACAATATTTCCCGGGTGCAAATACGCCACAAACCCACATGAACCAACTTTTGACCCCAAGAGTCCACACAGTCTCAACTTCACCTTGAACTATGCTCAAAATAGTGCATTTTAGGGTAAAAACTTACCCTGTAGATTTTTTCAAAAACTCCTGGAATACTTTTGCTGTGCCGCGAGAATACCAGCGGACACACTCCCCATAGCGCACTGACCAGCGCTGATATCGTGGCAGCGATAAAGTGGGGAGACAGATTGGACGGGACCCTGACCGGTCATGTCAGACCCGAGCCGGATTCATGCACCGCGCAACCAATCACCGATGGCAGAAATCTATAGAGTTACTTTCGAGGTTGTGTTTGAGAGTAAAGACGCACGCAAACCCCACGGGGCGCCGGCGGCGCGAGTGAGGCCGCGAGAGCGGCAGTCGTTCGGCGCGATTCTTTCCCGGAGCGTGCGAGGGCACGAAGTACCTCTATAGTTCTTCAGCGGCTGAGGACGCCTCATCACCCTAATGCAGTGGGGTGAAGAGGCGTCCTCTGCCATTAACCGTAAAAGTCCGCGCAGAAAAGCAGCTCACGAGGCGCAACGCCTACGTGAGCTGCTTTTCTCTATTCGGTGACAGTAAGCGCTAGCACGCGAGCGCCGCCCGCCCGGCGCTGGGAGATTCGCTGTTGAGATCCGCTACCTAGCCCTTGCGCGCCTCGCGGATCACCTTCGCCAGCTGCGCCTCCGTGGGCAGGCCGCCGCGGATCTGGTGGTCCCACACCTCCGCAACGCCCTTGCCGCCCAGGTACACGAACACGGTGCTGATACGCTCCGGGTCCACGCCCATAATGCGGGAGAACGCGATACGATACAGGCCCAGCTGGAAGCGTCGAGACTGCATGGTCGCCATCTTCGGGCGGGAACCGCTCTTCCAATCCACCAGCACCCAGCGTTCGCCGTCCTCGTCCTCGGTACGGAACACCGCGTCGATACGGCCGCGCAGGCTCACGCCCTCGATATGGGTTTCAACCGGGTACTCGACCGCCCAGATGCGCTCCTTCCACTCATCGCTGCCCCACTCGCTGGTGGCGAAGCGCTCCCAGAGACGCTGAACGGAGGCGTCCAGTTCGCTCTCGGATTCCTCGAAGTCGTCCTCGAAGGTGAACTCGTCCTGTTCCTGCAGGTCAGAGGGATCTGCAGGCTCAGCGGGCGCGGCGGAGGTGGAGGCGGCTGAGGCGGCAGCGGAACCAGGCAGGTCAACGCCCACCGTGTCCTCCGCATCGGGTGCCTCCAGCGGGTCGGCGCTCGGCGCCACCCCGAAGTGCTCCTCAATTAGCGCGTGCACCGCCGTACCAATCGTTGCCGCACGCGAGGGACGCTGAGGCACCGGGCGCATCAGCTGATGCACCGTGCCCTGCGGGTCCTCGCTCAGGCGAATGAACGTGGATGCGGACAGGTGCCCCGGCAGCTGATCGCTCAGCACCGGGTCGGTCTGACCCATCATGAGCAACAGCAGGTCGGCTTCGCGTTCCCAGTCCACCGCCTGCTGACGCAGGGATTCGGGAATGGCGGACTCGCCGTGTGCAGCGGGTACGGCGGGTGCAGGATGGCTTGCGCTCTCCCCCGCTACATCCCCGCTCTGGTGCAGGTCATCCTCCCCCGCGCCGACGGCGAGCTCCACCGCCAGGGCGGCACGCTCCACCGCCTCGCGACGGCTCGAGGAGTTAATCGCAATCTCACGCTCCAGCTGCTCATGCTGGCCGCGGCGAAGCACCGCCTCCGTGCCCCGGTTGAGGGCATCGTCAGAAGCCCAACGCCAAATCACGGGGCGCTCCAGCGGGTCAAAAGGCCACATGGCGGTCAGTACCGCCCCCAGGTTCGGGTTCCTGTCCTCGTAGTTCTTCTGGGCGAACTGGCCGCGCACCTCAATCGGCAGCGCCGCCGCCACCGTCGGCGAGAAACCGGGCGCAGGCGGTTGCGTCTCACGCCATTTCTCCCGCTCGGTGGCTTCGATAATCCATTCGGGCACCGGCAGGTTCAGGCGGGTACAGTTCTCCGCCACCGTGCGTGCTCGTACGGAGGGAGCCGCCAGCTGCCAATCCTGCGCGAGGGCGGGAGCCATGGCCTCAACCAGCGCCCATGCGTAGCGTTGCACCTGCTCGGCGTAGGTTGCCTGGGCGTTCGCGCGCGCCTCCGCCTGTACGGGAGTGAGCTCGTCAGCGTCTACGGGATAGAGTTCCAGCTCTTCCAGCAGTGCCTCCTCATCGGGGGCAGGCGGCAGGTTCGAGGGATCCACGACCGTACCGTGCACCAGGGTTACCGGCTCCACCAAGCGGTACTTCGACTCAGCCAGCTGCTCAGCCCAGCGGCGCACATGGTTCAGGTGCACCTTCTTGCGCTTATCGGCAGGGTTCGGCATCGTGTACGACAGGCCCATACCCACCAGCTGCGGTGCCGCCCAGGGGGTATCCATCGTCTCTTCGAAACGCACAGAGGGCGCGTCTACCGTGGGGGTGCCCATGTCAAAGAGCGACTTGAAAAGCATCTCCATCAGTTCCTCCCAGAAGGGCTGCACCGGCAGAGGTTGCGCGGCAGCGCTCTTCCAGCGGTAGGCGCTCAACGCCAGCAGGTTACGGGCACGGGTCATCGCCACGTACATGAGGCGGCGGTCCTCCATGCCGGCATGCTCGGCGGCATCGTCCTTATGCTCGGCCAGGTAGTCTTCCAGGTCCTTCGCCTTCTCGAAGGCGGTAATCTCCTCCGGGGTTTCAAGGATCGACGGAAGGTACTCGCGGTCGCCACGCAGCGGCCAGGGCAGAGCCGTGCTAGCCGACACCTGCCACAGGTTCGGGGTCTGCCCGCCGGTCGCGCTACCGCACAGGCCCGGCAGAAGCACATGATCCCATTCAAGGCCCTTCGCGGCGTGCATGGTCATCAGCTGCACCGCGTTCGGGTCAGGCTCCACAGCGCCCAGCGCCAGGCCCTTCTCCTCGTCATCGGCACGCTCAAGCCACGCGAGGAAGCCCATCACGTAGCTCACGCCGCCCGAAGACAGCAGGAAGCGGCGCGCACCCGGGTCGCCTTCCTCCGCGCTCACGCCGTCAGAGCCGGCGTAAATCATCGCGTTAATACGCGGCGCCGACATGCCGTAGGCGGCGGCCACCTCGTGGAAAGCGTCCAGGTTCGCGCGCGAACCCAGCGGGTCGGTACCCGGGCGGACCGCCAGCTCAATATCCAGCAGCATGGTCCGCTCAATCTCGTACAGTAGCGTGCCCAAATCATCGCTCAAACCGGCACGCAGCACGCGCATCTGCTCGGCAAAAGCACGCAGACGCTCCAGCGCCGCCGGGGAGAAACGGCGGCCGCGGTACTGCTCACCGTAGAGGGGTTCGCCGTCCGCGCCGTCCTGCGGCAGGTTCTCCACCGCCTCGATCAGGGAGGCGTAGCCGGAGGAGTCCTCCACCGCGCCCTTGAGGGTTTCGTCCAGGCGTTCCTGGGCGGCACGCAGGTGCTCCGCCTGCAGGTTAATAGCGGCTGCGTCGTCGGCGTCTTCAGCCTCGGCGAGCATACGCAACGCCATCTGCTCACGCAGGGCACGCTCACGCTCACGCACCAGCGACTGCGCCCAATCGCCCAGCGCCAACATATCCGCCGCACCCAAACGCCAACGCGCACCCGTCAGCAGGCGCGCCAGGGCATCCGAACGGTTCGGATCAGCCAGCACACGCAACGCCGACACCAAATCCACAACCTCCGGCTGGGAAAGCAAACCGCCCAAACCCACCTGCTGCACCGGAATGCCCAGGCGCTCGCACTCCACACGAATCGGGTCCAGCTGACCGTGCACACGCGCCAGCACCGCAATCTCAGGCATCTTCAGATGCGGACGCACCGAACCATCACCGGAACGATGCGCCGCGTAGGCGCGCTCATACTCGCGCACCGCCTGCGTGCGCATCGCCGCAATACGCTCGGCGATAGCCACAGCCTCCTCGCGGTCAGAGTCGTGGTACGTCAAATCGACGCGCCCCACCATGCCCGCGGCAGCCTGCTCAAAGGCGGGCGAACCAGGCTCCCCCACCAGGGCGCAGCGCGGGCGCAGGTCAGGAACCTGAGCGGCGGTAATATCGCCGTCGGCGGCACGCACCCACTCGGGAACTTCCTTCAGCTTTTCCGCCACGTGGTTCGCCGCGTTCAGCACCGAAATGTCGTTACGCCACGCAGTGGACAGGAACAGCGGCCGCACATGCTTGGTCGGGAAATGACGGTAGAAGCTGAACATCTGGCCGTCCGAAGCACCACGGAAACCGTAAATCGACTGCTTCGGGTCACCCACAGCCATCACCGGATGCGCCGGAATACCCGCCGCCTCATCGGCACCGTAAATCGAGGAGAACAAGCTCATCTGCGCGTGCGAAGTGTCCTGGAACTCATCCAGCAGAACCACCTTGAAACGGGCACGCTCACCCTCGCGAATCGCCGGGTCAGCCTCCGCAATACGGGCGGCAAAACGCATCAAGTCACCAAAATCCAGCACCTGCATGCGCGCCTTCACGCGGGCGTAGCTCATCGCCATGCGCGCGTACACTCGGCGGTTACGCAGCAGACGCTGAACCTTCTGAATGTCTCTCTCAGTCTTCGTCTCACGGCGAGGCTCGGGCACCGCCGCGTACGCCGCCAACTGCTCGGTGCAGAAGTCAATAACCTGTTGCGGCTCCACCAGGTGCTCCGCGCACTCGTCAGAAAGCTGCAGCATCTGGTTAATCATGGTCGCCGCAGACACCGGCACGCCGTCCTTATCGAGGGGAAGCTCCCCCTCCCAGTACTGCACAATCTGCGCGGCAAGCTGCCACTTCTGCGCATCACCGAGCATCTGCGCGTCCTGCTCCACGCCCAGGCGCAGACCGTACTCCTTGACGAGGTTATTCGCGTAGGAGTGGTAGGTGAGCACGGTCGGGTCAGCGATGCCTTCGCGTAGCTCCTCATCGCTCGGGGCGACGCGGCGGCTACGGCGCAGCGTGTTCAGGCCGGCGCGCATACGGCTGCGCAACTCGGTTGCCGCCTTGCGGGTGAAGGTCACGCCAAGCACCTCTTCAGGGCGCACAAAACCGTTATCGACCAGCCAAATCACGCGGTCAACCATGGTCGCGGTCTTACCCGAACCGGCACCGGCAATGACGAGGGTCGGGGCGGGTCCCGCCTCAATCATGCGGACCTGCTCGGGGGTCGGCTTCTTACCGTTGGCGCCGTTGAGCATCTCGGCAATGTCGAGGGCGCTGCGGTAGTCGGCAGGCTTCAGCGCGGGGTCGTTCGCGGCGGCTTCTGCCGAGAAGAGCACGCCGTTGGGCAGCTGCCAGCTATTGTGCTCACACCACTGGGCGGGGGTGAGCATGCCGGTGCCAGAACCGGTGTGAGCGCCGGGGGTAGTAGCGCCCTGCATATCAGCGCCGTATGCGCCAGAGTCAGTCATGATTCCTCTTCCTCATGGATCATTCTCATGGGAGGTTCGGGGTGAGTGATATCGAAAGTAAACGTAGGGTACGCGGCTACTAGGGCTGCGTCACCTGACGGCCGCGCGTACAAATCGGGCAAATCTCCGGCAGACGGCACCCATAGCCGCCCTCACGGTGACGAGCCTGCACCTGCGAGCCAGCAATCAGCTCCGCGGCGTGCTGCACCAGCTCAGCCGCCCACGAATCGTGCTCCGTCAGAGCCGGCTGAACCTGCAGGCGAGTCTTACTCTCGTCGTTCACGCCCGAGGCGCCCAACTGCACGAGCGCCGCGCCTGCGGAATGTCCCGTATAGCCGGTGTACTCCAGCTCCTGGGGGCGGGCATCCGGTAGCGGTTCACCCGTCTCCAGGGCGGCGGCTTCGGCGCGGTAGCGCTCCTCCAGCTGCTCGCCCGCGCCAGCCTCCACCGCAATCTGGTAGGCGGCAAGCTGCGGATGCGTCTCCATCTCCGAGCCGGTCGGCTTAGACTTACCGGTTTTCAGGTCAACAATGGCGTAGCGGCGGGTACCGTCCTCCGCCGGGGCGGTACCCTCGAGGCGGTCCACACGACCGGTGAGCAGCGCATCCAGCTCGCCAACCTCACCGGCGGGGTCGAAGGGCACGGGCACACGCACCGCGAAGGAGCCTTCAACACCGAGGTTCTGCCAGCCGGCGTCACCCATGTGCTGACGGTAGTAGTAGCTCAGGCGCAGAATCATACGCTTGGCGCGCTCGTAGAGGGCGTAGGATTCCCAGGGCACGCGCTCGCGGTACTCTTCGTCGGTTTCGTCCTCCTTGCGGGCGGGCACGCCGAGGGAGCTAATGCGCTCGTCGAGGGCGGTTTGGAGCTCTTCGAGGGTGCCGGTCGGGTACTCCTCGGCGATGGCGTGAACGAGCGTACCGAGGGAGCGGGACAGGTCGGTTTGGGCTTCCGCGCGGGCGGCGGAAACCAGCCAGTCCAGCGGGGAGCTGTGGATGGTTTCCAGGCGCGAAGGCGAAAGCGTAATCGTGCGGCGGCCGGGCTTTTCAGCCTGTTCTTCGCCGTGTTCTTCGCCGCCTTCACCGTGGTTTTCGTCCAGCTCGGCGTGGTCTGCCGGGCGGTGCGCAAAGAGCAGCTCCGTGCTAGAAAGCGGCAGCAGACCCCACCACTCGTCGGGTGCGGCGCCGGGCGCCTGATCGTTCGCCAGGCGCGCCAGAGTGCGGGAGGCGGCATCGAGTCGGTACGCGGAAGCCTCCGGGGTGAGCGCTTCTTCCTCCGGTGCGTTGTGCATCGGTGCGCCGTTCTGCTGTGTGTCCTCCTGCTGGGCGTCTTCGGCACGCATCGCGTTCATCGATTCCTCAACGAGGGTGCGGCGAAGCTCCGCCACGAGGGAACGCAGGGTGGCGGGGCGGCGCACGCGGGTGATGGGCACGTCCGTGGACTCGCCAACCGCGTCGGTGGGCAGCACGAAATCGAAGAACTCGCCGGGTGCCTGATCGTCGTTGCGTACGGCGGTGAGCACGAGGCGGGTGCTGGCTCGGGTGGCGGCGACGGCGAACATGCGTAGCTCGTCGTGGCGGGTGTCGCGCACGCGTTCGGGGTAGCTACGGATGCGGGCGGGCGGCACCGGCTGCTCGCTCTCCCCCGCCCGTTGTTCTGCCTGCTGGGCGCGCTGGCGGAGGCGCGCATCGCATAGATCCACAAGGTCGCCGGTGCTCAGCAGGGAGCCGCGCACGGTGGTGTTGGGCCAGGTACCTTCCTGCAGACCGCATACATATACGGTGCGCCAGGACTGACCTGCGGCGAGTGCGGGGGTGAGAATCTCGACCGCGTCTTGGCGTACGCCGCGGGCGGCGAGGGTGTCCATGGGTAGGTCCTGCGCGTCGATGAAGTCGAGGAACTGCTCGGCACCGGCGCCGCGCATCTGCTCGTCGAATCGGTCGGCAGCTTCGAAGAGGCCGATCATGGCGTCGAGGTTGCGGTGGGCTGCATCGGCGTCGGGGCCTGCACCGCGCGACTGGGCGACCCAGGTTTTTTCGAGGCCGCTGGCTTCCCAGAGCGCCCAGAGCACTTCGGTGCTGGTGGATTCGGGGCGCGCGAGTGCTTTACGTCCGGCGGAGAGCACGGCTGCGATGCGGTGCACGGCGCGTCCCACGCCCTCTTCGGGGAGGGTTTCGGGGTGTAGCAGGGCGCCGAGGAGCAGGTCGTCGCTGGGGCGGTGGCCGCCGCTTTGCAGTTCGATGGATCGTAGCTGCTGGCGGAGTCGTCGCACGTCCATGCTGGATGCGCCACCGAGTCGGGAGGTGAGCAGGGTGATGGCGCTCTGCGCGCCGCCGAGGGGGTTGGCGCGGCTTTCTTCGGCGATGACGTCGTCGAGGCTTCGGCGCATGAGCTCTTCGGCTTCGGTGGCGCTGAGGGTTTCGTAGCCGCCGCGCTCGGCCGCCTCCGAACCTTCTGCACCTTCTGTGCCTTCTGCAACGGGCATGTGCACGGCGGGGTTGAGTGCCTTCTCGCCGCGCTTGCGGGCGTAGACGAGCAGGCTGAGCGCGTCGAGGAAGGGGCGTACGGCGGGTTCGTCGCGCACCGGCACGAGCGCCGCGGAGGTACGCGAGGGAATACCGTTCGAGGAGAGCACGCGGCGGATGCGCGCCACGTCCGCGCTGCTACGCACGATGATGGCGGACTCGCGGTAGGGGTGGTTGCCGTAGATGCGTTCTTCGAGCAGCATTTGGGCGATGAGGTTCGCTTCGTCCTGAGAGCTGGAGAGCGCATACTTATACACGCCGGCGGGTGCGGTGCGGTAGTGCGCGGGGTCGAGGATTTTGCCGTCGGCGCCCAGGTGCAGCAGCGGTTCGTCTGCGGCGCCCCAGGTGAGGGCTTCGTCGGCGGGGGTGGTGTTGATGCGTCCGAAGGTTGCGGGCGCGCCGTTCTTTGCGCCCTCCTGCGCGCCGTTCTTCGTCCCTTCCTGCTCAGCGGTGAGCGGCACGAACCGGGTGTAGCGCGGCAGGCGGCGGCGAATGTCCGCCACGAGCGGCATCATGAGTGCGGGCAGGCGGTACGAGGTGGTGAGCGTGCGGGTGCGCATGCTCGGGAAGCTTGCCTGCAGGGTGGTGACGAGGTCGGGGCGGGCGCCACGGAAGCCCTGGACGACGGCTTCGTCGCTGTAGGTCATGACAACCTGCGGGCCTTCAGCGAAGAGGTCGGGGGGGGTTTCGGTCAGGTGCGCGGCGTCTGCGGGGGCGACTTCTGCGGCGATGAGGCGCAGCAGCCGGTAGATGGAGGGGCTGAGTTCCTGCACGTCGTCGATGAGGATCAGGTCGTAGCGGCGGCGTTCTTCGGCGAGGAATTCGGGGGCGCGCAGCAGTAGCCGGCAGGCGTCGTTGATGAGTACTGCCGGGTCGTAGGCGTTTTTGGCGCGGAGGGCTCGCACGGCACGGTATTCGGTGTGCAATTGGGCGAGGGCGTGCCAGGCGGGCTGGTTGTGTTCGGTGGCGAGGGCGTGTACGTCTTCGGCGGTGAGGTCGTATTCTGCCATGCGGTCGAAGAAGTCGCGGATTTCGTGGCGGAATCCGCGGGTTGCGAGGGCGTCGCGAAGTACGTCGGGCCAGGCGGGGCCGGGTGCGATGCCTTCGGCGTGGTTGGCGAGTAGTTCGCCGATGATGACGTCTTGTTCGGGGCCGGAGAGGAGTTTGAGGTTGCCTTCTACCCCGCTGAGTAGCCCGCGGGTTTGGGCTCGTTTGAGCAGGTCGAAGGCGTATGCTGCCCAGGCGCGGGTGGGTGCTACGGAGAGGCTTCGGTCGCTGGAGGCGGCGATGGTGTCTCGCATGCGGGTCGCGGCGGTGCGGGTGGGTGCGAGGATGAGCAGGCGGGCGGGGTCGTTGCCGTCGGCGAGGTAGCGCAGGGCGCGTTCGGTGAGGTGGTGGGTTTTACCGGTTCCGGGGATGCCGGTGAGAAGTTGGGTTGTCATGGTTTCAGTCTATCGGCTGGAGCGCGCTTGTACCTTGTCGGCGGTCATTCGGGCTCGTCGGCGGCTTATGCGCCGCCCCGGCGACTTAATATGCCGCCTCGCCAAGGGCTTATCCACAGCCGCGTGACGACCGGGCGCGCGCCTGCACCGCTGCTGGGTTAGTCTTATAGCATGACCTGGATGAACGGCCTGCGCGCCACTTTTGACCTTGAAACCACCGGTGTGGACGTCACCACCGCCCGCATCGTGACTGCTTCCCTGATCCTGCTGGACCCTCAGGGTAATGTGGTGCGCCGTGGCGAGTGGCTGGCCGACCCCGGCGTTGAGATCCCCGCCGGTGCCGCCGCCGTGCACGGCATCACCACCGAGTACGCGCGTGAGCACGGCCGTCCCGCCCGCGAGGTCGTGTGGGAGCTTGCCGGCGCGATTGGTGCGCTGAACCTTGACGGTGTGCCGATTATTGCGTTCAATGCCGCCTACGATTTCTCGGTGCTGCACCACGAGATGCTGCGCCACAATATTGCCAATGGTGAGCTGCCGCCGGGTGTGGTGCTCGACCCGTATGTTCTGCATAAGCACGTGATTCCTCGTAAGCGCGGCAAGCGCACCCTTGAGGTTCTTGCCGCCGAGTACGGTGTCTCCCTGGAGAACGCCCACACCTCCGCTGATGATGCCCTGGCGGCGGAGCGTCTGCTGGTGAAGCTCACCGAGCAGTTCCCCGAGGTTCTCAACGTGGATGCGCGCCAGCTGCACGAGCAGCAGATTCAGTGGGCGGCGGAGCAGGCGGCGAGCTTCCAGGCGTGGTTGCGTACGCAGCCGGGTAAGGAATCTGAGGTCATTGACGGCCGCTGGCCGGTGCGCCGCTAAACCTGCGCCGCTAAAAACCTAGGTAGCGCCCCAATTACTTCTCCTTTGCTGACGGGCTGACACTATCCCAGCAGGGGCTTCTCCCCTATGCTAGAAGGTAACCGCACCTACACGAATAGCACGTGAATAGCACGACCCGGAAGGCCTCTCATGGATGATCAGCCCCGCACTACCGAGCCGTACCCTGACACTAATACGCGCAGTATTTATCTGGGGTCTACCCGTCTGGCTCATGAGCACCTGGTGGCGCAGTCGCAGGTGGTGCTCCGCCTGGGCCGCATCCTGATGAAGTCGGGTGCGAGCGCATACCGTATTAAGGCGTCGATGGCGCGTTTGGCAAAGGCTGTGGGGTTGAAGGAGCATCACGCGCAGGTGACCTTCACCGAGATTTCGACCTCTTCGTACACGGAGGGTAATTTCCGTACCGAGGTCGCTGAGCAGCGCACGATGGGCATTAACGCTCATAAGCTGGATCAGTTGGGTAAGTTCATTTCTGAGCTTCCTGAAAAGATTACTCCGGCGGAGGCGAATGCTGAGCTTGACCTTATTGATTCGGCGAAGCCTCTGTACACCCGCTGGATGTTGGCGCTGGCGTCGGCGGTGGCGTGTGCCGGGTTCGCGTTCTTGAACCGTGGCGGTCTGGTGGAGTGCACGGTGGTGTTCTTCGCGGCGGGTGCCGGCCAGTTTTTGCGTTCGACCCTGCTCAAGCGCGGGGTGAGCCATTTGGCAACGTGGATGGCGTGCGGCTTCCTGGCGGCGGGCCTGTACATTGCGATTGTTAATGTGCTGGTCGCGGTGGGTTGGATTAGCCCGAACCATATGATTGGTTTTATTTCGTCGGTACTGTTCTTGGTGCCCGGTTTCCCCATGGTGACGGGCATGCTCGATATTTCTCGTATGGACTTTTTGGCGGGTATTTCGCGTCTAACCTATGTGGGTTTGTTGTTGCTGAGTGCGTCGTTTGCGGTGTGGGTTTTGGGTTCACTCTTCCACCTGCCGTTAGCGGCTCCTGCGCCTCTTAACCTTGACCCGACCCTGTATTTGGTGTTGCAGGTGCTTTCCTCGGGTGTTGCGGCGGCTGGCTTCGCGATGCTTTTTGCCGCTTCCCCGGTGGCGTGTGTGTGGGGTGGCGTGATTGCTGCGGTGGCGAACCCCGCCCGTATTCACATGGTGGAGGCGGGCATGCCCGCGCATATGGCAGCGACGATTGCCGTGTTTGGTGTGGGTATTTTGGCTGAGATTGTGGCGCCGCTGCATCAGCGTAAGTACACGCGTATTTCCCTGTCGGTTCCGGCGGTGGTGACGATGGTTCCGGGTGTTCCGTTCTACCGTTCGATGTCGCATTTTGCTAGCGGTGACATGTACTCGGCGGCGAGCGGTTTCGTGCAGTCCCTGCTGATTTTCATGGCGTTGGGTATGGGCCTGGCGTTTGTGCGTCTGCTCTTTGATAAGAACTGGCTGTTCGATCAGGACACTCAGGTGCTGAACCGTCTGGACACTGACCGGCACCTGCGTTAGCGCGTTGCGCATCCTCTCTGTTCCCTAACTTGTTTGTTGTGTTTTATCGTCACCTTTCGGTACGTTCAGGTGCTTGTCACCTGCGGTTCATCTGTAGCGCCTATGATGGTTAGGGTACGGGACGTTAGTAACGTGCGGGCTCTGTCGCCTGCCGTGCGTCGTCCCTTGTAATTCTTTAGTTCGCCGTCTCGTTTGAAAGGCACCGATACGATGACTTCCTCTTCTACTCACCCGCTGCATCATGAAACCAGTGAGAAGCTTTTTGAGCGTTCTCGCGCGGTGATTCCCGGTGGTGTGAATTCCCCGGTGCGCGCCTTCAATTCTGTGGGCGGCACTCCTGCGTTTGCGGCGAAGGCTAAGGGCGCGTACCTGTACGATGCGGACGGCAACGAGTACGTTGACTTGGTCTGCTCGTGGGGCCCGTCGATTCTGGGTCATGCGCATCCGCAGGTGGTTGAGGCTGTTCAGCAGGCGGCTGAGCGCGGCCTGTCCTTTGGTGCGGCGAGCGCGCCGGAGGCTGAGCTGGCTGAGCTGGTGGTCAACCGTATTAACGCGGTGATTCCTGGCGCTATTGATCAGGTGCGTATGGTGTCCACCGGTACTGAGGCGACGATGACTGCGATTCGTCTGGCGCGTGGTGTGACTGGTCGCGACAAGATTATTAAGTTCGCGGGCTGCTACCACGGTCACGTGGATGCGCTGCTTTCCGAGGCTGGTTCGGGTGTGGCTACCCTGGCGCTGCCGGGTTCTGCTGGCGTGACTGCCGCAACCGCCGCGGAGACCATCGTTCTGCCCTATAACGACCTGGACGCTGTGCGTGAGGCGTTCGCGAACCATGAGGGTCAGATTGCCGCAATTATTACTGAGGCGGCCCCCTGCAACATGGGCGTGGTGACCCCCGAGCCCGGTTTCAACCGTGGCCTGCACGAGATTGCTCACGCAAACGGTGCGCTCGTCATTTTTGATGAGGTGCTGACCGGTTTCCGTGTGTCTTCGGCTGGTTACTGGGGTTACGCCGCTCCCGAGGATGGCGGCTGGGTTCCCGATATTTTCACGTTCGGCAAGGTTATTGGTGGCGGTATGCCCATCGCGGCGCTGGCCGGTAAGCGTGAGGTCATGGAGCACCTGGCGCCGGTCGGCCCGGTCTACCAGGCGGGTACCCTCTCCGGTAACCCGCTGTCGGTTGCAGCGGGTATTACGACCCTGACCCTGGCTGACGCCGCCGTCTACGCGCACCTGGATTCGCGTAGCGCCCAGCTGCAGCAGGCTCTAACCGAGGCGTTCAACGCCGCCGGTGTGGACCACTCCATCCAGAGCGCCGGTAACCTCTTCTCGGTTGCGTTTGGCACCTCTCAGGCGGGCGTGCACAACTACGCCGACATCAAGGCGTCGGCAACCAGCCGCTACAACGCGTTCTTCCACTCCATGCTCGAATCCGGCGTGTACCTGCCGCCGAGCGCGTTCGAGGCGTGGTTCGTTTCAGCCGCCCACAATGATGAGGCGATGGACCGTATCATCTCGGCTCTTCCGGCTGCCGCAGCTGCTGCCGCATCCGCGTAGGAGTTTGAGAGACGTAAGGAGGTGAGCCGCTCATGGATCTGAGCGCTCTGGGACTGCCTATGGAGCAGCTACGCGACGTGTGGCTGATCGCCTTCATGGTGTACCTGGGCTTGTGCCTGCTGGTGGATATCGCCTACCCGGTGCCCATCAAGAAGGAGAAGGCAGCCGAACTGTACCTTGAGGTGTCCGGCTCGCCCGTTGATGAGGCGCGCCGCGCCACCGCGGAACGCACCGCGATGGGTGCGCCGCTGAGCTCATCCCGCAAGGGTAGCGCCACGAAGAAGGCGAAGAAGAAGCTGGATTCTATTGAGGGCGCCGGCGTGTTTAGCGGCTGGTTCCACGTGGTCATGTACCTGTGGGGCTGGATTGTGGCGGTCTCTATCTTCACCCTGTACTGGGATATCGTGTACGACGGTGTTGTACTACCGGCGCTGATTCTGCCGTTCCTCATGGTGTACCTGGGTGCGCGTATTGGCCGCCGTCAGTGGCGTGCAGTTCGCGGATACAGCAAGGACGACCGTGTGCTGGGCATGCCGCGCATCCACTCGGCGACGCTGGGTAAGCTGAGCGCACCGTTCCGTGTGCGCGGCACGGTGCCGGGTGTAGAGCCGATCCGTGACGACCGCACCGCCTACTGGATCCTCGGCGGTATTGCGTTCCTGCTCGCCTCGGTCTTCCTGGTTTCGTTGGCGGGCTGGAGCATCGACGAGGATTGGGAAGCGATTTATATTGGTAACGCGTCTTGGTTCTTGCTGGCGGCGGGCGTTCTGCTGATCATCATATTGCTGATGCGTAGCCGCGATTACGTGCTGTACAACCCGGATTCGTTCCAGGCTGGGCGTCTGCTCCTTCCGGCGAAGTCCCGCCCCTACTCGGATGTTCGCGCATTCCGTGTGTACCCGAAGAACCCGGACGCTATCAAGCTGAACCCGAAGGACGCGAGCCAGTGGAAGCTGGAGATTCTGCTCCCTGGCGGACGCAAGCACGACTATTCGCTGAATGATCACCAGATTGATTGTTTGGTGGCGCAGATTGCGTTCAATATTGAGCAGGGACGCTGGGCGCAGCTGGATTCGCCGGCGGACCGTGAAATGTTGGCGAAGTACTTTGTGGACGGCCGCGTCATCTGCACGACCATGGGGTACAAGCCTGCCGGTAAGCATGCGGAGGAAGCGGCACGCCGCGCGTCCTTCCAGAAGGCGCAGTACAAGTAGGCGGACTGCTCTTAGCCGCTCTTATACCGCGAGAAGCCACATGTGTTTCGAGAAGCCACATAAGACGTGGCTTTTCGAAACACATGTGGCTTCTCAGCGCCGTAGACACACCATCACCGATACCCGTAGAGAGGACAATTCATGGACCTTGCAGCCCTGGGCCTGCCCATGGAGCAGGTGCGCAACGTATGGCTGGTGGCGTTCTTCATCTACCTGGCGTGCTGCCTGCTGGTGGAGGTCGCCTACCCGACGCTCATTGGTGCCTCGCGAGCGCGCGAAGTCTACACCTCGGTGATGGGTTCCCCCGTCGAGGATGTGAAGGAGGCAATTACAGAGCTCGCGGATGCTGGCACTCACCTCACCTCCGAGCAGGAAGAAAAAGCAATCCGTAAAGCTGAGGCTCAGTTAGAGGACATCAAGGGTTCCAGCGTCACTATGGACTTAGGACACCTCCTCATGTATGCTGCAGCCTGTTTTATCACCTACGCTACTTTCGTCCTGTACTGGTACATGGTGTATGAAGGCAACCTTATCCCTGCTCTCCTTCTGCCCTTCATCGTGGTTTATTTGGTAGCAGAATGGGGCCGCAAAGGCTGGCGTGAAGCACGCGGTTTCAACTCATGGGACACGCACCTGGGCATGCCCGCGGTCTACATCAACACCTTGGAGAAGCTGAGTAGACTCTTCCGCCGTGTTATGCCCCGACGTGTTGAGTCCCCCCGTATTGAGGACACATCGTTGAGGCTGCCGATCACTACATTTGGGACGGGCCATATGGTCCTTTTCTCTGTGGCTATTTGCGTTGGCGGGTTCTGCCTGGTTCTATACCTGCGTTCCTTGTTGAACGTTAACATGCACACGTATGTCTCATCCGATATTGGTCTGCCTTCTATTCTCTTGTGGGTCCCGTACGTTATGGCAGTTTTATGTGTGTGGTCTGTGAACCGTACATACTACTGGTTCACTCTGGGCCGGGTAAAGAGAGGGCGTCTCCTGTTGCCTACGAAGGTGTACAAATACTCCGATATTGAGCGGTTCAAGGTTTATCCCTGGTATGGCGAGGATACGAATCCTCGCGAGGACATGCCGAGCGGATGGCAGTGTGTCGTCACGTTCTCGGATGATTCGTACGAGACTTTTGGGTTCTACGACAGCTCCATCGACCATTTGATTGCGCACGCTGCATTCAAGCTGGAACAGGAACGCTGGGCAGATGTGGATTCCCCCGCAGACCGTGAACTGTTAGAGAAGTACTTTGTGGAGGGTCGGGCTACCTGCCTCACGCTGGGCTACAAGCCGACGAACGAGCTGACAGAAAAGGCAGTGGCGCGCATCGTAGCGTCCTACAGTAAGACGGACTAGCGGCTAATACGTGCAGATATTAGCCAGCAACCTTTAACCGACGCGAGGCCACACACCATCACCGATACCCGTGGAGAGGACAATTCATGGAGCTAAGCGCTTTGGGGATACCCCTAGAGCCGTTGCGCTACATATGGCTCATCGCCTTTATCGTTTACATAGGCTTATGCATAGTACCCGCTATCACTCACCCCGCAACAATCAGCACGGAAAAGGCAAAGGAGCTCTACATCGCCCGTTACGGCTCCCCCGTCAACAATGCAATGAGGTATGCCGAACGTCGTTCCCTGGAGGGTAACCCGCTACCAAAACATAAACTGCGCTCTAACCTCACCCGTGCCCGCAAAGAAATAGATAGCATATTCGGTGTCTCCTCGATTGAGGCTTGGTTCCACGTGCTCATGTATGTGTGGGCATGCCTTGTCGCACGGTCCATCTTTCGTCTGTACACAGATATTGCCCATAATGGCATTCTGCTACCGGCTCTGTTGTTGCCTTTCTACATGGTGTTCGTGGGTGCACGTTCAGGTCGCCGCACCTGGCGTAAAGCCCGCAGCATCGATACGGATGACATTACAGCCGGGTTGCCTCAAATCTATAGCGCAGCGTTGATGCGTCTCAACGTTTTTGCGGCACCCAAGGAAGCTCATCCCCAAGCTAAACCGGTTCGGGCAAAGAATGATTTCTACGTTGAAACCCACTTTGTGCTGGTTTTGGCTCTCATCGTCTTCTTCTATTCGCTTGTCGGTTGGACAGTTCTAGGTGTCCAGCCAATGCCCATTGGAGGAGCTTCCATAACCCTGGCAATTGTTACCACCGTAACTGCAGTAACTCGGTGGTTTCATATGAGGCGGTACTTGCTGTTCAACCCCGATTCGTTCTACGTCGGGCGGCTTTTCCTGCCCGCGAAGAAGTACAGTTACCCCGACATTGAGGAGTTCTGCGTCTTCCCGAAGAACCCCGAACAGATCAAGCCAACCTTCTACGAGCCCTCGCAATGGCAGATAGAGATCAAGGTGCCGTCCAAGATTCCGCCGCACCTCGCTCAGCGCATGCCGTGGCTGCGCAGGCATATTGTGGCGGTGCACGATGAGCGGGTCGTCTGCCTGACCTCCCAGGTTGCGTTCTACCTTGAGCAGGAACGCTGGGCGGACCTGCGCTCCCCCGCCGACCGTGAGAAACTCGGGGAATACTTCACCAACGGCAACATTGTGTGTACCTCCCTCGGGTACAAGCCCGTCAGCGAGGAACCTGAAAAATAGCAATACGGCAAGAAGCCACATGCTGTACGAACAGCATGTGGCTTCTCGGTATTAAATGTGGGAGGGGTTAGGCGTCCAGCTCGCGGAGCCAGCCTGCCGCCTCTATACAGAGGCGGACTTACTAGCTTATAAGCTAAAAACCAACCCTAATATTAACAATCTTCTTACTAAATTATTTTCATAGTTCAAACAAACTTTCCTGAACAACAACATCTATTCCCATACGCCTAGACCAAATCTCTATACCTAATTCATTACATATATTTCGTGGAACCTTATCAACAACAATGGCAACAGACACTTTCGCACGAGTCACAGCAACATAGAAAGAAGATGTCGACTTAGCACTAAGATATTCCTTCTTTTCAATAAATTTTTTTATTGATTTTGTGGCCATAATTGCAACCCTTTCATATGTTCGCCCTTTTGATACACCTATATTTACGGGATTCCACTCTGGGTTACACGGCACAGATTTACTATGCCGCAAGACAATAGGATTATATACGTTTAAATATTCTTGGAAATCTTTTTTACAAACCAGAAAGACACCTTTATGCTCATCTTCAAGAAAACATCTTGAAACCGTCGATTCAAACCCTAAATCTGGGTGAAATATCTTATCCGAAAATGAAGCAATCTCCTGCGCGCAACGATAGGTATAATTATGAGATTCAATTTCCAGCAATTGCTGATTTTCCATTTCCCTATACCACTTAATAACATCATATCCAGAATATTTTTTATTTTTATTAGACGACCTACTGGTACTCAAAATGGATTGACGAGCATCCCCTACAATATACATACTATATTCAGCAGAAGTACCGGGGTGCAGCCCATTGTCAAGTAGATATTCAATAACCTTCAAGCCATACCTACCTATATCCTGCGCTTCATCTATCATAATTAAATTAAATATTTTATTCAGCCTATTCTGAACCATCCCCTGACTTTTTTTAATCACCCCTACCGCAAGCTCCTCAATAAATTCTCGGTGAATACTATCTGACACAAAGTATCTTTTGGGACTATCTTTAGAGAAATACCGCATTTTATCAACGTACGGATCTTCGCGGGAGTCCCTTGGATAGTACAGCCCTTTAACTTTCTGCCCAGGGAACAAGAGAGGTATATAAGGTCGAATAATATGTTGGATTAAAAATTGATACCATCCAAACACCTTAGGAATCTTCCGATCTTCACAAACTAAATGCAGCCTGTCACGCAACTCACCTTGCCCACTTACCGTAAAAGTAATAACTGCAATATCTTTCCCTACGCCCTCACTACTGGAGCAAGTATCGGCTATAAATTGAGTTTTACCAGACCCAGCGCATGCATGAATAAACTTATGCATTTTTCTCTTCTTTACACAAAATGCAATCTTCACCGCTTTCAACCCAACACATATGAGCCAAATCATGAATCGCATTCATAATATATTTTGGAGGAGTTAAAGACTTTTCCATACTAGCAAGCTTAATTGCCGACATTGTCTTATCCTTCTTCATATTATCTGGCGAAAAACCATCCAATGATTTCTCATTAAAGGAATATATCTGATTTTCAAGAGTATGCCCATATTTAGGCTCTCCGATATACATCTTCCTTTTTTCACCTTCAAGAAAATCATTTATTTTCGCAGTCCAAATTTCAGGATCTAGCCCATCATTATCTCGAAGAGCATATAGTTGTCGATTCATTTTACTTGCAAGCTCAAAACATCGAGCAAAAGAGGTTCCACTGATTGACATAACATCAATCCCCAAAGATTCTGGCGCTTTACCAGTTTTATCCCGAAACATTCGATTAAACACAATCTCATCGCTTGGTCCTTCAACTATGATGATTTTGTCCGCCAACACAAGCCTCAGAGTATCAAATCCTGAAATTTTTTTATAATAAAGAATAGTACCTTTACTGAGTTTATTAAATTTTGTAGAGCAACCATCAGATAGCAGAACAAGTCTATCAAGGCCCAGCCTATTCAATACGAATGGACTGTGAGTTGTTATAAAAACCTGGCGATTGCCAGCTAGGCTCTCTATAATATCCAGTAGCTCCCGTAGGCGAGTATGAGATAGATGATTTTCTGGTTCTTCCAAGAAAATAAACTTCACCAATTCATCAGAACCCAATAAAGAAAGCCTCGTCTTAGCAACAATTTGAGACCCCTGCCCCGCCATAGAAAACGGCATATCATCAATGCTCGGAATTATCGCAGAATCCCACGAAGAGGCTTTAGATTCATTCACCTGGATTCCTATGACCCCACGGCTCGAATTATTTTGTTTAGCATCTTCTCTGATTTTTAAGTTTATACTTTCTAAGATGCTTTTCGTAATTCCATGTCGAGCTTTTCTATATTCCAAAGATAGAGAGCTCCTTTCCCCATAATTTAGTTTTTCCTCCAATATATGCTTAGTATAATAGTCCAGCCCACGAGATGAATAGTAGGACAAAGAATCAATGGAAGTGATTCCTAGACCCTTCGGTGTTTTAGATAAAGAATTGCCAGAAAAACTAAGTCTTTGAATAGAATAATACTCAACTGGAATTATTTGAGGAATATTATTTTGGGAAAAATATGAATTGATTTCTTCCCCATAATCTATATCCGGGGCCACAATAAAAGAAATCCCAGGACTATCTTCTTCTAGCATATTATTCACACCGCGCAATTCCTGCAATGCGCCATCCGGAACGTTAAGATGAACGTCGATTCGTATAGTCGGGAGATTTTCTAATTTTATTGTTTCATTATTTAGTAAACCACTAAATAACTTCTTAACATTTTCCAGGTTAAACCAATATGGGCTAAGTGCTTCATAGGCACTTTGGGTATTGATTCTGCCATTTAGGCATAAGCTCATGGCTTCAAGAACTGTAGTTTTTCCTGAGTCATTCGCTCCAACAAGTATGTTCATACCTTCTTGAGGCTCAAAAGTGAAATCTTGAAGTTTCTTGTAACCTTTGATGTGAACTTTAGTAATCACTCTAGCTCCTTTGCTAATATCCTGGTCTCTGAGTCTAACTACTCAGCCAGTGCTGGCAAGCCAAATTAGCCCGCCGCATATATGTTCCCACAAGGGTGTTCAAGGCTTCAACCGGCGAAAAGCCACATGTGTTTCGAGAAGCCACC
>NZ_KV818673.1:178315-242015 GCF_001814995.1 Rothia sp. HMSC066H02 | reverse complement strand
CCAAAGACGTGGCTTTTCGAAACACATGTGGCTTCTCGGCATTAATGAGGGAGGGAGGGGGTTAGGCGTCCAGCTCGCGGAGCCAGCGTGCCGCCTCCGTACCGTAATAAGTCAGGATGACGTCCGCACCGGCACGATGAATCGAACGCAGCGACTCCAGCACCACAGCCTTACGGTCAATCCAGCCGTTCGCAGCAGCAGCCTCAATCATCGCGTACTCGCCCGACACCTGGTAAGCGGCCACGGGCACCGGCGAAAATTCCGCCACCTCGCGCACAATATCCAGGTAGCTGCCGGCGGGCTTCACCATGACCATGTCGGCGCCCTCCTCCAGGTCGGCGCGCACCTCCAGCAGCGACTCGCGGCGGTTCGCCGGGTCCTGCTGGTAGGTCTTACGGTCGCCCTTGAAGGTCGACTCTACCGCGTCACGGAACGGACCGAAGAACGCAGAAGCGTACTTCGCCGAATACGCCAGAATCGACACATCCTCAAAGCCTGCCTCGTCCAGGGCGGCACGCATCGCCGCGATCTGGCCGTCCATCATGCCCGACGGGGACACCGTGTGCGCACCCGCACGCGCCTGCGAAACCGCCATCTTGCAGTACAGCTCCACAGTCTGATCGTTATCCACCACGAGGGTGCCGTGGCCGTCATCGACCAGCACGCCGCAGTGACCGTGGCGCGTGAACTCGTCCAGGCAGGTGTCAGCCATAACCACCAGGTCGTCGCCGAACTCCTCACGGCACACAGCAATCGCACGGTTCAGGATGCCCTGCGGATCCCACGCGGTCGAGCCGACCTCGTCCTTATCCTCATCGCGGGGAATACCGAACAGGTCAATGCAACGGATGCCCGCCTCGTACGCCTCACGCACGGCGGGGATGATGCTCTCCAGGGTGTGCTGGTACTGACCGGGCATCGAACGAATCGGCTGCGGTTCAGTGATGCCGTCGCGAACGAAGAACACCTGAATCAGCTGCGCGGGGCGCAGGGTGGTCTCGGCGACGAGGGAGCGCATGGCTGCGGTGGTGCGCAGGCGGCGCGGGCGGCGGGTGAGGTTCATGATCTCTCCTGAAAACTCGATAAAAATATGTGGTCTTAGTAGATGAGGGATGCGCCTACATGAGGGATACAGCGGCGCGCGCCAAATCCTGCGGTGACGGCGAATCGGCCTGCACGTAGCGCAGGTTCAGGGCGCGGCATGCGGAGGCGGTACTCGCCCCAATCGCCACCACCGGCGGCACAGATTCGGGCGGTACAGATTCAGGCGATAGCGCGGGGGTGCCGTCCAGCAGGGCGTGCAGGCGGGAGGGGGCGGTCACCACCAGCGCATCCGGCGCGGGGGTTTCCGGGGCGGGGGTTTCCGGGGCGGGGGCATCTACGGCATTCCCCTGCACGAGCGCGCGGGCGGCGGCAAGGCTCAGCTCGCCGGGTGCCACCTGCTCGGCGGGCACCATATCGTAGAGTACACAGCGGCGGCTGTCCCAGCCCAGGTTTTTGAGGCCTTCGCGCAGGGTCGGGCGGGCGTTGGAACCCTCCAGAACCAGCACTGCAGCTGAATCAGTCGCGGCGGGATCAGCTGCGGGGTCTATGAGGGCGGGGCGCCCAAACTCCGCGAGCATACCGGCGGCGCTCTGCACCTGCGGCTGAAAATCCGTGCCCAGCCCCAGCTGAGCGTGTACGGCGCGGGCGGTCGCCGCACCCACGCAGGCGATGCGCACTCCCCCGCTCGCGCAGGCGCGGGCAAACTCCGCACCCCACAGCTCGGCGCAGGCGCGAACAGTGTTGGCGCTTGTGAAGCTCACCCACGCATAGTGCCCGGAGGCGAGCGCCTCCAGCGCGGCGGCGTGGTCTGCGCCCGGTTTGACGGTGCGTGTCTGCTGTAGCGGGGCGAAGAGGACCCGTGGCTCCCCCAACTCGTTCTGTGCGCTTTCTTCAGCGAGGGCGCGTGCGAAGGCGGCGCCCTGGGCGGCGGAGCGGGTCAGCAGAACCGTGCGCGAGACATCACTCTGAGGGGATTCAGAAGGCGGGGTATCAGCCTGCGGGATGTCGCATTGCCGGGATTCAGAACACGAGGCAGACATGACGCCTACTTCAGATCCAATCCGGCCAGGGCGGCGGCACCCATCTGCAGCAGGTCTTCTGCCACGCGCACGCCCAGGCGTTCGGCGCCGGGCACATCCAGTTCGGCGGTTGCCGAGGTGTGGCGTAGCATGTCGGTGCCGTCCGGAGACGCCACCACAACGTTAAGCACCAGGTCGCCTTCAACCACGTGCGCGTACGCGCCGATGGGGGCGGCACATCCGGCTTCGAGGCGGCGTAGCAGGGCACGTTCGGCGCTGACGGCGAGGCGGGTTTCGTGGTGGTTTGCGGCGAGCAGGGCACGGCCGAGGGCACGCACCGGGCGCGCCACCTCGGGGTCGGCGAGCACGGCGGGGTCCGGGTTCTCGAACTCGCTTTCGCGCACTTCCAGGGCGAGCGCGCCCTGGCCGGGGGCGGGCAGCATGCGGGTGGGGTCAAGGTACTCGGTGATGACTTCTTCCTTGCCCAGGCGCTTGAGGCCGGAGACGGCGAGCACCACGGCGTCGCAGTCGCCGCTGCGTTCGGTGCCTACACCGTGGTCGGCGCGTTCAGAGGTTTCAGCGTTCTGGCGGAGTACGACCTGCTTGCCGGCGTGCTCTTCCAGGCCCTTCACGCGGCCGATGCGGGTGCCCACGTTACCGCGAATGTCCACGATTTCAAGGTCGGGGCGCAGAGCGCGCAACTGGGCGGCGCGGCGCGGCGAGCCGGTGCCCACGCGGGCGCCTTCCGGCAGGGTGTCGACGGTCAGACCGTCACGTGCCACGAGGGCGTCGCGGGGGTCTTCACGCTTGAGGGTTGCGGCGACCACCAGGCCGGGGCAGGGCGCGGAGGGCAGGTCCTTGAGGGAGTGTACTGCCATGTCCACGCGGTTTTCTTCGGAGGCGTTCTCGCCGTCGAGCAGACGCTGGCGCAGTGCCGCAGCGAATACGCCGGTGCCGCCGAGGGTTGCCAGGGGGCCGGTGAGCACGTCGCCTTCGGTTTTGACGGTGCGCAGGGTGAAGTCCACGACCTCGGCATCTGCGGCGCCGTGGTGTGCCTGGTGTTCGGTGTAGAGGGAGGTGACGGTTTCAGCGGCAATACGGCTTTGGGTCAGGGCGAGAGCAGACCCGCGGGTGCCCAAGATGTACTCGTGATGGCTCATATCTCTCCTTTTCGGTGATGTGTGTGATAGCCCGTAGGCGTGTGCGTTTCCCCCAGAGGCTGTGTGTTTGCGACGCTGTGTGTTTGTCTAAATTCTGGGGGGGGTAGCCTGTAGGCACGTGCGCTCCGACCCGCCCGCACACCCCGGTCAGGGGGGTGTTGGGGCGAGCCGGAGCTACAGGGGTGGTGTTAGTGGGAGCAGCATCCGCCGGAGCCGCATCCACCGGAGCGGCTGGCGGCGGTGTTCCCAGAAGAACTGGCCTCAGAAGCGGCGTTATCAGCACCGTCAGCAGCGGCTACGTACTCGGCGATGACCGGCTTCGGCGCACCTCGGCCGGGCTTGCAGCAGGCGGGTTCGCACTCGTCGAACCAGCCGTACTGACCGCTCGCGCTCGGGGCGAGGACGCTCTCACGTTCGGGGCGCAGGTCGGCTGAAACACCGTTCTCCACGCGCTCCTCGATGAGGCGGCGCAGCGACTCCACGTACGCCGGATGCGTGCCGGGGGTGGGGGTGCGCACGGCAACCACGCCCAGGCGTTCGCAGGTGTCCAGCGCCTCGGTGTCCAGATCCCACTTGACTTCCATGTGGTCGGAGACGAAGCCGAGGGGCACCAGCACGACGCCTTCCACGGGGGCTTCACCGTCCTCCGCCGGGTTGGCGGGGGTGGGTAGCGCCTCCAGGGCGTCGTTGACGTCCGGTTCCAGCCACGGCATGGACGGCGGGCCGGAACGGGACTGATACACCAGCTCCCATTCGACGTTCTGCAGAAGCTGCGGGGCCTCATCGCGAACCAGCGAAAGCACGGCGCGGGCGACCTGCAGGTGCTTCTCCACGTAGGCGGAGCCGCCCTCGTAGTTCACGCCGCGCGGGCCTGCCTCGTTCGCAGCGGAAGTCGGCACCGAGTGGGTGCAGAACATAATCCGCAGGCGCGGGTTCAGCGAACCGCTATCGCGTGCGGCAAGCTGCTCACGCACCGTGGCAAGGCCGTCCTTCAGCCCGTCAGCGAAAGCGCGGGAGAAGCCGGGCACGTCAAAGAACTGACGGATTTTGCCCACGTGCACGCGACCTTCCAGACCGAGCTGCTCAATCGCCATGCCGTAGTCCTCACGGTACTGGCGGCAGCTCGAGTAGCCCGGGTAGGCGCTGGTCGCCAGCACGAGCACGTTGCGGTGGCCGTTCTCGTAGGCTTCGGCGAGCACGTCCTTCACGTAGGGCTTCCAGTTGCGGTTCGCCCAAGTAATCGGGATGTGCGGGCCGCGTTCGGCGAGCGCCTGTTGCAGCGCGGCGAGCAGGGCACGGTTCTGCTCGTTAATCGGCGAGACGCCGCCGTTGGCGCGGTAGTGGGTGGCGACCTCTTCGAGGCGCTCATCCGGGATGCCGCGGCCAGCGGTTACGTTGCGCAGGAACGGGATGACGTCCTCCTGCCCCTCGGGGCCACCGAAGGAGGAGAGGATCACCAGGTCGTAGGGGCGCGCCTCTTCGGCACGTTCACGGGTGATGCTGCGTTCGCTTCGGTAGTCGCCGAGGGTCTGCTCGTTGAGCGCGGCGGGGCCGTTGGAGGCGGTGTTCGCCGGGTCGGTGCGGTTGGGTACCACGTCGTCCGGCAGGAGCGTGCCGTTGAGGGTTACGCCGTTGTGCGGCTGATGGCTCACGCCAGAACCTCTGCTACTTCGTCTGCGCCGATGCGGCGGCCGGTGTAGAAGGGGGTTTCCTCGCGTACGTGCAGGCGTGCTTCGGTGTTGCGGAAGTGGCGCATCATGTCGACGAGGTCGACGAGCTGGGGTGCTTCGAGGGCGAGGACCCACTCGTAGTCGTTCATGCCGAAGGTTGCGACGGTGTTTGCCAGAATCTGCGGGAAGTCGATTGCCTTCATGCCGTGGTTCTTGAGCATTTCTGCGCGGCGTTCGGGGTTCATGTAGTACCAGTCGTAGGAGCGTACGAAGGGGTAGACGCAGACCCATGCTTCGGGTGCCTTGCCGCGTGCGTAGGCGGGTGCGTGGTTGCGGGTGAATTCTGCTTCGCGGTGTACGCCCATGGTGGACCAGACGATGGTGGTGCCTGCGAAGAGTGCGGTGCGGCGGATCTTGCGGACTGCTGCCTGCAGCTTTTCGGGGGTTGCGCCGTGGGTCCAGATCATGACGTCTGCGTTGTCGCGCATTGCGGAGACGTCGTAGATGCCGCGCAGGGTCACACCCTCGGCGGCCAGCTGCTCAACAACCTTCTCGAATTCGGCACGAGCCTCGTCGGTGTTAGCCTCTGCCGGGCGTGCGCCGGAGCGTGCGAACACGGTGTACAGGGCGTAGTGCAGGGTTTCGCCTTCTTCGCGACCGCGGCGGTTCTCATCAGCTGCGGAGTGCTGGACTGCGTAGCCCTTGGGTGCGCCGCCGTAGCCGTGACCTGCGTGGGTGTAGCCGCCCTGACCTGCGCCGTGTGCGCCGCCGTGGCCGTGTGCTGCGTGATCGTGAGACATTGTGTGTTCCTTTCTTCAGCGAGGGTTCGCTGTGCTGGAGGCGCGGCTTCCGTAGCTGCGCGTTTTCTCAATTTTTTGGTCTTGTTACTGGCTGAGCTGAGTTATTGGCTGAGCTTCTGCCGCCGCTGCGCCGTCTACTTGGCGGTTGCGGTTTTCGGGGAGGTGACGCCTTCCCAGTCCTGTGCCGCGTGGTAGATGAGGCGGTCCATCTGCTCGTAGGTGTCTTTGACGGTTAAGACCAGGCCGGAGCCTGCCGCCCAGGAGCCGACGGTGCTGAGGGTTCCGAGTTCGCTGGCGCGTTCGCGGAATTCCTTGACTCGGTCGCGGTGGCCGGGGGTGGAGGCGGGTAGTACACCGCGCCAGCGTACGACGTCCGCGTCAACGAGGTTGTTGTGGGTGAGGGCTACGTCCATCATGCGACTTGCGTCGCGCAGGGCGAGGGTGATGAGCTGCTCGTCTGCGAGGGCGACTTCGGAGAAGCGGGAGTCTTCGCCGCCGCGGCCGTAGGACAGGCGTACCACGTGGCGTCCGGGGCCTGCGGCCTCGGCGACCCACTGCCATTTGGCGGTGGCGTGGGTGAGTGCCTTGGCGCGTACGGCGGTGGCTTCTTCGGAGACGAGCAGGCCGGTGCCGCGGGGGTGCTTGTCCAGGGCGGGGGCATCGACGACGAGGGTGACGAGGGCGACTTCGGGGCCGGGTTCCAGGGCGGGTAGTGCGGTGGAGACGTGCGGGCCGATGAGTCGTGCCACGGTCGGGCCGTCGGTGGCGAGCACCAGATAGTCGGCGTAGAGGGGGGTGTTTTCGCCGTCGGTGGTGTGGCGCTGGATGATGAACCACTGGCCGGTGGATTCGTCGCGGTCCACGGCGATGACGTCGAATCCGGTGACGATGCGAACGCCAGTGGCGTACAGATCTTCGACGAGACGTTCGGACAGCTGGTTCATGCCGCCCACGATACCGGCGACCTGTGAGCCTGCGGGGGCTGCCGAACGGAAAGCGTGCGCTGCGGCGGAGAGGGAGCGGTGCTTGCGGAAGGCTTCGCGCAGACCGGGGATGGTCGCATCGACGTCGAGCTTGTCAGGGTGGGTGGAGTACACGCCGGAGACCACGGGTGCGACGAGGTTGTCGAGCACTTTCTGGCCCATGCGGATGCGCACGAGCTCACCGAGGGTCTTCGCGTTCTCGCCTGCGGAGACGGGCAGGAACTTGTCCACCTGGGCGCGGCGCAGACCGTTCTTACCGATGACGGGGATCAGCGACTTATCGTTCACGTTGCCGGGGATGCCCATGATGCCGGTGCTGGGGGTGCGACGGGCGCCTTGCGGCAGGTACAGCCAGGAGCCGTAGGAGTTGGGGGCGACGATCTGGTCGCCCAGGCCGAGTTCCTTGACGAGGTCGCTGACGATAGGGCTGCGGGTTGCGAAGGATTCTGCGCCGGAGTCCAGTACCAGTCCGCCAACTTCGTGGGCACCAACGGCACCGCCGAGGTGGTGGCGCTGTTCTAGCAGGGTGACGCGCATACCGGCTGCGGCGAGGCGGCGTGCGGAGATCAGGCCGGAGGGGCCGCCGCCGATGACGATGGCGGTGGGTGCCTTCTCGTTGCGGGTGAAAGCTCGTGCGTTCTGGGGCGCGGCGGAGGAACTGACCTGTGCGGTGCGGTGCGGTGCCTGGTTGGTGTGGCCCATGGTGGTTCTCCTTTGGTCTGCGTGCAGTGGAGTTGCCCATTGCGGTAACGGGTGTGGTGGTTGGTTCGGGGTGCAGATGTTTCGGTGCAGATGCCGGAGGATGTCCAGCATCTGCGCCGTCTATTTATCGTTATTTATCCTATGCCTGCGCGGTGCGTTCGTGGATATATGCCACGAGGTCGGTGAGCACCTGCGGGTCGGTGGTCGGGGGTACGCCGTGGCCGAGGTTGACCACGTGCGAGGGGGCGGCGTTGCCTTCTGCGAGGACCTCGTCTACGTGTGCGTAGAGGTTTTCGCTGCCTGCGGCGAGCAGTGCCGGGTCGATGTTGCCCTGCAGGGGTACGGCGCCGTTGAGCAGGGTATTCGCTGCGGACAGCGGCAGGCGGTAGTCCACGCCGATGACATCTGCGCCGGCTTCGTGCATGGCGGGCAGCAGGGCGGTGGTGCCGGTGCCGAAGTGGATGCGCGGCACGCCGTATTCGCGCGCCATATCGAGGGCAGTTGCGGAGTGTGCCTGCACGTAGCGGCGGTAGTCGCTTTCGCCGAGGGATCCTGCCCAGGAGTCGAAGAGCTGCACGGCGGATGCGCCTGCCTCAATCTGTGCGCGCAGGAACTGGCCTGCGGTGCGGGCTGCCCAGGCGGCGAGTTCGTGCCAGGCGTCGGGGTCGGCGTGCATCATGGTGCGCGGGCGCAGGTGGTCGCGGGAGGGGCCGCCTTCGACCATGTATGCGGCGACGGTGAAGGGGGCTCCAGCGAAGCCGATGAGCGGGGTGTCGCCGAGCATTTCGACGGTCGCGGCGACGGCTTCGCGGATGGGGTCGAGGTCGCTGTCTTTGAGTTCGGGCAGGGCGCGCACCTCGTCGAGGGTGCGTACGGGCTGGTCGAGTACGGGGCCCTTACCGGGCACGATGTCGACGTTGACGCCCGCGAGCTTCATGGGGATGACGATGTCGGAGAAGAAGATGCCGGCATCGACCTTGTGGCGACGGACGGGCTGCACGGTGATTTCTGCGGCGAGGTCGGGGGTGAGGCATGCGTCCAGCATGGGGATGCCTTCGCGTACCTGGCGGTATTCGGGCAGGGAGCGGCCTGCCTGGCGCATGAACCAGACGGGTCGGTGGCTGGAGGGGCGGCCGGTGAGGGCGCGGAGCATGGGCGAGTCGGCGGTGGTGCCTGCGCGCAGGGGGTGGTTGGCGGGTAGGTGTGCGAGCTGCTCGTCGGTGAGCAGGGGTCGCTGGGTGTCGGTGGGGTGTGCGGGCAGGGCGGGTGCCTGTGCGGCGCCCTGTGCCGACGCGGGGGTGGTGTGCTGGTTTTCGCTCATAGTCTCTAGTGTGACAGGTTTATGTGGGCGTTTTTGCGACACTATGTCATGGTGACTCTTACCTAATGGTGGCTTTCTTAGTGGTGAGGGACACCTTAGTTTGCGCCCACTCTTCGTGCCCGCTCCCCCACCGTACAGATTTTCTTGCCCCCTACGATGATGGAACTTAGGTTCTGTGAGCTTTACAGGGGCTTAGTCGGCGTGGTTATGATTAATCTCTAGTGAGTACTTATGCATTTGTGGCATCGCACCACACCGTTGATTTGACCACCGTCGCTGCGTTGAGCGCCGGTGCCTCCGGCGTACCCGATGTTCTGGCGGCGGATGTAGCGCGTCAGCTCGGTGTTAAGGGTGCAGTAGTTCTTGCCACCTGTAACCGTCTTGAAATGTATGTTCAGCTGCACGTCTCTGCCCATGTCCCCATGGTTCGTGAGCTGATTGTTGATTCGATTTCTCAGACCTCCGGCCTGGACAAGGAGCTGGTTGCCTCCAGCTTTGACCTGTTCGAGGATGAGGAGGCTGCACGCCACCTGCTGACGGTCGCCTCCGGCCTGGAGTCTGCAGTGGTTGGCGAGCGCGAAATCGCCGGTCAGGTACGCCGCGCCCTGGCTGCCGCGCAGGCGAAGGCGCAAGAGGACGGCGTGACCCTTCCCGGTGAGCTGGTGCAGCTGTTTGAGCATGCGGCGCATACGGCTCGTCAGGTAGGTCAGCACACGGCGCTTGGCGCCCAGGGCCGCTCGATTGTGTCTGTTGCCCTGGATCTTGCGGATGAGGTTGCCGAGAAGGGCTGGTCGACCCGCCGCGCCCTGATTTTTGGTACCGGCGCCTATGCGGGCGCAACCATTGCGGCTCTGCGTGAGCGCGGTTGCACCGATATTTGGGTGAATTCCCGTTCGGGTCGTGCCCCCGAGTTCGCGGCAAAGCGCGACGTCTTCGCGGTGCCCGAGGGCGGCATGGAGCAGGCTATGGCTGAGGCTGACGTCATTATTGGTTGCTCCGGCGGTTCCGATCCGCTGCTTCCCGAGCAGATTCCGGCTGGCCACCACACGATTCTTGACCTTGCTCTTTCACGTGACTTTGATCCGTCGGTCGCTGACCTGCCGAACGTTGAGCTGATTACGCTCGAGTCGGTGCGCCTTGCCGCCCCTGAGGAGACCGAGGAATCCGTGGCGACGGCTACGCGCATTGTGGAGTCTGAGCTGGCGGCGTTTGTGTCTCGTCAGCGTTCCCGCACGATTGACTCCGCGATTGTTGCGCTACGCTCGCACACTATGGATGTGCTGGATTCTGAGCTAGAGAAGGTACGTAACCAGTTTGGTTGCGGTGCGGCGACGGAGCAGTTTGAGCTGGCGATGCGCCGCATGGTGAAGTCTCTTCTGCACACCCCGACGGTGCGCGCCAAGAAGCTGGCGTCGGAGGGCCGCGCAGAGGATTACGTGCAGGCGCTGGAGACCCTCTACGGCATTCAGGTGGAGGAGTCTTAGGAGTCTCCCCCTCCCCTCTTCCCGGCGTTTTTCACGCGCATTTTCACGCATCCGGCGGCGAGTATTTTATTAGCCCCCGGCGAAGTACCGCCCGTTCACGGTGCCGATGGGCGCATTCACGCTAGAGTAGATGCTAGATAAGACAGTTCCCATACCCGGCGCGCGTTTGGTTGCGCCGGACTATTCTGCGAGGAGACTCATGGAAATCAAGATTGGCATTCGCCACATTGCTCGTGAAATCGTTGTTGAGACCAGTGAGGCTAAGGAAATCCTCATGGAGAAGGTCTCGAAGGCTATTGAGGACGGCTCGCTGCTACAGATTATGGATGATAAGGGCAACACCACCCTGATTTCTGGCGCTCAGATTGGCTACGTTGAGCTGGGTTCCGACGCTAAGCGTCACGTTGGCTTCGGTATCGGCGCCTAATTAGTTCGGTAGCTGAACCCCCTTTAGCTTGAGCTTTCCCCCGCATCCGTCACGATGCGTAATCGCGCTTTATGCGCCACATGGTTACGCCGTGCCGAATGCGGGGGTTTGCGCTTTAAACCGCCCGCACAGAAACCTCGCGGTACCCGGTTTTGGGGCGGTATATCGCCCATCACGGGCGCACACCACAACCGGTCGGGGGTGCGCCGGAAGTAAATCCGGGTTAATATTGAGGGGTTAAGTGAATGACCGGTCGTACCCCTTTCAAGACCCCGAGGCTGCACCGCCTTCTCATCATGAATGAACCATGAGTATTAATCATGCGTGCAGGCGGCGTCTCGGTAAGAATTTCCCGTGTAAGAATTTCCCGCGGCCGGCTTTCGACGCCCACCCGTCACCGCCTCCACCATTGAGGCGCTGGCTGGTACACCCCGTTACGGGGAGAAACACACCCCGAGCAGGGGTAGAAAGATACGGTCCAGTGACTGAAACGAACACGCAGGAAACCACTCAGACTGCAAAGTCCTTCGCCGACTTCGGCGTTCGCCAGGATATTAGCGACGCCCTCGCGGCGGTTGGCATTACCTCCCCCTTCCCCATCCAGGAGCTGACTCTTCCCGTGGCTCTGTCTGGCCAGGACATCATTGGTCAGGCGAAGACCGGTACCGGTAAGACCCTCGGCTTCGGTCTGCCCACCATTCAGCGTGTGGTCGGCCGCGACGATGAGGGTTGGGCTGATTTGGAGTACCCCGGCGCACCTCAGGCGCTGATTCTGGTTCCGACCCGTGAGCTTGCTATTCAGGTGGGCGAGGACTTGGCGATTGCTGCGAAGCTGCGCAACGCCCGCGTCGCCACCCTGTACGGTGGTGTGCCGATTGAGCCTCAGGCTGAGCTGTTGCGCCGCGGCCTGGAGGTTGCGGTGGGAACCCCCGGCCGCATTATCGACCTGTACCAGCAGGGCTTCCTGAACCTGAAGCAGGTTAAGATCGTGGTCCTCGATGAGGCTGACGAGATGCTGGATTTGGGTTTCCAGCCGTCGGTTGAGAAGATCCTCAGCTACCTGCCGGAGGACCGCCAGAGCATGCTGTTCTCCGCAACCATGCCCGGCCCGGTCATTGCGATGGCACGCCAGTACATGACCAAGCCCATGCGCATTAGCGCCGCTGACCCCGAGGACGCCTCGAAGACTAAGGCGTCGATTCGCCAGGTCGTCTACCGTGCACACCACCTGGACAAGGACGAGATGATTGGCCGCATTCTGCGCGCTACCGGCCGCGGCCGCACCGTCATCTTCACCAAGACCAAGCGTGACGCTGCCCGCGTGGCAGAGGAGCTGGTGAACCGTGGCTTCGCTGCCGCTCCCCTGCACGGTGACCTGAACCAGGTTGCGCGTGAGCAGGCGCTGAAGGCGTTCCGCACCGGCAAGGTCGACATTCTGGTCGCGACCGACGTGGCGGCTCGCGGTATTGACGTTGAAGACGTGACCCACGTGATTAACCACCGCGTGCCCGAGGACGAGAAGACCTACCTGCACCGTACCGGCCGTACCGGCCGTGCCGGCAATGAGGGTACCGCTGTGACCCTGGTTGACTGGGATGACCTGCCGCGTTGGAAGGTCATTAACGACGCCTTGGAGCTGGGTGTTCCTGAGCCGGTTGAGACGTACTCTTCCTCTGAGCACCTGTTCTACGATCTGAACATTCCGGCTGGCACTAAGGGCCGTCTGCCGCGCGAGGAGCGTGTGGCTGAGGGCATGGGCGATGAGTTCTTTGAGAGCGCCCGCGATTCTCGTGATGGCCGCCCGGCTCGTTCTCGCGGTGGCCGCGATGGTGGCCGTTCTGGCGGCCGTGACGGTGAGAAGGGTTCGCGCCGTTCCCGCGGCGGCCGTGACGGTGGCCGTGAGGGTCGTTCCGGTGAGGGCCGCGGCGAGCGCCGTAGCCGCTCCGAGGGCCGCAAGCGCGCTGAGCGTTCTTCTGAGCGTGCGGAGCGTAACGAGCAGGGCGCATCCGAGCGTACCGAACGTTCTTCGGAGCGTTCTGAGCGTGCGCCTCGTCAGCGTCGCCGTACCCGCCGCGTTGAGGGTCAGCCCGTGGAGGGTGAGGGTCGCCGCCGTACCCGCCGCCGCTCTGAGGGCTCGCGTGCTGAGGGTTCTCGCGGTAAGGGCCGTGGCGCTGACCGTGCTGGTTCTGAAGGCTAGGGCCGGGGTTGGGTATTTCAGCATCCCCGGCGCCTGCCGTGCCCTCCCCTGCCGCTGAGGCGAACCGCACGGATTCGACGGTTTTCGATCCGCAGGGCCCGTCGCTGCTGGTGCAGGCAGATAACCTGGAGTATCTGCGTGAGCTGCCCGATGGTGCGTTCACCGTGATTTATATTGACCCGCCGTTCAATACGGGCAAGAAGCAGACGCGCCGCACGTTGAGCGCGGAGGCTTCTGAGAAGGGTGACCGCACCGGTTTTAAGGGCAAGAGCTATTCGAGCACCCTGCAGACTCTGGCGAGCTATAACGATTCGTTCGAGGATTATTGGGCGTTCCTAGCGCCGCGTATTGAGCAGGCGCATCGTCTGCTGGCGCAGGACGGCACCTTGTACCTGCACCTGGATTGGCGTGAGGTTCATTATGTGAAGATTATGTGCGACATGATTTTTGGTCGTGAGAACTTCATTAATGAGCTGATTTGGGCTTATGACTACGGTGCGAAGTCTACGCGCCGCTGGCCGACGAAGCACGACAATATTTTGGTGTACGCGAAGGATCACCGCAGCTATTACTTCAATACTGCGGAGGTTGATCGTGAACCGTATATGGCTCCCGGTTTGGTGACTGAGGAGAAGGCTTCTCGCGGTAAGCTCCCTACTGATGTGTGGTGGCATACGATTGTGTCGCCGACGGGTAAGGAGAAGACGGGTTATCCCACGCAGAAGCCTACGGGTTTGTTGCGCCGTATGATTGCGGCGAGTTCCCGCCCTGGTGATTGGGTGTTGGATTTCTTCGCTGGTTCTGGTTCTACGGGTGCGGCGGCGGCTCAGCTGGGTCGTAAGTTCGTGTGTGTGGATCAGAATCCGCCGGCTATTGAGGTGATGGCTAAGCGTCTGGGTGTGGATCCGGTGTCGTTCGCTGAGTATCGCGGTGTGCCGCGTGGGGCGAGTGTGTTGTTCACGCCGAAGCGTACGGTGGGTGTTCGTGGCGGTACGAGTCGTGATGCGTTGACGGCGGCGAGCCGTCATGCGCTGAAGGCTGTGTTGGATACGCTCACGGAGACTACGCAGCCGGTTGAGGGTGCGTCGTGCCGGTTTGTGCGTCACCGGTCGATGGATGCGGTGGATAAGAAGATGCGTATTGATGGCCGTGATGAGTTGCGTCGTCAACGTCAGCATCAGGCGCGGGCTAAGGCTCGTGCGGCTCGTGCGGCTGCTCAGATGGATGCGGCGGCTGCGGGTGCGGTGTTGCAGCATCATGCGTCGCGCGAGAGCGTCTAGGCTGTCTTGTCTGCGCGTTCGTGAGAGCACGTGTTAAGAGTGTGGGGCGGGTTCCTTGAATAGGAACCCGCCCCATTCTTTTGTTTTCATCCCATTGCATATTCCCTAAATCTCTACCTGAAGGTTAGGATTTTTGATACGCTGAGAACGTTCTACTCATGAGGGCGCACAAAGATTGTGCACCCTTCTGTTCATGAAGGAGCTATGATGCTTCGACAATTATTCGCCCGCCCCACGAAGCGGGTCGTCCAGACTGGCGGCGCTGTACTCTTGGCTAGCGCCATGGTGTGCGGCAGTGTTCCGGCGTATGCTACCGGGCATTTGAAGCCTCACGAGGTGACCCCTATTGTGCAGCCGGACGAACCGGCAGTGACCTGTAACGACCGCGCAGAGTATGAGTATTATCGGCAAGATGGTGAGTTGGGGCGTCGCGTTATCTTTAGTTGGGCACAATGTGTTGGTCTGATTTCTGAGCGCCAGAAGTACCAAATGGTCAAGAAAGATAGTGTTATTTCTCGCGGCCAGTTTGTGGAGTATCTATACCGTCTGTCAGGTTCTCCTGAGGTGAAGAATCTTCCGGCTCAGTCTCCGTATGGTGATATCAAGACTGATGATCCGCGTTTTCCTGTGGTGATGTGGGCTCGTCAGCGGGGCATTACCTGGGGTTGGAGTGATGGGAATTTCCATTACGATGCCCCAGCAGGTGAAAAAACAACGGTACTTATGGCATACAGGCTAGCAGGCAGTCCGAAGGTGAAACTACAGGATAAATCGTCCATTCTTGCACCAGAGACTTGGGAGACTTACTACCCTAATATGCCGCATGGCTCCGAGCTTCACTACGCCTACACTTGGGCACTCTACGGAAGTTGGGATTTGGAACAGGATGCAAAATATTTAACCTACCGAGGTATTGGTCTTGCAAATAAAGCACCCTATTGGGACTCCATGTGGACACATGATGCAACATATGAACAGGCTTTTGAGGTGTTACGTCTAGCCGACACTCGAGGCATATTTTAAACTCATAAAAAATATTTTGGCCCTCTGTCCGAGATTACAGAGGGCCAAAATATTTTTAATTTTCTGTTGCTTTTCCTTTAGCTTTAGGGAGAACTGGTGCTACAAGATCTCCTTTAATTTCAAATTCGTTAATTTGAATCCTTAACAGCTCATAAAGTTCAGAGTTGACTTTAAGAACCCATTTATTTCCCATCATATCCCGCTGAGCGGCAGTCCTAGCTTTAGAATTACGTTTGCAAGCATCGAAAGCATTTGCCCCAATAATACTAAGACGGTTTGCACCACCTTCAAGGTAGAACCCCCATCGTGCTGCGAGAGCCTTATCTAGTGGAAATTTATCCTCTGGCTTGTCACTATCTTCGTAGGGATTATCAGAGCGTACTCCCGTGAAAGTGCAGTCACTAGCCCATGAGCTGATATACCAGTTCGCTGCCTCATGGTTACGTGCTGGCTTTGAAACTGCGTCATGCCAGCTGGAGGACTCGCCGATACAGCCCACATAGTTATTCCGTGGCATGAGGGCGAACCATCCGTGGCCACCGTTCTCTTGAGCCGTGCATCCTTGGAATAGGTTACGTGTTCCAGCTACGTACCACCCGGCGCCAGCTTTAGCGGTGTATTGATCATCGGACTGATCCTTTTTCCGTGTTACGTAGATAAGATCTTTTGGTACGGAGCGGCGGTTGTACCAGCTGGTTGACCCAAAAAATTTGCATTGGGAGGCGTAGATTTCAATTCCGGCGTAGTTTTTATTTGAAAGGTTGGCATCGGAGATATCTACTGTAAGGAACTTATTATCTGCGCCACCAGGATTATTGTCATCGATCCTGCGCAACGGATGACCGACAGGTTTGCCAACCAGCAAGCCTTGACGCAAAGACTTACGGACACGAATTTTATCAACTTTCATACCGCGGTCATGAAGCCCCAAAATCGCAACACCCATATCTACATCCCAAATTTCTAGGTTAGAGAGGGAAGGGACAGCCTCAGGGTCATTGGGCTTACCCGTAAACTCAGTGTGTAGAATAATGCCTGCCACATGGGCTAGCGGTGCCCTAGTATGCGTATTATCCCTAAGTTGATCTACGTTGATATGCCCTTTTTGAGGGCTCGTGCGAATCCACATATCACGCACTCCGAAACGCATCGGACGGTTATCTGTCACCTTCATAGATGTCCGCTCCTGATAAGTTCCCGTATGGAAAACACCGAAACATTCATCTCGATTTTCACGAACTGCTTCATCAAGCTTATCTGTGGGCGTCGCAATAATTCGGGTGGACATTCCATGGCCGAAAAACTCCACCTTATCGAGCAAGTGAATGAAGGGGTGCGACACCTTGTAAATACCGGCAGGTAGCTCAATTGACCCTCCACCGAGCCAATACAGGCGCTCTGCCAGCTTATTCAGCTGATCGGTGCAGTCCACTCCGCCCGTGGGGTCTACGCAGTAATCCAGAACATTAACGTGAAGGCCGTTCTTCGCAAGATTATGGGCTGTGTACTCCCTCGCAGTATCAGTGTACGTGAGATATTGCAGACGCTTATTGAACTCGTCTAGCCGCTTCTGGGTATTTTTTACCCATTCTGGGGCGCGAGTCATGAACTCTTCAGTCTTATTTGCTTGCTCCGCATGGGCTGGGGAGAAAGCTGAGACTCCTGCAGTGGTTGCGGCAAGAGCTCCTCCTGCCAAAAGGGCGCGCCGCGATGGCGCATGATATTCAGACATCGATGTCTCCTAGAGGTGAGTGAATTATTCGCCCTTCATCACGACGAAGTGATGTTAGTGGGCGGATACTTTCTGCACGTAGCACCGTGCTGCGCTACAGAAGGTATCTCTAGTGTGTATCGCTTTTTCTTCTCTTTGCAAGAAAATTTATGATTTTTACATAAATTCGTTTCAAGTTTTACGTAAATATTTTAATTTTCTTCAATGTATTAATGAGGTATATAAAATCTATTGCCTTAAATATTTTTAACATTAAATTAAAACTAAAAAGAAGCATAAATCATGATTTTGACCCTTCGTTGGGAGGAACGTCATCACAACATCCCAAGTGGTTCGGAATTGCGCTGGGCATACGCCTGGCTGAATTTTACTGAGGATGGCCGAACGTATTTATCTAGCGACGTTGCAACTGTTGACGAACTGTGGTTCGATGCATGACAATTCAAGCCACTCATATACAGGCTATTGAGCTGTTGCGCATAGCTGATACTTGAAGCGCATCTAAAGCATTTATAAAGAGAAGGCACTTTAGAACAGAACACTAGGGCAACGCAAAAGAGTGTGGGGCGGGTTCCTTGACCGGGAATCCGCCCCACACTCTTTCGTCTTACTACTGGGTCTTACTACTGAGTTGCCAGCTGCTCGCGGATACGCGCCACCGTCACCGCATCCGTCGTGTTCTCACCCAGCAGGTTCGGCTTACCCGCGCCGTGATAATCACTCGAACCCGTCACCAGAACCTCACGGCCCGCCTCACGCTGACGCTCAATGAACTCCAGCAGACGCGCCCGGTCCTCCGGAGAGTTCTCACGGTGATACACCTCCACACCCGCCAGGCCAGCATCCACCATCAAACCCAGGTACTCCAGGCTCAGGGCGGGGCCACGCATCGTACTCATCGGATGCGCAATCACCGGCACACCCCCAGCCTCACGCACCAGACGCACCGCCTCCAACGGGTCCAGCGCATCCTGCGGCACATAGTAGGGGCTGCCCGTGTACAGTAGCTTCGCAAAAGCCTCAGAACGATCAGCAACCACACCGGCAGCAACCAGCGCATCAGCAATATGGGGGCGGCCCACCGCTGTGTTCCCCTCCCCCACCTGCGCCAACACGTCATCCCAGGTCAGCGGGTAGTCGGCGGCAAGACGGTCCACAATAGCCTGCGCACGGCCCTCACGGCTGGCGCGAATCGCCTCCACACGGTGCGCCAACTCCGAACCCACCGTGTCAAAACCATAAGCGAGCAGATGAATAGTCTTCGTGCGTGCGCGGCCCTCACCGTCGGTGTACCGGTAACGGCAGGAGAACTCGGCACCCGGCAGAAAATCTAGACCGTACTCACCCGCCAGCTGAGCCGCCTGCGCCCAACCAGCCGTCGTATCGTGATCAGTCAGCGCGAAACCCGCCAACCCGGCGCGAGCAATCAGCGGCACCAGCTCGGTCAGGCTCTGCGTGCCGTCAGAAATAGCGGAGTGAATATGCAGATCGTAACGCCCGGCACGGTTCAGGTTTTCAGGCGCGCCCGATTCAGCGGGCTGCGGTGCCTGCTGCGCATTAGGTGCACTATTTCGGTGTTCTGTCTGCGTCATATTCTCTCCTTCCCCGCCCCTGCTAGTTCATCGCCGCCTCAGCGGGGTTTAAGGCATGTCATCTACTCTTCTGATTCAACCCTACCAATATCGGCGGCACAATATCGGGCACCCGGTCGCAGGTCAAAGATATATTCTGTCCCACCGCACCCTCTCTTATGGTCAAAAGCGCTAAAACACCTGCCCACCTGTGGTGAAGGCGATATGATTAACCCATGACTGAGAACAACGAGAAGAGCACCGAAGCTCAGAAGACTGACCACCGCAGCACCCCTAAGGCGTCTGCGTTCACCGAATTCATTGCCGCAAACTGGGCACCTGCCGAAGATGACGGCTACACCCGCGAGCCCGTAGCAGACTACGCAGCTGAGCGCCGCGCCAAGATCTCCAAGGCATTCCCCGGCGAGCGCCTCGTCCTGCCCGCAGGCCCGCTGAAGGTCCGCTCCAACGACTGCGACTACCGCTTCCGCCCCCACTCGGCGTTTGCGCACCAGACCGGTCTGGGCATCGACCACGAGCCCGACGCCGTACTGATCTTCGAGCCCGTCGAAGAAGGTACCGGCGACAACGGCTCCAACCACGAAGTCACCCTGTACTTCCGCCCGCTGGCTGGCCGCGACACCGCAGAGTTCTACGCGGATGCACGCTACGGCGAGTTCTGGGTTGGCCCCCGCCCCACCCTGAAGGAGTTCTCCGAGCGTTACGGTCTGCGTACCCGCGACCTGTCCGAGCTTGAGGTTGCTATCACCAAGAACGCCGGCAACCAGGGCCTGGGCGGCGTGAACATCCGCCTGGTCCGCAACGTTGACCCGGCTGTTGACGCGCTGGTTGACACCTCCCGCTACAACACCGGCGTGGAGCTGGAGCAGGCTGACAAGCTGGACTCCGAACTGGCCGTGGCTCTCTCCGAGGCTCGCCTGATTAAGGACGCTATCGAGGTTGAGAACCTGCAGCGTTCCGTTGACATGACCGTCAAGGGCTTCGAAGAGGTCATTCGTGAACTGCCGAAGGCTAAGGAGCACCACCGCGGTGAGCGCGTCGTTGAGACTGCGTTCTTCTCCGTGGCACGTACCGACGGTAACGACCTGGGCTACGACACCATCGCAGCGTGCGGTAACAACGCAACCATCCTGCACTGGATCCGTAACAACGGCACCGTCGATGACGGCAAGCTGCTGCTGCTGGACGCAGGCGTTGAGGACGACACCCTGTACACCGCAGACGTGACCCGCACCTTCCCCGTGAACGGTAAGTTCACCGAGGTTCAGGCGAAGGTCTACAACGCTGTGCTGGAGGCTGCTGACGCCGCATTCGCTGTGGCTAAGCCGGGCCGTAAGTTTCACGAACTTCACGACGCCGCGATGGAGGTTCTGGCTCACCGTCTGGAAGAGTGGGGCCTGCTCCCTGTTTCTGCCGAGGTTTCCCTCACCATTGAGGGCGGTCAGCACCGCCGCTGGATGCCGCACGGCACCAGCCACCACCTGGGCCTGGACGTGCACGACTGCGCGCAGGCGAAGGCTGAACTGTACATGTGGGCTGAGCTGGAGCCGGGCATGGTCTTCACCATTGAGCCGGCACTGTACTTCAAGGAAGAGGACCTGTCTATCCCCGAGGAGTACCGCGGTATCGGTATCCGCCTTGAGGACGACGTGCTCTGCACCGAGGACGGCAACGTGAACCTGTCTGCTGCACTGCCGCGCACCGTTGAGGGCATTGAGGAGTGGATGGCGAAGCTGGCGAAGTAACGCCTAGCCCCCAGTTACGTTAGTAACGTCTTATAGGGAAAGCCCCTCACCGATTCGTTCGGTGAGGGGCTTTTTCGTGTCTTCTAAGTGCTGCCTTCTATTCCTGTTTCCCGCCGTTGTGGGCAGCTACCGCTGTTGCAGGTTCGGTTATTCGGAGTCCTTCGAGGAGTTATCGTGTGAGGACTTATCGTGCAGGCCCTGCGGGCGCAGAGTCGGACGCTGCGGCTTGGGCTGAATCAGCTTCGCGTATTCTTCCGGGTCGTCCACGCGCAGACCGTACCGCTGTGCCGGACGTTTCTGCGGCTCTGATTTCTGAGCGGTTGCCTGGTCAGTGCTTGCCTGTTCCTGTTCGGAAGGTTGAGCGGACTGTACGGACTGAGTAAGCTGAGCGGGCTGTGCGGGGGCAACCGGTGCGGGCATGTTCTGCGCCGCGCTCTGAGCCATCGCGTTCTGCGCGGTCGCATCACGCTCGGGAAGGTTCTGGTTCGGCGCCGGCTGGCTACCCGCCTGCGCACGGTACGAGGGTGCCTTCGGGGCGCCGGTCGGAACCGGTGCACCATTCATCGAGACGGTGCTCTGAGCGGCACGCGCCTGCGAAGCCTCCGGGGCTGCCGCCGCACGAGCAGCCGCAACCGCCGCCGAGAAGCGAGGGTGCGCACCCAGCACGCGGCGCGCATCCTGAGCGTACTCCGGCAGAGCGTACATCACGGTACGCGAGGGAATCGCCTCGGTACGCATCGGGTAACGAATACCGCGATTACGACGAAGAATATACATCTGCCACAGCACAAACACAGCCACCGACAGCGGTACGTACCTTAGCGCCACCGACGTAAAAGAGTCACCGGTCAGCGTCAACAGCACCGAAAACACCAGGCCCATCGACGCACCCTGAATCGCCGCAGAAATCAGGGCACGACCGTAACCGGGCTGTACCGGGTACTCCACCTGGCGGATACCATCATTGACCAGGTACAGCGCCGTGACCGGGTAATCCTGTTCGCTGAGCACATCAAAAGCGGCGAGCGCATCATCGTGACGAACGAAGGAGGCGATCGCCTCACCGGCGGGCAGGGGCTTGCCCTGAGCCTGCGCCAGGCGCGAGGCCAGATATGAAGAAGGCGGGGTCGAGGGAATATTCGGCAGGTTAGAAGTCATGGCTCCTATTCTACCGCCCACCCTAACCCTGGACCCGGTGGGCAGTCAGCTCCTCTACAGGCGTAGCGAACACCTGTTCAATGAAGCTTCTCAAAGTGCGAATCCCCGCGGCGGGGCGTACCCTAGAGAGGTGAGCAATTCGAAGTTCAGCACCCCCAGCAAGATTTACATTGCCCGCCTTCTGGGCCTCGACGTTTTTGACCCTTTCGGTGACCGCCTCGGCCGTCTCCGAGATGTCGTCGTGCTCAAACGCGGCCTGGGCGCATCCATTGCGGGCGCCCGCCCCGCCAAGGGCAGCGAACCCATTGTTGTCGGCATCATCGTTGAGGTGCTCGGCAAGAAACGCGTGTTCATGCCCATGACCCGTGTGCGAAGTATCGACGCTTCACAGATCATTTCAACCGGCCTGGTGAACCTGCGCCGCTTTGAACAGCGCAACTCTGAGACTCTCATCGTGGGTGAGCTCTTTGACCGCCGCGTGCGCCTGCTCGACGGCAGCGGCGACGCCGTCATTGAGGACGTCGCCATTGAGCAGCGCCGCAACGGCGACTGGGGCGTGACCGAACTGTTCGTTTCCCGCGTCAGCTCCTCCTCCAGCACGTGGCGCCGCCGCTCCAAGGAGACCCTCATCGTCGACTGGGACGAGGCGGTACTCTCCACCGACGTGGAACCGCAGGCGGCAACCGCGTTCGTGGCGAACCACGAGAACTCCAAGCCCGCCGACCTTGCGGATGCCATCCACGAGATGAGCGATAAGCGCATGGTCGAAATCGCAGCCGAACTGCAGGATGAACGCCTCGCGGACGTTCTGCAGGAGCTGCCCGCTGAGGACCAGGTGCAGATTCTGTCGCACCTGGACGACGAGCGTGCCGCGCAGGTCCTCGAAGAGATGGAACCGGACGACGCCGCCGACCTGCTCATCGAACTGGACGACACCCAGCGTGAAAAGCTGCTCGAGCTCATGGAACCCGACGAAGCAGACGACGTGCGTCGACTGCTCGAATACGACGAAGGTACCGCAGGTTCGCTCATGAACCCGGTGCCGATTATCCTCTCCCCCGAGGCGACCGTCGCCGAGGCACTTGCGCACATCCGCGCCGAAGAGATCCCTCCGGCGATGGCGGCTGCCGTCATGGTGACCCGCCCGCCCCTGGAAACGCCGACCGGCAAGTACCTGGGCCTGGTGCACATGCAGAAGCTGCTGCGTGTGCCGCCGAGCGAGCCGATTGGTCACATCCTCGATACCGACACTGAGCCTGTCTCTGACCAGGCAAGTTTGGAAGAGCTGGCACGCGTGCTGGCGACCTATGACCTGACCATCGTTCCCATTGTGAACGAATCGCACCGCCTGGTAGGCGCAGTGACCATCGACGACGTGCTCGATGCGCTCCTGCCCGAAGACTGGCGCACTTACGATGATGGAACTCCTGTACGAAAGGTAGGACGACGCTTTGCCTGATTCGAACCGCCGCGACGCAAACCGTACCGAAGAGAACCCCCGCATCGATAAGGCGCGCATCCTCAAGGACCGCCTGGAGAAGAAGTACGCTGAACGCAACCGCGAGCGCGGCGACTCCCGCCCGCAGCGTAGCGACTCGCAGCTGAGCACCCCCGGCACCCGCAAGCCGAAGCTGTTTTCGAGCCCCAACCCGGACGCTTTCGGCCGCATGACCGAGGGCTTTGCACGCTACATGGGTACCCCGCAGTTCCTGATGTGGATGACCATTTTCTGTGGCGTGTGGCTGGCGTGGAACTCCCTGGCGCCGGAGGAGATGCAGTTCGACCCGCGTAGCCTGAACTTCACCCTGCTGACCCTGATGCTGTCCCTGCAGGCTTCTTACGCTGCTCCTCTGCTGCTGTTGGCGCAGAACCGTCAGGATGACCGCGACCGCGTGGTGGCTTCTGAGGACCGTAAGCGCGATCAGCAGAACCTGGAGGAGACTCAGTACCTGACCCGCGAGATTGCTTCGCTGCGTATTGCTCTGCGTGAGGTTGCGACCCGTGACTTCGTTCGTAGCGAGTTGCGTGACATTCTTGAGGAGCTGCAGAACATTGCGCAGGAGCAGGAGCGTCACGCCGAGCAGCTGCAGGACATCAGTGAGGACATTGAGGACCTGGAGGAGGCTATCGACGATATCGATATCTCCGAGGGCGAGGAAAAAGACGCTGAGGAGCAGGGCTCCGAGAAGCAGGATGCTGAGAACGGTGCCGAGCAGGCTTCTGACAAGGCTGAACGCTCTGCAAAGGACTCTGCGAAGGACTCCGACCAGGATTCCCGTCACGGCGATTTGAGCCAGCCTCAGAGCCGCGAATCCCAGCAGGCACAGCAACAGGCAGAGCGCACCCGTGAGGGAGGCGCCCGTGACCGCTGATAACCCGCTGCAGGATGCCCTCTACGCGGCGCTCGCCCGCGTTGAAGACCCCGAACTGCGCCGCCCCATTACGGAGCTGGGCATGGTTGAGACGGCGCTCGTGCATCCGGAACTGGATGAGCAGGGCGAGCCGATTCCCGGCCGTCACTGGGCTGAGGTCACGGTGTTGCTCACGATTGAGGGTTGCCCGCTGAAGAACACCATCGAGCAGCAGGTTCGTGACGCCGCCGCCACCGTTGAGGGTATTGAGCGTGTGCAGCTGCAGGTGGGTGCGATGAACCCGCAGCAGCGTTCCGCTCTGCGTTCGATGCTCAAGCCGGAGCGTTCTAACCCGTTTACCGCGCCCGGTTCGCTGACCCGCGTGTTCGGTGTGGTGTCCGGTAAGGGTGGTGTGGGTAAGTCCTCCATGACCGCGAATCTTGCCGCCGCGTTCGCCTCGCGCGGGCTTGCGGTGGGCATTATTGACGCGGATGTGCACGGCTTCTCCATTCCGGGTCTGCTGGGTATTACCGACGCCCCGACCCGCCTGGATGACCTGATTCTTCCGCCGACCGTGGACGTTCCCGCCCCCGCCCAGCGTTGGGGTGAGCAGAAGGTCAGCGGCGGCTTTATTCGAGTGATTTCTATCGGCATGTTCCTCAAGGGCAACGAGCCGGTGGCGTGGCGCGGCCCCATGCTGCACCGTGCCCTGGAGCAGTTCATCATGGACGTGCACTTCGGCGCCCTGGATGTGTTGCTACTCGATTTGCCGCCCGGCACCGGCGATATTGCCATCTCCATGGCTCAGCTGCTGCCGAATGCGGAGCTGGTGCTCATTTCCACCCCGCAGCACGCCGCGGTGGATGTGGCGGAGCGTGCCGGTACCCTGAGCTTGCAGACCGGTCAGAAGGTCGTGGGCGTGGTGGAGAACATGGCTGCCATGACCCTGCCGGACGGTACCGTGCTCGACATGTTCGGTTCTGGCGGCGGTCAGGTGCTCGCTGAGCGTCTTTCGGAGGCGCTCTCCTACCCGGTACCGCTGCTCGGTTCCGTCCCGCTGGATGTGAACCTGCGTACCGGCGGCGACGAGGGCACCCCGGTGGTCTGGAGCCACCCGAACTCCCCCACCGCCGAAGAGATTCAGTCCATCGCCTCGCAGCTGTTGCAGTCGGGCGAGTCGCGGGCGGGTCAGAGCCTGCCGCTCTTTGTTTAGAGATCTAGCCGTCTAGAAGCTGACGGCAAAAGCTGAGAACAGAAAGAACCCCGCACCATCACGGTGCGGGGTTCTTATCTATTCAAAATCTTAGGTTGCGTCCACGTCGAAGGGGGCGTATGCGCCTCGCGGAAGAGCACGGCTCTCCGACTTTTCCTTCTCCTTCAGCAGCGCCTCTTCACGTTCCTTCGCCTCACGCTCACGCTCGGCGTCATCCTCAGCGAACGCCTGCTTCACAATCACGCGCGGATCGTACTGGCGGGGGTCGTACTGGCGCCAGTTAATATCTTCCAGACCCGTCTCGCCCAGGGCTTCCTTGAAGTCGTCCTTCGCGTCGAACGCCATGCGGCGCACGGTCTTGACGAATTCACGGATCTGTCGGGCGTATTCGGGCATGCGTTCGGGGCCAATCACCACAAACGTGATGATGGCCAAAATAATCAACTCGGTGCCACTAATACCAAACACAGAATATAGATTATCAGTTCCGAGCCAGCACCGCCGAACCCGCGGCGCTTTCTGGACGTGTCTTTAAGCTCTGGACAAGCAGAAGGCGTACGCTACCGCACCGCAGAGGGGCATTGCGCCCACGGCTAAGAACGCAAAAGACTGCCGGCAGCATACCGGCGGTCTCCAGTCACGATATTCGGTTTACGGTGGGTAGTCTCCACCGCCGGGTTAAAACGCTGCGGCTCCAACCGCAGGCCCGCCCGCCTCCCGAACGCAAAAGACTGCCGGCAGCACACCGGCGGTCTCCAGTCACGATATTCGGTTTACGGCGGGTAATCTCCACCGCCGGGGAGCTGCTTCCAATGCCACAGCCAGCCAACCCAGCCCCACTGCGCACACGCACCCGCCACCAACAACGCCCAACGATACGCCCGCGAACGGCTCGCCGCCGCCACCACAATCACCAGCGGAAACAACGGCAACAACAGACGGAACGTCGACGACTGCGGATTCAAAAACAGAATCAAATACGCAAAATAGCTCAGGCACCACAGGTTCAACGGAGCCGCCAAAACCCTACGCGCCAGAGGGCTCAAACACAGAGCAATAAAGCCCAAAATCAGCAGAGTCAGCAGCACCGGAGCCGCATACCCAAAGTACAGGTACCCCTGCGAAAGCCACGGCTGAATCGGCGCCAAATGGGTACCGCGCCACGCCGTCTCCGTGGCAGTGTACGCATCCACACGGCCCGTAGCCCACCACGCAATCGCAGGCCACACCAGCGCACACGCACACACCACCAAGGCGCTGACCAGCTGCCCCAGATGGCGCACAAACGCCGTGCCCATACCCGACTGGCGGCTCGAACGCACCCAGCACGCAAACCACCACAGGCCGGCAGCCGCGCCCAGGGGCACACCCACCGGGCGGGACAGGCACGCCAACGCCCCCACAGGAACCAGCAGGCCGTAGCGTCCCTGAACCAGGCACAGCAGCGCACCGGCAAGGAACACCAGGTTCAGCGACTCCGCGTACGGAACCTGAAGCACCGGCGCCACCGGCAAGAACGACACCAACGCCACAGCCCACATGGACAGGGCAGAAGGCGACTCCTCACTTGTGAACCCGGTTGCCTTCAACGACGCCTCAAACAGCAGGTAAATCACCCACGCCGCCGCGAAACCGGCGATCAGAGCAACCGTCGCCGCCACCGGGTAGTACCCGATGCCCGTCGCACGACTAATAGCACCGGAAAGCTGCGGGAAAATCGGGTAAAAAGCCCACTGATTCTGCTGAACCACACCCGCCGCATTCACCGGCAGCTCACTCGGGTAGCCCTGTACCGCAATCTGCTCATACCAGCCAGCATCCCAGATGCTAATGAACGACAAATAATCCAGATGCTGACCCCACGGGCTGCGCAGCTGCTGCTGACCGACCACGGCAAACACGATGAAGCCCCACACTCGGGACAGACCGTAAATCAGCAGTACCGACAGCCATGTGGGCAGGGCACGCAGACGCTCCCCCACCCGGTGCAGGCGCTCACCGGCGGCGGTGTACGCCCAGGTCAGAAGCTCATCAAAGGACTCGCTCCGTTCCTCGCCGGAGGCGGGGGTGGCGGCACCCTGCGCGGGAGAATACGCGGGGGAATCACTATTACGTTCAGGCGAAACACTCACGGGCGTTAGTTCCCCTCAGCCTGCGGGTTCTTTCGCTTCTCCACAAAGTCATGCGCGCTCAAGGTGCTCTCCGCATCATCAGCCAGCGGAACCGCACCGCGGCGAACCGGCTCAGCGGCAGCAACGTTAGCATCAGCAGATTCTGTAGCCGAAGCGGCAGCCTCCGCGGCGGGTGCATTCTCGAGTGCTTTGTCATCTTCGGGTGCACCGACGAGAGGAGCGATAAAGCCGAAATCCTCCACACGGTCAAAGGTGCCCAAACCGTCACGGCCCACGCCGCTGAAGAACGCGGCACCGGGCACGGCACGCTCACCGGAGAGCGCCACAACGGAGAGCACCGCAACGCCCGAAATCAGCAGGGCAAGCAGAATCAGAAGAAAGTTCATGTCCATCTCATATCATGCAGGACCGTCAACCCCTGACGGTCACCTAAATTCAAATAGTAGCGCCAGCACCGGCAGAATCAGCACCAACAGAGTTAGCGCCGCGGCTAGTCCTCATCGCGGTCGCTGAGCAGCCAGGCACGCAAATCGGCGTGGCAGCGGGTCAGCTGGCTAAAGCTCACGTGCTCGTTATCGGTGTGAGCCAGCAGAGCGTCACCGGGGCCGAAGTTCACCGCGGGAATACCGATCTCGCTCAGGCGCGCTACGTCCGTCCAACCGTACTTTGGCTGAGGCTCCTGCCCCACAGCCTCAATCAGGGAAGCCGCCAGCGGGGTGTCCAGTCCGGGGCGAGCCGCCGGGGAAAGATCCACAAAGTCCAGCTCGTATCCGGCGAAAACCTCACGCACGTGGGCGATAGCCTCATCCAGGGTCTTATCCGGGGCAAAACGGTAATTCACGTGCATTGCCGCCGCATCGGGAATCACGTTACCGGCAACACCACCCGAAATCTGCACCGCATTCAGACCCTCACGATAGTCCAGGCCCTCCACGGCGATAGTCTTCGGCTCATAGGAGGCGAGCGCAGCCAACGCCGGTGCCAGTGCGTGAATTGCGTTCTCGCCGCGCCACGCACGCCCCGAGTGGGCGGCGAGGCCGCGGGTGCGCACAAAGAAACGCATGGTGCCGTTGCAACCGCCCTCAATGGTGCCGTTGGTCGGTTCAAGCAGCACACCGAAGTCTGCGTCAGTGATGAGCTCGCCGTGGTTGCGGATCAGACGCGCCAGGCCGGAGAGTTCGCTGGCGACCTCTTCGTTGTCGTAGAAGATGTAGGTCAGGTTGTAGTCGGTGTCCTGCGCGGTCAGTTCGGCGGCGAGCTTCAACTGGACCGCCACGCCGCCCTTCATGTCGGTGGCGCCGCGGCCATAGAGCACGCTGTGGCCGTCCTCTTCACGTACCGTGGAAGGCACGGTGCCCAGCGAACCCTCAACGGTGGGCAGGGGCACGGTATCCAGGTGACCGGCAAGAATAATGCGGGTACGCTCCCCTTCCTCACCGAGCAGCGGCGGGAATTCGGTGCGGGCGATAATGGCGTCCCCGTCACGGGTCAGGTGCAGGTGCGGGCAGAACGACAGCGCCGTGTGCACGGCGTCGGCAATCGTTCGTTCATTACCAGAAACCGACTCGTAATCCAGCAGGGCACGCGTCAGCTCGGGCATGGACACGTCCAAGTTCAGGGGCGGCTGCGGTACAGGGTGACGCTCAGAAATATTCGGGGAAACGCTCATCCTTCCACCTTACAGGTTCCCCGGTACACACACCCGCGCCCACAACGCCCATATCGAGCATATGAGACGGTCTTGAATGTGTGCCAAGCCCCAAAACTATAATGGGAGGCATGTCTGAAAACACTCCCCGTTACGCCTCCGGCGTCGCACTGGTCAATGTTGTTGTCTCCGGCGAGCACGCCGGCACCGTCCTGGATGCATGGTTCCCCGCCCCCTCCCTCACCCAGACCCCCGATCTGTCCATCGCGGACGAGCTGGAGGACCTGGCCGCTGAGCACCCGGCGCGCAATGCCCGCACCGAGGTGCGTACCGCATCCATCAACCTGGATGAGGCACCCGAAGACGCGGTCGACGCGTACCTGCGTCTGCACCTGCTCTCCCACACCCTGGTTCGCCCGAACGAGCTGAACCTGGACGGCCTGTTCGGCACCCTGGCGAACGTTGCGTGGACCAACCACGGCCCGGTGCTTGCCGCCGAGTTCCAGAAGCTTGCGATTGGTCTGCGCAAGCTAGGTCACCTGAGCGTGAGCCACATTGATAAGTTCCCGCGCCTGGTGGATTACGTAGTTCCCGCCGGCGTGCGCATTGGTGACGGTGACCGCCTGCGCCTGGGCGCGCACCTGGCGTCCGGCACGACTGTGATGCACGAGGGCTTCGTGAACTTCAACGCCGGTACCCTGGGCACCTCCATGGTTGAGGGCCGTATTTCTCAGGGCGTTGTGGTGGGCGACGGCTCGGATGTTGGTGGCGGCGCCTCCACGATGGGTACCCTCTCCGGTGGCGGCACTCAGCGTGTGTCTATTGGTGAGCGTTCTCTGCTGGGTGCGGAGTCCGGTATCGGTATTGCCCTGGGTGATGACTGCGTGGTTGAGGCGGGCCTGTACGTGACCGCCGGTTCGCGTGTGAGTGTTTTGCTGCCCGGTCAGGAGGCGCGCGTGGTGAAGGCTGCGGAGCTGTCCGGTGTGTCGAATCTGCTGTTCCGCCGCAATTCGATCAGCGGCGCGATTGAGGTTCTGCCGCGTGCGAAGAACACCGTGGAGCTGAACGAGGCGCTGCACCTGAACTAGTCTGCACCTGGACTAGCGCTGGTTGCCTTTTGCAATCTTTTGGGGTCGGGATGTGTGAAGCATCCCGGCCCCTTTTCTGCGCCCGGTGTTCCCTCGTCCGCCGCTCTTACAGGCTGGGCGCGAATCCGCGGCGGCTACGATGACCGTTTTCAGGGCGTACGGCTCGGGCTTTCGCTAGGCTGGTAGTACCGGGTACAGCGTACCCGCCATGACTAACCACTTGTACAGTTCAGAGAGGAACTCAGATGCCTGAATCAACTAAGTCAGAGTCGACGATGAGCGAAACCTACCGGCACTTTACGCGCCTTTTCCCCTACCCGCACGAGCGTATTCCAATGGGCACTCCTGCCGCTGATGCCATGGCTCGTTACGATGAGCTGGCTAAGCTGGGGCGCGCGGAGGGGTTCGTCCCCTTCTGCCTGAACTTGAACGATACGGTGCTTGAAAGCATGGTTATCGCGGTGTCCCTTGAGCACGACATCATTGACGATGTTGAGACTCTGACCCCCGAGCAGGTGAGCGCCTACACTCGTGCTGTCCTGCAGCGTTACCGTACCGCCCGGGGTGCCGCCTCCGCAGAAGAGTACGGCAGCGCAGTCATTGCCCGGCAGCTGCGCCGGGTTGCCGACGACGGCGAAGAGACTCACGAGGACAACCTGGACGACTTCAACCTCAACAAGCTTGTCGACGAGTTTATGAGCTCCGATTTTCTGCCCGATGAGGAGCCCGAAGATGACGCCCCGACTCTTTCCGCCCTGCTCTGCTACGAGCTTTTGGATGAAGAAGAGAAAGGCGAGATGCTCCTGCTGCAGATTCCGACCGATGACCCCGCCGATATTCCCGCGTACCTGCCCTTCGGCGGCTGGAATGACTGCCCGGACGCTGAAACTCAGCTGGCGTTCACCCACTATTGGCGTGAAAAGTACGGTGCCATCCCGGCGGCTCTTGACGGTGCTGACTGCCTGGAGTTTCTGGTGGAACGCCCCGTCACCGACCCGGTCGAGGCGAAGAATCTGGCGGTCGAGCAGTTCGCGTTTTGTTCCGATCTTCCGTTCCAGGTGTTTGAGGATTTTGAGCAGCTGACGGAGTTTATTCACCAGAGCCGCCAGTGGTATTTCTGGTGGGATTAGAGGTCGACTCAGAAATCAGCTAATACGCGGATTCAGGCGCTGGGCAAAGGCGAGTGTCGACACACCTCAATAACGCCTCCCACGTGCTCACATCAGAGTGCACAAGCGCACAGTGTTCCGCAGTACTTACACCGCATGCACGGCTGTACCATTAGATACAGCTCAACAGCTTTTGTCCCCCATCCGGAGCACTTTTTCCGGATATATAAAGCCCGAAAGGACATCATGAAGGTACTCGTTACCGGCGGCGCCGGCTACATCGGCTCCCACACTGTACTTGAACTGCTCAAGGCAGGCCACGACGTCGTCGTCATGGATAACCTCGCGAACTCTTCCGAGGAGTCCCTCAAGCGCGTCGCTGAACTCGCTGGTCGCGCCCCCGAGTTCCACAAGGTTGACCTGCTCGACCTCGAAGGTATGAAGGCTCTCTTCAAGCAGGTTCGCCCCGACGCTGTGATTCACTTTGCGGGCCTGAAGGCTGTGGGCGAGTCCGCTGAGAAGCCGCTGTGGTACTACCAGACCAACGTGGCTGGCACCCTGAACCTGCTGTACGCAATGGACGAGGCTGACTGCCACTCCATCGTGTTCTCCTCCTCCGCTACCGTGTACGGTGAGCCCGAGTCCATGCCTCTGATCGAGAAGATGAACATGGACGCACAGTCCTGCTACGGCCGCACCAAGGAGCACATTGAGGACATGCTGGTCGATCTGGCTGCTTCCGATCCCAAGTGGAACATTGCTCTGCTGCGTTACTTCAACCCCGTTGGTGCGCACGAGTCCGGCCGTATCGGTGAGGACCCGGCGGGTATCCCGAACAACCTGGTGCCCTTCATCGCGCAGGTTGCTGTGGGTCGCCGCGATCACCTGAACGTGTTCGGTAACGACTACCCGACCGTTGACGGTACCGGCGTGCGTGACTACATCCACGTGGTTGACCTGGCTGATGGCCACCTGAAGGCGCTGAACTACATTGCTGAGCACGGCGGCCTGCACACCTGGAACCTGGGTACCGGTAACGGCTACTCGGTTCTGCAGGTTCTGCACGCGTTCGAGGAGGCGTGCGGTAAGGAGCTGCCGTACAAGATTGTGGATCGTCGCCCCGGTGACGTTGCGGTCTCTTACGCTGATCCTTCCTCTGCTCTGGCGGATCTGGGTTGGAGCGCTAGCCGCGACATTAAGACCATGGTTCGCGACCACTGGAACTGGCAGAAGAACAACCCCAACGGTTACGAAGCCTAAGCTGTTTTAGCCCTCTTGTGGGGGTGCTGAAGAGTGCCCGATAGGTGTTATCTCACCTATCGGGCACTTTTCTGCGCTTTTTTCGAAATTTTTACCAAGTCGTGACTACCTCCCCAAAGGCGTTTGACACCTCGTGAGTGCGTAGAGAAAGGGAAGAATATATTCCCTAGTCAGAGCCTTTTGTGAAGATGGGGTGTTTTTTACCTATATTTTTACGTCAAAAATACTATAACTATGCATTCATGCTTAAAAATTCACATTGCTTACCCAGTAAAGTGAATATTTTGCAGACAGGAAACCGCCTGAGGCGTAAGCTGAAAGCTCAGCATACAGACAACCCGCATCATAGACGCACCTCACGTGAAAGGGTTCAAAATGTCCGCACAGGCAGCTCCCGAAGCGCAGAAAAACCTCATCGAAATCGCCAACGTCAACAAGTACTACGGCACCAACCACGTTCTGAAGAACATCAATCTTTCCGTGGGAAAAGGTGAGGTCGTCGTCCTCCTCGGCCCCTCCGGTTCCGGCAAATCCACCCTCTGCCGAACCATCAACCGTCTCGAAACTATCACCAGCGGATCCATCACCATTGACGGGCAGGAACTACCCGAAGAAGGCCGCGCCCTCGCCAAGCTTCGCGCCGAAGTCGGCATGGTCTTCCAGTCCTACAACCTCTTCGCCCACAAGAACATTCTCGATAACGTAACCCTTGGACCCCGTCGAATCCGCAAAATGTCCAAGTCAGAGGCAGAAGCAGAAGCCATGAACCTGCTCGCGAAAGTCGGCGTGGATTCCCAAGTGCACAAGATGCCCGCAGAGCTTTCCGGCGGTCAGCAGCAGCGCGTCGCCATCGCCCGCGCACTCGCCATGAGACCTAAGGTCATGCTCTTCGACGAACCCACCAGCGCGCTCGACCCCGAAATGGTCAACGAAGTGCTCGACACCATGGTCTCCCTCGCGAGGGAGGGCATGACCATGATCGTGGTGACCCACGAAATGGGTTTTGCCCGCAAGGCAGCAGACCGCATCGTCTTCCTTGCCGACGGCGAGATCGTCGAAGAGGCGCACCCGGACGAGTTCTTCACCAACCCGAAGAGCGAGCGCGCCAAGGACTTCCTCTCCAAGATCATCAACCACTAAAGCAGAGGGACCAACATGCAAAAATATTCACGCAAGCTCGCGGCACTCGCCGCAGCAGCATCCCTCGCTCTGACCGGCGTCCTCTCCGGATGCTCCAGCGCAGACAGCGACCACAAGATCCGCATCGGCATCAAAGTAGACCAGCCCGGCCTCGGTTACCAGGACGGCAACACCTACACCGGCTTCGACGTGGAGGTGGCACGCTACGTCGCCGGCAAGCTCGGCTACTCCGAAGAGCAGATTGAGTTCGTCGAATCCCCCGCCGCTAACCGCGAAAACATGCTCAACACCGGTCAGGTAGACATGATTTTTGCGACCTACTCCATCTCTGAAAGCCGCAAGAAGACCGTGGACTTCGCCGGCCCCTACTACACGGCTGGTCAGGACCTGCTCGTGCGTGCCGATAACACCGATATTCACGGCCCGGACGACCTCAACGGCAAGAACCTCTGCTCCGTCACCGGCTCCACCAGCGCCCAGAAGGTGCAGGACAAGTTCGCCAAGAACGTGAACCTGGTCAAGCAGAACAGCTACTCCGACTGCGTGGTCGCCCTCAACGGCGGCGTGGTGGACGCCGTCACCACCGACGACATTACCCTCGCCGGTCTGGCAGCCACCAAGGCGAACAAGGGCAAGCTGAAAGTGGTCGGCTCCCCCTTCACGACCGAACGCTACGGCGTGGGTCTGCCCAAGGGCACCGACAAGTGCGAAGCCGTGAACAACGCCATCAACGAGATGGTTGCCGACGGTACCTGGGAGAAGCTCATCACCAAGTACACCGAAGGCACCGGCTACCACTACAACACCGAAACCAACCCGCCGCACCTGGGCACCTCCTGCGCCTAGGCCTCTAGAGAGGTTCACGAATGTCATTCTTTGACCAACTCGGCACCCTCCTGTCCAAGTACGATGTGGTTGGCGCCTTCATGACCAATATTCAGCTGACCTTCTGGGCGGCTCTTGGCTCGTTCGTTCTCGGTACTGTGCTGGCGCTCATGCGCATCAGTCCCGTCCCGTCCCTGCGCTGGGTGGGCACCGCCTATGTGCATACTGTCCGTAATACTCCGCTCACCATCATGATGACTTTCGCCATTTTGGGTGTGTGGACGCAGTTCCAGCTCTCCTTCTCGCACGATTTCGACACGAACTTCTTCGTGTACGCGGTCATTGCCCTGTCGATTTACCATTCGGCGTTTATCTGCGAGGCGATCCGTTCGGGTGTGAACACCGTGCCGAAGGGTCAGGCTGAGGCGGCGCGCGCTATCGGTCTGGGTTTCTTCGACACCGCCCGCCTAGTGATTTTCCCTCAGGCTCTACGCGGTGCCATTACCCCGCTCGGCAATACCCTGATTGCGTTGACGAAGAACAGCACTGTCGCCTCGGTCGCGTCGGTGGCTGAGGCCTCCGGGCTGATGAAATCCATGATTGAGTTCGACGCGAACATGGTGCTCGCTATCTTCATCATGTTTGCGATGGGCTTCGTCATCATTGTTGTTCCCATTGGTGCGTTGACCACCTGGTCATCCCGTAAGCTGGCGGTGAAGCGATGAAAAACCCTTTTATCAGTAATGACACCCGCGCCGCTTCTTCGGTGCTTTTCGACGAGCCGGGTCCTATTGCGCAGCGTCGTATCCGCATCTTCAACATTGCTGCGGTAGTCCTTTTCGCGCTATTTGCGGTGTATGTGCTGACCGTGATGGGTCAGAAGGGTCAGCTGGAGGCAGAAAAGTGGACTGACCTGTTCACCGCCCGCGCCTGGACTTCCTACTACCTGCCGGGCCTTGCCTCGACCCTGTCTGCGGCAGCGGTTTCGGTGGTTACCTCGGTTGCGTTCGGTGTGGTCTTCGGTATTGCTCGACTCTCCCAGTACCGCGTTATCCGCTGGTTCGGCACCGTGGTGGTGGAGTTCTTCCGCGCCGTGCCGGTGCTGATCATGATGATCTTCTTCTGGCTCTTTTTGGGCAAGTACAGCGGTCTTCCGCCTGCTCAGCTGCCCTTCATCGCCGTGGTCATTGGTCTGACCCTGTACAACGGTTCGGTGATTGCTGAGCTGCTGCGTTCGGGCGTGAAGCAGCTTCCTCGCGGCCAGGGCGAGGCGGGTCTTGCGATTGGTCTGACCCCGACCCAGACGCTGATTCGGATCCTGCTTCCGCAGGCGTTCACCGCGATGATGCCCTCGATGCTCAGCCAGTTCGTGGTGATTCTGAAGGACACCGCACTCGGTTACATCATCTCCTACCCGGAGCTGCTGGCCTCGGCGCGCCGTATCGGTTCCGGTGACGGCAACGTGCTGCAGACCCTGATTCTGGCGGCGGCACTCTTCGTGACGGTGAACTTCGTGCTGACGGCTGTAGCAACCGGCATTACGGACAGGCTGGCGTCGCGCACCTCCGCGAAGGTGACCCGAAACCTGATTCCGGATGCGTTGGATAACCCGAACCCGCCGACCGTTCAGATGTTCGTTCTGCCCGGCGACCGCAAGTAGCCCTTCTCGTTCTGGCTCCTCAGCCAACGACAATCAGCGGATACGGCAAAGCCCCCGCACTCCCCTTTCGGGAGGGTGCGGGGGCTTTCTGCTATGCGGGCTAGTTAGACCCGTCGGGGCTACATGCCTGTCGGGACTACTTAGCGGCAACGTTACTTAGATGCAGATGCCTTCAGACGCTCAGCAGCCTTCGCCACCGCCTCATCGGAGGCGGTCAGAGCGATACGCACGTAGCCTTCGCCGTCCTCGCCGTAGAACACGCCGGGGCCAGCAATAATACCCAGCTCCGCCAGGCGCCCAATCGAATCCCAGGTGGACTCACCGAAAGTGGTCCACAGGTACAGGCCAGCCTCAGAATTCTCAATGCGGCCACCGGCGGCGGCAATCGCCTCCTGCAGTACCTCGCGGCGGGCACGGTACAGGTCCTTCTGCGCCGCCACGTGCGCCTCATCAGCCAGCGCCACCATCATGGCAGCCTGCACGGGGGCGGGCACAATCATGCCGGCGTGCTTGCGGCTATTAATCAGGTTCGGCATCAGCTCGGGGGCACCGGCAATGAACGCGGCACGGTAACCGGCAAGGTTCGACTGCTTCGACAGCGAGTACACGGCAAACAGGCCGGTAAAATCACCATCGCACACGCGAGGATCCAGGATGGACGGCACCGCCTGACCGCCGCGCGCCTCATCCCAGGCACCCCAACCGAGCTCCGCATAGCACTCATCGGATGCCACCACGGCACCGATTTCACGCGCCTGCGACACAATCTCACGCAGCTGCTCCACGGTACGGACCGTGCCGTTCGGGTTCGCCGGGGAGTTCACCCAAATCAGCTTCACACGGCTGCGGGTGTCAGCGTCCAGCTCATCCAGGCTATCGGCGGGCACGGACTCAGCGCGGGCGAAGCGGGCACCCATATCGTAGGTGGGGTACGCAACGCGCGGGTACACGACCACATCGCCCGGGCCCAGACCCAGCAGGAACGGCAGCCACGCCACGAGTTCCTTCGAACCGACCGTGGGCATGATCGCCTCCGGGCTCAGACCGGTCACACCGCGGCGGCGCGCAAACCACTCAGCAATAGCCTCACGCAGGGCGGGGGTGCCGTGGGTGGTCGGGTAGCCGGGTGCGTCGGAGGCGGCAGCCAGCGCCTCACGAATGTTCTGCGGGGTCGGGTCGACCGGGGTGCCGATGGACAGGTCCACCGGACCGTCCGGGTGGGCGGCCGCGGTTGCGCGGTAGGGGGCGAGCGCCTCCCAGGGGTATTCGGGCAGGTTCAGGCCGTAAGTCATTGTGTCACCTGGTTGCTTGGGAATAGTTTTCGTCATTTTAGTCTAGCGTCCGTGCGCTGGCGTGCCTACAGCAAGAGCCTCCATTCCAGCGCCTAGACGGTGCGTGGGCACCGGGTGCTGTGATGGAGGCTCTTGGCACCCATTAGCGGGTGCGGTCAGTCTATGCGGTTGTCGCTATTATTCGCCGCAGGGTTTACTCGCCGCAGCTACTACTCACCACGAGGGGGCAGCGCCGCGATGAAGGGCACGTCCTTGCCGGTGGGGCCGAGCTTTGCTGCGCCGCCGGGGGAACCCAGGTCGTCGAAGAAGTCTGCGTTGGCGCTGACGTATTCGCTCCACTCTTCGGGGACGTCGTCTTCGTAGTAGATTGCTTCTACGGGGCAGACGGGCTCGCAGGCGCCGCAGTCCACGCACTCATCCGGGTGGATGTACAGGGTGCGTTCGCCTTCGTAGATGCAGTCGACGGGGCATTCTTCAACGCATGCGCGGTCTTTGACATCCACGCAGGGAAGCGCGATTACGTAGGTCATTGGTGTGCCTTTCTAGAAGCTGTTCGCCCCGTGCCCGCCGTTCTGCGGGTCGTCTGCTGCAGGGCAAAATCTACAGAGTAAACCGCCGAGTAGGTGGTACCCGGCGGGGAAGTCTGTGTATAGTCTATCGCGCGCCGAGTGTTTAACAGTATTTTCGTGGTGTATCAGACAGTGGGTCATTGGGTTTGTGGGGGTATTTTTTAGGCTAGGCTGACCTGGTATTTATTTGCATTACGACTAGTCGGCTGGCTTTCAAAAATAGATTAAGCCAAAAATGAAATCTTCGTCACATGAATTTTTTGATGAAGTCGCGACTATTTCCACCCCGCTAAATTCACCGAATAACGCATAAATTTTCTTCCCTATTTTCCGCTATCCGGACCTCTGTCCGGCGGGTGCAGAAGACAGCAACTGTGCCGCGCCCAAAACAGCAGGAGGGGCGCCCCGGCAGACAGGAACGCCCCTCCCCCACGTTATGACTTAGCGATAACCATCAGGCTACTTCTTAGCGCGAGCGCGCTGATGAGCCGCACGCGGCGAGAAATACTGTGCGTCCTTCACACGAGCGCGCGTGTACACGAGCATGCCCAGCATCGCCGCGACCGGGGCGCCGAACCACCACAGGGCGCCGTAGAAGCCAATCGCCGAATGGCCCGGGTTCACCAGCACGAACGGCGAATCGGGGCGACCATAACCGAGCATGTACACGGTCACGAACACGGCAACAGCCACGACAGCCGCCGCGTAGCCGCGGCGCAGCGACAGGGCGCACCACAGGGCGGTAAAGAACACCGTCAGGTACGCCACCAGCAAGCCGAGGGGCAGGGCGGTATCGCCCGCGTACACGACCCAGGCGTGGTAAATCGAGCCGGCGATACCGGCAAAAATACCCAGAATCGAGCCGGTCAGAACGCCCGCCACCAGACCAGCCTCCTGCGGCTTCGGGTGCACGGTCGCCGTCGGGTCACCGTCGAGCACACGGAAAGTCTCCACGGCAGAAATCTTCTGCGGCACCTTATTCGAATACTCAAAAGTCTTCTCGTCCACCACCGTGATCTGGGTGCGGTGCGCCTCCATCGCCTTGCGCTTGGCGGTGCCGTCACCGTAGATTGCCGCCTGCACGCGCTGATCAGCCGTATCGAACTCGCCCTCAATACCCCAGGTGAGAATCGGGCGGTCCTCGTCATCTTCAAGAATCTGCAGGGCGCGGTGCACAATCTCGTACACGCGCACGTGGTCGGGGTGGCCGTAACCGCCGTCCGAATCGTAGGTGACAAGAACATCCGGGTCGAGGGCGCGGATAGCGGCAACCAGAGCCTGAGCCTGCGGTTCCAGAGGCTGCGCGGTCAACGAATCCTCCGCCGCCACCGGGTTAGCGACGGGCTTACCCTCCGGGCCCCACGCCATGCCGGAGTCACGGTACAGCGGCAGCGCGCCCTCCGCGACAGCGGGTTCCTGACCCAGGAAGAATTGCTTCTTCACGCCGAGTGCCTTAATAGCGCCGGCAAGCTCACCGGTGCGATACTCACCCAGCGCCTCACCATTATCACGGCAGCCGGGCTTACCGACCTCCAGGTGGTGTAGCTCCTCGGGGATGACCTCACCCAACTCACCGCGGGTAGCGGTCAGCAGGTACACCTCCGCGCCCTTCTGCGCATAGTACGCCATGGTTGCGCCGGTCGAGGAGGTTTCGTCGTCCGGGTGTGCATGCACGAACAGGATGCGCGCCTTCTTCGCATCGTAGTTATTCGGTAGCAGGTCACGGCGGGAACCGGGAGTGATACGCTCACCCTGCGTGGGGTAGCTGGGGGTCGCAGAATCAGGATGAGTGTTCTCGGTTTCAGACACAGGCTTTCCCTCTCATACGCAGGGTTGGGTTTCTTGGACGGTCAAAGCGCGCCAGCAATTTACATCGTTAATCAGCAGACGTTGAGTAGCGGACGGGTGCCGCCACCGTGCAGGCGCATTATTTTATCTTACACACTCGCATGTACAGCGCGGGGTGTTCAGGCTTTTCGAAAGCAGTTTTAGGCAGAAAGCAAAAGCGCTCCGCTCTCCTTGTTCTTCTCTCCGCCCTACCCCTTCGGTACTTCCCGAACGTGCCTGAGGATTAAACAGAGCCGCCGCTACCTCCTCTTCAGAAGGTAGCGGCGGCTCTTACGCAACGACAGCACCCGCTACAGCAGGTGAGTCGCTAACGCGCTATCAGTTCGCGCTGTACTAGTTCGCGCGGGCGCGGCGGCGGAACTCGCGGACACGCTCGTTGGAGTCCAGGATGACCTTACGGATACGAATCGCCTCGGGGGTCACCTCAACGCACTCGTCCTCGCGGGCGAATTCGAGGGATTCCTCGAGGGTCAGCTTCTTCGGCGGGGTCAGGTTTTCGAAGTTGTCCGCAGTCGAAGAACGCATGTTGGTCAGCTTCTTTTCCTTGGTGATGTTAACTTCCATGTCGTCTGCACGGGAGTTCATACCAACGATCATGCCCTCGTACACCTCAGAGGTGGGCTCCACGAAGAAGGTGCCACGCTCCTGCAGGTTAATCATCGCGTAGGGGGTCACCACGCCGGCACGGTCAGCAATCAGCGAACCGTTGGTGCGGTACTCAATCTCGCCAGCCCAAGGCTCGTGCTCAATCGAGTAGGAGGAAGAAATACCGGCACCGCGGGTCTCAGTCAGGAACTGAGTACGGAAACCAATCAGACCACGTGCGGGAACAGCGAACTCCATACGGACCCAACCGGTACCGTGGTTCGACATGTTCTCCATACGACCCTTACGTGCAGCCATCAGCTGGGTGACAGCACCCAGGTGCTCCTCGGGCACGTCAATAATCATGTGCTCCATGGGCTCGTAGACCTTGCCGTCGATGGTCTTGGTAACCACCTGGGGCTTACCCACGGTCAGCTCGAAGCCTTCGCGGCGCATCTGCTCCACGAGGATAGCCAGGGCGAGCTCGCCACGACCCTGAACTTCCCACGCGTCCGGACGCTGGGTGGGCAGAACCTTGATGGACACGTTACCGATCAGCTCGCGGTCCAGGCGGTCCTTCACCTGACGTGCGGTGACCTTTGCGCCCTTGACGCGGCCAGCCAGCGGGGAGGTGTTAATACCGATGGTCATGGAGATCGCGGGATCGTCCACCTTGATCAGCGGCAGGGGCTTGGGGTTCTCAGCGTCGGTGAGGGTTTCACCAATGGTGATGTCCTCGATACCTGCCACTGCGACGATTTCGCCGGGGCCAGCGGACTCTGCGGGAACACGCTCAAGAGCCTTGGTAGCCAGCAGCTCGGAGATGCGGACGTTCTTGATTTCACCGTCGTGACGTGCCCACGCAACGGTCTGGCCCTTCTTCAGGGTGCCGTTGAAGATACGGACCAGTGCCAGACGACCCAGGAACGGGGAGGAGTCCAGGTTGGTCACGTGTGCCTGCAGAACCTCGTCCGGGTTGTAGGTGGGGGCGGGTACGTGCTCGATGATGGTCTTGAACAGCGGCTCCAGGTCGCCGTTGTCGGGCAGCTGGCCGTCTGCGGGCTGGTTCAGGGATGCAGCGCCAGCCTTACCGGATGCGTACACCACCGGAACGTTCAGCACAGCGTCCAGATCCAGGTCCGGAACCTCGTCCGCCAGGTCGGATGCCAGGCCGAGCAACAGGTCCATGGACTCGCCAACAACCTCGTCGATACGGGAGTCGGGGCGGTCAACCTTGTTCACCACGAGGATCACGGGCAGCTTAGCAGCCAGTGCCTTACGCAGCACGAAGCGGGTCTGGGGCAGCGGACCTTCGGATGCGTCCACGAGCAGCACAACGCCGTCAACCATGGACAGGCCGCGCTCCACCTCGCCACCGAAGTCGGCGTGGCCGGGGGTGTCAATAACGTTAATGGTGATGGTCTCACCGTTGGCGGAAGGGCCGTTGTAGAACACGGTGGTGTTCTTCGCCAGAATGGTGATGCCCTTTTCCTTTTCGAGGTCGCCGGAGTCCATGACTCGGTCTTCAACATCTGCGTGGGCAGAGAAGGCGTGGGTCTGCTGCAGCATCGCGTCGACGATGGTGGTCTTGCCGTGGTCAACGTGTGCCACGATGGCCACATTGCGAAGGTCGGGGCGCGAAGCGGTGTTTTCAGACATGCGTTAAGTTTCTCGCTTAAATCTAGGGGATAGTCTTGCCAGCGGGTGCGCTCTAGAAGGCGCGGGGGTCACGGGGCAGTACCTTCAGATAGGTATCTGGGGGTGTTTGCCGGTTGAAGTGTTTGCCGGTGAAGCCGCTCTGCAATGAGAGCGTTTCCGGGCACGCCAAAAACGACCCCCCTCCGTTGGGCTTAGCTACCAGTGTATCACTAGGGCTTTTCTGCGAGCCACTCATCAATCATGCGGCGGGCGACAGCGTTCGTGCCGGGCAGCTCCAGCTTGGCGGGGTCATCCTCGTCGCTGTTGCCGCGCTCTTCCGAAATAGCAATCGCCTCACGCAACTCGGGGGCGGTGAACCAGCGGGCGGCACGAATCTCACCGTCGTGATGGATGATGGGTTCGTTCTCATCCACGCGCGCCCGGTAGCAAATCATGAGCGAGCGCGGGAAAGGCCACACATCACTCATGCGGTACTCGGTGCTCAGGGTGTGCAGGCCGGTCTCCTCGTAGACTTCGCGAGCGATTGCCTCTTCGAGGTTCTCGCCAGGGTCAACGAAACCGGCAATGAGGGCGAAGCGGTTGGGGTGCCACTGGCGGTTATTCGCCAGCAGTACGCGCTCGCCGTCGCGGCTGGTCACCAGCGCCATCACGGCGGGTTCGATGCGGGGGAACACCATCTCACCGGAGGCGGTGCGGCGGATGCCCTTGGAGCCGAGGGGCGCCTCCTCGCCACTGTATGCGGAGTAGCGCATATCGATGAGGTAGTCGCGGCGTGCCAGGGCGGTGGCGTAGTGGGCGCGGCCTTCCGGGTCCTCGTGGACCGGGTAGTAGCGGAAACCGCTCGTGGAGGCGTGCACCCGAGGGTCGTTCAGGTCGGCGGCGACCTGCGCGAGGGTTTCATCCTCGCAGTAGAGCACGTGCACCTCTGCCTCACTATTCTTCTGGGTGTCAGCACCGTAGGCGGCGGGGCGAATCACGCTGCGCGCAAGGATAGCATCTTCGGTCAGCGGCTCGGCAGTACCGATACCGGTCAGGTAGTGCAGGGTTCCGTCATCGTTGAGGAGGGTTTCCCCTTCGCGGGAGATGAGCAGGTAGCGCGGTGCGTGAGTGTCAGCGGGTGTGTGAGTGTCAGCGGGTGTGTGTTCAGGTGAAGAAGTCATAGGTTTTACTCTACATCTTGATGTTGCAAGGCCCACAACAGCGTGCCAGGTTTCGATTTTTTCGCCGTATCGTCCCATATCACCCCCGAAAGAGGTGACATAGACACCCGAAAATAAGAGAATGGAAACATGACTACTTCTATTGACCCTACGACCACCTCCGCGTGGTCTGCTCTGTCCGCTCACCACAAGTCCCTCACTCCGAACCTGCGCGAATGGTTTGCCGCTGACCCGGAACGCGCGCAGAAGCTCAGCTTCACCGCCGACGAACTGCACGTCGACCTGTCCAAGAACCTGATTACCCCCGAAACCGTCGAGCTGCTGGTCAAGCTCGCCGAAGAGGTCAAGCTGGAGCAGGCCCGCGAGGCAATGTTCTCCGGTGAGCACATTAACGTCACCGAGGACCGCGCCGTGCTGCACACCGCACTGCGCCGCCCCGAGGGTTACACCCCCGCACTGACCGTTGACGGCCAGGACGTAGACGCAGACGTTCACGCCGTGCTGAAGAAGATCTACGCATTCGCTGAGCGCGTGCGCAACGGCGAGTGGACCGGCATCACCGGCAAGCGCATCGAGACCGTTGTGAACATCGGTATCGGTGGCTCCGACCTGGGCCCGGTCATGGTGTACGAGGCTCTCAAGCCCTACGCAGACGCAGGCATCACCGCACGCTTCATCTCCAACATTGACCCGACCGACGTGGCTGAGAAGGTCTCCGGCCTGGACCCCGAGACCACCCTGTTCATCGTCGCGTCCAAGACTTTCGGTACCCTCGAAACCCTCACCAACGCGCGCGTGGCACGCGAGTGGCTGCTGTCCGCACTGGCTGAGGCTGGCGCTCTGGAAGGTAAGGAAGCATCCGAGGCTGTGGCTAAGCACTTCGTGGCTGTCTCCACCGCACTGGATAAGGTCGCAGCATTCGGCATTGACCCCGAGAACGCTTTCGGCTTCTGGGACTGGGTTGGCGGCCGCTACTCTGTAGACTCCGCGATCGGCACCTCCCTGGCTATCGTTTTCGGCCCGAAGGTTTTCGCTGACTTCCTCGCCGGCTTCCACGCAATGGATGAGCACTTCCGCACCGCTCCCCTGACTCAGAACGTACCCGTTCTCATGGGTCTGCTGAACATTTGGAACGTGAACTTCCTCGGTGCTGAGACCCACGCGGTTCTGCCCTACGACCAGTACCTGCACCGCTTCCCCGCATACCTGCAGCAGCTGACCATGGAGTCCAACGGCAAGTCCGTTCGCGCAGACGGCTCCTTCGTCAACTACGCAACCGGTGAAGTGTTCTGGGGCGAGCCCGGCACCAACGGCCAGCACGCTTTCTACCAGCTGATCCACCAGGGCACCCGCCTGATTCCCGCGGACTTCCTTGCCTTCGCTAACCCGGTCCACCCGACCAAGGACGGCGAGCAGGACGTTCACGAGCTGTTCCTGGCTAACTTCTTCGCACAGTCTCAGGCTCTGGCATTCGGCAAGACCGAGGAAGAGGTTCGTGCAGAGGGCACCGCAGAGCACGTGGTCAACGCACGTATCTTCAGCGGTAACCGCCCCTCCACCTCCATCATGGCGCCGCGCCTGACCCCGCGCGTTCTGGGCTCCCTGATTGCCCTGTACGAGCACATCACCTTCGTTCAGGGTGTTGTTTGGGGCATTGACTCCTTCGACCAGTGGGGCGTTGAGCTCGGTAAGAAGCTGGCGCTGGACCTGGTTCCCGCTATTGAGGGTGACCGCGAGGTTCTGGAACGCCAGGATTCTTCGACCGCCTCGCTGATTGACTACTACCTGAAGAACCGCACCAAGTAGTAGCTCGAGCCTGCATGTGCCGGTTTTGTAGCCCGGCTGTGTAGGGTCAGCGCAGATGCACAAACCGCCGGATAGGCTCCCAGTTAGGGAGGCTATCCGGCGGTTTTGTTATACGGGTTTTAGCTCTATACCGTGCTGCTAGTTCACGGCGGGCAGGGTGTCGGAGGCAACCTCCGCAATAATGCGCACCACGGTGGATTCGGGCAGCTGCGGGATGCCCTGCTCGTCACGCACCACGCCACCGGCGTCACGGTGGGCGGTCATGCCGGTGTCTTCGGTGGTCTCTTCACCGTCAGCATGGGTTGCGGGCACGTGCACGAATCCGGCGGGGATGCTCAAACCCAGTTCACGGCTGATGCGCTGGCCCTCGTAGAACACGTGGTTGCAGACATAGGTTCCGGCGGTGTACGAAATCTCGACCGGCTCCCCCGCCGCACGCAGACGCTCAAAGCTGGCGCGCACCGGCAGGGAGGAGAAGTACGCCTCCTGACCGCCAGGGGCAATCGGCTCATCGCAGCGCTGGTCGCCGTCATTATCTTCAATACCGGCGGAGTCCAGGTTGATAGCTACCTGTTCGAGGCTGACCACGTCGCGGCCGACCGCCACGCCCAGGCTGATGAGCGCATCGGGCCGCACATCCTGCAGTGCGGTGCGCAGGGCGGTGCTGGATCCGTCGTAGCTGACGGGCAGCTCCCGAGTGATGACGTTCAAATCCGGGCGCATCCGGGCCAGCAGACGCTGAGCACCCTCAGCGAGCGCTACGGTGGGGTTCACGGGCACGCCGGGGAACGGGCCAAAGAAGGTCAGCAGCAGGGTGCGTGCCTGGTTGGGGGTGGTTGCCATAGTCAATCTAGCTTTCTGCGTTGGTTTTATTCAGCAGCGTTCTTTTCGGCAGCGCGGCGCTCCAGGTCCTTGGCAAGCGCATCCAGCAGCTCTTCGGGAGTGGTGGCGATGATGAGCTCGTCCAGGTAGCGTTCGTTGAGCAGGCCGGTGGACGCCATGTAGTGCATTGCGTCGATGAGCTTGTCCCAGTAGCCGTTGACGTTCAGCAGGGCGACCGGCTTGGAGTGAATATCGAGGAACTGCCAGCTGAAAACTTCAAAGAACTCTTCGAGGGTGCCGGGGCCGCCGGGCATGGCGACGAACGCGTCAGCCTTGTCGATCATGGCAATTTTGCGCTGGTGCATGGTGTCCACAATGTCGAGGGTGGTCTGGCCGGGGTACACGCCTTCCAAGCCGACCAGCTTGTGGGTGACCACGCCGTAGACCACGCCGCCGGCGTCCAGGGTTGCGCCCGCGACGGTGCCCATGAGGCCGGTGCGGCCGCCTCCGTACACCACGCCAATATTGTTCTGGGCGCAGAGGGTGCCGAGTTCCTGGGCGCGGGTGGTGAAGAGCGGGTCGTTGCCGGAGCGTGCACCGCAGTAGACGGCGAGGTTGTAGTCAGTCTTCTTCATGGTTCTCCTTGGGGTGTATGGGGGGGGGTTCCGGGGTGGAGCGCCTCTATGCGTTCTACCCGATAGATGTTGCTGTGTTGAGGTTACCGGATGCACCTGTGTACCTCATGTGTGCCGCCAGCCGGTTCAGGAGTGGCGTCAGGGGCGGTGGTTACGGTAGCGGGGTTCGTGCCAGCAGCGGGAAGATTTGCTCGGTATTCAGCGGTGCCTGCGATGCAGAATCGAAGGGGCTGCTCATGGCGGGGTTGACCCAGCGCAGCTCAGCGATTTCTGCCTGCGGCACCAGAGAAGCCAATAGCTCGTGTTGTTCGTCGGTGGGTGCGTATTCGTAGGTTTCGGCGCGTACCGTAAAGCCTGCCTCGTTCAGTGCCGCCGCTTCCAGGAGTCCGCGGTGGTGCATCCGGGTGGGGTCGGGGGTGAGCCCGATTTCTTCGTTCACTTCGCGGCAGGCGGTCTGTAGCGGGGTTTCTCCCGGTTCGGGTTTGCCGCCGGGCATCATGAACCCGTCACTGCCCCGTTTGCGCACGGTGAGTACGAGCCCGTCCCGGTTGCGGATTGCTACAGCACACACGTTCACGACGCGGTGCGCGCTGTCGATGGCGCTGTGCTCAGTAGCGCTGTACTCAGTAGCGTTGGGTTCGGCGGGCGGGGCTGCTTCTACTCGGTTCTGCGGGTTCTTCTGCGTAGGCATCTTTCTACCCTAGCATTTCCGTATCCTCCAGCCGGCGCTGTGCATGTTTGTCTTATCCATCCGCCCTATTGTGCGCCCTGTAGGCACTGGTTTTACGTAATATTTCGGCGAGTTATCTTATGTCCGGTTCATGCGTTTAGGTGCGTGTTACGGTGTAATTAACCGCGATGTCGCGGTACCGTATACGCACTCGACTTGGCGTGATACAGGAAGAGTGCGGATCACTCAATCACCCATGTAGAAGGAACTTCATGATGGCTAACTCTTCTCGTGCCCGCCGCTACGGTAGCGCCGGCGCTTCTGTTCTTCTTGCCGCATCCTTGAGCTTGTGCGCTCTGCCTTCTGTTGCGGCAGCGAATACCCCGAATCCGGATAACCCACCGGTTATTACGGTCTACAACTACAAGGTTGAGACCAATACCCGTAAGCTGAAGACCGCCCTGCGTCTGAACAAGATTACGTTCAAGGCATCGAAACTGCCCGCGAAAACTACCGCTTTCGCCCCGGCTTTGCACGAGGCAAACCATAGGGGTTTCCCGTTTCTGAACCCGATTCAGACGGTGCGCGTTGAGGGCCCGTTCAAGGACGGCACGGCGACTGCGACCCATTACGTTCCCGGTAGCCTGATTGACCCAGCGAAGAACTACAGCTTCGTCGCTAATATCATCGTTGATGGTTACGGGGGCGGTCAGGTTCTGCGCATGGACGTTGTGAAGGATAGCGCCGCACCGGTTCTGCACGTGGATTCGCCGCGTCTGAACACCAAGGGTGAGACCGTGTTGAAGGTGCGCGGTACCGGCTACACCGGTGAGGCGACCCCGCACGGTGTGCGCGTGGTGGTGTCTGATACGAATGTGTGGGTTCCCGGTCGTTTTCCTCAGACGGGTATGCGCTTCGTGGCTGAGGTGACCGTACCTGCTTCGCAGATTCACAACGGTGCTTTTGAGACGGAGGTGAAGGTCCCGGCGGATGTTGCGGCGACGCTGAATACCTCTCACAAGTACATTGCGGGCACCATGGCGGCTGGCGTTCAGGGTGCTGAGTACGGTTCGTTTGATGCGCAGAAGCCTCTTGAGCTTTTCGCGCAGGAGCCCGTGGTTTCTGCGGTTCCGACCTATGCTCCGACGGTGGCTCCCCTGCCCGAGGCAACCGTGGGTGTGAACCCCACCGATGCACCCACCGTAGCGCCCTTGCCTGAGGCAACCGTGGGTGTAAACCCGACTGACGCACCCACCGTGGCACCTCTGCCCGAAGCAACCATTGGTGTGAACCCGACCGACGCGCCGACCGTAGCACCCCTGCCGGAAGCAACCATTGGTGTGAACCCGACCGACGCGCCGACCGTAGCACCCCTGCCCGAGGCAACCGTTGGCGTGAATCCCACTGACGCACCGACGGTTCCCGCGTTGCCGGAAGCAACAGTCGGCGTGAACCCCACTGACGCACCGACCGTAGCACCCCTGCCGGAAGCAACCGTTGGCGTGAACCCGACGGATGCGCCCACCGTAGCGCCCCTGCCTGAGGCAACCGTGGGCGTGAACCCCACTGACGCACCGACCGTGGCACCCCTGCCCGAGGCAACCGTAGGCGTTAACCCAACCGATGCACCCACCGTGGCGCCCCTGCCGGAAGCAACCGTGGGTGTAAACCCGACTGACGCGCCGACGGTTCCTGCACTGCCTGAAGCTCCGATGCCTGCCGATAAGGCACCCGCGGCAGATCAGGCACCGGCTGCCGATAAGACCCCCAATGCGGACAAGCTGGAGGACGCAACCGTGGCGCATCCCAAGAGCAAGCCAGCTCAGAGCAAGCCCGCTCAGGAGGCTCCGGTGACCGCCGCCCGCTCCGCAAAGGATTCTCTGGCACAGGACAGCCTCGCTAAGGAGAGCAGCCCCAAGAAGGCTACCCTGGCGAACACCGGTGCATCCAGCGTTGGAGTGATTGTTGGCATTGGTGTTGCCGCGATCTGTGCTGGTCTTGGCTTGAGCGTTCTGCGCTCGCGCCGCCACTCCTAAGAGCTGCAGGGCATACAGCCTAGCTCACCCGTGCGGAATAAACTGCAGATAGCAAAGAGCCGCCGGCTCCCCCATTCAAAGGGGAACCGGCGGCTCTTCACGTATCAGCCAATTCAATCAGCCGGCGCAAGCGTTCGCGTTACTTCGAAGCCTTAACATCAATACCGCTCACATCAATCTGCTCCAGCGGAATCAGTCGGTCACGAGTGACCACGCGGTGCACCAGCCAGACCGCGATAATCACGGGCAGACCAATGTAGGAGCTGAGCACGCCAGCCCAGTCGCCGCTCAGGAACGCCTCGTAGTTCTGGCCGCCAATAACGACCAGGCACATGAGGAAGGCGATAATCGGACCTGCAGGGAAGAACGGCGCCACGTAGGGCAGGTCCTTCAGGCTGTTACCCTGCTTCAGGTATGCGCGGCGGAAACGGTAGTGAGCCACGGCGATACCCACCCAGGTGATGAAGCCAGCCAGACCGGACACATTCACCAGCCACAGGTACGCCCCATCCGGCGAGAGCAGTGCAGCGATGAAGCCGACCGCGCCGATAGCTGCGGTTGCCAGCAGCGCGTTCATAGGCACGCCGCCGGAGTTGATGCGGGTGAACATCTTCGGTGCCTTACCCTCCTGGGCGAGCGCGAAGAGCATACGAGCCGAAACGTACAGGCCCGAGTTACCTGCAGAGAGCACTGCAGAGAGAATCACAGCGTTCATGATGGCTGCCGCGAAGGCGATGCCCGCACGCTCAAAGATGAGGGTGAACGGGGAGATGTTGATGTTGCCGTCCGCTGCGGTGAGCAGGTTCGGGTCGGAGTAAGGAATCAGGAAGCCGATGACGACCATCGCACCAATGTAGAAGAGCATGATGCGCCAGAACACGCTGGTCAGCGCACGGGGCACGTCGCGGCGGGGGTTCTCAGATTCGCCGGCGGCCACACCGATCATTTCGGTGCCCTGGAAGGAGAAGCCTGCCACCATGAAGATGGCGAGTACGGCGGGTGCGCCGCCGACGAAGGGTGCCTCACCGACGGTCCAGTTGGAGACGCCCGGGGAGCTACCGCCCAGGATGCCGAAGATCATGGCGATACCCGCGATGAGGAAGACGACCACGGTGACAACCTTGATGGTGGCGAGCCAGAATTCGCTTTCACCGTAGGAGCGTGCCGAGAGGGCGTTGATGCCGGTCAGCAGCACGAGGAATCCTGCCGCCCACACCCAGGATGGGATGTCCGGGAACCAGTACCTCATCACCTCGCCGACGGCGACGAGTTCGGCTGCGACGGTAATCGCCCAGTTGAACCAGTAGTTCCAACCCATGGCGAAGCCGAAGGACGGGGACACGTAGCGTGCCGCGTAGGTCTGGAATGCGCCGGGGACGGGCAGGTGCGCTGCCATCTCGCCGAGGGACTGCATGAGGAAGAGCACCATGACGCCGATGAGGGCGTAGGCGAGGATTGCGCCGCCGGGGCCTGCGGTGGAGATGGTCTTACCGGAGGCGACGAAGAGGCCGGTGCCGATTGCGCCGCCGATTGCGATCATCTGCATGTGGCGAGCGGAGAGGCCTCGCTTCAGTTCACCCTCTGCGGGGGTGGCTTCCGATGCAGCGCCGGAAGTCTCTGTAGGCTGTGCCATGTCAGGTCTTCTTTCTGAGGCTATTGCTTCGTGCGTTTGCTAGCGGTCTAGTCTGGTGTCCAGTCTAGTCCTGCCGCGGGTGGTGCCGCCGAAGGTTTGTGCCTGGGTCAAGAAATTCTTTAATCATAAGGATTTCTTACGTACCGTAAGTTTTCCTAATCTGAGGGTCAATCCTACTCGCTTTTGAGGCTCTTTTCCACCCAAAACCACAAAAACACAGAAAAACCCTCCCGCACCGTTCATGTATAAGCGGTACGGGAGGGTTCCCTATCAGGCTAATTTACCCGATCTATTCAGCTCACCCGGCTTTAGTCAGCCAGGTTGTGGAACGAAACGTTCGTGGGGTGCTCCACGGTACGAGAAACGGTGCAGTCCTTCTGCTCGCTGAGCTGAATCAGACGGTCCACCATCTTCTGTGCCTTGGCGCCCTGCTCATCGGCGGGGAATCGCACATCAAAGTCCACCTCAACGTCGTCCAGGCGCACCGCGCCGTCTTCGGTCTGCTTCAGCGCCGAGGCGAGCACCTCGAACACCTCGGGGGTGGAGCGGCGGGAGGTGCCCGCGTCCACATCCACGGAGGAGCAGCCGGCAATTGCGGCGAGCAGCAGCTCGACGGGGGTCAGCAGGCCCTCGCCCACACCGAAGTCGAGGGTTGCGCCGTTGGCACCGTAGGCACGGTAGCGCAGGCGGTCGATGCGCTCGATCTTGGTCTGGCGGTAGTTGTCGAGTTCGCGGCGTTCCTGCTGGCGCGAGTACACCTTCTTCTGCTCTTCTGCAGTCTGCACGGTGTTGTTCTGCTCAGCGTTGTTCTGTTCAGCCATTGAGGTTCCTTTCGAGTTGTCTGCGCGGTCGCTAGGTTATTCAGCGCCGCGTTGTTTAGCGTCATTCACTATAAGCGTGTTTCTCATTATTTTATTCCCGGACTCTTTTTCTCGTCGGTCAACCGGGCACTCCTATACACTGGAAAGCCGCGGCGGAGCTTCGAAGTCCCTCACGCACACAGTAGATTTTTTGAAGAGCACAACATACACAAGGAACTCTTTTATGGCACAGACCCCCGGCGCTGAGCTTCCCTGCACTGAACGTACGAGGCGTCCCGGCACTGGGCGTACGAGCACGCAGAGTGATTTCCGCTTGGCTGTTGCGGATTCTTCCGTGGTGATGCTCGGTATCGCTGTGCTGGGTTTGGGTTTGGGTATTATCCTCAACGCGCACGGCCTGCCGATCTGGACTGCGCCGCTGCTATCTGCCCTAGTTTTTGCCGGTTCGGTGGAGTTCCTCATGGTGGGTATGGTCAGTGGTGGCGCGCCCCTAGCGTCGATTGCATTGACGGTGTTCCTGGTGAATGCGCGCCACCTGGTGTACGGTCTTTCCTACCCGTTGCACAATGTGAAGGGTTTCTGGGCTAAGGCTCTGGCGATTCACACTCTTTGCGATGAGGCGTTCGCGGTTAACTCCGGTCCCGACCGTCATGAGCGTTCGGGGGCGCGCATTCTGTGGGTGAACATGCTGATTTACGTCTCGTGGGTTCTGAGCGTAGTCCTGGGGTATGTGCTGGGCGCAAGCTTCCTCAACGATCTGAAGGGTGTGGATTTCGTGATGGTGGCTATCTTCACGGTTCTTGCGATGGACGGCTACCGCGCTAACCCGGATCGTGTGACGGTGCTCTTTGTGGCGGTTTCGGCTGCGGTTGCGCTGATTTTTGCGCCGTCCTCGTTCTTGGTGGTGGCTCTGGGTTCGTATGTGGTGCTGCTGCTGGCGCGTTTCCCGGTGGCGAAGCGCCGCGGTACTCTGCCGCATCGTGCTGTGCTTGAGGTAGCGGCTGAGACTGAAAGCGCCGCTACCGCTGATGCTCCCGCTTCCACACAGCGGTAAGAACGTTACATACGTGTTCAAAACCGGTTAGGATAGATGAGTGGAGCTTAGCTCTCCCCTCTTTCTATTTCTAGGATTACTAAAATGCCTCCCGCGCGAACCTGCACGGAGGCTCCCAGAGGTGAAGGTACCCCATGACTCAGATGAAAGACACCGCTAAGGAAACTAGCGACGCAGAACGCTGTGCCGCCCCGGAGTAACACCGCACCGGGAGCGGCATCACCCGAGGTCACACACGAGAACTACTGACGCGCACAACCACCCGCGCAGAAAACTCGCGCAGGAGGAACGACCCTCCGCCTCCTTGTTTCGCGGCTTTCATCAACTCACGTACCTACCGCACTACTTAGCACCCGGCCCTTCTTCGGGCGGGCTCTCCCTACCCTTTTTCGCGGATGCTTTCACGGCTTTATCCGCACGCCTCTTTCGGGGTTCTTCTACTCTTTTCGGGTTCTTTCGCTGAGTATGTGCAGAAAGAGAAAATCTTCATGAACAGTGAAGTGACCACCGGCTATATTCTTGCCGCGATTCTTGTGGCTGCTGTTATTACGTTCCTGCTTCGCCTGCTTCCCTTCGGTTTGAAGAAGGCTCTGGCTGGCTCCGAACTTTTGGATGCGCTCAGCCACTGGATTCCGCTCGGCGCGGTTGCGCTGCTTGCCATCTATGCGGTGGCGAAGATTAATTACTCCTCGTTCGCTACGGCGGCACCGTACCTGGCGGGCCTGGTGGTGACCGTGGGTGCGCACCTGTGGCGTAAGAATATGGTGCTGAGCATGGTGGCGGGTACCGTCACCTGCGTTGTGCTGGCTAACTGGGTTTTCTAGGAGGGTCACGATGAGCATCTCTAAGAATTCTGCTTCTTCCCCCGCTGTTTCTTCTCAGCCCGCACCTCAGCAGGCGAGCCAGGCCGCGCCCCATCAGGCTTCTCCCGAGCAGGTGGAACAGGTCATTGCTTCTGCGCTTCCGCTAACCGGAATGATTCCCGTGGTGGAGGCCCCCGCCTCCCCCGATGCGCAGGACTCTCAGCAGCCGTGCGAGAGCGGCTTCGCGGAGGCGATGCGCGTTGCCGGCGTGATTATGCTGGGCCTGTTCTTTGTCGGCATTGGTCTGGGCGTGCTGGTGCACAGTTACGGCCTGCCGTTCTGGGTGGCTCCCCTGCTGCCGATGCTGGTTTTTGCCGGCTCGGTGGAGTTTGTGCTGATTGATATGGTGTCGAATCACGCCTCGCTGTTCTCTATCGCGGTGATGACTCTGCTCATTAATTCGCGCCACCTCATGTACGGCCTGTCCTACCCGATTGAGCGTGTGCGGGGTGGTTTGGCGAAGTTCTACACCGTGTACACCCTCATTGATGAGGCGTACGCGCTGAACACCGGACCGGACCGCCATAAGCTTCGTGCCTCCCGCATCCTGTGGATCCACGCGGGCCTGCACCTGAGCGTTCTGACGAGCGCAACGCTCGGTTATGTGCTGGGTGCAAGCTTCTTGAGTGAGCTCAAGGGTGTGGATTTTGTGATGACTTCACTATTCGCGGTGCTCGCTATCGATGCGTATCGCAGTTCTAAGGACCGCACGACTGCCGCTATTGCGGGTGTGTCTGCGGCGGTTGGTTTGTTGGTGTCGCCGCAATCGATGCTACTGATTTCGATGGTGGTGTACATTCTGCTGCTGGTGTCGCGTTTTGTGGTAGCTAAGCGCCGCGGCACCCTGCCGGAGCATATGCTGGTCGCGGACGAGGAGCCCGCCGCAACCGACGCTCCCGGCAATCCCGACGCCTCTGCACACTAAGTCTGAATCGCGCACTAAGTCTGAATCGCGCACTAAGTCTGGATATAGTAAAGCGCCCCGCCCACCCGAAATACCGGGTGGGCGGGGCGTTATGCTGTCGCCAGCCGCATGTGTGGGTGAACCCTAGATCATGCGCTGTAGACGTTCAGTATCTGCTGTGCTGTGTACCGCCAGGTGTCCCTGACGGAAGTACTATGCGGGTGCCGGGCTTACGTCCGGTCCCGTACTAAGCTTACTTGATAGCTACTAGTTGATAGCTATTAGGGCTTACTTGATAGCTGCCAGGGCTGCTTCGTAGTTGGGCTCGTTGGTGGTTTCGGGAACCAGCTCGGTGTAGACAACCTCACCAGCGGGGTTCACGACGACCACGGAACGTGCCAGCAGACCAGCCAGGGGGCCGTCCACGAGCTTCACGCCGAAGTCCTCACCGAAGGAGGAGCGGAAAGCGGAGGAGGTCACAACGTTCTCAATGCCCTCGGCTGCGCAGAAGCGGCCGATTGCGAAGGGCAGGTCGTTGGAGACGCACAGCACGACGGTGTTCTCCAGGCCTGCAGCCTGCTTGTTGAAGGTGCGGACGCTATTTGCGCAGACACCGGTGTCGACGGAGGGGAAGATGTTCAGCACCAGGTTCTTACCTGCGAAATCTGCGGAGGAAATCTCGGAGAGATCAGCCGCGAGAACCGAAAATTCGGGCAGCTTTGCGCCGACTGCGGGCAGGTCGCCGTTGGTGTGGATTACGAGTTCGTTCTGTAGAGTTACTTCAGCCATGCTTTCATTGTCCCTTGGATAGGGCGGGTGTGCAAGGGGACACAGGCTCTAGTGGGTGGAGTTTCCGCATAGCTGATTTTCTGCGGTGCCGCTTCGCTTCAGCGGCACCTCTACAATGGGCAGGTGAGCATTTTGAGGCATGTATCTTCCCGCCTTGCGCCGCTGGCGCATCCCGTGACGAATTTCAGGGCACTCCGTCAGGACCTGCGCCGTCAGCGGGTGGAGGGTCGCGCCCTCGTTGATCCGCAGAATACGTACCGTCCGAGTGTGCGCGCTGAGCTGCGCCGCATGTTCACGCGCCCTCTCCCGGTAGAGACGCAGACGCTCCTGTGTAACGCCCTGCTGGCGGCGATCTGCTGGTATCTGCTCCCGGAAGCGTGGCGTTCGTGGCTGTTTAGCGAGTTTAAGGGCCCGGCTGGTTTTGCGCTGGTGATGGTCGGCTGGATGGTTGCGGACGTCACCTCAACGAACCTGATGGGCCACGATGAGGAGCATGCGTTGCGTGCGTTGCGCAGTAGCGACCCGCACGCCCTGCACCTGTTCGTGCGCACGAAGGCTATTGCAATCGGTCTGATCACGGGTGTTTCTGGCACTCTGCTGGCGCTGATTCTGCACAGTCAGGACAAGCACCTGACCCCCACTCTCATGATGTCCCTGTCGTTCTTTGTGGTGCCGGCTATTGTGGTGTCCTTGGGCTCGATTCTGGGCGTGATTTATCCGTACCGTCTGCGCGGCTGGCAGTTCCGTTGGGCGCACCGCAAGAACCTGCGGATGAGCGTCCGCTGGGTTCTGCTCTGTTTCGGGCCGGGCTGGGTGCTGGGTACGGTGCTGATGTCGCTGATGTTCCCGTCGATTTTCCTGTCGGATGCGCTCGCGCACCTTCTCAACTCCGGCGTGGATCCGCGCGATGTTGCGTTCCGGCCGCTACTGTTTTCGCTGACTTTGTGGGCTCAGGGCGCGATTAGTCTGTGGGTTTTTCCGCGGATTACGGCGCGTATTGCGACCGCGAGGCGCGGCCGGCTGGTTCATTATCTGACGGACGATAAGGTCTGCTAGCCGATTTGTGTTGCCGGGGGTTTGGGCCGGGCAGATGCTCACACATGTCACGGTAACGAACGGCGCTGGTAACGAACGGCACTGACCGCGCGCACCACGTGCCCGCCTCTTTTTCCCTATACTGGACGAGTTCACTATTCACTTCTTGACCAGCACCGGTGCGCGCTGCCGCGCATCTTCAGGAGTATCCATGTCTTCTAATCGCCGCCGTTTCACCGGCCGTACCGCTTTGGCTCTACCCGCATTGGGCGCCGCTCTAGCTCTTGTTGTCACTTCCTGCTCGGCAAGCACTGATTCTGCTGTTTCGGGTACCGTAGTGTCTTCTTCTAGCAGCGCTTCTGCATCCGCGAGCGCGACCTCCACTCAGGCGCTGTTCCCGACCCCGTCGGCGAGCCCGAGTGCATCCGCGAGCGCTTCCCCGAGTGCTTCGTCGCCTGCTCCGGTGCCGTCGGTGGTGACGATTACGGTTCATGCTGAGCCGACGGCATCCGAGTCGAAGTCGGATTCCAAGTCTGAAGCTAAGTCTGAGTCGAAGAAGGATTCCACCTGTGCGTCTGATTCTGCGTCGACCGTGGTGTCTAAGGCTCTGCGCGAGTTGAAGAATAAGAGCAAGTGGGATCAGTGGACGAACGTTTCGCGCACGTATGAGGGTTACGACCCCTGTGCTGAGCTGTCGTGGATTGACGCGATTCCGGGTTCTTCCCCGTCTGATTGCTGCATCTCCTCGATGGCGCACCACATTCTGCTGTTCCACCGCGGCAAGTTCATTGGTACCGCAACCTATGAGCCGTACTCGTTCTCTCCGGTGATTACCCGCACTTCGGACAGCTCGATTAGCGTGACCTACCGCTACGTGAAGGGCGATGAGAGCTCCGCCAGCGCGAGTGGTCGCACGACTGCTGAGTTCAGCTGGAGCTCTTCGCAGAACAAGGTTGTTATGACCGGTGAGGTTCCGCCGAGCGAATAGCCGGTTCACCTTATAGGCTACGTGTTTGAAGCCCAGGAGGTTGGGCATACGAGAAACCCGCCGTCTCGCATATGGTTCATATGTGAGACGGCGGGTTTTCGTTGCTTAAGGATATGTAGAGTGCCCGAGGGCTAGCTATTTAGGCAACGAACTTCTTGTAACCGAAGTATGCGGCGCCTGCCAGGATAGCGATGCACAGAATCTTCTTCACGGTATAACTCCTTTGATTGTTCCGGTAGGCACCCGGTGTTTTACTCCGTCTGGCGACTCACCTAAAGGTGGGGGCAGGCGGGGCGTCATCCGCACGTGGTGCCGTTGTTCCCTATCTTACCTGCTTTTGAACAACGTTTTTCTGTTTGGCGTGCCTAGTCCGCATTTTAGACAGTCAAACACTCAGCGGTTCAGCGCATCGTTGAGGCGGGGAATAAGCCTCTGACGGGCGCATAATGGGAGCATGAGTATTTTTAAGAAGAAAGAGTACAGCGCTGAGCGCTCGGCTACTCGCATGGCTCGTGCCCTCGCTGTGATGGGTGCGCTGCACTTCATCATCCCGGATCCCTTCGACTCGATTGTGCCGAAGTACCTGCCGGGTCCTGCCCACGCGTACACTCACGGTTCGGGTGTAGCTGAGCTGGGCACCGCTGCCCTGCTGGCTAATGATAAGACCCGCCGTGCCGGTGGCCTGCTTGCGGCGCTGCTGTTTGTTGCGGTGTTCCCCGCGAACATTCAGATGGCTCTGGATGCGCGTAACCAGTCCACTCAGCGTAAGGCTATTGCGTATGGTCGCCTGCCCCTGCAGCTGCCGATGATTTGTAGCGCTCTGAAGATTTGGCGTAAGTCGAAGTAGTCGCTTCGTTCATTAGGAACGGCACCTCAGTGTTTTACACGTAAAACATTGAGGTGCCGTTTACCTTAACATACCCGTTATTAAGCTTTCCGTAACCAGCATTGCCTACACTGGAACTAACACATCACCTGTCACAGCGGCAGGTGTACAACCTTTGGAGAGAACAATGGGCACTCTTATTGGCACCATTATCACCGGCGCAATTATTGGCGCGATTGCACGTTTCTTCATGCGAGGCCGCCAGAATATTTCGCTTCTTTGGACCATTGTCTGCGGCGCTATCGGCGCGGCTATCGGCAACTGGGCGGCCGCTCAGCTGGGCGTTGCCGTAACCGACGGTATCGACTGGATGCGTGGGATTCTTTCGGTCTTCGCGGCGATGCTGACCATCTCCCTGTACCTGGGCATGACCGGCAGGAAGTAGCAATCCGACCCATTGAGGGCTCACGGAGTCCCTCATATGCAAAGGCGGCACCTCCCCTAGCGTGAGCTAGTGCGGGAGGTGCCGCCTTTTCTGTGCCTCGCAAGAGGCGTTACGTCTTCTTGGCTTATATCGCCTGGGCTTACGCCTTCTTGATTTATGCCTTCTTCACCACGGAGGACTTCAGGTACATCTGGCCTGCGCCGGGGACCTTCGCCTCAATGTCGTGGCCGTTGACGGGGGATTCGAGCAGGCGGATGCCGCGCACCTTGGTGCCTGCCTTGATGTCTGCGCCGCCCTTGACCTTCAGACCCTTGACGATGGTGACGGAGTCGCCGTCGACGAGCTCGTTACCGACGGAGTCGAGAACCTTGGAGCCTGCTGCTTCTTCGGTTTCGCCTGCTGCGGTGCGTTCCCATTCGTGGCCGCACATGGGGCATGCCCAGAGTTCGCCCATTTCGTAGGTGTAGTTTTCGTTGCATTCGGGGCAGGCGGGTGCTTCGATTTCGTTGAGGTTTTCGCTCATGGTTCCTTCTTAGATCTGTGCGGATGCGCCGCTCCCCTACTGTGTGTGGCTGCGGCGTGTGGGCGCGCGTCAGCGAGGGCGGGGTGCGACGGTGGAGGGTGCGAGGGTTCTCGCGTTCGTGCTGACTATACCATTTGGCAGGTGTGAGCCGCATGTGCGGGGCTGGTTTTTGCCGGTCTTTTGGGGTGGATGCGGGGCGTGGGTGAAGCCGAAAATAAAATTTGCATGGTTTGTGCGTAATATTTTGGTTGGGAGGTGCTTCTGGATGGCTGCGGCGTGTAGAGTACTTAGAGTATTTGTACGTTTTGAGTAGTGAAAGGCACGGCTTCATGAAGCTTTCTGCACGTAACCAGTTCGCTGGCAAGGTTGTTGAGATCACCGAGGGTGCAACCAACGGCATCGTTAAGATTGAGATCGCTCCGGAGGTTGTTATCTCTGCCTCCATCACCAACGAGTCCATCAAGGAGCTGGGCCTGAAGGTTGGCGAGACTGCATACGCAGTCATCAAGGCATCCAACGTGATGGTTGGTGCTGACCACTAATCCCGGTCGATAAGACTTACACCCGGCGGCTGCCTTTTGTGGCGCGCGAGGGTTAATAGGGCGGAGCCCCGCACTGTGTGTACAGTGCGGGGCTCCGCTGCTTTCTGAGGTAGACCCCATACAGGAGGGACTGGACCCTCACCCTAACCTGCGGGGTATTCTCGTCATCGCTACTGGTTGAGTCTAAGGTTTGAGAGTTTGAATGTTCTTCATCGTGTTGCTGCGCTTGAGACAGCGAACGAATGACAGTCTCTTGGATATCTCGTACGATATCTTTGACCGGCCTGGATTCGTCAATGCCGACCTCAATAGTAGCTTGACGCGAGCCTGATTCAACGATTACGCCAAAGCGGGCCTGCGGCATGCGGCTACCGATCACTTTCAGGGTGCTACCCAGCCCAGGTTCGATTCCTCGTACTCCGGGAATGGCAGTGACCAGCCGAAGTAGCTCGGCGGCAGAAAAGTTAGTCGTCATGATGAATATCCTCGATATGTACATTGACTGTCGGGGAGACTCCCAGGTTCTTATCGCAGGCTTCGCGGACGGCTTCGCGGACTTGCTGGGCCAGTTGCGGTAGGCTTTCAACGGCACCGTGAGCCGAGACTCGGCAGGATACAACCTCCGGAACCCCCAGACCGCGATGCTCTTCGCTTGAAGGTGCATGCTCAAAAGAAGAACGCAAGGAACGTGCACCGGGTACTGAGTCTACAGCGCGGCGAATAAGAGCCCTCAACGAAAACTCAGACATGCTGTAGGGACCTAAATCTGTTGCTGGCATCTCCACTTGCTTACCGTGTCGGGTTTCAGCAAGAATAGCTTCCATTAGGGGGCGACGGGGCAGGACCGAGTCATTCCCTTCAGATTCCAGGCGGTCCCATTCTTCGTGCAGGGAAGCAATAAAACGTAGGTACTCGCGGGTGTCTGCATCATCCCGCTCATGGGATCGTACGATTGACCTCACCGACGCTGCTGAGTGTCGGACCTTATTTGAGAGGTTTTTGGCGTTACTCAAGCCCACTCCTTCATCAGGCGTATGACGAGAGAACGGGCTCGTGCCAGCCTCCCACGGACGGTCGAAACTGTCAGGTTCAGTGTCTTGGCAATCTCTTCGTATGACATCTCATCGATTTCTCGAAGAATCCATACTATACGCAGTTCAGGTTCCACGGACGCCAAAAGATCGGCAAGGGCCTGAATCTGCGCATTAACTTCACTGGACTCAGCCGGGTCAGCGGTACTGCTCGACGTCATCTCAGCCGCAGCGCTCACACCTTCGAGTCCTTCTGCATCATAAGGATCCGTGGCACGACGCTGACGCTTACGCACCATACTAGTAGCTTTATTAGTGCAAATCTGCATAATCCAGCCACGAAAAGCTGCCGGTTCCCGAACTAGGTGAAGGCTACGCCAAGCCTGGACGAGGGTATCCTGAACAATATCTTCACTGTCCTGACGGTTCCGAACAATCATATATGCAGAGCGGAAAAGACGCCCTTGATAACGCTCAACAAGCTTCTCAAAGGCGTCAATATCTCAGTCCTGAGCACGCAGAACAAGGTATCTGTCCTCGTCCTGCGTTGCTTCAGACAAAGCGCTCAGCTGCGCGGTGGGGTATTGATGGGATTGAGGTTCCGGCGCCACCTCGCTCTGAGGGTTATGCGCCAATACTCTCTCCCGTGATTTCGGGTGCATGATGGCCAGTTACAGATTCGGAGACATTACGTGACTTCGAGGAACGCTCCAGCCGTACTAGAACGTCAATCTGCTTGGGGCTCGCGCCGAAAGATACTGCCACATCATTATTAAGTCGGTTCTTGAGTTCAGCAATAGCCCACTCAACCTCACACCCCTGAGAGACAGTAGCCTCTGCCTGAACCCACAGGCTCTTCGGGGAGCCAGTAACCCAGACAGCGCACTTTTCCACACCAGGGACTTCCTGAGCACGCTCAGACAGAGCCTGCGCCAGAACCTCAGGTGCCAAAGTAGCCATCAGCACACCCTCAGAACCGCTAAACCTCAAAGGGGAGGCAGCAGCTTTACGGGGAACCTGCGCAACCAGCATGAACAAGCCGGCAACGACAATAAGTACTGATACCAGTGCTACTACAGGCAGGAACCACGGCGTGTGCACCATAGGTCCGATAAAGCTAGCTACCGGGTCCTGTGCAGAGGCCAGGTAAGGCGCAATTTCCGGCCAAGCCTGACCAGCATTGAAACCCGAAGCTAAAAGCCAAAAGGACACTACTACAAGGAGAAGCCCAAAGGTGGCCAGGACAGTTCTGTTCAAAACACCAGAAACTGAACGCATATTCGTATCTCCTTTAGCTAATATGCTTAATCCGCACGCGACTACGTGCAATACCCACGGGTGCGAGCATCTTTAGAACTTCGTCGGTCTTCTTCCGTGCAGCTTCACGCACGGGGCCGAGGTCGTCCAAGACGCTATGGACAACAACGTCTACGCGGGAGCCGTTAGCGGTAACGATAGCGGAGTGGACACCGTCAATCTGCTCAACCTGGGTCTGAATGAGGTTAGCCAAGTCTCGGCGCTTTGCGACAGTCTGACCGGGAATATCGTCGGGGAAAATTTCCACACGATCCGGAACTCCCGGCCACACAGCGCCAATGATCATAGCCAGACCGCACACCGCCAGGATGATGGCGAAGATAATAGCCGTGACGGAGCCAAGAGTGGTAGAACCAATAGCGGTGAGGGTACCCACCATAGACTCAGGCCAGGCACCGTTCACCATTCGGTGAACCGCAAGCCAAACCACCAGTCCCCCCAGTGCAAGCAAAACCAGAGCCAACAGGATGCTAGGGATGCTTCGCGAGGGACGACGAATTAGTTTCGGAACAGGTGTACTCATTTAAGGCTCTTCCTAACGTGGCTGCTCGGATTGAGCCAGGATATCTCGATGTTAATCTTGCCCACGCTAAGCCCCGTGAGGTACTCAACGCGGTTACGCACGTGTGCGCGCAGATTTTCGAGGATGGGGGACAAAGGTGCGGGGAAGACCAGTCCGATGTCCAGGTGCAGGACTGCTACCTGGCCGTAGAGTTCACACTGGGCTTCAGGGCGCGAGTCGAAGTTGTGGCGGGTACCAATTCCCAGTACGCCTCCAGCATTTGAGCCAACGTTGGCGCTTTCATTTGCAGCCTCAGCTGCAATCTTTGCAACGAGTCGCGCGGGGATGGTTGTGGTGCCGCGGTGCTCCCAGGAAGAACGTTCTTCCTGGGAAGCACTTAGCTGCGTGTTTGCATGCTGGTTCGCGGTCACCATCGTCACTTCTTTCGCCCGTCCAGGAGGCTTCGGACATCGACCCGGCCCTCCAGGCAGAGGCCTACGGCCCATCCGGCAAAGCCACACAGGGCTACCAGAACGAACGTTCCGAAAGAACCGAAGGCAAGAACGGCTCCAAGGAACAGGCCCACCAGGAGGGCCAGGTGCGTTGTCTTCATAAGAACTCCTTAGATTAAGGCGTTGGATGCGGGTTACTTGAGGTCGGTGTCCTCGGACTTGTTAGAGTCGTCCTCGGGCAGGTGAACGTCGGTAACGTTGATGTTGACCTCAACAACCTCGAGACCGGTGGTGCCCTCAATCTGCTCGATAACGTTGCGACGAATTGCGTCGGCAACCTCGACGATGGAGACACCGTACTCGACGACTACGGTAACCTCGACAGCTGCCTGGGTCTCACCCTTCTGGACGCTAATGCCGCCAGCAACGTTGGTCTGAGCGTTGGGGATACGGTCGGTCACTGCGTTGAACGCACGGCGGACAGCGTTGCCCATGTCGTAGACGCCGGGGATTTCACGAGCTGCCATGCCAGCAATCTTTGCGACGACGCTCTCATCAATGGTGGTAACACCGTGCTCGGTCTGGAGGGGGCCGCGGGGTTCCTTGGTCTCTTCAGCCTTGTTCTCGTTGTGCTCGCGCTGCTTTGCGGTCTGGGGGATAGCGTTGTTGCTCATTTGGAGCCTCTTTCGTAAAAATCCGAGATGGTTAATAACGGTTATGCACGATGCAGTAAGCAATGTAGTCAAGGTGCCCTCGGTGGCATCCACGATCAGCTTTCTTCATTGACTGATCTGACTGGTTTTGCTGCCCGTCATGTTTGCCGTGCTAATAGTTAGACGCTACCAACTGCGGTTTCGTCATAGCTTTATTTTATGCAGTGCATCACATAACTCAAAAAATGGTCTTCTTTCGCGTGTAACAATCCATCACAAACATATAGATAGGTAGCGCACCATTGCCGTATATCCCGCCAGATAAGAGTTACCGCAACACCACAGACGACCACTTCGGAAGACAGCTTTCTATCTTGTCATCCTATAGATTCAAGCAAGAAGATAGCCCAATCAGACTCTTCAGAAGAAGCCAACAAAGATAAAGCGGAGCCCCGCACTGTACGTACAGTGCGGGGC
>NZ_KV818673.1:138385-178215 GCF_001814995.1 Rothia sp. HMSC066H02 | reverse complement strand
GCCCCGCACTGTACGTACAGTGCGGGGCTCCGCTGTTATGTTCTTATCGCTTAGACGTTGAAGCGGAACTCGACCACGTCGCCGTCCTGCATGATGTAGTCCTTGCCCTCCATACGGACCTTACCGCGAGCCTTCGCCTCCGCCATGGAGCCAGCCTCATCCAGGTCCTTGAAAGACACAACCTCAGCCTTAATGAAGCCACGCTCAAAATCAGAGTGAATCACACCAGCAGCCTGCGGCGCAGTATCACCCTTATAAATCGTCCAGGCGCGAGCCTCCTTCGGGCCAGCAGTCAAATAAGTCTGCAGACCCAGAGTCGAGAAGCCAACGCGAGCCAGCTGATCCAGACCGGACTCATCCTGACCATTCATCTCCAGCATCTCGCGAGCCTCCTCCTCAGACAGCTCCACCAGATCAGCCTCCAGCTTCGCATCCAAGAACACAGCCTCAGCCGGCGCCACCATGTCACGCAGCTCCTGCTGCTTCTCCTCAGACGCCAGAATGCCCTCATCCGCGTTGAACACGTAAATGAACGGCTTAGCAGTCAGCAGGTTCAGCTCCTTCAGGTGAGCCAGCTCCAGCTTTGCATCCTTCGCACGAGAAATGATGGTGTCACCATCCTCCAGGATCTTCTGCGCAGCCTTATAAGTCTCCAGCTGAGCGGCGTCACCCTTCTTAATCTTCACAGCCTTCTCCAGACGCGGAATAGCGTTCTCCAAAGTCTGCAGGTCAGCCAGAATCAGCTCAGTGTTGATGGTCTCCATATCGGATGCGGGGTCGACCTTGCCGTCCACGTGAATGACGTCCGGGTCATCAAACGCACGCACCACCTGCGCGATAGCGTGCGCCTCACGAATATTCGCGAGGAACTTGTTACCCAGGCCCTCACCCTCAGAAGCGCCCTTCACAATACCCGCAATATCAACGAACGAAACAGTCGCAGGCAGAATACGCTCCGAACCAAAAATCTCAGCCAGACGGTTCAGACGCGCATCCGGCAGGTTCACCACGCCCACGTTCGGGTCAATAGTCGCGAACGGGTAGTTAGCCGCCAGCACAGTGTTGCCGGTCAGAGCGTTGAACAGGGTGGACTTGCCCACGTTAGGCAGGCCAACAATGCCGATAGTTAGAGCCACAAGTTTTCCTTCGAATCATGTACCCCGCCAAACACTCAGAATGCGCCGCGTAAGTGATGCGGCGGGTGCGGGCGGGCACAGGGCGAAAATGGTGCCCGCTTCCAAGCGCGACACCGCCTGTCTCGGGAAGAAACGGGTGCGGGGCGCCTGCGGGCATAGACACTACCATTCTACCGTGTTCGCGCAGGAGCCGCCCCGAGTACAGGGATAGGCACCGGTTAGGAGAAAGTGAAGGCGAAAAACTGAGGCGAGGAAGCACCATCGCTCCCCCGCCCGAATTATTGAGAAGCAGCGAGTTAGAGCCAGCCGTTCTCCGTGGCGATACGCACCGCATCCTGGCGAGTCGACGCACCCGTCTTCGCCATCGCCGCCGACAAATAATTACGCACCGTACCCGCCGACAAAAACAACGCCGACGCAATCTGCTGAGCCGTACCACCCGACGCCGCCTCACGCAGCACCTGCGCCTCACGCTCCGTCAACGGAGAAGCACCCGTCACCAAAGAATCCGCCGCCAACGACGGATCCACCACACGCAACCCCGCATGCACACGACGAATCGCCTCCGCCAACTGGCGAGCACCCGTATCCTTCACCACAAAACCACTCGCACCAGCCTCCAACGCACGGCGCACATAGCCCGGACGGCCAAACGTCGTCACAATCAGCGTACGCACCGGCTCACCCGACTCACTCAAAGCACCCGCATCACGCAACGCCGCAGCCGCCTCAATACCATCAGCCAGCAAAGTACCGGGCATCTGCACATCCAACAGCACCACGTCCGGCTTCAACAGGGCGACAGCACCCAACACCTCATCACCACTACCGACCTGACCCACAATCTGCAGGTCAACCTCCAGGCCCAGCAGAGCGGCAAGAGCCTCACGGATGAGCTGCTGATCGTCAGCGAGCAGAACACGAATCATGGGGGCCTCCCTGGGGTGAAGACGGGGCAGAAAATAGCGGGCAGCACAACCGCGTGAGGTTGTCTATCACCACCATACAGGGGCGGGTAGCTCCCCCGTCCAGGGCGCGGCGCCAAGTTCCACAATCTGCAGAACCTACCTACAGCAGTGAGGTGTCGCCGTCCATGCTCACACGGATGCGCGTACCCACCCCACCGCCAGGGTTCTCAGCCAGCCACTGCTCGGGCGCCGCCTCAATCACCACGCTACCGCCGGACGCCGCCACACGCTGAGCCATACCCGTCAGACCGTTACCGCGCGCATCGCCCACACCCACGCCGTTATCGAGGATGTCCAGACCGGTTGCGCTCAGACGCACCCGCGCCGCGTTCGCACCCGAGTGGCGTACCATGTTCGTGACCGCCTCACGCAGAACCCAGGAGAACAGCTTCGCGTTCACACCAGCAACCGCGAGCGCGTTCTGAGCCTCCGGCAGTTCGGCGCGGATACCGGCGGTCTGCAGGGCACGACCCGCACCCTCAATCTCACCCGAGAAGTCGGGCACACGCAGGCGCGTCACGGTTGAACGAACCTCCGCCAGGGATGCGCGGGACAGCTGCGCGATTGCCTCCATCTCGGCGCCGGCGCGGGCGGGGTCAATCTCCAACAGGCGCTGCGCCAGCTCCGCTTTGAGGGTGATGACGGTCAGGGAGTGGCCGAGCACGTCGTGCACGTCGCGGGCGATTTCTTCACGTTCCTCGGAGAGCGCCAGGGAGGCACGTGCTACGTCCGCGCGTTCGCCCAGCTCAATCAGGTAGGAGAAGCCCAGCATGCCCACCATCGGTGCACCGATAAAGAGGGCAATTCCGCCGTGCGCGGTGACATCAAAGCCGGTGCCCACCATGAAAATTAACCAGCAGACCAGGGCAATCGTCGCCGCTACACCCAAGCGCAGGCGGTACGGAGCGATTGTGCCAAAAATCCAGAACGCCACAAAGTACATGCTGAACGACAAGAACACCGTATACGCCGATTCCAGCCGCAGCGCCGTCAGGCCAGCCACAGGCAGAGCCATCAGCACCGTCCAGATGACGCTTCGACGCACCGTGGAGGCGACCGGCACCAGCCACGGCACCGCGTACGCCGAGCAGTTCACCACCGCAAACAGCGCCACCAGCGCCACACCGGCCCAGCGCACCGGCCCCAGCTCCGGGGTGGTGAGGAAGCTGTCCAGCGGCATGAGCAGAAACACCAGCCACGGGGCGCTAAAGCCCAGTGCCAGCCAGTTCACGTTGCCGCTGCGTTCGCGGTGGAGGAAGCGGAAGCGGTGCTTGCCCAGGGTGCGCTTCGCGGCGGAGGGTGCCGCCTCATTCTCTGCGTGGGGGTGTTCGTTCTCGTAGGAATGGGTGTGGGTTTCGGTCATGGTTCTAGCCTAACGTGCGGGTGCCGCGGGTGCAGATGCTACCGGTGCGGCGGTGTCAGTAGCGGCAGTGTTAGTAGATGCAGTGTGAGTGGATACGGCTTCCGCCGCAGCCTCGGGAGCCCCTGATACTACGGAACCCGTAAGACTGCGGCGGGAAGAAACATTTAGCGGCGGGTTGCGCGGCGCATCAGCAGGGCAGAAACACCCAGGAAGATCGCTGCCCACACTGCCAGGCTCACCACTGCGTACCAGAGCGGCTCGGTCACGAACCAGTCCTCACCACCCAGAATAATGGTCTGACCTGCGGTGAAGGGGTAGCGAGCAATCTCGGCGGCACCGTACAGCGGGGTGAAGCGTGCGTACTTCAGCAGGTCGGTGCTCAGCGGGGAGAACACGGTACCGAAGAAGCTCATAATCACCAGCAGACCGTTCGCAATGGACACGGCGTTCTCGTTACGAATCAGCAGACCCATCATGATGCCGTAGAAGGCGAACACCAGACCGCACAGCACCGTCAGCGCGCCGGCGGCAAGTTGCTGGTTCACAGGGATCTCAACACCGGTAAACATGCCCACAATGTTCACCGCAATCACCGGCAGCGCAGAAATCACCAGGGCGGTCAGTGCCTTCGCGCCCAGGTACTTGCCGGTGGTCAGCGGGGTCAGCGCCAGCTGGCGGTTCCAGCCGCTGGAGAGCTCGGTGACGGTGCTGCCGCTAATCGCCACGGTGTTCTGCACGGCACCATACAGCGCCATGCCAATCATGACGTAGGCCGCTACGTTGCCGTCGCCCATCTGCTGGGAGGAGTAGTCCTGCATCGCACCGAAGAGCAGGAAGAAGACAATCGGCAGTGCCACGCCGAAGAAGAAACGGTCGGTCGAGAGGATAGAAGCGCGGATGTCGTAGAGTGCGTAGCGGAGCATGATGTTTTCCTTGAGGTGTGTAGCAGCGGCGTAGCGTTTAGATGGTCTGATGTTTAGGCGTCGGATGCCTTGGAGGCGGCGGCCTGCTCAGTCAGCAGGGTGAAGGACTCGTCCAGGGAGGGCTTGGTGACCTCCAGGTCGGTGATGCTGTAGTTGTTCAGCAGAGTGCGCAGTACCTGCTCAATCTCCAGCACGGAGATGCGGTGGCGGTACCCGCCGGACTCTTCGGTCACCTCGACCGGAACATCCAGGTCGGTGATGGGTGCGGGTGCGAGGAAGGAAAGGTGGCGGTGGCCGGTCAGGGCACGAATCTCGTCGGAGGAGCCGTCAGCGATGATGGAGCCGGATTCCATGAGCACGATGCGCTGGGCAAAGTTCTGTGCTTCTTCCAGGTAGTGCGTCGCAAAAAGAATGGTCGTTCCACGTTCTGCGATGGCTTCCATACGTTCCCAGAAGGTGCGGCGCGCATTCACGTCCATGCCGGCGGTCGGCTCGTCCAGGATCAGCAGTTCCGGCGAGTGCATGGTCGCCAGGGCGTAACGCAGACGCTGCTGCTGGCCGCCCGAGCACTTGCCGACCTTACGCTTAGCGATATCGGTCAGGTCGGCGCCGGCGAGTACCTCATCCACGTCAATGGGCTTGGGGTACAGCGCCGCAATCATCTCGACCGTGGCGCGAATCGTCAGGTCCTTGAGCAGGCCACCGGTCTGCTGCACTGCACCGAGCAGACCGGCGCGTGCCGCCTCTGAGGCGTTGCGACCGAAGACGCTCAATTCGCCGCCGCTGGGCTGGGTCAGGCCAAGAATCATGTCGATGAGGGTGGTCTTGCCTGCGCCGTTGGGGCCGAGCAGGGCGATGATTTCGCCGCGCTTGACGGTCAGGTCAATCGAGTCGACGGCGACCACGGTGCCTGCCGCGCGGGTGGTGAAAACCTGGCGGAGGGAGCGGGCAGAAATAACGGTTTCTGCGGTGTTTTGCTTGCTGTTCTGAAGTGCTGCGGTGTTCATGTTTCTATTACACCGCCGGTTTTCGCGCCGCTGCGGTACAGAGTGTCATGACCTGCACATGACAAATGTCATGAGTTGAGGACATGCGAGCGTCGCGGCCGGTTACGCGAAGCGGGGGCTCCGTCCTCAAGGCGCCTGTGTCAATCGTTATTGGGGCGCCGCAGAAGGGGAACTCCCCCAGCAGCGGAGGCGGTCACGCGAAGCGGGGGCTCCGTCCTCAAGGCGCCCCAGCGCCGCAGAGGGGGCACTCCCCCGCGTAGCGAGACCGCGAAGCTGCGCAAGAACCCCTACCTGTGCATCCTCATGCACGAAAAACCCCGTGTCTTCTCCCCACACGGGGAAGAGGACACGGGGTCATAAGCTAAAAGTCTTAGCGAGTGGGCTTAGCGCCGCGGCCACCGAGCTGGCGGCCAACGTTCTCATCATTCTTCAGGGCGGAACGCAGTTCCTTCGGCAGGGAGAAGAGAATGTCTTCCTTCGCGGTCTCCACCTCTTCGATGGTGCTGTAGCCGTACTCGGCGAGCAGAGCCAGCACCTCCTGAACCAGAACCTCGGGCACGGACGCGCCGGAGGTCAGGCCCACGGTTGCCACACCCTCGAACCAGGACTCGTCCACCTGGTGTGCGAAGTCCACACGCTCGGCACGCTTAGCGCCGTATTCGAGTGCTACTTCCTTCAGGCGCACGGAGTTCGAGGAGTTCGCCGAACCGACCACAATCACCAGGTCTGCGCGCGGAGCGATCTCCTTGATAGCGCCCTGGCGGTTGGAGGTTGCGTAGCAGATGTCGTCCGAGGGCGGATCCTGCAGAGACGGGAAACGCTCACGCAGACGCGCCACGGTTTCCAGGGTCTCATCCACGGACAGGGTGGTCTGAGAAATCCAGACGACCTTCTCCGGGTTGCGAACGGTCACCTGGTCCACCTCGTCGGGCGAGTTCACGATCTGGATGTGCTCGGGCGCCTCACCGGCGGTACCCTCGACCTCTTCGTGGCCGGTGTGGCCGATGAGCAGGATGTCGTAGTCCTGCTTGGCGAAGCGCACAGCCTCGCGGTGCACCTTGTTCACCAGCGGGCAGGTCGCGTCAATAGTATTCAGGGAGCGGTCGCCAGCTGCGGAAACCACCGCCGGGGACACGCCGTGCGCCGAGAACACGGTCACGGAGCCTTCGGGAACTTCATCCACTTCATCAACGAAGATAGCGCCCTGCTTCTCCAGGGTCTCCACCACGTGGCGGTTGTGAACAATCTGCTTGCGCACGTAGACGGGCGCGCCGTAGTGCTCCAGCGCCTTCTCAACAGCAATCACGGCACGATCAACGCCTGCGCAGTAACCGCGCGGGGTGGCGAGCAGGACTTTCTTCTCACCGGTGACGGGTGCGGCGGCTTCAACGTCGGCGCGGCTGCGGCGCTCGCGGGGTACGGGCGGCAGGCCCAGGGCAATAGTTTCAGTGGACATGGTTACTATCCTACGTTGTTCGGACTTTTAGTGTGTGATGACTGTGGCACCGCTCGCAGGGCTACGTCCCAGGGCGATGAGGCGAATCAGAATACCGAGCAGCAGGGCGAGGATCGCCAGGACCAGCCCGTAGCTTGCCGCCGCCTGCAAGTGCCCGGTCAGTGACGGTGCAAGCTGGTTCCATACCCCGGTAATCAGCGCCGTTCCGGCGGTGCTGTGGCTGGTAATTCCCAGGGATTCAGGGCTCTGGCCGCCAAACCAGGCTGCGGCGCCCCAGCCCAGCAGTGCGTAGAGCAGAGCCGTGACCACCGGTACCAGGATGCGGTGCCTGGGTGCCAGCAACGTAGCCAGCAGCAGGCTCAGCACCGAGATGATGGTCAGCGGCACGGTGGATTTGCCCAGCGCGGCGGCACGGTTAATGCCGGCGTGCAGGAACCACTCCTGTTGCTCCTGCTGATTGTTGCCGTCCTTCAACCGGTCAATGTTGAGGGTTTCAGGGCCGAGCTTCGTCAGGTCCGGGTCGAAGGAGCCGATAGAGCCGACCTTCGCATCCAGCGCACGGTAGAAGGGGGTGAGCACAATGACGGCGGGGCCGTCCTGGTGTTCGAGGTTGTAGCGGCGAGTTTCCTCGGCTATTTCCTTCCAGAGGCTTCGATATTCTTCAGTTTTTGACAGCTCAGCCGCGGAACGGTTGAGCAGGGAACGTATGCCGTCTTGTGTCGGCTTTACAAGAATGGAGTATAAGCCGCTTTGTTTGGTGCCGTCGAGGAAGGTTGTCATAGCTTCGGAGTTCATGAGGTCTTCGACCGCACCGTCCGCGATGCGCGAGGCGAGCTGCGAATCCTCCGCCAGGGTGGAGGAAATCTGCGAGAAACCGCGCTCTGACATGAGCTTGGAGTTCACCCAGGCACCCGCGGTTGCACCCAAACCGGTCACCAGGGCCAGGGCGCACAGCACAACGGTCAGGAACCTCCGCAAACCTGCCGCGAAGGGAGGCTCCGGGGCAGCCTGCAGTTCAGCCTTGGTGGGGGCTGCGGTGTGGCCGAGCGTGCGCGTGGGCTGTAGCAGGGTGGTGTCTTCATCCGCTGTGTAGGAACCACCCGTGTAGTAGCCGTCCGTGTGGGTAATCCGGGTGTCGACGACTCGGGTCGCGTCCGCCGGGTAGTTTTGCGCGCCAGTACCCGCCGCTGACGAAGCCGCGGCGGTGTTGAGGGCGTTGTTCTGATGTGCTGACTGATCGGGTGAGCGCATGAGCCTAGGGTACCCGCTCACAGTGTTCAAAGCCGATTCGGACCCGCAGAATGCGCCAGAAGCTAAGTTCTGCCTGCACTCCGTGCAAGCTACCCGAGTCGCCAGGCTGACCTGTGAGCAGGCGCATAACCGACCAATCAGGGACAATAGAAGGCATGAACTTCTACAACCCCTCCGCAGCGCAGCCGGCACCCGCATTGGTGGTGCCGCCCGTGCACGAGCGGCAGCTTCCCGGGAAGTCTCAGGAAACCACCGCCACCAACCCCTGGCCCCTCGCCCTGCTCGCGCAGAACCTCAAAAACTATGTAGACAAGGTTCCCGAGCTCTGGGTGGAGGCGCAGGTCGCCTCCCTCAACGGCCGCGGTGGCAACGTCTTCATGGAGCTCAAAGACCTCAACGAAGACTTCTCCTTCACCCTCGCGCTCTTCGGGCGTGCCGGTAGCGGCCTGGCGGCCGATGTGACCGTAGGCGCTCGCATCGTCACCCGCGCCAAGCCGAGCCTGTGGAAGAACGGCAAGCTCTCCCTCATCGGCAAGGAAGTGTACGCGGTCGGCACCGGTAACCTGCACGAGCAGTTGCAGCGTCTGCGTGAAGCTCTCGCCGCTGAGGGGCTGTTCTCTGACGCGAGGAAGAAGCCGCTACCCATGCTGCCGAATCGCGTGGGTCTGATTACCGGTCGCGATTCTGACGCGGAGAAGGACGTTATCCGCAACGCCTCCCTGCGCTGGCCCGGCGTGGTCTTCGAGGTGCGCAATACCCGCGTTCAGGGTGAGGGTGCGGCGGCTGAGGTCATTGCGGCTCTCGCCGAACTGGACGCCCACCCGGAAGTGGACGTCATCGTCATCGCCCGAGGCGGCGGATCCTTCGAAGACCTGCTGCCCTTTTCTGAGGAGGCGCTCATCCGCGCCGTCGCGGCGGCCACCACCCCGGTGGTCTCGGCAATCGGTCACGAGGCAGACTCCCCCATCCTCGATGCGGTCGCCGACCTGCGCGCCTCCACCCCCACCGATGCGGGTAAGCGCATTGTGCCCGATATTTCGGAGGAAACCGCCCGCATCACCGAGGCCCGCGCCCGCCTGGACCGCGCGGTGCTCGGCTACGTGGGCATGCAGATGAACTACATTGCCCAGCTGCGTAGCCGCCCGGTGCTCACTCACCCGGAGTCCTCCCTGCTCATGCGTGTGGAGGAGCTGAGCCAGCTACGCGAGCGCGCTCACCGTTCGGTGCAGCACCGTCTGGAGCGTGAGTCGGCGACTCTGTCGCATACGTTGGCGCGAGTGCGTTCGCTCTCGCCTGCGCAGACGCTCAACCGCGGCTACTCCATCGTTCAGGATGCCGCGGGCGCTATTGTGCGTGACGCTTCGGCACTGAGCGAAGGCGAGCAGATTATGGTACGCGCGGCGACCGGTTCGGCGCAGGCAACTGTGACTTCTACGAATCCCTCAAACATCTCCTAAACCTCGATACCCTTACGTTTTACCCCTAGTTTTATCCCAAGCTTTTACCCCTGAAAGGTTCCTCAATGAGCGAGAACATTAGCTTCAACAGCGCCGAGCTGGGCGCCCCCGTCGAAACCCTCGGCTACGAGCAGGCGCGTGCCGAGCTGGAGCAGGTCGTGCGCCAGCTGGAGTCCGGCGCCAGCGACCTGGAGACCTCTATCGCCCTGTGGGAGCGTGGCGAGGCGCTTGCCGCCCGCTGCGAGGCGTGGCTGCAGGGCGCGCAGGAGCGCCTGAACGCGGCACGCGGCGCACAGGCTGGTCAGGAGAACCTGGCAAACTAAAGCCGCTTCCAGCACCCGCTCTGGCACATCCTCCAGCCGTCAAACAGAAATAGCCTGCCCCGCAGCTCATCAGAACTGCGGGGCAGGCTATTTCTGTCTATATGTAGCAGAGGCGGGAAGGCTAGTGCTTCTGCTTGTAGTCAGCCATGAAGTTGCCCAGGCGCTCCAGGGCGCTGGTGAGGGTCTGCGTATCGGGCAGGAACACCAGGCGGAAGTGGTCCGGGTCCTTCCAGTTGAACGCGCGGCCGTGGCTGAAGAGAATCTTCTGGCTCTTGAGCAGGTCCAGGGCGAACTGCTCATCGTCGGTAATGTCGAAGCGCTCAACATCAATCTTCGGGAACAGGTAGAGCGCGCCGTCCGCGCTGGTGCAGCTGATGCCGTCAATCTCGTTGAGCATCTTGTGCGCCAGGGTGCGCTGCTCGTACAGGCGGCCGCCGGGAACGATCAGCTCGTTAATGGACTGGTAGCCGCCGAGCGCAGTCTGGATTGCGTGCTGTGCCGGGACGTTGGAGCACAGGCGCATGGAGGCGAGCAGGTGAATGCCCTCAAGGTAGCTTGCGGCGTCCTTCTTCGGGCCGGTGATTGCGACCCAGCCTGCACGGTAACCGCAGACGCGGTACGCCTTGGACAGGCCGGAGAAGGTCAGGCAGAGCACGTCGTCGCCGGTGAGGGTTGCCATGTTGATGGCCTCTGCGCCATCGTAGGTAATCTTTTCGTAAATCTCATCAGAGAACACGACCAGACCGTGTTCGCGTGCCACATCCACAATCTGCTTAAGCACGGAACGCGGGTAGACGGAACCGGTGGGGTTGTTCGGGTTAATAACCACGATGCCCTTGGTGCGCTCGGTAATCTTCGACTTAATGTCTTCGATGTCCGGGTACCAGTTGTTTTCCTCATCGCAGAGGTAGTGCACGGGCTTGCCGCCGACCAGCGCGGTGGCTGCGGTCCACAGCGGGTAGTCGGGCATGGGGACCAGGATTTCGTCGCCGGTCTCGCACAGTGCCTGCAGGGTCATCGGGATCAGCTCAGACACACCGTTACCCAAGTAGATAGATTCGGTGTCGAGGTTCATGATGCCGCGGTTCTGGTAGTGGTGCACAATGGCGGTACGTGCCGAGTAGAGGCCGCGGGAGTCAGAGTAGCCCTGAGTTTCAGGCAGGTGACGAATAATATCCATCATGATGGCATCCGGCGCCTCAAAGCCGAAGGGCGCGGGGTTACCAATGTTCAGCTTGAGGATGCGGTGGCCCATCGCTTCCATGCGATTGGCCTCATCCAGAATGGGGCCGCGGATGTCGTACAGGACGTTACTCAACTTTGAGGACTGACGGTACTTCGTCATGATGATTTACTTTCTAGGGTGATCCAAAATGAATTGTGCTGCGTCGTCATCTGCGATGGGGTTGGAACCGCTAGTCAGACGCAGCAGGAACGAGAGGTTACCCGTGTCTAATGTAGATGATACGCGGTTAATTGCCGTCCGGGCGCTATCTGGCAAGGTACGGCGGATAATGGGCACCAGTTGCTGCTGCAAAAGTGCCGTTGACGGGTCCTCCAGGGTGACCAGGCGGTTCTCTTCAATCGCGGAGTCGCTACTGTGCAGCAGGGTCACCTGCACGGTGTCGGAGGTCAGGGCTTTAACTCGCTCGGCGGGGTTGTCCTGAATCTTCGGGTCGTGCACACGGTAGCGGTAGAGGCTACGCAAAGAATCCACGCCGTAGGTGCCGCTGGAGTACCCGGTCGGAATAGAGAACGCCAGGGAAGACTGCACCTCACGCAGGTTCGCGAGGGAGTTGAGCTTGTGGCGGGCACTCACGGCGCGGGTGGTGACCAGTACATCCTTGTTGGTGGCGTGGGCGCCGTTAAGGAGCATGAGCTCTTCGGGCAGGATGCGCGAGATGGCGTTGGTCATGTCGGTGGTGCTCATGGCGCGCAGGTTGATGGGGTCTGCGGAGCGGGTGGAGCTTGCAGTGGGGCTTGCGGTAGCGTCCGTAGCATGCGCGGAGGCGGTGCTCTCCTCCGCGGTGGGGGTAGCTGCCGGGGGCAGGGTCACGCCTGCCGCTTGAGCGGAGGCACTCACGGAGGCGGCGATGCGTTCGTTCTGCGCGGCGGCGGGGCTGATTTTGCCGTCGTCGGTCAGGTAGAGCAGTAGGTCGCCGCTGTAGTCGATGACCAGGTCCAACGATTCAAGGGCCGCGGCAGTGGTGCTACCGGTTTCCTCATCGTCGGGCAAAGTTGCGGTAGGGGTGGCGGAGTTAGCCGAAGGAACCATGAGCCCACGCAGGGCGGCGGCACGGCTGTTGTCGGTGTCGACAAGTTCAACGGAGTAGCCAATCTGTCGCAGGGCGCGCGCGTACACGTTCGCTACGGCGCGCATCTCACGCAGAGCACCGTAGCCGATGCGCAGAGTGCCGTAGCTTGATGCGGAAGGGTCCACCTGCGGGGTTGCGTCATTATTCCCGCAAGCGGCAAGCAGCGGCATGAGCGCCAGGGAGGTGAGCGCCGCACGGCGGGTGAGGGTTAGTCGGTTCATTAGGGAAGCTTCCGTGCGTTCTCGTCGGCAAGAAATTCGCGGTATTCGCGTGCCCAGCTGGCGGCGTTCGAGTAGCCCATCATGGAGGCGACCTCGTCGATGAGGGTGCCGTAGCGGATGGTGTCTAGCTCAGCGATGGGTACCCAGCGTGCCGTGTCGGAGGAGCCGTTGATTTCGTGGCGCAGTTCGCCGGTGACAATGTGGGCACGGAAAACCACCCGCAGGGCGCAGAAGGGTAGCGCTTGCGGGTCTTTCTGAGTGGAGCGCACGGGGAAGTGTCCGGCGTGCACGCCCAGAATGTCTTCAATGGCGACGCTGTAGCCGGTCTCTTCGAGGGTTTCTCTCAGCGCGGTTTCGTCGGCCTGTTCGCCGGGTTCCATGCCGCCGCCGGGCAGGGACCAGAGGGGGCTGAGTGCGCGGTCTTCGGGCACCCAGCGGGTCATGAGCAGCTTGCCCTGCTCAATGATCACTGCGTAGGCTGCAGGTCGGGTTTCCATTGCTAATGCCATGGTTTGATTTTACCGTCTATCGTTCGTTAGCGTTTCTTGCCGCGGCGTGCACTGGCGGCTTTGGCGGACTGTCGAGCGTGCTGGCGCGCGTTACCGTTTTTCTTGGCGTTGGCGCGCTTTTTATCGCGTGCTTCGCGGCGGGCGTTGGCGGCTCGTGCCTTCGCTTTTTCCTTTGCCTTTTCGGCGGCGATACGTTCGGCGCGTGCCTGTCGGGTTTCGCTACCGCGCTCGCTAGTTGCGGTGCGGCCACGCACAATACCGATGAAGTCCTGCAGGAGCGCTTCGAGCTCTTCGCTGCGCGGCTCGCCCTTGGGGGCACGCGGCCACACCAGGTGCACCGGGTAGAGGTCCAGGCCCGCAACGGGGCGATAGGTGAGGTCCTTGCGGTGGTAGAAACGCGCAATGGACATGGGCACAATGTAGAGACCCACACCGGCGGCAACCAGCTCGATGGTTTCCTTATCGGTCAGACCTTCGGGCACGATGCGACCGGCGTTCTCACGCCATGCGCGGGAGACTTCCTCATAGGCGGGAATATCGGAGGCGGGCTGCAGCAGGAACTCTTCGGCAAGCTCCTCCACGGGCACCTCATCAAGCACGGTGAGCACATGGTCCACCGGCAGAATGACCACGGGCAGCTCCTCGTAGAGGCGGATGCTGTGGTACTTCTCGCCGTCGGTGCTTGCCGGTTCGCGGTCGGGGCGCACAATGCTCATGTGTGCGAAGGGGTTCTCGGGTACGTCCTTACGCTCAATGGGGGCGTGCTCGGTAGCCTCAGCGCTAACCTCGGCGGGCGCCTCGGATACGGCGGTTCCCTCTTCTGCTGACCCAGCGGCGGATTCAACGGAGGATCCAGCGGCGGATTCACCGGAGGATCCAGCGGCGGGGTTATCGGCGGGATCAATCAGGCACAGGTCCTGATGCAGGGAGTCCAGGCCGCGCGCCTCACGCACGGGCACCTCCGCCAGCTGCACGCGGTCGCCGTAACGCTCGTGCCAGCGGTTGAACCACTTACCGGGCATAATCGCGGGCACGTAGCTAATGCGCAGCACAGAGCGCTGCAGCACGGGGACGGGCAGAGCCTCCGGGGTCTGGATCATTGCCAGCTGCTCGGGGTGCAGGTACACGCGGGTGGGCGCCTCGGCGGGCGCTTCGCTTTCTACCTGGTCGGTAGCGTTTTCGGGCGCGCTCTGCTCGGGGTCGATTGCGGTGAGGGCAGAGTCGTTGACGGGCTGCTCTTCGGGGGTGCCTGCGGTGGAGGATGCGGATGAACTCATCCCTCCACGCTAGCACATCTTGGGCGGGGGCATTGAGGGCAAGTGAGCGGCTTCAACCCGGCGAGAGTGCACTTATACCCCCGCTGAAGCTATAACTAGTTCTCGGCGATGTTATCCGCAGTGTTCTCAACGGTTTCGCGGTTAATGCGGCGTTCGCGCAGCTGAGCCACAATGACCAGCACCGTAATAACAATAGCGAGGGCGAGCGGGAACATCCACGGCTCCAGGCCAAGCGCGGCAAGAATTGCAAAGCCAATGGTGGTGTAGATAGATGCCCAGATGAAGGTTCCAACCAGCATCGCGGGAACCCAGCGGCGCAGCGGCATTTTCGTGAAGCCGGTCGTGATGATAACCGCGGTTTGCAGACCCACGGTGAGAAAGCAGAGGGGCACAGCAATAACGCCCCACCGGTTAATCAAGCGGCGCGCTTTACGGTAGAGCGGGCTGTCCATGGCTTTGCGGATGCGGTCGAGGCGAGCGCCGCCTTCAGCAGCGAGCGCGCCAAGAGCGTACACGATGCTGGTGCGGACGATTCCGACCACCCACATGAAAGCTAGGGCAACCTCAATCGGGAGTGCGTCAAACCAATCTTTCACCCGGCTATTCTCTCATGAGTGGGCGATATTGACCTGATTGAAGGTTCTTTGAGGCTTCTTATTCGACATATAGAGGTGGCAGAAAAAATTTTTAAACTTTTTTCAGCCGGGGGCTATTGCCTCTTGTCGCCTGCAATGGCGCGGATTTCACTTAGGTAAACCTTAGTTTATTGACAGGGTGTCGCTATTTTCGGCTTGTCACCCACGCGGGAATTAGGATATATTTTTATTACCGAATAGGGCAGGCCTTGTGGGAAGGCCTTCCTAATCGGTCTAGAAGACTTTCTTCCTGTGTGTGATGCTAGAAAAGGAACCCCATGGACGGGGTTCCTTTTCTTTTTAACTTCTTCCCAATCATCCCCAGGCATACAAAAACCCCGACAGTGTGAACTGTCGGGGTTTTATGCGTGTCTGGAGCAAAGTCTACTTCTTACCCTGGTTCTTGTCCTGACGGTGCAGAGCACTCAGCGGCTTGGGCAACTGAACCGGGTTCCAGGTGTTACTCACAGCCTCAAAGGAGGAGCCGGCACCGGGGTGACGGTTCGTCGAACGAACACCACCGGTCACAGTAGCACCGGTCGAAAGAGCCGGGTCATTCAGCGAGGCGATATCCAGCGCGTCGAACTCGGAATCATCCAGGACATCCGGCAGAGGAATCTCTTCGGGAATCTGCTGAGCGGGAGCCTGAGTAGCAGGTGCCGCAGGCGCCTGGCGGACGGGCGAACCGTCGCGCAGAGCCTGGCGAGCCACCGGCTGATCCGGGTGAATTGCTGGCTGCTGAGCAGGAGCTACTACCGGCTGTGCAGGTGCCTGAGCGGGAGCTTGCTGAGCCTGAGCAGGCTGAACGGGCTGTGCAGGCTGAGGCGCTACCGGCTGGGCAGCAGGTACCGGCTGAGCGGGAACCGCAGGTGCCTGAGCGGGCTGCACAGGCTGAGACTGAGCCACCTGAGGCTGACCCGCGGTACGAGGTGCAGCAGAGGAAGCAGCGGAGCCGCTCTCCTGATCAAAGAGCACGCTACCGCGGCGAATCGGCTGGAAACGGCTCGGACGCTGCTGGCGGTGCTCAGTACGATGAGCCGCGGACGGTTCGGTAGAACGAGTAGGTACGGAACGGGCAACACGAGAAGGAGCCTCATCGGAGGACTCCACCGCGATGTGCGCGCGGCTCGGGCGTGCCGCCTCACGGTTCACACCGCCGGCAGATTTGCGGGTAGCGGCCTCACGGGCAGCCGGGCGAGCCTGAGGCTCAGACTCTTCCGCAGCTTCAGCTACAGGAGCTTCAGCTTCCAAATCTTCTACCGGCTCGGAAGCGCCATCGTAAGCTTTTTCAACATCAGATTCTTCGTCCTCAGATTCGCTCTCAAATGCTTCTTCTGCCTCAGCCTTGGCTCGGCGCTCATCGCGGTTCGCCTTGACCTGGGTCTCAAGAGACTCCAGCAGACCGAAGCGACTGACAGCCCACGTGCCACCGGCAAGAATCAGGAAGAGAACAGCCCAACCCCACGCCAGCACACCAAAGAGCGCCAACAGGCCGGTGACCAGGGCAAGAACACCCAGACCAGCTGCAACCAGCAGGGCAATACCGCTCGGGCTCGAAGTATCAAAGTAGGACAGAGGCGAGGGCTTTGCGTCCTCCACGACCGGAATCTCATCCGTGTACGGGGCAGTCGGGGAAGATTCGCGAATCTGCGAAATAGAAGCCGTATCGGGCGCAGGCTGGGCGGAGTCCTCCACCGTGTGGGAGGAACGGGAAGAAGCCTGCGGAAGAGCGGAAGAGGGCAGGGAGGTACCCGGAGCCACCGCATGATCGGAGGACTGGTACGCCTCCGACTCATTCAGCAGCACACCCGCGGAGGCGAGAATATCCTCTGCAGTACGCTCGGCGCTAATCAGGGGACGCTCGGGTTCCATGGCGGGACCAGCGGGCGCGCGACGCAGGCTCCTGGGCACAAACCACAGCAGCAAAATCACGGTCAGAATTACCAACACACCCGAGGTGTTCAAAAGCGTCATATCAGGTCGCCCTCTATCGTCCCTATATCCCTAGACTTTAATCATACCCTTATATTCCCGATGCTTTCCATAAGCGGCAAGAATCGGGCTGGATATGCGCATATACCCCGGAAGGAATATGCATCCGAAGATGCTTGTGCATGTTCAACGCGAGACCATCGCCAAGCCCTCACTCAGCGATATCCCACGTACGACACAAAGGAAGGCGCCCTCCCTCGGGGCTAACGCCCCACCAGAAAGAACGCCTTCCTCAGCGTGGTTGGTATTTATCGGTTGCCCTCACGAGAGGGCGGGTGCAGAGTGCTTAGCAGTTCTCTGCAACAAAGTCCTTCAGCCATGCGCGCAGGTCGTCACCGAACTCGGGGCGCTCAGCAGCAAGAATAACATTTGCCTTCAGGTAGGACAGCTTGTCACCGGTGTCGAAACGGCGGCCCGAGAAGACCACACCGTAGACACCTTCGCCTTCGCCCTCACCCTGGGCCAGGGTCTGCAGGGCGTCGGTCAGCTGAATCTCGCCGCCGCGGCCCGGAGCGGTGTTCTCCAGAACCTCGAAGACCTTCGAGCTCAGAACGTAACGGCCAATCACAGCGTAGTTCGAGGGAGCCTCATCAGCAGCAGGCTTCTCAACCAGACCGGTGATCTTAACGAAACCATCCTCGCCCTCAACAGCCTCAATAGCGGCCGCACCGTAAGCAGAAATAGCCTCGCGGGGAACCTCCATCAGAGCAACGACGGAACCACCGGTACGCTCCTGGACCTCCACCATGCGAGCGAGCAGGTCTTCCTTCTCATCAATCAGGTCATCGCCGAGCAGAACAGCGAATGCTTCATCACCAACGTGGCGCTTTGCGCGCAGAACAGCGTGGCCCAGACCCTTGGGGTCGCCCTGACGCACGTAGTGCAAATCGCCACCGAGCTCATTGGTCTCAACAACAGATGCCAGCAGGGCGTCCTTACCCTGCTCAGCGAGCTGCTGCTCCAGAACGGGAACGCGATCGAAGTGATCCTCGAGAGCACGCTTGTTACGGCCGGTAATCATCAGAACGTCGTTCAGACCGGCACGAATTGCTTCCTCCACCACGTACTGAATCGCGGGACGATCGACGACGGGGAGCATTTCCTTGGGGGTTGCCTTCGTTGCGGGCAGGAATCGGGTGCCCAGACCAGCAGCAGGAATAACTGCCTTAGTAACAGACTTAATTTCAGTAGCCATGCCACAAGAATACCCTAAGTTGTAAAGTACTCAATGCGATTTATCGACACTATGACATGAAAAAATCTTCAACGTGACTAACTACATATCGGTGAAGGCACATTCTTCGGGCTGTAGAGAAAATACCTTCTTCAGAGCCCAATGCTATTTTCTGTAATCCCTATACTAAAAAGTAGAATCTACAGCCCAACAGAGTAGGTTGCTTTTTGCCATCTACAAGAACGTTTTCACCCTGCCTCGAAACGCCCCTCAGCGCGGAGGCATCATGACCCAAACCAGCCAATCTAGCCCATAGAACCGCTCTCCCCCGCCCCGCATAAGACCTCACCCGCAAAGACGATGGGAAACACCATGAACCTCAATACCGCAGCCGCCACCAGCAACTCCGACGCCGGTGCCAGCGCAGACGATATCTCCCTAGACAAAGACATTCTCCGCTCCCAAATCCGCCCGCGCCGCCTCACCGCACGCAGCCACCGCGGCGAACACGGCCAGCAGCAGATGCAGGAGCTCTTCACCGCCCACATCCTCGAAGCAGTCGCGCAGCGGGTCCACTCCCCCGGCACCATTGCGGCATATCTGCCCACCAAATCCGAGCCGCCCATTCTTCAAGCCCTAAACGCTCTCCATGAGCAGGGACACCGCATCCTCGTGCCCGTCGTGCGTCCCGGCCGCAAACTCGCCTGGGTGCACTGGGACCCCGCCGTTGAACATCCGCTCAACCCCATGGGAATCCCCGAACCCGAAGGTGAAGAACAGGACTCACAGGCATTCGTGAACGCCGATGTGCGCCTCATCCCCGCTCTCGCCTTTGATGCTGGCGGGCACCGCCTCGGTCAAGGAGGCGGCTACTACGACCGGATTATCCCCCTGCTCAGCGCACAGCAACTGGAGGAGCAGAGCATCGGTGTGGTCTTTGCTGACGAAATTTACGAAGCTATCCCCTACGACCGGTGGGACGCTATTCTGCCGGTGATTCTCACCGAGCGGGGCATTTTCCACGCTCACCGGCAGGGCTAAAAGCACCCGACTCCCCATGCCCGGTTCGCTCTTGATTGACACCCCGAATCTTTATGCAAAACGCAAAGATATGCAGGAACACACCAACAAAATCACTCACGAAAAAGGCGAAAAGAAACAGAAATAGCTATTTGAGAAGAAAACGCAAATAGCTCCCAACCTTTCAAAAGCGGTACACTCAAACCACGTTAATAAACCATCCCAGCGAAAACGGATACAGAAGGACAAAATGCCGGTCTACGTTTACCAGTGCAAGAATTGCAACCACGTCTTTGAACAGCGCCAGTCCTTTAGCGACGATGCACTGCGCGTCTGCCCGCAGTGCGGCGAAGAAACCTTGCGCAAGCGCTACAACACCGTCGGTGTGACCTTCAAGGGTTCCGGCTTCTACAGCACCGACAAGGGCAACTCCTAAGCGGAAGTTCTACACCAGCCAAAACGAGGGGCGGGGCAACACAGGTTGCCCCGCCCCTCGGCGTTTAAGAAGCACTCCCGACTCGGATGCGCTACACGATATTGTTACCCCAGTGCGGAGGACGCTGCTGACGCATCCATTCCAGACGCTCACGCTCCTCCGGGGTCAGCGGCTGCTCAGATGTAGCCGCTCTCTGAGAACCCGCCTTCTGGGCGTTCTGGTTCTTCTGGGAGTTCTGGCTCTGGGCATCAGCTTTCTTCGCGGAAGCCCCCGCAGCAGACGAGGCACCCGAAGCCACCACCGGAGGCGTCGTCACACCCACCAGCAGAGGCTCAGCCCCGCTCACCGAGCCTCCGCCGCTCACACGGCGGTGACCACGGCGAGGCTTCGGCGTCGACGAATAACTAGCCACGAACCTCAGCGCCCTCATCCATATCCAGGTAGTGCAGCACGCGCGCCACCACAGCATCCGGGTCGGCGAACACCTCCAGGGTGCCCAGCGTAATGTAGTTCCAGCCCGTGCGGCTCAGACGCTCCGGCAGCAGACGGGTACGCTCACGCACCGAAGCACGCGCGTAATTCTGCTCGCCATCAGAGCACGCCACCAGCGGCATAGCCGCCGGAGCACTCGGCTGCGAAGACACCACAGGAGCCACACCCAGCGCGGGCACCGGCTCAGCAGCCAGCTTCTCCGGGGCGTGCGCAATCAGAGCGATATCGCCCTCACCGCGGCTCACACGCACACCGCAAGCCAGCAGGCGCGCCACCAAATCGTTCAGCAGCCAGTCGCCCAAATCCGGGGTGTCCGCATCGTCGGCAGCCAAGAATGCGTTACGCGGCAGGGTTTCCGGCACGCGCTGTGCCTTCGCCTCTGCTTCTTCACGCGCCTGACGTTCCGCGTGCTCACGCAGCAGGTGGTAGAAGTCCACCGCGCCATGATGCAGCTTCTGCGGGTCCAGCTCCGACGGGTCAATGCACGAAACGATGCGCAAGGCACGGCGTGCGCGAGTCAACGCCACCACAAAGCCCTGGCGACCGTGCTCGGCAGACAGCTGACCCAAATCGTACGATGCCTGACCCAGTCGGGCACGGCCCACACCCAGAGAGAAAATCACGGTGTCGCGCTCGAGGGTCTCAGCGCGGGTCAGATCGACCACGCGGAAAGACTCCTCACCAGCGGCGAAGAACGGCGCCAGCTGCGGGTACAGGCTCAGGGCGTGACGCACCGACTCAGCCACACGCTGAGCGTGCTTCGGGCTAGCCGTCACAACCGCCAGCGAACGGTCTGGGGTACGGTAGGCATGCTCCAGTACCAGGTTCGTCACGCGCTCCACCTCAACACCGGGCGAATCCAGGTTCGCGTTATCGCTGACCTTACCGCGAGTATCAATGTACTCAACGGTCAGCGAACCGGCAGGCTGAGAGGAGGCGCGGCTCACCGGAGCCGCATGTAGCTGCGAACCGTAGAACTCACGGTTCAGGTAGTCCAGAATCACCGGGTCCATGCTGCGGTGCAGCATCGCCAGGGTGCGGTTGGGCAGCACGGTAGCGAGCACGTCGAAGGTGCTGTCCAGCTGCTCGTCGGTCGGCTCGGGCGCACCGAAAGTCGGCGCAGACACGATGAACGGCGAGGGGTAACCCGAATGCGGGTCGCCCAGGGCAATCACCTGGTCGGCGCGGGTAATCGCCGGCAGGTTCGCCGCCAGCGGGGTCGACTCGGAGTCCAGCAGCAGCACCGTATCAAAACGCATGGAGGCGGGAACCTTACGCGCCAGGGCGAAGGGACTCGCAGTCCACAGCGGAAGCAGGGTACGCGCCATGACCGGGGCGTGAGTCAACAGCTCCTCGAGCACGAACTCGTAGCCGCGTAGCTGACTCTTCAGGTACGCCGCCTGGTCGTGCTCAGACTCAATACGTTCAGTCCACACGCGCGCAATCTTCGCCAGCAGACGCGCCGGGGCGCTGGTCATGTGAGCGTAGTCGGCGCGACGGAAACGGGACTCCGTATCGCGCAGACGGTCACCGTCCAGCAGCTTACCCTCGTGATGCTGCAGCAAGAATTCCAGGGCAGACTGCCACCAGGCAAGCTCCAGCTCAGCGGAAACAACCTCGGTCGGAACCTGACGTGCGTACAGGTCATCGAGCAGCTCCGACAGGCCGCGCTCACGCAACTTCTGGGTCAGAGCGTCACGCTCAGGCAGGGTCATCAGCAGCACGCGGTCCGCCATGAGGGCGTCCAGGCGCGCATCCAGCACGTCCAGGTCGGTGCGCACAAAATCGGTGCCCTCAACGGTGTCAGCCAGGACAATACCCAGGCCCGCCAACTCAGAAACCAGGGAGTTCAGGGCGTCAGCCAGCTGATCCAGGTTCTCCGGGATCTGCGGGGTGCGGGGCGCCTCAATGTGGCGAATCCACTCGGCACGCTCCGCCTGAACCACCTTCAGCTGCTCGTGCAGGTCACCAATATTCACGCCGGGCAGGATGTACTCCTTCGCCGCGCGGCGCAGGCGGGAACGCTGCATACTGCTCATCTCGATGCCGTTCTCACGACGCCACGCGCCCGAAGCAGTCGCCGCAATCAGGTCGGTCACCGGACGGTCGTAGACGTCCGCGCGGAAACGCTTGAGGGTCTCACGGATGCGCATCAGAATCGCCAGCTGCGACTCCCACTCGGCGATGGTGCGGCCGCGGCGCAGACCCAGCATGGCGCTGGTGCGGTTCATCGCCTCGCGCAGGTTCAGCAGGGAGGACTTGAGGGTAATGACCAGGGCGTACGCCTCGGCGGCTTCCTCGTCATTGACCAGGCGGGCACGGTACCACGGGGAGGTACGCGAAGCCGCCGCAAAACCATCAATCTCACCCAGGCGCACCAGCTCGGCACGCACCTGCTCACGCTCCATGAGCGCATCAAGCATGGGGCGGTCAAAACGCACGCGGGTTGCCGGGCCGTCCTCGGAGGCGGTCAGTTCAGCCAGACGTTGCAACGCCGAGTAGACAGAAATCTGCCAGTTCGAGTCCTTGTTCAGCAGGGCACGAGTGTGATCGAGCAGCGCGGCACGGGTCGCCACGAGCTCTTCGTTCAGGTCCTCAGAGTTCGGCTCTTCCGCACCCTCATTGCGCACAATCGCGCGAATGAACTCGGCGCGCTGAGCCTCAGCATCGTGCTCGGCGAGCAGGTCGTAGCGCAGGCTCTCAATGCCAGTGCGCTTGAGTAGCGCCGAGAATTCAGCGAGGGTAGAGCGCTTCTCGCCCACCACGAGCACGGACTTACCGCGACCCATCAGGGCGGAAGCAATGTTCACGGCGGTACGCAGCGGCTCGGTGCCAGGCGCCGCGGTAATCGTGAAGGAGAAACCGCTGACCGCGGTGTCGATAATCTCCTGGGCGTTAGCGTCAGCGTCCAGCAGGAGCATTTCTTCTGCCGGGTCGCGCTGATCCAGGGGCTGCTGCAGGTTGTGGGCGTTGAGCTCGCGCGGCTTCACGCCGGGAACCTTCAGTGCCGCCAGGTCACGCACCAGCGGGGTGATGGCGGTGTGCGGCAGCTCGCCCAGGCTTTCCTTCAGGTCAGCAAAGGTGGAGATGAAGTACTTCGACTCAATGGTCATGCCCGGAATACGTCCGGCGGATGCGCGCATACGCTCGATAACCGGCTCGGGGTCCAGGCGGGACATGGAGTTCGCCAGCTGCGCCACGTCCATGGTGCCCAGGTCGATGCCGTACTCCTGCTTGATCTGGCGGACCATCGCCGGGTTCAGGCGTGCGGAACCGGCGAGGCGCAGCTCAAAGTCGTCATCCTTCGGGTGCGGAGTGATGCTCAGCGGCGCCATGAGAATCGGCGCAATGAAACGCTTCTCGTAGGCGGCGGCGTCCTCGCGGGTGTCGTGCGACAGCCAGGAGGCGGTACCCGCCACGAAGTAGCCGGAGTCAAGGCCGTGATCGGTGGCGAGTTCGTAGATTTTGGTACGCAGGGTGCGGGCGGAGCGCATGCCCGCCTCGAGCTGCGACTTGTCGCGCAGGATTGTGGAGAGGCGGGTCTTGCGTCCGGCGAGTAGCTGAGCGAGACCGGAGGGGTTCGCTTCGGACAGGTCGATGTGCACGTAGTCGACCTGGTTGAAGTCGAGCATCGCGTCCGGGCCGGTGTAGACGTCCATCTGTTCTGCCCAGCGCTCAAGCCCCGCCGAGGGGTCGAAGTCCTCGTGGGCGGGGTTCAGGTGTGCGGGCAGCTCGGCGATGTTGATTTCGTCGGCTACTTCGTGGGTTTCCTCTGCTGAGGTCGCGGCGGCTGCGGCGGGCTGAGCAGTATCAGCCGGGGTGCCGGGTGCGTGTTGCGCGTCGGTAGGCTCGGGAATCTGGTTCACGTCGTGAGTGTCCTTGTGGGTCAGTGCGGTGTACGTTTGCGCGTACACACCGAAGATGGTGGTTCTTCCGGGGTCCTCTGCCCGGGTGCCTCAAACGGGGCGGGTGTCAGCGTGCGCCTGCATGCTTAGTGTGCCCGCGTGCTTGCTGTCTGTTCCTCTGTGCTTACTTCGACCACATTGCGATGTTCGCGGCGAGTAGCACTACGGTCACCAATACGTAGAAGACCATGGCGGGCAGAAGCGCCCAACGGTACTTGGGCGCCAGTTCGCCTTCCAGGTTGCCGAAGCGCAGGGAGCGGAAGAGGAAGAAGCTCAGGATTGCGCCGGGCAGGTTACCGATAATGACCAGCAGTACGGTCAGGTACAGGGCGTAGGCTCGTTCGGTGCGTTCGTTCTCTGCACCTGCGAACTTGAGGGTGCCGCCCAACAGCAGGCTGAGGCATGCGTTCAGGAAAGCCACGGTGAAGAAGGGAATCTTCAGGGCTGCTTGGAAGTCCATCTGGGAGTTCGCTGCGCCCAGAGCAATCCACAGCAGTAGCAGCGCGGGGATGATCATGAGGTACCAGAACAGGTACTTACGCATCTTCTCGGTGTTTTCGATGAGCGCGAAAATTGCGGTCACAGGGTGTCTCTTTCAGATGATCTCAGGCGGATTCGGTCGGATTCAGGAGGAGTGAGTGAAGGAGCAGGCGGGCACGGTAATGCCTTGTCAGACGTCGATTTCGTCCCCATTGTTGAGAGCGTCTTCCACCTGGTCCTGCAGGGACTCGCGGCGCTCATTCTCAACGAATTCAATGTAGCGGCGCACGATGTAGTCCAGCAGCACCGACAGCGCAACGAAGGAGTAGTAGGGCTTACGCTGGGTGCTGATGTGGGTGGGGGTGGTCTGGTAGTGCAGGGAGTACTCAGCGTGCGAGGACATGTAGTTCACACCAATGGCGGTCACCGCAATCATGGGGATGCGGCGCAGCGCCAGCATCTTAATGTGTTCGCGCATGTTCTCGGTCTGACCGGAGAAAGACACAATGATGACTACATCGTCCTGGGTCATATTGTTCATGGCGCTTTCGAACTCATTACGTGCCGGAATGACGTGGCAGAACTTACCGCAAACCTGCATGGACTTGGCAAATTCCTGCACGGCATTGCGCTGAGCGTAGCCGGTACCGAAGCAGTACACAGTGCGAGCCTCATGGATGCGCTTGAGCAGTCCGCTCAGCTCCATGTGCTCGAGGTAGTCGTAGGTGCGCTGAATGTCTTCGCGGCCGCTCTCAATGAACCGCGGGTTGAAGGGTTCGCTGCGGTTCAGAGAGGACTTAATGAAGTACTTCAACTCAGCAAATCCGGAGAAGTTCAGCTTCTTCGTCAAACGGATAATTGAGCTGGTTGAAGTATAGGTTTTATGTGCCAGAGAGTTGATCGTTGACTCTGCAACGAACTCTTCATTTTCTAGCATGAATGCCAAAATTTCCCGTTCAGTTTCACTGAATCGGTGCTGGTTCGCATTCACGACGTCTTGTAAATCCACTCAAAGCTCCTGAATCCGATGGTGAGCAATATATAAATAGTACACGCTCTAGAGTCATCGGCCAGGGTGGGTGAGGACGGTCATCTATCACTTTGAGTGTGTATGCCAACAGATTTGAGCTGGGTATGCGCCTGGTACGTGTCCGGGTACAGCTTCGCCGGCGGCATCGGTGTTATCCGATACCGCCGGCGAAGTCTATACCTTATGAGGCGTTATGCCGTCAGGCGGTTGAAAGCTGAAGTCTCTTAGGAGAGGGTCTTAGCTTCGTTCACCATGGTCTCGAAACGCTCGCGAACCTGGGGAACGTCCATGCCGACGATGACCTGGAATGCCTTGCCCTTGCGGACGAGGCCCAGAGCACCTGCATTCTTGAAGTCTGCATCCGAGGTGCTGACGAGGGACTCATCAGCAACGGAGACACGCAGGCGGGTTGCGCAGTTGTTCACGGTGGTGATGTTCTCTGCGCCACCGAGCAGTTCGAGGAAGCCTGCTGCGCGGGGTGCGTAGAGGTCGCCGTCAGCTGCGGGAGCTGCTGCGCCGCCGTCCTTCTCAGCAGCCTTAGCAGCCTTGTACTCTGCCTTGCTGTAGAGCTTGGTCTCGCCGCCGTCTTCTTCACGACCGGGGGTCTTGAAGTCGAACTTCAGGATCATGAAGCGGAAGACCAGGAAGTACAGGACGGTGAAGCACAGGCCCACACCGATCTGCATGAGGTAGGTGCCGGAGTGGTTTGCCCACAGCGGGATCCAGTTCTGGAACAGGAAGTCGAGCAGACCGCCACCCATGTAACCAACCAGACCCAGCTGATACATGATTGCAGCCATGGTTGCTGCCAGGATTGCGTGAACCAGGAACAGCGGGGGTGCCAGGAACAGGAAGGTGAACTCGAGGGGCTCGGTGATACCGATCAGGATTGCGGTGAGGCTGACGGGGATCAGCAGAGCGAGAACTTCCTTGCGCTTCTCGGGACGAGCAGTGGTGTAGAACGCCGCTGCGATACCGATGGGTGCGAAGACCTTGGAGTTACCGTGCAGTGCGAAGCCGCCGCCGGGGAACAGTTCCTTCAGGGGCTTGTCGCTCTTAGCAAACTCGGTCAGGTGGCTCGGCCAGTCCTTAGCGATACCGTTCGGGGTAACAACGTTACCGAAGACGAACGGGGAGTAGATGAAGTGGTGCAGACCGGTCGGAATCAGGAAGCGCTCGAGGAAGGTGTAAACCCACACGCCGAGTGCGCCGGATGCGATGAAGAAGCCCTGCAGGGAGGAGATGCCGTGCTGAGCGTAGGGCCACAGCCAGGAGAACAGGAATGCCACGGGCATCATCAGGAAGAAGCAGACGCCGTAGACGTACTGGGAACCCTGGAAGATACCGAGGAAGTCGGGCAGCTTCTTGTCGAACCAGCGGTTGTGTGCCCACACCACGATTGCGGAGATGATGATGGCACCGAAGATACCGGTGTCCATGGTCTTGATACCGGCAATCATCTTCAGACCGGTACCTGCCGCGCTCTCAGAGATGTCGGTGGTGTAGTCCAGGTCGAAGAAACCGGTGCCGCCCTTGCCCCATACCTTGAGCATGGTGCCGACGAAGTAGTTGAAGGTCAGGTAGACCATTGCAGCTTCCATCACTGCACGTGCGTTAGCGGTCTTTGCCAGTGCAATGGGCAGACCGATCACGAAGAGCAGTTCCATCTGATTGAAGACGGTCCATGCGCCGGACTCCCAAACAGACCAGAAGTGGTTCCACGCGCTTTCCTTATCAGCAGCGAGGGGAATCAGTTCGCCGTTCTGTGCAATGATCGCAATACCGACCGCGAGGCCAGCGAATGCGAAGAGAAGAACGGGTGCCAGCATGGCAGAGCCGAACCTCTGTACTTTTTCCATCATGAGGCTATACGCCCTTTCGGGTTGTCGAGTGAGCGGACGCAGGGGTTGGCGATCATTGCCATCCTGCGATGGTCACGCCGTATCTTTATACCCTCAAACGAAAGTATATGAGACGGGTGCCACATATCCTGCGTGCGCTAAATGCCGAATGTGTTTTAGACAAAAACAATAATGCCAGGTCATACCTACCCGCAGATACCAAAAGTAGAAGTTTTGAAAGAGTTTTTCAGAACCTGAAACATCTCCCGGCACTGGTTAAAAATACTTGCTGCAGATGAGACTTTTTCCCTATTACCTAGCGCACAGAATCGATAGCATAAACAGTGCACCCATAGGTCAGAGTGCATAAAAACACTCGCCGCCTCAATGCGCGGTGCGCATATCATTCTTCAACCTCACACATACCCCGGACTTAATACATGCGCTTCCTCACCCTCAACACGCACAGCTGGTGCGAAATCCACCAGATTGCCAAAATCCGCACCCTCGCAAAGTTCATCATTGAACAGCAAGTGGATGTCATTGCGTTGCAGGAAGTCAACCAGCTCACCTCCACCCCCGTGGTGAAGGAGCCCCTCAACTACCGCGGCGGCGCAGGTGTGCCGGTCCACGAAGACAACTACGCCCTGCTACTCGTGCAGACACTCAACGAAATGGGTGTAACCTACGAGTGGACCCTCACCGAAACCCACATTGGTTGGGACCGTTACGACGAATGCGTAGCGATTCTCTCGCGCCTGCCGATTCGCGGCATCAAGCCCATCGATATGTCTCCCGAGTACGGCTACCACCAGGTACAGCGCCGCGCCGCACAGGCAGCGCTCATCGAAACTGAGACGGGTACCTTCTGGTGCGCAACCACCCACATGTCCTGGTGGGACTTTGACGGCGAGCCTCTCTTCGCGCAGGAATACACCCGCCTCTCACAGACCCTGGCAGAATGTGCCCTCACCGCACCCGTGCTGCTCGGCGGCGACTTCAACTCCGCCGCGCATCTGAGCGATGAAGGCTACGCGTTCGTCACCTCCAGCGGCATGATTGATACCCGCTCGCTGGCGGAACACACCGACGGCGAAAATACCGTCCACCGCGAAATCGCCGGCTGGGAAGGTAGCACGGATGCCAAGCGCATTGACTTCGTGTTCGCTGACCGACTGCTTACGGTGAACTCGCACGCGGTAGTCTTCCGCGACAACTCCCCCGAAGCCATCTCTGACCACAGCGGTCTACTCCTGGAAATTGACCCCTCCAGCTGGGCACCGCAGAGCCTCCTTACGCCCGTCACCACCCAGCGCTAAGGGCATCAGACTTTAGCCGCCCACAGAGCGGCCCCGCACAACACTCATCCATACCAAGGGAAGGAAGAACAATGACGACCCAGACCCAGTGGTGGCAGGAACCGGTGGTCTATCAGATTTACCCCCGCTCCTTCAACGACTCCAACGGCGACGGCATCGGCGATCTGCCCGGCATTACCGAGAAGATTCCGTACCTCGCCAAGCTCGGTATTCAGGTGCTGTGGCTCTCCCCCATCTACGCTTCCCCGAACGATGACAACGGCTACGACATCTCCGACTACCGCGCCATCATGGCCGAGTTCGGCACCATGGAAGACTTCGATGAGCTGCTCGAAACCGCGCACAAGCACGGCATCAAGCTCATGATGGACCTGGTCGTCAACCACAGCTCCGACGAGCACGAATGGTTCAAGCAGGCACGCTCCTCCAAGGACAACCCCTACCGCGACTACTACATCTGGCGCGACCCCAAGGGCTTCGACGAGGACGGCAAGCCGATTCCGCCGAACAACTGGATTTCCTGCTTCAGTCCCTCCGTGTGGGAATGGGACGAGGCGACCGGCCAGTTCTACCTGCACTACTTCTCCATCAAGCAGCCCGACCTGAACTGGGAGAACCCGAAGGTCCGCGAAGAGGTCTACGACATCATGCGCTTCTGGCTGGACAAGGGCGTGGACGGCTTCCGTATGGACGTCATCAACCTGATTTCTAAGGACCTCTCCTTCCCCGAGGACCCGGCAGTCCTCGCTGGCGGCCTCGACAACTCCCTGGCTGTCGCAGCCAACGGCCCGCGCGTGCACGAGTTCCTGCAGGAGATGAACCGCGAGGTCTTGAGCAAGTACCCGGTCATGACCGTGGGCGAAACCCCCTGCGTGACCGTGGACGACGCCGCATTCTACACCGGTTTCGACCGCAACGAGCTGCAGATGGTGTTCCAGTTCGAGCACATGGACGTAGACGCCTCCGAAGGTGGCGTGACCGGCAAGTGGTCCGACCGCCGCTTCAACCTGGTTGACCTCAAGAAGGTCCTCACCCACTGGCAGGAAGGCCTGCACGGCCGCGGCTGGAACTCCCTGTACTGGAACAACCACGACCAGCCGCGCACCGTCTCCCGCTTCGGTAACGACTCCCCCGAGTACCGCACCGTCAGCGCCAAGATGCTCGGCACCGTGCTGCACCTGATGCAGGGCACCCCCTACATCTACCAGGGTGAAGAGCTGGGCATGACCAACGTCTTCTTCGACGATGTGAAGGACTACAACGACCTGGAGATTCACGACTCCTGGCGCAAGTACGTTGAAGAGTCGGGCCGCGTATCCGCTGAGGACATGCTGCGCTACATCAGCGCCTCCGGTCGCGACAATGCCCGCACCCCCATACAGTGGACCGCTGGCGAGAACGCAGGCTTCACCTCCGGCACCCCGTGGCTGAAGCTGAACCCGCGCTACACCGAAATCAACGCGGAGGCAGAGCTCGCCGACCAGGATTCGGTGTTCTACCACTACCGCGATCTGATTAGCCTGCGCCGCGAGCACCCGATCGTCCTGACCGGCGAGTACCGCCTGCTGGATGAAGAGGATGACCAGGTTTACGCCTACCTGCGCGTGAACTCCGACGAGGACGCCGCCGCAACCGGCGAGCGCGCCCTGCTGGTCGTCGCGAACTTCACCGATGACACCGTTCAGCTGAACTACGCGGGCGGCAACCTGGATTCGGTGGTGCTGACCAACTCGCAGGCGCTCTCCCCGACTGAGCTGAAGGCAATCGAGAACACCCCGATGCTGATTAGCTCGAACTATCGCGATGAGAACCGCGAGTTCACCGACGAGGGTACCCTGCTGCGCCCATACGAGGCGAAGGTGTACCTCTTCGGTAACGCCAAGTAGTCGTACCCCACTCATACTGTGCGAAGGGGGACCAGATACAGACATTCCGGTCCCTCTTCGCCCTATACTTCAATCACAGACAAAATTTGTTCCTCTTTTCGGCTGGATGGCCGGTATAGAAAGGCAATTATGAGCAACTCCGAGGCATACGAGGTTCCCTCCTACGAAGGCCGCCAGTGGTGGAAGGAAGCCGTGGTGTACCAGGTGTACCCCCGCTCCTTCAACGACGCGAACGGCGACGGCATCGGTGATCTGAAGGGCATTACCGAGAAGCTGCCCTACCTGGCTAAGCTGGGCATCAATGTCATTTGGCTCTCCCCCGTGTTCGACTCGCCGAACGTGGACAACGGCTACGACATCTCTGACTACTTCGCGATCATGAGTGACTTCGGCACCATGGAAGACTTCGACGAGATGCTTGAAACCGCCCACAAGCACGGCATCAAGATCCTGATGGACCTGGTCGCAAACCACACCTCCGATGAGCACCCCTGGTTCAAGGAATCCCGCTCCTCCAAGGACAACCCCTACCGCGACTACTACATTTGGAAGGACCCGAAGGGCTTCGACGAGGACGGCAACCCGATTCCTCCGAACAACTGGGCGTCCGAGTTCGGCGGCCCGGCGTGGGAGTGGGACGAGGCGACCGGTCAGTTCTACCTGCACATCTTCTTCAAGGAACAGCCCGACCTGAACTGGGAGAACGAGAAGGTTCGCGAGGACCTGTACTCCATGGTCCGCTGGTGGCTGGACAAGGGCGTTGACGGCTTCCGCCTGGACGCTATCAACATCATCTCCAAGCCCGAGGGCTACCCGGATGACCCCTCCACCGACTACGAGAAGCACACCTCCTCAATTCCGTTCGTCATCACGAACGGCACCATGGTGCACCCGTGGATGAAGGAGCTCACCCGCGAGACCTTCAGCCGCTACGACGTAATGACCGTGGGCGAGACCAGCGCGACCAGCCCCGAGGACGCTAAGCTGTGGGCTGGCTACCACACCGGTGAGCTGAACATGATCTTCCACTTCGATCACATGGGCGTGGATAACGACCCGAACGGCAATCTGGGCGGCAAGTGGTCCTACGCACCGTACAAGCTGACCGAGCTCAAGCGCATCCTGAACGACTGGCAGACCACCCTGGAGGGTAACGCCTGGGGTTCGCTGTACTGGAACAACCACGACCAGCCGCGCGTTGTCTCCCGCTTCGGTAACGATTCGGATGAGTTCCGCGCCCTGTCCGCTAAGCAGCTGGCGACCACTCTGCACTTCATGCAGGGCACCCCGTACATTTACCAGGGTGAAGAGCTGGGCATGACCAACGTGAAGTTTGATTCGATTGAGGATTACCGCGATGGTGACTCGATCCGCTTCTACGAGGACATGCACGTTGACCACAAGCGTCTGAGCCACGAAGAGGCGATGCAGGCGATTTACATCAAGGGCCGCGATAACGCTCGTACCCCGGTTCAGTGGGATGCCTCCGCTAACGGTGGTTTCAGCCCCGAGGGTGTGACCCCGTGGATTGCTGTGAACCCGAACTACCCGGCGATTAACGCTGAGGCTGTTCTGGCTGATGAGGATTCGATCTTCTACCACTACCAGCAGCTGGTGGCTCTGCGCCGCGGCAAGCTGAAGGACCTGATGGTTTACGCAGCCTTCGCTCCGGTGGATTCGGTTCAGGTTCCGCACAACGAGGATGAGGCTGTGTACGCGTACACCCGTACCGGTGGTGCGGATGGCAGCCCCGCGAACGAGTCTTTGCTGGTTGTTTCGAACTTCACTGCCGAGGAGCAGGAGCGCGACTTCGCGGTGCTTTCTGAGGCTCGTGAGGCTGGTGCTCGTGTTGAGCTGGTGAGCTCGAACTACAAGGACGATGCGGGTTCGACACTGCGCCCCTACGAGGCGAAGGTGTACCACATCGTTCGCTAAGCGCTGTAGCTCGTTGAGTGCTACCGCGTGCCGATAAGGTGATAGACAGCAGAAGGAGGGTGAGGCTTATGCCCCGCCCTCCTTTTGTGTTGTCTTCTGCGTGGTCTCCTGTGTTCTCCCGGCGTGCTTTCTTGGCTCTACTTAGCTGGCGAAGACGAGCTGCAGGATCGGCACGGCGAGCGCTATCATTCCTACGCTGACGGCCGCCCCTGCGGCAATGACGGGGGCTGCGGTACCTTCGTGCCGGTAGTGGGTTTCCAGAATGACGATATTAGCGGCTGGCGGCAGAACAGCCAGAAGGAAAAGCACCTGCGGATGCGCGAGCAGCTGGTCAAAGTGCACGCCCGCAGCGTCGTGCACCCAGCGGGCGAACGCCAGCACGCCGACGCTGTAGACGCTCACGAGCCCGGCGCGCAGGAACGCCCATCCGGCGGCGCGGGTCAGGTCGGCGCGGTGCAGTTTGGCGGCGCCGAGCCACATGCCCAAAACAATCAGTCCGATAAAGCTGAAAATCCAGGTGAGCACCCGGTAGAAACCCGCCCCGTACTGGCTCAGGAAAGAGCCCGCAGGCAGGCAGAGCAGACCGATTACCACGGCGATAACGGGCGGGCTGGTACGCAGGCCCCGCAGCACCGTGCGGAGGGTTCCACCACGGCTCTTTGTGGCTTGTGCATCCGGTGCGTTGCTCTCCCCTACCCTGGGGTCTACCCCGGAACCACCGCGTAGTAGCGAGGTGCCCAGAATATTACCCATGATGGAGTTGCCGATATACGCGCCGATGTAGACTCGCACGGCTTCCTCGCCCCAGAATCCGGCAACTACGGGGATGCCGAAGAGTCCCGCGTTCAGGTACACGAAGGCGAGCTTCTGTACAGGGTCGCGGGTGATGCGTCCGGCACAGAGCACGCCGAGGAGCATCAACACCATGGTGGAGGTTGCAACGAAGAAAAGCTCAGGGCGGCTGGTGGCGACGGTGTAGATGATGACGGTGGGAATGATCCAGCGGGTCAGCAGGGCGGAGGCGCTTTCTTTCAGGCGGTTGCCCCAGTGCTCGGGCAGCAACATTGCGAGCCCGAATCCTGCCCCTAAGTAGAGGAGTGGGAGGATGATTCCCATGCTCGTTCCTTTCGCTGTTGCTGTGTCTGTGCCGTTGTTTTACGGCTAAGGTCACTGTCTAATAACCCTACCCTGAACCTTCAGGTTGAGGTTTACTGCTTTTTCGTTGTATTTTTCGAAATTTTCGCGTCATATTGCATCTTATTCGCTGATGCTCTCGTTTTTTATACGTTTCACTCCTAATCTTGAAATATAGAGAGAATATATTTTCCACCACATTCTTTCGTTCTATCACCGACACTCATTTCTTACGAGATTAGGAACTGGGCTGTTCCTTCTCCCGTGAGGTTAAATATGCAGGAGCCCGCAATGCAGCAACCGTATCTTTCTTCTCCTCCCGAATCTGGAGGCGCCCCGCAGCGTCCGGCGCAGGTTTCCAGTCAGCATGCTGATGCGCATATTCCGTGGCGTTCGTCTGCTCCACTTACTGCCCCCGCTACAGCTTCTGTAGCGACTGTACCCGCCTCTGAGGACCCTGAGCGCACGTTTAGGGTTCCTCACCCGGTGTTGAGCGCTATCTCGTGGGTGATTGCGGCTGCGAGCGCTACCTGGCTTGTCATTCTGGCTGTTTCGTTGATGATGATTGTGGCGTCGGGTCTGAGCCATGATTCTGAGTTTGTGATGCTGACCTATGGCGTGTACATGGCGTGCGCGTTTGGGTTCTGCTGTTTTGGCACGTTTTTTGCTCTGCATTTTGGCTTGGGGTCGAGCGCTCATTGGCGTGATTCGATTCGCCACCCGCATCACCCGCACTAAAAAGGTTTATATCTGGGTGCAGTTTTTCGGTGTGTTTTTTCGAGTATTTTCGGAATGCATTTCTTTTATTTAGACCCCGCGTTTAAAAAATAAATGAGGATTTTTTTAATACGCCCCAAAACGCTTCTCCCCTTTTCTACACGACTTAATGCAAGGAGCCGCCTGGCGCATCCACAAACAGGATGCACCGGGCGGCTTACTTTTAAGCTAAAAGTCTGGGGCAGGGCGCTGCGAGGCAGAACGTTCCGCTACGGGGATTTCTTCAGAACAGTTTGTGTCATCTTCAAGGGAAGGAAAACTGACGAAAAACTCATAGACGGAGGATTCACGCTCTTGCTTTTGATCGTGCTCGTTATCAGATTTTGACATCTCTAGCCCCTCCTTATGACATTAGGTTAGTGCTCTGCACATGTCAGACGAAGCATGCACAAGCACATTATATTTCGTTCATCCCTGGCATCTGCAACGTACATACTCACAAAAGGAGCCGCCCGGCGCATCCACATTCGGATGCACCGGGCGGCTCCTTCACAGGCTCCCAGCTACAAAGCTAGGTAGCCCAAAGCGGGATTACTCCCACGCGGGGATTACTCCCACTCAATGGTTCCCGGGGGCTTGGAGGTAACGTCCAGCACCACTCGGTTAACGTCCTTGACCTCGTTCGTAATACGGTTCGAGATCTTAGCCAGCAGGTCGTACGGCAGGCGCGACCAGTCAGCGGTCATTGCGTCTTCCGAAGAGACCGGGCGCAGAACAATCGGGTGGCCGTAGGTACGGCCGTCACCCTGAACGCCCACGGAGCGAACGCCAGCCAGCAGAACCACGGGGCACTGCCAGATGTGCTCGTCCTGACCTGCTGCGGTCAGCTCTTCACGCACGATAGCGTCAGCGGCACGCAGGGTCTCCAGGTTCTCGCGGTTGACCTCGCCGACAATGCGGATGCCCAGGCCGGGGCCGGGGAACGGCTGACGTGCCACGATCTTCTCGGGAACGCCGAGCTCACGACCGATAGCGCGAACCTCGTCCTTGAACAGGGTGCGCAGTGGCTCAACCAGTTCGAAGGTCAGGTCGTCGGGAAGGCCGCCCACGTTGTGGTGGCTCTTAATGTTTGCGGTGCCGTCGCCGCCGCCGGACTCGACAACGTCCGGGTACAGGGTGCCCTGGACCAGGAACTTGATGTCTGCGCCCTCTTCGCCAGCTTCGGCAATCAGCTTGCGCTGTGCCTCTTCGAAGGAGCGGATGAACTCGCGGCCGATAGCCTTACGCTTCGCCTCGGGCTCGGTCACGCCCTCAAGAGCGGAGAGGAAACGCTCCGACTCGTCGATGGTGATGACCTTAATGCCCATGGATGCTGCGTAGTCCTGCTCGACCTGTTCGCGCTCGCCTTCACGGAGCAGACCGTGGTCGATGAAGAAGCAGGTGAGCTGGTCGCCAACAGCCTTGTGCACGAGTGCTGCTGCCACGGAGGAGTCAACGCCGCCGGAGAGCGCGCAGATGACGCGGTCGCTACCGACCTGCTCGCGGATCTTTGCGACCTGCTCTTCGATGATGTTGTTGGTGGACCAGGTGGGCTTCAGTCCTGCCACATTGTAGAGGAAGTTCTCCAGGGCGACCTGGCCGTAGTCGGAGTGCTTCACCTCGGGGTGCCACTGCACGCCGCCGAGCTTGCGGGACTCGTCCACGAATGCTGCCACGGATGCGCCGGGGGTCTTTGCCAGCACCTCGAAGCCTTCGGGGGCTTCGGTCACGGAGTCACCGTGAGACATCCACACGTTCTGGGTGGTGGGGGTGCCGGTGAGGAAGGAGGAGTTCTCAGCGCAGACCACAGCGTCGGTTGCGCCGTATTCGCGCAGACCGGTCTGGGCGACGGTGCCGCCGAGGGTCTGGGCCATCACCTGGAAGCCGTAGCAGATACCGAAGATCGGCACGCCAGCTTCGAAGAGGGCCTTGTCGCCCTTGGGTGCGCCATCGGCGTAGACCGAGGAGGGGCCACCGGAGAGCACGATGGCTGCCGGGTTCTTGGCGAGCATCTTCTCGGTGCTCATGGAGTGGGGGACGATTTCGGAGTAGATGCCGGCTTCACGAACGCGGCGAGCGATGAGCTGCGCGTACTGTGCACCGTAATCTACCACCAGGACGGGACGCTCTTCGAGCTGGTCCAGGTTCACAGAGTTGGTCACGAAAATTACCTCAACGTGTTGGTACTAATCCGCGCACTTGCGCGGGGATATATCTATTTTACGCTATCGTTGTACGCCGCCGACGGTACGTAGCCGCTCCCCCATCCGGAGGTGCCGCTACATGCTCTAACGGGGGTAGAGCGTGCGTATAGAAAGCACCGCCCGGCGACCGGCAGACCACAACCTGCCAACCGCCAAGCGGTGATTCATGAAGCTACATTAGCCGCGGTACGCGGGGACCACGGTCAGGTCCGCCTTCTGGAACTTCTTCAGGTCCAGGTAACCGCAGTTAGCCATTGCGCGCTTGAGCGCACCGACAATATTGCTGGTGCCGTTCACGTGGTGCGAAGGACCGTACAGGACTTCCTCCAGGGAGCCGACAACACCCAGCGGAGTGCGCACGCCGCGCGGGAAATCCAGCGAGTGCGCCTCGTTGCCCCAGTACCAGCCCTGGCCGGGAGCCTCGGATGCGCGAGCCAGCGGAGCACCCAGCATGACAGCGTCAGCGCCCAGTGCGAGCGCCTTCACCATGTCGCCGGAGCGGCCCAGGGAGCCGTCAGCAATCACGTGCACGTAGCGACCGCCGGACTCATCCAGGTAGTCCGAACGTGCCGCAGCCACGTCAGCGATAGCGGTTGCCATCGGTGCGGAGATGCCCAGGCCCTGGCGGGTGGTCTGTGCAGAACCGCCGCCGAAGCCCACCAGCACGCCAGCTGCGCCGGTACGCATCAGATGCTTAGCCTGCGAGTAGCCAGCCACGCCACCAACGATGACAGGAACGTCGAGCTCGTAGATGAACTTCTTCAGGTTCAGCGGCTCGTGCGAGGTCGAAATGTGCTCAGCAGAGACGGATGCGCCGCGGATGACGAACAGCTCAACGCCAGCCTTCACCACGGTCTCGTAGTGCTCCTGGGTGTTCTGCGGGCTCAGGGAGCCTGCAACAACCACACCGGAGTCACGAATCTCTTCCAGGCGTGCAGTAATCAGTTCCGGCTTAATCGGCTCGGAGTAAATCTGCTGCATGCGGGTGGTCGCGGAGGCGGGGTCCGCCTCGGGCAGCTCAACAATCTCGTCGAACAGCGGCTGCGGGTCCTCGTAGCGGGTCCACAGGCCCTCGAGGTTCAGCACGCCCAGGCCACCCAGCTTGCCCAGCGCAATAGCGGTCGCCGGGGACATGACCGAGTCCATGGGCGCACCAATGATGGGGGTGTCGAACTTAAACGCGTCAATCTGCCAGGAGGTGTCAACGTCACGGCGGTCGCGGGTACGGCGGGTAGGCACCAGCGCCACATCGTCCAGGGAGTAGGTGGGGCGGGCGTTCTTGGAGAGGCCAATCTGAATTTCAGACATGGGGTGAATCCTTTCGAATTCGGTTTGAGGGGGCCGCTGGGCGTTATTCGCGCCGATGCCCGCCCGATCCCTGAACGGGTATGGGGCGGGCTCAACGGCGCATGGTGTGCACACCATGCGGCGAATCATCGTTGGTGAGGCGTTTTAGCCGCGGTAGTTCGGTGCCTCAACGGTCATCATGATGTCGTGCGGGTGCGATTCCTTCAGACCTGCGGGGGTGATGCGCACGAACTGACCCTTGTACTTGAGCTCCTCGATGGTGCGGGAACCGACGTAGAACATGGTCTGGCGCAGGCCACCTTCGAGCTGGTGAATCACTGCGGAGAGCGGGCCTCGGAAGGGAACCTGGCCCTCAATACCCTCAGGAATCAGCTTCTCTTCGCTGGAGACGTCAGCCTGGAAGTAGCGGTCCTTGGAGAAGGACTTGTGGCGGCCGCGGGTCTGCATCGCGCCGAGCGAACCCATGCCGCGGTATGCCTTGTACTGCTTACCGTTCATGAAGATCAGCTCACCGGGAGACTCGGTGGTACCAGCCAGCAGGGAGCCGAGCATCACGGAGTCAGCACCGGCAACCAGTGCCTTGCCGATCTCGCCGGAGTGCTGCATACCGCCGTCAGCGATCAGCGGCACGCCTGCCGGGATTGCTGCCTTAGCGGACTCGTTGATAGCGGTCACCTGGGGAACGCCAACACCGGCGATAATGCGGGTGGTGCAGATGGAGCCGGGGCCAACGCCGACCTTCACGCCGTCAGCGCCGGCGTCGATGATTGCCTGTGCACCCAGGCGGGTTGCAGCCTGGCCACCGATGACGTCCACGTGTGCTGCGGCGGGGTCCTTCTTCAGGCGGGCAATCATGTCGAGCACGCCCTGGGAGTGGCCGTTTGCGGTGTCCACGAACAGTGCGTCGACGCCTGCCTCAACCAGGGTCATTGCGCGCTCGTAGCCGTCACCGAAGAAGCCGATAGCAGCGCCGGCACGCAGACGGCCGTCCTCATCCTTGGTGGCGCGGGGGTACTGCTCGGTCTTGACGAAGTCCTTCAGGGTAATCAGACCGGCGAGCTTGCCTGCGTCGTCGACCAGGGGCAGACGCTCAATCTTGTTGTGGGACAGCAGCGCGAATGCTTCGTCCTTGGTGACGCTGGGGTGCGCGGTGACCAGCGGCATGGGGGTCATGATGTCGCGAACGCGAATGCCGTCGTAGTCGGAGCGGGAGATGTAGCGGATATCGCGGTTGGTGATGATGCCTTCCAGCACGCCCTCTTCGCTGACGACGGGCAGACCGGAGACCTTGTAGTAGCCGCAGACCTCGTCGTATTCGGCGATGGTTGCGTCAGCGCCGATGGTGACGGGGTTAATGATCATGCCGGACTCGGAGCGCTTAACGCGGTCCACGTGTGCAGCCTGGTCCTCGATGGAGAGGTTGCGGTGAATAACGCCCATACCGCCCAGACGCGCCATAGCGATTGCCATAGCGGAGTCGGTCACGGTGTCCATTGCCGCGGAAATAATGGGGGTGTTCAGGGTGATGCGCTTGGACAGGCGGGTGGAGGTGTCCGCATCGGAGGGGATGACGTCGGTGTTGCCGGGCAGCAGCAGCACGTCATCGTAGGTCAGGCCGGTGAAGCCGAAGGGATCCTCGGACAGAGCGGTGGGAATGGTCATTGTCTACCTTTCGGATGCTGGCTTCATCGGTGAGAAGCTCAGCCTATACGTTGCGTATGTCAAGATGCGGTACGACCCGTCTGCTCGCACCCCACAAGGTGGTTTGAGCGCAAACGGGAGCAGCTTACCTTCTATAGTAAACCGCTAAAGGTTTCTTTGCTGAGAAGCACTCATAGCAAGCACCCCTCAGCGGGAGGCTGCCGGCAGGTTCTAGCACGCTCAGAGGCAAGCGCACCCGAGCCTACCGACAGCGAGTGCCCGGTACCGCCTCCATAGTGGAGGGGCGGCACCGGGCACACACACTATTTAGTCTTCTTCAGTTTCTTCGGGCTTCTCAACCACCAGGGTCTCGGTGGTCAGCACCAGAGCCGCGATGGAGGAAGCGTTCTGCAGAGCCGAACGGGTCACCTTCACC
>NZ_KV818673.1:8360-138285 GCF_001814995.1 Rothia sp. HMSC066H02 | reverse complement strand
TCTGCAGAGCCGAACGGGTCACCTTCACCGGGTCGATCACGCCGGCTTCGATGAGGTCCACGTACTCGCCGGTCTTGGCGTTGAAGCCGTGACCCACGGGCAGTTCGGAGACCTTGGAGACGATGACGTAGCCGTCTTCGCCAGCATTCTCAGCGATCCAGCGCAGCGGCTGAACTAGGGCGCGGCGGACAATCTGCACACCCACGTTTGCGTCGTGGTTACCCAGGTCCATACCGTCCAGTGCCTTCAGCGCGTGAACCAGTGCGGAACCGCCGCCGGAGACGATGCCCTCTTCCAGAGCTGCACGGGTGGAGGACACAGCATCCTCGATGCGGTGCTTGCGCTCCTTGGCCTCAACCTCGGTTGCGGCACCGACCTTGATAACGCCCACGCCGCCGGCAAGCTTAGCCAGGCGCTCCTTGAGCTTCTCGCGGTCCCATTCGGAATCCACGCGCTCAATTTCGCGGCGAAGCTGCTGCACGCGGTCCTCGATTGCCTCGGGGTCGCCGCCGCCGTCCACAATAGTGGTGTGGGACTTGGTGACGGTCACGCGGCGTGCCGAGCCCAGGTGCTCCAGGGTGACCTGCGGCAGGTCAATGCCGAGCTCGCCGGTCACGACGGTACCGCCGGTCAGGATTGCCAGGTCCTGCATGATTGCCTTGCGGCGGTCACCGAAACCGGGAGCCTTCAGAGCCACCACGTTGATGGTGCCGCGTAGCTTGTTCACGACCAGTGCGGAAAGCGCCTCGCCGTCAACGTCTTCTGCGATGATGGTCAGCGGCTTCTTCGCCTGAACGATCTTCTCGAGCACGGGCATGATTTCTGCGATGGTGGAAATCTTGCCCTGGTAGAGCAGCACGAGGCTGTTCTCCAGCACTGCTTCGCCGCGCTCAGCGTCGGTGACGAAGGAGGGCGAGAGATAGCCCTTGTCGAACTGCATACCTTCGGTGATGTCCAGCTCAATTTCGGTGGAGGAGCCATCTTCGATGGTGATGACGCCGTCCTGGCCGACCTTCTCGAAGGCGCGAGCCAGCAGCTCACCGATCTGCTCGGACTGCGCCGAGATAGCAGCAACGTGCGCTACCTCGGGGCCCTGCACGGGGCGTGCGTTCTCGAGCAGGCGTGCGGAGACAGCCTCCACAGCAGCCTCAATGCCGCGCTTGACGTCGGCGGGTGCCGCGCCGCTGGTGACGTTGCGCAGGCCCTCGTTGACCAGTGCCTGTGCGAGCACGGTTGCGGTGGTGGTGCCGTCACCGGCTACGTCGTTGGTCTTGGTGGCGACTTCCTTCGCCAGCTGGGCGCCCAGGTTCTCGTACGGGTCGTCCAGTTCAATTTCGCGGGCAATGGACACGCCGTCATTGGTGATGACGGGTGCGCCCCACTGCTTGTCGAGCACAACGTTGCGCCCGCGCGGGCCGAGGGTTACCTTGACCGCGTTTGCCAGCTTATCGACGCCAGCCTGCAGGGACTTGCGGGCGGCATCGTTGAATTCAAGCTGCTTAGCCATGTGTTCGCTACTCCTAGTGCGTCACAGAAAGGAAAATTTGAGGGGCAGATGATAGCTCATGCGCCGTACCGGATGAGCGGTACGGCGCATGAGTATCTGAAAGTAATTAGTCGACGATTGCCAGAACGTCGCGTGCGGAGAGAATCAGGTACTCTTCGCCCTGGTACTTGACCTCGGTGCCACCGTAGCGGGAGAACACGACAACGTCGCCTTCCTTAATGTCTACGGGAATGCGGTTGCCCTTCTCATCCACGCGGCCCGGGCCAACGGCGACAACGCGTGCTTCCTGCGGCTTTTCCTTCGCAGTTTCGGGGATGACCAGACCGGATGCAGTGGTCTGCTCAGCCTGCTCGATCTTGATAACGACGCGGTCTTCCAGGGGCTTGATAGCCATAATCGGTTCCTCCGGGTTGTGGATTTACGTTTGATGCGAGACAGCGGCGCAGTGGCGCGCCCGATGACTGTCTCGAGTGCTACCTCAACTCTAGTTTCACCTGTTCTTTCGGTCAAGAAAAGCGCCCCTCTGCCGGGGTGTTTCACCGCAAGGCGAACGCTGAGCAAAAAGCTGGGCAAATCGGGCTCCTCACCTCTCAAAACCGGCACCCCGTAAAATGAGGAGTATGCCTATTCCCGCATCCCCTTTTACTCCCGCCGCCGAGCTTCCGTTCAGCACCGAAGCGCTCGCGGCAGCCGATGAGCTCTACCCGCTGGGCTCGGATACGCTCAGCGCCGTTACTTCTTTGCGTTCGCGCGGTTTCAGCCCCGAGGAGTCTGCACAGATTATTTCGCTGGCGCAGGCTCGTGCCCGTGCACGCACTAAGTTCGGCGATCGCGCCCGCACGCTCATGCTGACTCAGGAGGCGGCTGAGCAGGCGACCCGCCCGGTGATTGCGCACTATCGTACTCAGCGCCTGCGCCCGGTTGCCGGCACGGTGGCTGATTTGGGGTGCGGTATCGCCTCGGATTCTGCCGTATATGCGGCGGATCGCGGTGCCGTGGTTGCGGTGGAGTTGGACCCGCTGACGGCTTCTTTTGCGGCGAAGAACCTTAAGTTCTGCCCGCAGGCGCGCGTGTATTCGGGGGATGTGACCGATTATGTGCACGGTGAACTTCTGGACGCTTCCGGTGAGCCGGTGGGCATTGTGTGGATGGACCCGGCACGCCGCGAGTTGCGCGGTGCAAAGAAAGCTCAGACGGAGCGCCTTTTTGATCCGGAGGCATTCTCTCCCCCGTTCTCGTTCGTGCTGAATCTGGCTCGTACGGGCGTGCCGATGGGCGCGAAGTTGGGTCCCGGTTTTCCTCACGAGGGTATCCCCTCGCCCGAAGATATTGCCTCGGATGCGAACCCGAACCCGCGCGTTGAGGCGGAGTGGATTCAGTCGGAGGGTTCCCTTGCCGAGTTGGTGCTCTGGTTTAACGCGCTGGCTCAGGAGGGAGTGGCTCGCACGGCGACCTCTGTACGCGAGCTGTCTGACGAAGAGGCTGCCCCTAACGAAGGATCAACCGAAGGCACCGCCGAAACCAGCGCCCTGCTGCCGCCGTACGAGGCGGTGAGCTTCCGCAGCTCCCTGACGGCGGAAGAGGCGGAGCAGAGCGTTGACGTTCCGGTGTCTCTGCCGCAGCCGGGTGAATACCTGTTGGAGCCCGCCCCGGCGATTGTGCGCTCGCACCTGGTCGCTGAGTTTGCGCAGAGTATTGGCGCGCACCTGCTGGATGAGCACCTAGCATACCTGTGTTCTGCCGAGCCGGTGGAGCATCCGCTGGTTGCCTGCTACGAGGTGCTGGAGGATATTCCCCTGCAGGAGAAGCAGCTGAAGCGTTGGGTACGTGAGCAGGGCTTTACGGCGCTGACGATTAAGAAGCGTGGCGTGGACATCGTTCCGGAACAGTTGCGTGCGCGCCTGCTGGGTTCTGCGGGTTCTAAGCCTTCCAAGAAGAAACAGAAAAAGAACGCTAATTCTTCTTTGGGTGTGCAGGAGCCCTCGTACCGTCCGGCAACGCTGGTCTTTACCCGCATCGGTTCGGGTAGGGATTCACGCCGCATCGGCTGGCATGTGCGCCCGCTCTAACCTCGCCAGCCCCGGCCGCCCATCCCTAACTACCCAGCACTGACGACCCAGACCCGACTGCCCAGACCCGACTGCCCAGACCCGAGGACGGGTTACCGTTCGTGACGATTCATGACGTTTCCGTTCCGGATTCTGCACTCGACAGGGCACCGGGCACCGCAAGACCGTACACTAGATACGGTGCCCGATAAAGACGCTGTGCCGGATAAAGATGCGCGGCCTAGTAGAGGCACTCCCCCAAGGAGCCAGCTCCCACCGGCTAGCGCACAGCCGGGCAGAGCCCACCGATAATAACTTCCATAGTCGGCACCATGCACGACCCTATTTCCAGACGCAGGAAAGGCAATATGATCGACTTTGCTACCTCCCCGCAGTCCACTCTCGGCGTGGAATGGGAGATTGCGCTCATCGACCGTGAAAGCGGCGCACTGACCCAGCGCGCCAGCGAGGTGCTATCCATCCTGCGCGAGCGCCGCCCCGAGCTGCTTGAGCCCGCCTCCGACCGCGCGCACGTGACCGGCGAATTCCTGGAGAACACCGTCGAGGTGGTGACCGGCATCTGCCGCACCGCCGCTGAGGCGTGCCGTCAGCTGCAGGATTTGACGGATACCCTGCGCGACATCACCGATGAGCTCGGCGTTGAGTTCTACCCCGCCGGCACTCACCCCTTCTCCCACTGGGCTGACCAGCCGGTCGTGGCGAAGGAACGCTACCAGCGTGTGGTCGAACGCGCCCAGTATTGGGGCCGCCACATGGTTATTTACGGTGTGCACGTGCACGTGGGTATTGACTCTCGCGATAAGGTTCTGCCGCTTATTGACGCGCTGACCAACTACGGACCGCACCTGCTGGCGCTTTCGTGCTCTTCCCCCTACTGGGACGGAATCGATACCGGTTACGCTTCGCACCGCACCCAGCTTTACCAGCAGCTGCCTACGAACGGTCTGCCCTTCCACTTTGACACCTGGGAGCAGTACAGCGAGTACCTGGAGTCACTCGTGGCAACCGACGTGATCAACGACCCGAGCGAGGACCGTTGGGATGTTCGCCCGGTTCCGCGTTACGGCACCATTGAAATGCGCTATTGCGATGGCCTCGCCTCCCTGCCGGATGTTGCGGCAATCGTGGCGTTCACGCAGTGCCTGGTGGAGTACTTCTCCCGCCAGATTGAGGCGGGTGAAAGCGTTGAGGTGCTCGCCCCCTGGCACGCGCAGGAGAATAAGTGGCGCGTTGCCCGCTACGGCCTGGAGGCTAAGATCGTGGTCTCTAACGAGCCGGCACAGCGTACCCTGCGTGAAGATTTTGAGCTGCTTTTGCTCAAGCTGGAGCCGGTGGCACGCGACCTTGACTGCGAGGTAGAGCTGGCGCAGGTACACCGCATCCTCGCCGAGGGTACGGGTGCTGATCGTCAGCGTGCGGTCTTTGAGAAGACCGGCTCTCTGCGTGAGGTGGCGCTGGATGTTGCCGCGCAGTCTCGTGCGCGAGCGCTGCGTTAGAGCCACCCTCCCCCGCAGCTAAAGTTTGAATACAGAGATGCCTCGGCGCAGTCCTTTGGGAGACTGTGCCGAGGCATCTCTATGAGCATTTTCGAGGCGAGCCGCATCAACGGGCTCGCGCTAATAATCCCTGCGGAAGTAGCTATTTCAGAGGTAGACCGTTTAGAGGCAGCCCGCCTAGAAACAGACCGTGGTCACCGGCAGCGAGGAGTCCGTCGTGAAGTCCACACCCGAGGGCTCACGACCGGCAGCGACCAGGCGGGCACCCAGCGCCGCAACCATCGCGCCGTTATCGGTGCACAGGGTGAACTTCGGGATAATCAGGCGCACCCCTTCGGAGGCGCATCGGGCGGCAAGCAGCTCACGCAGGCGCGAGTTAGCCGCCACGCCACCGCCGAGCAGCAGGGTCTTCATGCCCTGCTCGCGGCAGGCAAGCATCGCCTTCTTGGTGATGACGTCCACGACCGCCTCTTGGAAGGACGCGGCAATATCGGCAACCGGGACCTCTTCACCGGCTGCTTCAAAGCTTTCAATCACGCGCGCCACGGCGGTCTTCAGGCCGGAGAAGGAGAAATCGTAGCGGTGCGCACCGGGTTCCTCGGCGGTGCCCATGAACTTGCGGTTCGACAGGCCGCGCGGGAACACGAAGGCGTTGCGGTTACCCTCGGCGGCGGCGCGATCAATCGCGGGGCCGCCCGGGTAGTTGAGGCCGAGCAGTCGGGCGACCTTGTCGTAGGCCTCGCCTGCTGCATCGTCGAGGGTCGCGCCGAGCAGACGCACATCGGAGGTAATATCGCGCACCTGCAGGATTTCGGTATGACCGCCAGAGACTAGTAGAGCACCCAGGCCACCGGAACCGGCATTCGCCAGCAGGTCGGAGCCGTCTTCGGTGCCGTTGTCCTCCAGCAGGCCAACGCCAACGTGGGCGACCAGGTGGTTAATGCCGTAGAGGGGCTTGCCGGTAGCAATAGCGAGCGCCTTCGCCGCGGAGACACCCACCATGAGTGCGCCCGCCAGGCCGGGGCCAGCGGTGACGGCGATAGCGTCCACCTGATCGAGGGTGATGTCCGCTTCGGCGAGTGCCGCCTTGAGGGCGGGGATCATGGCGTCCAGATGAGCGCGGGAGGCGATTTCGGGGATCACGCCGCCAAAGCGCACGTGCTCTTCCATGGAGGAGGAGATGGTGTTGCTGAGCAGCTGTGCACCGCGCACAATGCCGATACCGGTCTCATCGCAGGAGGATTCGATGCCCAGAACGAGGGGTTCGCGAGTGCTCATAGTCTATCTTTCTGTTGCGCTGTCTGCGCGTAGTGCTTCTAGTTGCAGTGATGTAAGGATGCTGTTGCGTAGGAATGCCGTGGTGTAGGGATGCCGCGTCATAGAGGGTGGCGGAAGCTCGCCCATCTTGCGGGGATTGCCGTTTAGCCCAACGGAGTATTTAGAACGTGCATTCCATAATGATGGCGTCGGTTCCGTCATCGTAGTAGCCGCGGCGTACGTGAATCGCACGGTAGCCGTTGCGTTCGTAGAGGCGCTGGGCGCGCGGGTTGTCGGCACGCACCTCCAGCAGGATGCGCTCGGCACCCTGCTCGCGGGCGCGCTCGTGCATCTGCTCGAGCATGGCGCGACCGTAGCCGTGGCCCTCGTATTCGGGGAGCACGCCGATGGTTTGAACGTCGGCGGTGTCGGCTACGACCATGGTTCCGCAGTAGCCGATGGCGCGCCAGCTGCCCTCGTCGCTTTCCGGGTTCTCCACCGGCAGCTCGAGCATGTAGTAGGTGCGGGTCGGGTGGGTCAGTTCCTCAAGGAACATGTCGATGTGCCAGGCGTCGGCGGGGAACAGGGTGGTTTCCATGCGGTGCATGGCCTGCACGTCGGCAAGTTCGGCAACGCGCAGGCGGGCGCCCATAGCCAGATTATTCAGCGCCAGGTTATTCAGTGCCAGGTCGTCTCGCACGATATTGTCGGTAGCGCTCATTTAGCCCTCCTTCTGCGCGGCAGTCTGCGCAGTAGCCTGACCGGCGGCCTGTGCGGCCTGCTTCTGCTGGCGGGCGAGCATTGCGGCGGGGACCTTTGCATCCGAGTCGCGCAGGTACTGGGCGGAGGTGTCCTCGCTCAGATTCTCTACGCCCAGACGTGCCGCGGCGGCAACCAGGTACTCGGCGTGGGGGTGAACCCCGCGGGCAGATTCGACGATGGTCCAGCCGTGTTCTTCGAGGGCCTCGGAGTACAGGCCAGCACCGTAACCGTAGGCATAGGAGGGAGCCCCACCGGGCAGAATTTCGGAGGCGGGGCATACGTTCGGGCCGTCCACCAGGCTGTAGCCTTCGGCATTCACGCGGTAGCGGGCGGAGTAGACTTCGCGGCGGCGTGCGTCGGAGAGTACGAGCAGCTCAGCACCTTCTATAAGTTCAGCACTTTCAGCAGAGGCGAACGCTCGTTCTGCGTTCTCTTCCCCGGCAGTGTCTACGCCAGCTTCACCGGCAACCACGCCAGACACAGCACGCTCAGCCAGGGCGGTCAGGCTCATCATGCCGTACACCGGCACCGACCAGGCAAAACCCAGAGCGCGCGCAGTAACGATACCGGCGCGAAGACCCGTAAAAGGTCCCGGACCGGTACCGGTCAGAATCGCATCCAAATCTTCGCCGCGCACGCCAGCGTCCTGCAGGGCCGCCTGCGCGTAGGGGCCCATCACCTCGGCGTGGGAGCGAGTATCTTCGCTCTCGTAGCGGGCGAGGATTTCGAAGGACGCACCGGCTTCGGAGCCGTGCACACGGGCGAGCGCCACAGATGCGGTGGCGGATGAATCAAGGGCAAGTACTAGCACCCTATCATTCTAACGCGCGGGCTCTAGGCGCTCTGCAGGGCCTCTTTCAGTGCGTCGAAAGCGTGCTCCCAGCGGGGGCCGAAGGCGCGCACCCGCAGCAGGCGAGGTTCGGGGGTGTCCGCTTCCTCGTCGCTTTCGTCCTCGTCTTCGTCGTCCCAGCTGAACTCTTCGGCAGCCGAGTAGGCGAAGCGTGCATCTGCACCGGTCAGGCGGGTGAAGTCCAGCTCCAGGCGGGAATCGCTCAGGTGCTCAGCCTTATCGCGGCCCCACTCGATGACGGTCACAGAGCGCGGCAGAGAGAACTCAAGATCCAGGTCGTCGAGCTCTTCGGCGCTGGAGAGGCGGTAGGCGTCCACGTGCACCAGGTCGGGCCCGCCGGGGCGGGAGCCATCCGGCAGGTTCGGGTGCACACGCGAGAGCACGAAGGTCGGTGAGATAACGCCTTCGCGCACGCCCAGGCCTTCACCCAGGGAGCGGGTGAACGTAGTCTTGCCCGCACCGAGCTCGCCCGAGAGCAACAGTACGTCCCCGGCGTTCAGGTGCTGTGCCAAGGTGAGCGCCAGGCGGCGGGTATGGTCGGGGCCGGTCACATCCAGGTCGAGTGCGGCAGAAATGTACTCAGCGCTCATTAGCCCTCCTGCTCCTGCCCGGTACCCCACAGCTCGTTCAGCTCAGCTTCAACCCAGGAGCCGCCAACGTAGAGGCGCTCCACGCGGGACGAAATGCGGGTCACGATTTCGTAGTTAATGGTCTGCGCGGCATCCGCCCACTCTTCCACGGGCGGGTTCTCACCGGCACCAAAAAGGATAGCGGGCGCCCCCAGGTATCCCAGGGCGGGGTCGCTCAGACCGGGTTCGCCCAGGTCAACGACCATCTGATCCATGGCGACGCGGCCGACCACGCGGTAGGTCTTACCTTCCGTATTGTTAGGCACGGAGCCGTCCTCCGCGTTCTGCGCGCCCGGGTAGATGCGCACCGGCGCGTTCTCCGCAATACGCGGCACACCGTCAGCGTAGCCGAGCGGCACCAGCGCCAGGGTGGTTGCCTTGGGAGTGTGGTAGCGCAGACCGTAGGAAACACCCTGACCTGCAGGAACTTCCTTCACAGCGGCAATATAGCTGCCCACCGTCATGACGGGCTTCAGCCCCAGGTCCTCAGCGGTGACCTCCGGCAGCGGGGAAAGACCGTACAGCGCGAGGCCGCAACGCACGCCGTCACCAAGCAGACGCTCCTCCGTATCCCAGCCCTCCAGCGAGGCGGTCAGGGTCGCCGGCGAGTTCGCCAAATGCACGATCTTCGGGGCCAGGCCAGCCTCACGAGCCTGAGCCACAAAAGTATCCAGGGTGTCGAGCTGCTGAGCAGTCTCGGCGCGGGTCGGCTCATCAGCAACCGCCAGGTGGCTAAAAATACCCTCAACCGTAATCAGCCCAGACTTCTCCAGGGAGGCGGCGCGAGCCACCAGCGCAGGCCAATCCGCAGCGGTCGCACCGTTACGACCCAGACCGGTATCAGCCTTCAGATGCACGATAGCGCGCTCGCCGGTGCGTTCGGCTGCGGCAGCTACCGCCTCCAGGTCCCAACCGGAAACACCCAGGCGAATCTTCTCCTGCAGTGCCGCCTCAAAGTCGGTGGAGGGGGTGTGCAGCCACGCCATGAGTGGCGCCTCAATACCGTCAGCACGCAGTTCCAGCGCCTCGTTCACGTGCACCACACCCAGCAGGTCAGCACCGGCGGCAATAGCCGAACGTGCCACCGGGTACGCGCCGTGACCGTACGCGTCCGCCTTAATCACTGCAATGAGCGCACGGTCGCCAATAAGTTCCTTGAGGCGGCGCACATTATGTTCTAGCGCATCAAGGTCAATCGTGGCGCTTCGCTCTGCCTCTGCCGGAGTGCAGGGCGGGCAGTAGAGCGGTTCGGCAGGCTGCTGAGGGTGAGTCATGGTCCTTCACGGTCCTTCTGACGGGCGGGTACTACAGGCTGTGCTTGGGCAGCCTCTCTTCTACTAAATTCTAGACCTCCCGGTGTGCGAAAGTCCTGTCGCGCTACACTAGGTCAGGTACACCTTTGAGAGAGGAAAGCATCGATGAGCACTCTGCCGCCGGTTCGGACGGTTCACGTGTATTCCATGCACACCGACCCTTTTGCGCAGCCCGGTAGCGGAGATGCAGGCGGCATGAACGTCTATATTGCCCGGTCGGTGCACGCCATGCTGGAGCTCGATCCCGAACTACGGGTTGAGGTTTTCACGCTGGACCGCGGTGAGGCGCTTCCGGCTGATTCGCCGTTCCGTCAGCCTCCTCAGCCCGGTGAGCGCCTTGTGCGCCACAGCCTTGATCTTCCGTCCGCTCGTGGTCTTTCGAAGAACGAGTTGGCTACGGTCACCGATGATTTTGCGCAGGCGTGTGTGGAGCAGGCACTGTACACCCCGGATATTATCCACGCCCACTATTGGCTGTCTGGTCAGGCTGCGGCTCGCGCTTCCCAGCTGTGGTCGGCTCAGGGCGTTGGCTTCCCTGTCCCCGTTCTTTTCACTCCGCATACGACGGCTGCCGCCAAGGATGCGCGCCGCGGCGAAGGTGAAGCGCCCGAGCCTGAGGAACGATACCGCGCCGAGCGTCTGATGAGTAGCTCCGCGAGCCGGGTGATTGTGAATACTCCCCTGGAGGCGCAGCAGATGGGCGAGTACTACGGTACGGACGCGCAGAAGCTTGCCATTATCCCCCCGGGTGTTGACACCTCAATTTTCCATACGATTCCTGGCGTGCATCCGCTCAATGACACCTCGGAGACTCGTTGCCGCATTGTGTTTGCCGGTAGGCCTCAGCCGTTGAAGGGCCCGCATCTGCTGGTGGAGGCGCTCGCACTGCTCCCCTCTGACCTGCAGGTGGACGTGGATATTATTGGTCGCTCCGATTCGGATTATGAGCGCCGCCTGTTGCAGCGTGCAGCTGAGCTGGGTGTGGCAGATCGGGTGCATTTGAAGGACCCGGTTCCGGCGTCTGAGTTGGCGAATATTTTCCGTGCCGCCGACATCGTGGCGTCCCCGTCGTCGTCTGAGACGTTCGGGTTGGTGGCTCTGGAGGCGCAGGCGTGCGGCGCGGCGGTGCTCGCTACGGATGCTGACGGTCTGCGCTTTGCGGTGGAGAACCACCGTACGGGCCTGCTGGTGGCGCCTCGTACTCCGCAGCGTTGGGCTGCAGCTATTGAGCGTCTGGTGCGTGCCCCGTATCTGCGTCATTCGTTGGGTGCGAACGCCGCAGCGCGTGCCCGCACGATGGGTTGGGAGCAGACGGCGCGTAAGACCCTGGAAGCTTATGCCGAGGTACGTGAGGGTATCTCGCAGTAATGTATTTTTCACGTTGTGAGGAGTTTTAATGTCTTTCTCGATGAGCCGCGATGAGTTCGCTGCGTACCTGGATTCTGTGCGTATTACCGGCGAGGTGGTAACCGCCCGAGAGAATAACCTGGACCATATTCAGGGTTTCCTGGATGGTAATGAGCACCTTGAGTTTGGTGTGCAGTGGACCCGTGAGTGGGATTACGATTCGGTGTTTGAGGTGATGGTTCGCCGCGCGGGTCTGAACCCGGATCGTTCGCATACTCACGGTCAGGACACTATTGGCGCTGAGCAGTGCATTAGCGCGCTGGAGGAGTACGCCCGCATCTTCGGTGAGGCGGTGCGTGCGGGTTCTCGTATTCTGTTTGCGACCGGTCACCCGGCGGGCCTGTTCCCCATCTATGCGGTGATGGCTGCGGCTGCGAAGGCTGCCGGTGCTGAGGTTCTTCAGATTGAGGAGGGCGAGCGCTTCCTGGACGGCGATGTCCGTCAGATTATGGATGTCGTGATGTTTGAGCAGTACGGTAATCTGCAGCATACGCATTTCCCCGGCCCGATGCGCATCGCACTGGATCAGTTGAAGGCGCGCGGTGTGACTCCGGATCTGGTGGTTTCGGATCACGGTATGGCTGGTTATGCTTCCTCGACCTGTAAGCTGCTGACGATTGGTATTGCGGATTGTAATGATCCGGGTCTGTTTGTGGCGGCTGAGCAGGGGGACCTGCCGGTGTGCGTGCCGATGGACGATAACGTTCCGCCGCGTCGTTATGAGCCGATGATTGATTTCATTTTGGATCGTGCGGGGCTTGAGCGTCCTTAATGTCCCTTTTACGCCGTGTGTGTAGGGTTTGTGATTGAGCCTCTGGGGTTTGTCGTTTTATATGCCGGTTATTGTTTTTCTGCAGGTGCGTGAAACAGTCTGGTGTTTTTAGGAGTTTCTTAGCTTCACTAGGCATTCTTCTCGGGGGCTCTTATTCTCTTCTTTTTCTGTGATTGATTTCATCACGCGGGAGCGACTTTACGGCTTTATTCTTCGAGACGTAAGACCCCCGACCCCGTAGAATAGTTTACGGAACATGTTTATGCGCTCTGTGGGTTCATATAACGCTCCACTAGGCGTCTAACCAGCGCCTTTACCGTAATCTCTGCCATCATTCACTCAGCAAGATTAAGGGTTCACTCATTCATTCAGAACATAGACTAGGACACGTCTCCCTTACACCGATAATTAGGGGTAAATGTGCCTATTCGCCGCTCTCAGTCCACGACACAGGACAAATTTCCGGGGAAGATTACACCGTTGAAAGTACAAGATCGTCTTAAAAAAATGTGGGGTTCAGACTTCGTCGTCAAGCGAAGCTGGCATCCCAAGGTTCAGCGTGCCCTTTACTTTGGCGATTTTCTCGCCATTGTTATTGCGGTTGTCGCTGCGCATCTGATTCGTTTCGGGTGGGAGAATGCTGACCTGCCCTATGTGAACGTTTGGCCTATTAACGCCCTGGATGGCCGTATTCCCGCTATTGATTACGTCTTCCTGGGCGTCGGCTTGGTCGTCGGCTGGTGGTTTATCCTCCAGGTGAACGGCTCCCGTAGCCTGCGCATCATGGGTTTCGGCAACGAGGAGTACCGTCTCATTACTCGCGGTAGCACCTATTTCTTCTGTCTGCTGATTATTGTGGCGTTCTTCCTCAAGGTTGACGTCACCCGCATGTACCTGCTGATTGCTTACCCGCTGGGTCTGTTCCTTCTGCTCGTTGAGCGTTGGCTGATTCGTCAGGGTCTGGTGCGTTCGCGTACCCGCGGTCGTGCGCTCACTCGCGTCATGATTATTTCTGATGTGACGACCGGTCAGCACCTGTACAAGAACCTGGAGGGCGTGGTTGCTTCCGGTCTGTCCCCCGCTGCGTTCTATCTGCCCGGTTTCACTCCGGGTACCACTGTTGCTGGTGCGCCGATTCCGGTGCTTGGTTACAGCACTTCTCCGGCTGACATTATGGAAGCCATCCGCGAGAACGATATTCATATGGTTGCTGTTACGAATGGTCACCACTTGAGCCCGGATCAGGTTCGCCTGCTGGGTTGGAAGCTGGCTGATGCGCATATTTCGCTGATTATGGCTCCTGCGACGACCGATATTGCTGGTCCGCGTATGCACATGCAGCCGTTGAACGGTTTACCGCTGGTGCATGTGTCGACTCCGCGTATTACCGGTCTGTCGGCGTTCTTCAAGCGCACCGTGGATGTTGTGTCTTCGGGTCTGGGTTTGGTTCTGCTCTCTCCGCTATTCCTGGTGGTGGCACTGCTGGTGAAGCGTGATGGTGGCCCGGTCTTCTTCCTGCAGAGTCGTGTGGGTCTGAACGGTGAGCTTTTCAAGATGGTGAAGTTCCGTTCGATGCGTACTGACGCTGAAGAGGTCAAGAAGCGCCTCATGGAGCAGAACGAGGGTAACGGCGTGCTCTTCAAGATGAAGGACGACCCGCGTATTACCCCCATTGGTAAGTTCATCCGTAAGTACTCGATTGATGAGCTGCCTCAGCTGTGGAACGTGTTCATTGGCGATATGTCGCTGGTGGGTCCGCGTCCTCCGCTGGTTGAGGAAGTTGAGCAGTATGAGGACATTGCGTACCGCCGTCTGCTGGTGAAGCCGGGTATTACCGGTCTGTGGCAGGTTTCGGGTCGTAGTGATCTCTCTTGGGAAGAGTCGGTTCGTCTGGATCTCTACTATGTTGAGAACTGGTCGCTTACCGGTGACTTCATTATTCTTCTGCGTACTGTCCGTGCGGTTTTCGCTAAGGAAGGCGCGTACTAAGAAGGATGGTGAGAGTTTCTCCCACTGGTGCGTATGCCGGTTTTTATGATGCTGTCCCGGCACAGGCAGCTCGGCATCGTACATTGATATAAGCGCGTTGAAAAAGGGGCGTGAATCCATTTCCGGTGGATTCACGCCCCTTCTGTGTGCCCAGGGTGTCTGGTTAGCTCTTCGCTTCTAGACAAGCGTCAGAACATCAGGGCGCTAGTTCCGCTCCCCTATTCAGCGATGAGGCGCGCGATGACTTCGGGGAGCATCTGCGCGACGCGGGTTGCGGGTGCCGGGCCGGGCAGAGCGTCCTTGACGCTTCCGGTGGCACTGGCGCGTGCTGCTTCACCGTGTAGGTAGACTGCGAGCGCGCCGATGGAGGCGAAGGTGCAACCTTCTAGAGCTTCTCCGCGAGCGTCGAAGGCGGCTACAGTTTGGGCGAGCAGGGCACCGTAGATGCCGGTGAGGGTGTCGCCGCTGCCTGCGGTGGCGAGCCAGGGGCTTCCTCCAGCAACGCTGTAGGTGGCGCCGTTGGGTGCCGCGATGAGCGTGTAGCCGCCCTTGAGCATGACGGTGGCACCGGAAAGTTCGGAGGCGGCACGCACCCAGCGGAAGGGCTCTGCGTCGATATCCTTGCGGCTGGGTACGATGGCGTCGCCCAGGTGCTTCTTCCAGGTTTCGGGGGCGAGCTCGTGCACGATGCGCAGGAACCGTTCGAGCTCTGCGGCATGCGGGGTGAGGATCTTGTGGAAGCCGAGGGGCTTGCCGGTTGCCAGGTATTCTGCCGCCAGGTCGCAGGCGCCCGCGTCGAGGATGGCGGGTTCGGGCGAGTGGAGCAGGTAGCGGTTCTTATCCAGCGAGTCGTGGCTAGAGCCGGAGCCGCCAGCCCAGACGGTGACCCTCTGCAGGGCGGGGGCGCCGCTGAAGTAGACGGTTTCGGGGTTGTGGGCAATCATGAGCTGGCGTAGCTCGTGAGAGTTGGCGTTGAAGCGGACCATGCCCACGCCGGTGTTAAGGGCTGCGCGTACACTCATGAGGGCGGCGCCGGGGTATTCGAGGCTTCCGGTGAGCATGCCCAGTACGCCGCGGGTGTACTTGTGGGAGTGCTCGTCGGGTACTTCGATGAGTTCGCGGTAGTCTTCGCGGTCGAGAACGCGCAGGGCGGGCTTGTGCGTGTTGAGGGCTTCGGGTACGCCCAGGTCGTAGAGCTTGATGTCTCCGGAGTGGACGCTGTGGCAGGTGCCTGCCGGTAGCTTGTGGCCGATGAAGGTGACGGTGCGATTGGCGCGCAGGGAGGGTTCGTGCACGGTTCCGCGGTTGTTGTCGACTCCGGAGGGGGTGTCTACTGCGAGGACTGCGCCGAGCTTACCGTCGAGCTGCGCTGCACGGAGTACGCCCAGGTATTCGCCGGCGCCACCGCGTACGGCGCCGCTGGAGCCGGTACCGAGGATGCCGTCAATGGTCAGGTCGTAGCCGGTAAGGTGTTCGAGGGTGTGTTCGGGGTCGAGTACGCGGGTACCTTCGCCGCCTTCGCGGGCGATGAGTTCGAGGTTCTTTTCGCTGGGGTCGAAGATGACTGCGTCAACGCGGTGGCCCTTGGCGCTGAGACGGGCGCCGGCGTAGATGGTGTCTGCGCCGTTGTTGCCCGGGCCGATGAGGAGCAGGATTTTGGCGTTTTCTATGCCGTGGAGCAGCTCCTGTGCTTCGGCTGCGACGGCATCTGCGGCGCGTTGCATGAGGTAGCCGTCGTAGTCGGCGGCTTCGATGTAGGGCTTTTCTGCTTCGCGTACCTGGGAAGCAGTGTAGATGAGCTTCATTGCTGTCTCCTTGGGTGGCACCGTGCGGGCCTTAGGGGTCACCGGGTGTGGTGTTGGTGTGACTCTACGTTAGTCGTCGGTGTTGTCACCGGCGATGACGCTGAGTCGGTAGCTTTCGGGGTTGAACTTTTGCAGGTGCGCCAGTTCTGCGTCGCTGAGGTATTCGGCGGTTGCGATGGCGATGGCCATGGGTTCGTCGTGGGTCAGCGAGAGGTGAATGCGGTTGATGCCGAGTTCTTTGGCTCGGCGGGCGATGGTGCCCTGAATGATGAGGTAGGGCTGGCCGCTTTCGGCAGTAGCTACTTCGCAGTCTTGCCAGTTGAGTCCGGCGGGTGCTCCGAGTACTTTTGCGACTGCTTCTTTGGCGGCAAATCGTACGGCTTGGGAGCGTACGTTCCGGGTGCGTTCGTTGGGGGTGAAGACGCGGCGGACGAAGGCTGGTGTTTCGGTGACAATTCGTTCGAATCGTTCAATGTTGACGGTATCTACGCCGATTCCCATGATCATGAGTTTCACCTTTTACGGTAGGGGTGGTGACCGCGTCCTGTTTGCGGTTTCTCTTGTTTTAAGTCTAGCGAGATTCGTTTCTTTTAGGTGGGATAGCGTCAAATATGACGCATGGTTGATGTCTGTTTCACAGCGTCATTTGTGTTGGCTACTCCACGAATAACCGCCCGATTAAACGACAAGGGCGGTGGTTGAATTCTCTAAGAACTCAACCACCGCCCTTTCGTTATCGCTGAGGCGATTTCCGAGGATTACTCCTAAAGATTACTCCACGGTCACGGACTTTGCGAGGTTACGCGGCTGGTCAACGTCCAGACCCTTAGCTTCTGCCAGTGCGCATGCGAAAATCTGCAGGGGCACGGTTGCCAGCAGGGGCTGCAACAGCGAGGGGCATGCCGGGACGGTGATGAGGCGGTCTGCGTAGGGCTTGACGGCCTCGTCGCCTTCCTCGGCGATGACGATGGTGAAGGCGCCGCGAGCGCGCACTTCCTGGATGTTGGAGACGACCTTGCCGTGCAGGGAGTCGCGACCGTTTGCGGAGGGAACCACCACGATAACCGGCTGGCCTTCATCAATCAGTGCGATGGGGCCGTGCTTGAGCTCGCCTGCTGCGAAGCCTTCAGCGTGGATGTAGGTGATTTCCTTGAGCTTGAGTGCGCCTTCCATTGCGACGGGGAAGCCCACGTGGCGGCCGAGGAAGATCACGGAGGAGGCATCCTTCATTTCGACGCCCAGTTCCTTGACCTGGGTGTCGTTGTCGATGACCTTCTGGATCTTTGCGGGCATGTTCTGCAGCTCGGCGAGGATCGAAGCGATTTCGTCCTTGTACTTGTTGCCGCGCAGCTGTGCCAGGTACAGGCCGAGCAGGTATGCTGCGGTGATCTGTGCCAGGAATGCCTTGGTGGATGCCACTGCGATTTCGGGGCCTGCGTGGGTGTACAGGGCAGCGTCGGATTCGCGGGGCAGGGTCGAGCCGTGGGTGTTGCAGATGGAGATAACCTTTGCGCCCTGTTCGCGTGCGTGGCGCACTGCCATCAGGGTGTCCATGGTTTCACCGGACTGCGAGAGTGCCACGATGAGGGTCTTCTCGTTCACGATGGGGTCGCGGTAGCGGAACTCGTGTGCGAGCTCAACCTCGGTGGGGATGCGGCACCAGTGCTCGATGGCGTAGCGCGCCACCTGGCCTGCGTATGCTGCGGTACCACATGCGACGACAATGATCTTGTCGATCGAGCGCAGCACCGAGTCGTCGATGTTCAGCTCGTCGAGGGTGAGGTTGCCGTTCTCGTCAAGGCGGCCCATGAGGGTCTGCTCGACGGCTGCGGGCTGCTCGTGGATTTCCTTCTCCATGAAGGAGTTGTAGCCGCCCTTTTCGGCTGCTGCTGCGTCCCATTCGATGTGGAAGGGCTTGCCCTCTGCGGGGTTGCCTTCGAAGTCGATGATGGAGTAGTCGGTGCCGGTGATGGTCACGATCTGGTCCTGACCCATTTCGACGGCTTCCTTGGTGTAGTCAATGAACGCGGAGACGTCCGAGCCGAGGAAGTTCTCGTTCTCGCCCAGGCCGATGACCAGCGGGGAGTTGCGGCGGGTTGCCACAACGCGGTCCGGGTGGTCGGCGTGGATAGCCAGGATGGTGAACGCACCTTCCAGGCGGTTGGATGCTACGCGTACTGCCTCGGTGAGGTCACCGGTACCGAGCTTGTTGTAGATGCTTGCAATGGTTGCTGCAGCTACCTCGGTGTCGGTCTGAGATGCGAACTCTACACCTTCGGCGAGCAGCTCGGCGCGCAGTTCTGCAAAGTTTTCGATAATACCGTTGTGTACGACGGCGAGGCGGCCGTTGTCGACAACGTGGGGGTGAGCGTTGTTGTCAGTGGGTCCACCGTGGGTTGCCCAACGGGTGTGACCGATACCAATCTGGGAGTCAGGCAGGGGGTGTTCCTTGACCTCGTTCTCAAGGTTCAGGAGCTTACCAGCCTTCTTACGGAATACGATGCCGTCGGGGCACACGAGTGCCACGCCAGCAGAGTCATAGCCGCGGTATTCCTGGCGGCGCAGACCTTCGAGGACCACATCGTATGCGTTGTGGTCAAACTTGTTACCGTCCGGAGCAGTGTCCAGACCTACATATCCTACGATTCCACACATGCTATAAGTTTATCCCACAAGTATCCGAATATGTGCACGGTGAAATACCGTTATACGTCACGTTTAATGTGGCTTTCCTGGCTTTTTCAGGTTTTACCCTTTTCTTTCCATACATTTATTTCTTCAGACGTACCGTGAGAGTAGATATTTTCCCCACGGGCTGAAAGTTCGTACACTTAGATAAATGAGCACCGCACCGTATTTTTCTGGCGATGACCGCTTCATGCATCTTGACCGTTCCCGCTGGTCGCACCTAGCCGATGAGATTTCTGTCCCCCTCAGTGCTGAGGAAATTGAGTCTCTTCGTGGTCTGGGTGAAACTGTCGACCTTGAGGAGGTGCAGCGTATTTATCTGCCGGTTTCTCGTCTTCTTAACCTGTACGTGACTGCTGCTTCTTCGTTAAACCATATGACGAATGATTTTCTGCATGTGTCTCAGCGCCGTGTCCCGTTCATTATTGGTGTGGCGGGTTCTGTCGCTGTGGGCAAGTCGACGACGGCTCGTATTTTGCAGGCTCTTTTGAGTCGCTGGCCTTCGACTCCGAAGGTGCAGTTGGTAACTACGGATGGTTTCTTGTACCCGAATGCGGAGCTTCAGCGTCGCGGCATTATGCACCGCAAGGGTTTCCCGGAGTCTTATGATCGCCGTGCCCTGTTGAATTTTGTGTCGCAGGTGAAGTCCGGTGCCGAGCGTGTGGTGGCGCCGAAGTATTCGCACCTGTATTACGACATCATGCCGGATGAACATATTGAGGTCACCGCACCGGATGTTCTGGTTCTTGAGGGTTTGAATGTTTTGGCGCCTTCTCAAGCTGAGGGTCCGGAGACTTCCGATCTGACGCTGAGCGATTTCTTTGATTTCTCTATTTATGTGGATGCCCGCACTGAGGATATTGAGCGCTGGTATGTGAATCGTTTCTTGACTCTGCGTTCTTCGGCTTTTGCGAATCCGGAGTCGTATTTCAAGCGTTATGCGGAGCTGAGCGATGAGCAGGCGGTTGAGGTAGCGACCGGCATTTGGAAGAGCGTGAATGAGCCGAATCTGGTGCAGAATGTTTTGCCGACTCGTGCTCGTGCGCATTTGATTCTGCAGAAGGGTGCCGAGCATACCGTGGAGCAGGTTCTTCTGCGTAAGAACTAGAGGTTCTTTAGGTTTTTAGTGTTCGTGTGCGGCTTTTAGCCGGTATTGTGGTGCATTCTAGTAGAAGGCGCCGGAGGCTCCACTCCCTCGCGGGGTGGGTTTAGGCTTCCGGCGCTTTTTGTTTGCATCTACGCCATGATGAGGAGTTATTGTGAAGTCCCTGCACCGTACGTCTACTGCTCAGGAGTCTCTTAATAGTTCTGCGGTTAATAGTTCTGCGGTTAATAGTTCTGCGGTGAACCGCCGCACCCTCTTGGGTGCCGCTTTGGGGGTTGGCGGTACCGCACTATTGGCGGCTTGTGCTTCGCAGGGTCAGGGTGCCTCCTCTTCATCTTCTGCAGCGAGCGCTTCTGCTTCTGAGTCTGCGACGGCTTCGGCGGCTTCTTCTAGTGCCTCTTCCACTGCGGCGGCCTCTTCTACCGCACCCTCCCCTATTGCTTCTGCGACCAGTGCTTCTGCCAGCGCTTCGGCTTCTGCGAGCGCGTCTTCTTCCCCGTTGGCTCTTGCTCAGCCTAGTGTTGAGTCTCAGCCGGACTCGTTGCGTTGCCTCGTGAATAAGATGCGTCCCTTTGCGCAGCAGGATTGGGAGCCGAGTGACCTGGTGGAGTTCTACGGTCATCAATTGCGTGCTGAGGCGGCTAAGGCGGCGGACACGATGATTGATGCGGCGGCGACCGACGGCGTGACCCTGCTTGTATCTAGCGCGTATCGTTCGTATGCGGTGCAGCAGCAGACCTATCAGTATTGGGTTTCGGTGAACGGCCAACAGGTGGCGGATCAGTTGTCGGCTCGTCCCGGCTATTCGGAGCATCAGACGGGTTTGGCGATTGATTTTGCTTCTCCTGAGGGTTGCCGATTGGAGGAGTGTTACCGCGATACGCTGGCTGGTCAGTGGTTGGTGAAGAATGCTCCGCGTTACGGATATATTTTGCGTTTCCCTGATGGCCGCCAGTCGGTGACGGGTTACCTTTTTGAGCCGTGGCATTACCGTTATGTGGGTGTTCAGATTGCCCAGGAGTATATGTCTTCGGGCGCGAAGACTTTTGAGGAGTTTATCGGTACGGGTGCGGCACCCGATTATGCAAGTGCGAACTAGGGTCTGAGCTAAGCTTTCAGCCTTGCCCGGTGCGTCGAGTGGTGATGTGCATCGTATTTCTAGCTTCCGTGCCGGGCATAAATAGGCACAGCAGATGCATATTTTTTCGCGTACACGCCGCGTAAATCCGCGGTTTTTCGCAGGTTTCAGAGATTTTTACTCACCTTTATGTGACCTAGACCTTAAGTATTGGGCACCGCGGACCCACTGTGAAGAAAAACACATGCTTTACGGTGAAAATTTTCTCAGAATATGGCATTTTCTGAGGTGAAAAGGCGCTATTCTATATCTCATGCTTAAGGGTTTTAAAGATTTTGTAATCCGCGGTAACGTCATCGACCTCGCAGTTGGTCTGATTATGGGTACCGCCTTCACCGCTGTGGTGACCTCGCTTGTCCAGGCTGTCCTGATGCCGGCTATCTCCATGCTGGTTGGCTCCCCCAACTTCGACAACTTCCTGGTCTTCGGCCAGATCAAGGTTGGCGTGTTCCTGACCGCTATTGTCAACTTCATCCTGATTGCAGCTGCTGTCTACTTCGCAGTTGTTGTGCCCACTCAGAAGCTGACTGAACTCGCGCTGGCTAAGAAGAAGGCTGAAGACGAGGCTATTGAAAAGGAAGAGACCGAGCTTGACCTCCTCAAGGAGATCCGCGACGCTCTGGCAAAGAAGTAATTTCTCTGCTCTCTAACACTAACTTTCAAACCCCCGTATCCCCTGTGGATACGGGGGTTTTCCGCATTCTCTTTTTCCCCCCCCCTACACCCGCTCAAGATAACGAAGAAGGGCTGGGAAGGTGTTACCTTCCCAGCCCTTTCTCTATCCTCCACTGCGGTCTTCGCGCCGGAAGAGAATACGTTTAGAGTGCCAGTTCCTTAGCCACAACGTCAGCCAGCTGCTGAGCAACCTCATCAGCCTGTTCCTGGGTTGCGGCTTCAACCATCACGCGAACCAGAGGCTCAGTGCCGGATGCACGCAACAGCACGCGGCCGCTCTCACCCAGTACGCCTTCAGCCTCGCTCACAGCGGTGGCGAGCGCCTCGTTGGTCTTGACCGCCGCACGGTCAACGCCCTTGACATTGATCAGGCGCTGCGGGGTGGGCTGCATGCGGGATGCCAGCTCCGAGAGGGTCTGACCGCTACGAGCCACCTCTGCAGCCAGCTGGATGCCGGTCAGAACGCCGTCACCGGTGGTTGCGTAGTCACTCATGATGACGTGGCCGGACTGCTCGCCACCGAGGTTGTAGCCGTGCTCGCGCATGGACTCGAGGACGTAGCGGTCGCCCACAGCGGTGCGGCCGAGGGTAATACCGTGCTCGCGCAGGTACAGCTCCAGGCCCAGGCTGCTCATCACGGTTGCGACGAGGGTGTCCTTTGCGAGCTTGCCTTCGCGCTTAGCAGCAACAGCAAGGATAGCCATGATCTGGTCGCCGTCTACCAGGTTGCCCTTTTCGTCAACTGCCTGGCAACGGTCGGAGTCGCCGTCGTGGGCGATGCCGAGGTCCGCGCCGTGCTCAACGACTGCTGCCTGCAGCTTCTCGGGGTGGGTGGAGCCCACGCCGTCGTTGATGTTGGTGCCGTTGGGCTCTACAGCCAGTGCGATAACCTCTGCACCCAACGCTTCGAAAGCTGCGGGAGATGCTGCGTATGCCGCACCGTTTGCGCAGTCCAGAACAATCTTCTTGCCTGCGAGGGGCTTGCCTTCGGGCAGGGTGGAGACCAGGTGCTTCACGTAAGCCTCGGTACCGTTCTCCAGGGGCTTGACGGTACCCACAGCACCACCGGTCGGGTAGCGGAAGGACTTCTCACGGTAGACGCGCTCAATGGCGTCCTCAACGGAGTCTTCCAGCTTCTGGCCGCCTCGGGCCAGGAACTTAATACCGTTGTCCGCTGCGGGGTTGTGCGATGCAGAAATCATCACGCCGAAGTCAGCACCGGTGTGTGCCACCAGGTAAGCTGCTGCGGGGGTGGGGACAATGCCGGCGTCCAGCACGTCAACACCTGCGCTAGCGAAGCCAGCCTTCATCGCAGAGACAATAAAGTCTGCAGAGGATCGGGAGTCATTTGCGATCACGGCGCGGGGGCGTACACCCTCTTCTACCGTGTCAAAGCCCAGAACAATAGAAGCCGCCTGCGCGAGCTCCATAGCCAGGGCGGGAGTAATTACATCGTTTGCCAGACCGCGTACGCCGTCGGTTCCAAAAAGTCGTTCAGTCACCCTTTTATTTTACGATGCGCATAACTCTGCTAAGGCTCATACACTGTAAATTCTTCAGAATCAGAAAGTGATTTTCAGCGGCTACATATCTGCTTCATAGCTAGGTGTTGCGTAAAAGCGCGAAGGCGCCTGTTCTCCGTTCCCGGGGCTGGGAAAAGAGAGACAGGCACCTTCACAGTGCAAGCTGTTTGGCGGTTTTATCGCCGCAGGGTTGAGTTGTTGCTCTCCCCTATCTATCAACGCTTACTTGACGACCGGGAAGCCGTCGGGAGAGTCACCGGACTCATCCTCGAAAACGTCCGATGCAGAGCGGACGATCAGCGAGTCGAGCTCGCCCACGACTGCCTCATCCTTGGAGGGGTAGTCGAACTGGGTGAGAACGTAACGCATTGCTTCCAGACGTGCGCGCTTCTTGTCGTTGGACTTGATAACGGTCCAGGGGGCGTCACCGGTGTGGGTGTAGAAGAACATTGCTTCCTTCGCCGCGGTGTAGTCGTCCCACTTGTCCAGGGATGCCAGGTCAGTGGGGGAAAGCTTCCACTGACGAACCGGGTCGGTACGGCGGGAGGTGAAGCGTGCGAGCTGCTCTTCGCGGGTGACGGAGAACCAGAACTTGATGATATGAATACCGGAGTTCACCAGCATGCGCTCCAAGTCCGGAACTTCGCGCATGAATTCGAAGTACTGTGCCTGGGTGCAGTAGCCCATAACGCGCTCAACACCGGCACGGTTGTACCAGGAGCGGTCCATCAGGACGATTTCGCCGCCGGAGGGCAGGTGCTTAATGTAACGCTGGAAGTACCACTGAGTCTGCTCGATATCGGTCGGCTTCTCCAGTGCCACAACGCGAGCACCACGGGGGTTCAGGTGCTCGGTGAAGCGCTTGATGGAGCCACCCTTACCCGCTGCGTCACGGCCTTCGAAGATGATGAGAATCTTCTGACCGGTGGACTTAGCCCAGAGCTGCAGCTTCAGCAGCTCAATCTGCAGGGCACGCTTTTCCTTCTCGTATGCCTTACGGCTGAGCTTGGTGTCGTAGGGGTAACCCTTCTTCCATGCCTGCGAGGTTTCGTCGTCCTTCTTGTCCTTGCCGAGGGCGCGGGTGAGGGAAGCCATTTCGTCCAGCTCTGCCGAGTAGTCTTCGACAACGGAGGTGCGGCGTGCCTGGGGCTTCAGGGCTTCCTTGATGGCTTGTTTCTTCTCAGAACCGGTGTGTGCGTGTGCGCCTTCAGCGGCGTGCTGGTGGGCTTCAGTCTGAGGAGCCTCCACTGCCTTCTTTTCGGGCTGGGTGGAGGGATTCTGCTCTGCCATGAGTACTCTTTTCTTCCTGTCTGCTTTGACTCTTTAACTCTACCGGTGTGCTCTTCGATGAACAAACGTAACAGTTATATGCACCCTATAACCTTGTAACGCTCACGGTGAGTAGATACGCAAAACGCCCCGAATCTCCCGAAGGAGAAGCGGGGCGTAACGCTTCGTAAAAACCAGCGATTAACGCTTGGAGAACTGCGAAGCCTTGCGTGCCTTCTTAAGACCAGCCTTCTTACGCTCGATGACGCGTGCGTCACGGGTCAGGTAGCCAGCCTTCTTCAGTGCGGGGCGGTTGTTCTCGCGGTCGATCTCGTTCAGTGCACGAGCGATACCCAGGCGCAGAGCACCTGCCTGACCGGAGGGGCCACCGCCGTTGATGCGTGCGATGACGTCGTATGCACCCTCGAGCTCCAGGAGCTTGAAGGGCTGGTTGACGTCCTGCTGGTGCAGCTTGTTGGGGAAGTAGTCTTCCAGGCTACGACCGTTGATGGTCCAGTTGCCGGAACCGGGCACAACGCGAACGCGTGCCACTGCTTCCTTGCGGCGACCAACTGCTGCGCCTGCAACGGTCAGTGCCGGACGTGCTGCCTTAGCCGCTGCGGGGGCAGCGGACTCCGAGGTGTAGCTGGTCAGCTCTTCCTCGACTACGATCTGCTCTTCGTTCTGAGCCACGATTTCTCCTATTGTTTCTTCGTAGGCCCGAATTACTGGGCGACCTGGTTGAATTCGTAGGTCTTGGGCTGCTGTGCCGCGTGCGGGTGCTCGGGGCCAGCGTAGACCTTCAGCTTCTTGAGCTGCTGTGCAGCAAGCTTGTTCTTGGGCAGCATGCCCTTAACAGCCTTCTCAACCGCGCGAACGGGGTTGGTCTCAAGCAGCTCTGCGTAGTTCACGGACTTCAGACCGCCGGGGTAACCCGAGTGGCGGTATGCACGCTTCTGCTCGAGCTTTGCACCGGTCAGGGCGACCTTCTCAGCGTTCACGATGATAACGAAGTCACCGGTGTCAACGTGGGGAGCAAAAGTCGGCTTGTGCTTACCGCGCAGCAGGATAGCGGTCTGGCTTGCGAGGCGGCCGAGAACAACGTCGGTGGCGTCAATGACGTGCCACTGGCGCTCGACTTCGCCGGGCTTGGGAGTATAAGTGCGCAAAATATTGGCCTTTGTCTCGAAATGTACATACGGCGCTTAGTTGGGTATCGCGCCTTTTACTTACGTGCATGACGAACACCCGGGTGAGGACCGAGCTACCGCCCGTTCTGCCCGTACTCTAGACCGCCTTAACGTCCTGCAACTAGACAGCGATTTAGAGCGCGCTCGGGTAGAACACGCACAACATATCAAGACTATACAGGACGTCGAGTGCTTAATCCACCGCCAAAGCCTTAAAAATAGGGCTTTTTTGCCTTAAACACATTTTAAATTCCATCCGTGTAATTCACCTGAGGTAGTTGCGCTCCCCCGCGACGCTTCACGGCGCATGAGCAACGTGACGGGGCTCAATATATACAGGGCGTTAAGCGCTCTGTGCTTCGTAGTCCTCGCGCTTTGCTCGAGCACGTTCCGCCTGCTCTCCATACAGCTCCGGGGCAGGGTAGTAAATCTCAGCTAGTGCCAGAGCATGCGGAGGCGCCAGAGTCAGCGAGGCCTCGCGTCCCGGGTTCTCGATCCGCTCACGTAACCAGGCGGCGTCACGTTTACCCGTGCCGTAGAGCACCAGCGCGCCCACGAGTGAACGCACCATGTGATGGCAGAAGGCATCAGCCACCACACGCACCTCAATAAGGCCACTTTCAGTACGAGTGAAGCTAAGCTCTCGCAGCTCACGAATCGTGGTCGCGCCTTCACGCGGCTTGCAGAAGGAGAGAAAATCACGCAGGCCGAGTAGTTGCTGCGCCGACTGGTTAAGATCAGCACAATCCAGGTGCTCAGGTACCGCCCAGGTGTAGGTACGGTGCAGAGGATTAAGACCGTCCGCCGCGCCATCTGCGATGCGATATACGTAGCGGCGACCGGTAGCCGAGAAGCGCGCATCAAATTCAAAAGAAACTTCGCTCACGCGGTGAATCTGAATAGCGCCCTGCAGAATACCGCGAACGTTCTTCGGCAAGTTCAACTGCTCTTCCGCATCGTAAAGACAACGCTGAAGAGCGCCGGTGAGGCGGCGGCCCAGGGCAGCCGTCGGGTCGTCCTCCCCAGTTCGACCTTGCAGGCGAGTCCAATCCTCATCGTTCAAATCGCAATGCAGGGTCTGGGCTTCCGCATGCACACCGGCATCGGTTCGGCCCGCGACCACCACGCGGTGAGGCGCCCGCAAAATCAGTTCAAGGGCGTTCTCAATGACCCCCTGCACGGTAACTAGGTTCGGTTGGGCAGCCCACCCGCTAAAAAGAGAACCGTCGTAGGCACAATCAATGCGCACGCGGTGCGTAGCAGTGAAGGGCTGCGCTTCGTGATTCTCTAAAGCAGTAGCGTTATGCACTGGTATGCCTTTCAGCGGTAACGGACGGTTGAAGAATACGGGCCGGCTCTTGTATAGCGAATACGCCAAGAACCGTCTCCTCGTTAAGTATGCAGATACACCAATCCGCCGCCCACAGCAGTGGACGGCGGATTGACATATTTTAGGCTTAGCCTAAATCAGCTGGGATCCGTATTACTCGGAAACCTTCTGTGCTGCTGCGCCACCTGCGGGGGCGTAACCTGCAGCCTCTGCCGACTCAGCGGAGTCGAACCAGATTTCAGCCTTGGTGCTGGAGTACCAGCGGGAACCGGGCACGTGGTACTTCATGGAATCGGCGTTACCCTTAACCTCGAAGCCCTCGGGAGCCTCGCCGGACTCCAGGGGTGCGTGGGAACCTGCGGGCAGGCCCTCGGCTGCTTCAGCCTTGGGAGCCTCAGCTGCCTTCTCAGCAACCTTGGTTGCCTCAGCAACTGCACCCTTGGTTGCAACGGGCTCCATGACGAGCTCGATGACTGCCATGGGAGCGTTGTCGCCCTTACGGTTACCGATCTTGATGATGCGGGTGTAACCACCGGGGCGCTCTGCCATTGCCGGAGCAATAACGGTGAAGAGCTCGTGCACGACGGACTTGTCGGTGATGGAACGCAGCACGCGACGGCGAGCAGCCAGGTCGCCCTTCTTACCGAAGGTGATGAAGCGCTCTGCCACCGGACGCAGGCGCTTTGCCTTGGTCAGGGTGGTGGTGATGCGCTTGTGCTGGAACAGCTGCGCCGACAGGTTGTTGAGCATGTGGCGCTCGTGGGTCGGGGAACCGCCGAGGCGGGGACCCTTAGTGGGAGTAGGCATAGTTAAATCTCCATAGTTGCGTTCCCTAACGCCCCAGCAGCGGAGCCTCTTAGGGAATCAAGTTTGACTGATCCCGGTGGAACCGGGTGAACTATTCGGTCGAAATTATTCGCCGGAACCGTCTTCGTCATCAAGCGGGCGTGCAGCAGGCTCGAAACCGGGAGGGGAGTCCTTCAGAGCCAGGCCGAGCTCGATGAGCTTTGCCTTGACCTCGTCAATGGACTTAGCACCGAAGTTACGGATGTCCATCAGGTCAGCTTCACTGCGGGTCACGAGCTCACCCACGGTGTGGATGCCCTCGCGCTTGAGGCAGTTGTAGGAGCGGACGGACATGTTCAGGTCCTCGATCGGCAGTGCCAGATCAGCGGCCATGGACTCGTCGGCGGGCGACGGGCCAACTTCGATACCCTCAGCTGCAATGTTCAGCTCACGTGCCAGGCCGAAGAGCTCGACCAGGGTGCTGCCTGCAGAAGCAACGGCGTCACGCGGTGCGATGGCTTCCTTGGTTTCGACGTCCAGGGTCAGGCTGTCGAAGTCGGTGCGCTGCTCAACACGGGTCGCGTTCACGCTGAAGGTAACCTTCAGAACCGGGGAGTAGATGGAGTCAACCGGGATACGGCCAATCTCGCCATCGCCGACCTTGTTCTGAGCTGCAGTCACGTAGCCGCGACCGCGCTCGATAACCAGCTCAGCGTTGAAGTTTGCCGAGGCGTTCAGGGTTGCCAGGTGCAGTTCCGGGTTGTGGATCTCCACGCCAGCGGGAACCTCGATGTCGCCTGCGGTCAGTTCACCTTCGCCCTGCTTGCGCAGGTAGGCCACGACGGGCTCGTCGTTCTCAGAAGAGATGGAGAGCTTCTTGATGTTCAAGATGATCTCAGTGACGTCCTCGGTCACGCCGGGAACGGTGCTGAACTCGTGCAGTACACCATCAATGCGGACGCTGGTAACAGCGGCGCCGGGGATGGAGGACAGCAGAGTACGGCGGAGGGAGTTACCCATGGTGTAGCCGAAACCGGGCTCCAGAGGCTCGATGGTGAAGCGCGAGCGGTTGGGCGCTACGACCTCTTCAGTCAGAGTGGGGCGCTGTGCAATAAGCACTTTGTTTCCTTTCGGTGAGCTCCGCTATATGAGCCCACAGGTTGGGGAAAACATATCTTAGGAAGCAGACGGGTGTCTGTACTCTCCGGGTACAGCTCCGTGGAGCGTACCCGTCGAGGGATTAGGTCAGGGACCTAATTAGACGCGGCGGCGCTTCGGGGGACGGCAACCGTTGTGTGCAACGGGGGTAACGTCCTGAATCGAACCGACCTCGAGGCCTGCAGCCTGCAGGGAGCGGATTGCGGTTTCGCGACCGGAACCGGGACCCTTGACGAACACGTCAACCTTGCGGACGCCGTGCTCCTTGGCGCGGTTTGCAGCAGCCTCAGCAGCCAGCTGTGCGGCGTAGGGGGTGGACTTACGGGAGCCCTTGAAGCCCATGTCGCCAGCGGAGGACCAGGAGATCACTGCACCGGTGGGATCGGTGATGGAGACGATGGTGTTGTTGAAGGTCGACTTGATGTGAGCCTGACCAGCAACGATGTTCTTGCTAACCTTGCGGCGGTTGGTCTTACGAGCTGCCGCAGCGCGAGTCTTGGGAGGCATTTTTGATTCTCCTACAAAGGTTTTCTAATACGTTGGTCGGATAAAGATATCCAACAGAGCAACGTTGCTTACTTCTTCTTACCTGCGACGGTACGCTTCGGGCCCTTGCGGGTACGTGCGTTAGTCTTGGTGCGCTGACCGTGAACCGGCAGGCCGCGGCGGTGGCGCAGGCCCTGGTAGGAACCGATTTCAACCTTACGGCGGATGTCAGCTGCAACCTCGCGGCGAAGATCACCTTCAACCTTGTAGTTGCCTTCGATGAAGTCACGAAGTGCCACGAGCTCCTGGTCGGTCAGGTCCTTGACGCGGGTGTCAGGGTTGACGCCGGTAGCAGCGAGGGTTTCGTGTGCACGGGTCTTGCCCACGCCGTAGATGTAAGTGAGAGCAACTTCCACGCGCTTTTCGCGGGGAATATCAACTCCAGCGAGACGTGCCATACTGGCTTCTCCTTGTTGTTTTCCAGAGGTCTATAGCATCACTGCCCGGGTTGTTCTGACCCGGTCCCCGGCCTCTGAGTCCGGAGGTATCCGAAGTCGCCTCGTGGGCGTTGCTTCGGAGCGGTGCCTATGACAATTCCGCCCTCTGTTGGGGCGGTTATGAAGTCAGCTACTAGGGATTAGCCCTGGCGCTGCTTGTGGCGCGGGTTTTCGCAGATCACCATGACCACACCGTGACGGCGGATCACCTTGCACTTATCGCAGATCGGCTTAACGCTCGGCTTGACCTTCATCGCATTCCTTTTGATTGCAACTTGATTACTGGCGAGATAAGAGGTTCCCTCACTTACGTTGGGGAACTGCGTTATCCCTTTGAACACGATTTAAACGCCGCCAGGGGCGACGTTTATCTCGGGTTTACTTGTAACGGTAGACGATACGACCTCGGGAAAGGTCGTAGGGGCTCAGTTCCACTACTACTCGGTCCTCAGGCAGGATGCGAATGTAGTGCTGACGCATCTTGCCCGAGATGTGTGCGAGAACCTTGTGGCCGTTATCCAGCTCAACACGGAACATCGCGTTGGGCAGAGCTTCAACCACAGAGCCTTCAATCTCGATGACGCCGTCTTTCTTAGCCATATCCTCCGCTAACGTCGGTGCCCGTCGCAGGTGCGGCGGGCAATTGTATCTTCTGTTTGTGAGCTCACCTCGGTGAGGCGCTAGGGCGTTTTAAGGCGCACTTAACACTGGCACAAACAACCAACTGTTAACTCTACGGCAAAGAGCATGGAAAAACAACCGTGATTTTTATGACATCAGGCACTTAATGTTTAAAAGGAAGAAGCCCCTCCCCCGCGTTCCTGAAAGTCTTAATGACTTCCCTCCGCAGGAAAGGGGCACCGTTCACCGGTGGCAGCTCAACTGCTTAGTCTTCCTTAGCAGCCAGCTGACCGCATGCACCATCAATATCGGAACCGCGAGTATCACGAATAGTCGTCGGAATACCGTGGGCACGCAGACGCTCCACAAAGTTCTGCTCAACGCCCTTACGGGATGCCGTCCACTTTGAACCCGGGGTCGGGTTCAGCGGAATCGGGTTCACGTGCACCCAGCCACGGCCGCGCTGCGCTAGCTTCTTTCCGAGCAAATCCGCACGCCAGCCCTGATCGTTAATATCGCGAATCAGCGCGTACTCAATGGAGACGCGGCGGCCGGTCGTACGGTAGTAGTCGTACGCAGCGTCCAGAGTCTCGTCAACCTTCCAACGCTGGTTAATCGGGATTAGCTCATCACGCAGCTCATCATCCGGAGCATGCAGAGACAGCGCCAAAGTAATGGGCAGCTTCTCCAGCTCAAACTTACGAATGCCGGGCACCAGACCCACGGTCGACATGGTCAGACCACGAGCAGAAATACCGAGGCCCTCGGGCGAAGGGTCAATCAGGCGGTGCACAGCGCCCATGGTTGCCTTGTAGTTAGCGAGCGCCTCACCCATACCCATGAAGACAATGTTGGAAACACGCAGCGGACGAGTATCCTCAGAACCACCTTCTGCTTCTTCCAGGCCCTTCATCTGCTTCAGGTAGCGGGCACCGGCAACGACCTGCTCCACAATTTCAGCGGTGGACAGGTTACGGGTCAAACCCTGCTGACCGGTCGCACAGAAGGGGCAGTTCATGCCGCAGCCAGCCTGCGAAGAGATACACATGGTCACGCGGTTGTCATAGCGCATGATGACGGACTCGATGAGCGCGCCGTCAAAGAGGCGGTGCACAACCTTCAGGGTGTCGCCGCCGTCAGCCTCGAGGGTACGGACCGGAGTCAGAAGCTGGGGCATTGCCTGAGCAACCATCTGCTCGCGATCCTTAGCCGGCAGGTCAGTCATCTCTGCGGGGTCAGTGACCAGACGCTCAAAATAGTGCTTGGACAGCTGGGACGCACGGAAGGACTGGTAGCCCAACTCCTTCAGAAATTCGCGGCGACCAGCCATATCGAAGTCAGCGATGTGCTTGGGCGGCTTCGCACGGCGCGGTGCTTTCAGGGCAATCTGGCCTGGTGCGGGGCGAACGTTCGAGATTTCAACCGGCACCTTGGTCGAAGCGGGTGCAGTGACCTCGCCGCTATTGAGAGTTTCGCTCATGGAGCTTCTTCCTTGTGATGTGGATGCTTTCGGATGCGCTGTCACGCACCGGACCGGATTCGCCGGTTTCTTCGGGTGGAGGTGAGGGTTGCTAAAGGTTGGTTCCCCTCCCCCAGTGGTGGGACTTAGTCGGGGATCGGAACCGGGGTTACGCCGAAACGAGCAAGTTCGCTTGCCCCGCCGTCTTCTGCGGTCAGAACCCAGATACCTTCGCTGTGCACGGCAACGGAGTGCTCCCACTGGCATGCATCGGAGCCGTCAACGGTCACAACAGTCCAGTCATCGGAGAGCACCTTAGTCTCGATGGAACCGGTAACGAGCATCGGCTCGATAGCGAAAGCCATTCCGGGCTTGATCTTCGGGCCCATGTCACGCACAGCGTAGTTCAGCACGTCCGGTGCCATGTGCATCTGGGAGCCGATACCGTGACCCACGTAGTCTTCAATGATGCCGTACTTATCGCCGTATTCTTCGGTCACGTACGCTTCAATGGCAAGACCAATTTCGCCGACCTTCTTTGCGGTTGCCAGAGCGGCAATACCGTGCCACATTGCCTCGCGGGTAACGGCGGAGAGCTCCGCGCGGGCTTCGCTCACATTGCTACCGACCAGCACGGTACGTGCCGAGTCGCCGTGCCACTGGCGGTTGGTGGCGGGGTCGATAACGTATGCGCCACCGTCGATGGAGAGAATGTCGCCGTCCTTGAGCACGTAGTCGCCGGGGATACCGTGAACGACCTCGTGGTTGACGGAGGTGCATACGGTTGCCGGGTAGTCGTAGTAGCCATAGAAGTTGGAGGTGCCACCCAGTTCCAGCATGGTGCGTTCAAAGGCGGCGTTCACCTCTGCGGTGGTTACGCCGGGGCGGGCTGCCGCCACTGCCGCATCGAGTGCACGGCTGGTAATGACGCCTGCACGAGCCATCTGCTGAAGCTGTGCATTGGTTTTGATTTCGACTCGTGCCATTCTGGCTCCTTAGGTATGTGGGGCGGTATGCCCAAGCTTAGAACTCTACAGACAGCACTGTACCCCCGCAAGTCTTTGTGATGCATCATGCACCTCAAATTGCGGGGGTACAGCAGAAGATTACTTCAGAGCGTCGAGGATGCGCTCGGTGACTTCAGCAATCTCGCCGAGGCCGTTAACTTCCTTGACGATGCCGCGTTCGCGGTAGATTGCGATCAGCGGTGCGGTTTCTTCTTCGTAGACCTTCAGGCGGTGACGGATGACCTCTTCGTTGTCATCGGTGCGACCCTGCTCTGCTGCGCGGTTGAGCAGACGCTCGACGAGTTCGTCGTTGTCTGCAACCAGCAGGAGAACGCGGTCGATCTTCTCGCCCTTGGCTTCGAGGATGGAGTCCAGCTCGTGCACCTGGGAGGTGTTGCGGGGGTAGCCATCGAGCAGGAAGCCGTTGACGACGTCGCCCTCCTCCAGGCGTGCGCGCACCATGTTGTTGGTGACGGAGTCGGGAACCAGGTTGCCGGAGTCGATGTACGACTTCGCTTCCTTGCCCAGCTCAGTCTCTTCCTTGATGTTCTTGCGGAAGATATCACCGGTAGAAATCGCGGGAATCTTCAGTGCTTCAGCGATCTTGACGGCCTGGGTGCCCTTACCTGCACCGGGAGGGCCGACGATGAGCAGACGGTTCATCGGAGCAGTCCTTCGTAGTTTCGTTGTTGGAGCTGAGCATTGATCTGCTTGAGAGTATCAAGACCAACACCCACCACGATCAGCAGCGAGGCGCCGCCGAACGGGAAATTCTGGTTTGCGTTGAATAGGATAAGCGCTACCAGGGGAATCATGGAAATTACACCCAGGTAAAGTGCGCCAGGCAACGTAATTCGGTTGAGTACGTAGCTGAGGTAACGCTCGGTGGGCTTACCGGCACGGATACCGGGGATGAAGCCACCGTACTTCTTCATATTGTCCGCTACTTCTACCGGGTCGAAGGTGACCGCCACGTAGAAGTACGCGAAGCCAATAATCATAAAGAAGTAGAGAGCAATGTACAGCGGGTGATCGCCGCGCACCAGGTATGCGTTAATCCAGTTAACCCAGTCCGGCGGAGTGGATCCGTCGGTGGGGGTGTTGAACTGGGCGATCAGACCGGGCAGGGTCAGCAGGGAGGAAGCGAAGATCAGCGGGATCACGCCTGCCATGTTGACCTTCAGCGGAATGTAGGTGCTGGTGCCACCAATGGTGCGTCGACCAATCATGCGCTTTGCGTACTGCACGGGAATACGGCGAACGGACTGCTCCACGTAGACCACAGCGAGCATGACCAGCAGGCCAATGCCGCAGACAGCTGCGAAGATACCCCAACCGTGGGTGCGCTGGATAGAGCCCAGAGCGCTCGGGAAGGAAGAAGCAATGGAGGTGAAGATCAGCAGGGACATGCCGTTGCCGACGCCACGCTCGGTAATCTGCTCACCCATCCACATGATGACGGTAGTACCCGCACACAGGGTGACGATGATCAGCAGGATGTGCAGTACGTCGTCCTGGGGGATGATGCCGGGGCAGTTGCCCAGCAGAACGCCGGAGCGTGCCATCGAGACGATGGTGGTTGCGTTCAGCAGAGCAAGAGCGATGGTCAGGTAGCGGGTGTACTGGGTGAGCTTTGCCTGACCCTGCGCGCCTTCATCGTGCAGCTCCTGGAATCGCGGAATGACCACGCGCAGCAGCTGGATGATAATGGACGCGGTAATGTACGGCATCACGCCGAGGGCAAAGATCGAAAGCTGCAGCAGTGCGCCACCGCTGAAGAGGTTGACGATATCGTAGACGCCACCGCTCGTAACATTGGCGTTCAGACACTGCTGTACATTTCCGTAGGAAACGCCTGGCGCGGGGATGAAAGTGCCCACGCGGTACAGCACAATCATTGCCAGGGTAAACAGCAGCTTACGCCGCAAATCGGCGGTCTTAACGACTCGCCCGAATGCGCTCAGCACATGTCCTCCTGTAAGTCTATGGGGCGCCCATCCCTCTCAAAGAGTTTTAGGGCGCAGTAAACACATCTTCCAGTCTATCGTGTTTGGAGCGGGTAACGATAACTCCCTAGCAGATTATGTAGCTTTTATATTCTCTTAGCGTGATTTTTGAACATTAAATGTGGTGCGCACCAAGCGTTCAAATATACGTATATAGGAATATAAGCTCGTTGTGCCTCTTTTCGAGCAGCAAAAAGCCCCCGCCGTACAGTGTACGGACGGGGGCTTTCTCGTCTTGAAGACTACTTAACGGTTACAGAACCGCCAGCGGCCTCGATCTTCTCGATAGCGGAAGCCGATGCCTTGTCGACAACAACGTTCACCTTGACGGAGATTTCGCCGTTGCCCAGAACCTTCACGAGCTCGTTCTTGCGAACGGCACCCTTAGCAACCAGTGCCTCGACGGTGACGTCGCCACCGTTGGGGAACAGTTCCTGGATGCGGTCCAGGTTAACAACCTGGTACTCGGTGCGGAAGGGGTTCTTGAAGCCGCGCAGCTTCGGCAGGCGCATGTGCAGCGGCAGCTGGCCGCCTTCGAAGCCTGCACGAACCTGGTAACGTGCCTTGGTACCCTTGGTACCGCGACCTGCGGTCTTACCCTTGGAGCCTTCACCGCGGCCAACGCGGGTCTTTGCCTTGTGGGCACCCGGTGCCGGGCGCAGATCGTGAATCTTGATAGCTTCTGCCATCTTTACTTGACCTCCTCAACCTTCACCAGGTGAGCAACGGTGTTAACCATGCCAACGGTGACGGGGTCAGCAGTGCGGACTACCTTGTTGCCGGGGCGCTTGAGGCCCAGGGAACGCAGGGTGTCGCGCATGTTCTGCTTCTGACCAACATAGGACTTGACCTGGGTGATTTCCAGCTTTGCGTCGCTGGGCTGAATACGCTTGGCCATTACTACGCACCTGCCTTTTCAGACTTGGTGTTGCGCAGGTAGCTGGGGATAACCTCATCGGTGGGCAGGCCACGGCGGGCTGCCACTGCCAGGGGCTCCTCGAGCTCCTTGAGTGCTGCAACAGTTGCGTGAACGATGTTGATCTGGTTCGAGGAACCGAGCGACTTGGACAGCACATCGTGAATGCCTGCGCACTCGAGTACTGCACGCACGGGGCCACCTGCGATAACACCGGTACCAGCGGTTGCCGGACGGAGCATCACAACGCCTGCAGCTGCTTCACCCTGCACACGGTGCGGGATGGTGCGGCCTTCGACGCGGGGAACGCGGAAGAAGTTCTTCTTTGCTTCCTCGACACCCTTGGAGATTGCTGCGGGAACTTCCTTAGCCTTACCGTAGCCAACGCCGACCAGGCCGTTACCGTCACCAACGACGACCAGTGCGGTGAAGCTGAAGCGACGACCACCCTTGACGACCTTGGAAACGCGGTTGATGGTCACAACGCGCTCGATGTACTTGTCCTTCTCCTCCTCGCGAGCGCGGTTGTTACGGCGCTCACCACGGCCACGACGCTCGCCGCGGTTGTTGCGGCGCTCCTCGCGCTGGTTGGAGGTCTCAGCGGTTTCAGCTACTACTGCTTCGCTCACCTGAGTTTCCTTTACGTTCTGCTCGCTCATTAGAGTGCAAGACCTCCCTCGCGTGCACCGTCAGCAACGGCTGCAACACGGCCGTGGTACTTGTTACCACCGCGGTCGAACACGACTGCCTCAACACCAGCTGCCTTGGCGCGCTCTGCAACGAGCTCACCAACGCGCTTTGCCTTAGCGGTCTTGTCCAGGTCAGCTGCACGCAGCTCTGCTTCCATGGTGGAAGCGGATGCCAGGGTTACGCCCTTGACATCGTCGATAACCTGAACGAACATGTGACGGGTCGAACGGGTGACGCACAGGCGCGGACGCGCAGCGGTACCCGAAACGTACTTGCGGATGCGAGCGTGACGACGTGCACGCTGCGCTGCCTTCGACTTGATAGCCATGTTTACTTACCAGCCTTTCCGACCTTGCGGCGGATGTGCTCACCTGCGTAGCGAACACCCTTACCCTTGTAGGGATCGGGCTTACGCAGACCACGAATGTTTGCTGCAACCTGACCAACGAGCTGCTTGTCGATACCCGACACGGTCAGCTTGTTAGCACCCTCCACTGCGAAGGTAATACCCTCGGGAGCGGTGATGTTGATCGGGTGGGAGTAGCCCAGAGCGAACTCCAGGTCGTTACCCTTCGGGGTCACACGGTAACCGGTACCAACGATTTCCAGCTTCTTCTCGTAGCCGGAGGTAACGCCGATAATCAGGTTCTGAATCAGGGTACGAGTCAGACCGTGCAGCGAGCGAGACAGGCGCTCGTCGTTCGGACGAGATACAACGATCTCGTTTTCGTTCAGAGCCACGGTGATGGGGGAAGCTACCTTGTGGGAGAGCTCGCCCTTCGGGCCCTTAACGGTGACCAGGTTGCCATCGACCTTAACCTCAACGCCGGCGGGAACCGAGATGGGGAGACGTCCAATACGTGACATTATTCTCTTCCTTTCTCTTCTAACCGACTACCAGATGTAAGCGATGACTTCGCCGCCCACGCCCTTCTTCGCTGCCTGCTTGTCAGTGAGCAGACCCGAAGAGGTGGACAGGATTGCGATGCCGAGGCCACCCAGAACCTGGGGCAGGTTGGTGGACTTTGCGTAGGTACGCAGGCCCGGCTTGGAAATACGACGCACGCCAGCGATGGAACGCTCGCGGGACGGACCGTACTTGAGGACGAGGGTCAGGGTCTTGCCGACCTTTGCATCCTCAACCTTCACGTCGGCGATGTAGCCCTCAGCCTTCAGGATCTCTGCAATGCGAGCCTTCAGCTTGGAGTAGGGCATGGATACGGTGTCGTGGTATGCGGAGTTTGCGTTACGCAAACGGGTCAGCATATCTGCGACCGGATCAGTCATAGTCATTGTGGGCTTTAGCCCTTCCTCGTTGTGGTTTCCCTACCCCGCGGTAACGGGGTCTGGACCTACAACGTAGTCGTTAGTTGGTCTTGAACGGGAAGCCCAGTGCCTTCAGGATTGCACGGCCTTCTTCGTCGGTCTTCGCGGAGGTCACCACGGTGATGTCCATACCACGCACGCGGTCGATCGAGTCCTGATCGATTTCGTGGAACATGGACTGCTCGGTCAGACCGAAGGTGTAGTTACCGTTACCGTCGAACTGGCGGTCCGAGAGGCCGCGGAAGTCGCGGATTCGGGGCAGTGCCAGGGTGACGAGGCGGTCCAGGAATTCCCACATGCGGTCGCCACGCAGGGTGACGTGTGCACCAATGGGCATACCTTCGCGCAGCTTGAACTGTGCGATGGACTTCTTAGCGCGGGTAACAATCGGCTTCTGACCGGTGATTGCGGTGAGATCGCGGATTGCGCCGTCCATGAGCTTTGCGTCGCGAGCTGCCTCGCCGACACCCATGTTTACGACGACCTTAACGATCTTCGGGGTCTGCATGACGTTCTCGTACTTGAACTCTTCCTGCAGAGCGGGAACGACGACCTCAGCGTACTTGGTCTTGAAGCGGGGGGTGATCTTGGTTTCGGTCATTAGATGTCCTTACCCGAACGCTTAGCAACGCGCACGCGAACGGTGCGCTCCTTGCCGTCACGCTCTACAGTCTCGAGGCGGAAACCAACACGGGTCGGCTTCTTGGTCTCGGGGTCAACAATCGCAACGTTAGAAACGTGGATCGGTGCCTCAACCTTCTGAATGCCGCCTGCTGCGCCGGTCAGGGGGTTAGCCTTGGTGTGCTTGGTGACGACCTTGACGCCCTCAACAATCACGCGGTTTTCCTTGGGGAGAACCTTCAGAACCTTGCCCTGCTTGCCCTTATCTGCACCGGAAATAACCTGAACCAGGTCGCCGGACTTGATCTTAGCCATGAATTAGAGCACCTCCGGAGCCAGCGAAACGATCTTCATGAACTTCTTGTCGCGAAGTTCACGACCCACGGGGCCGAAGATACGGGTACCACGGGGATCACCATCAGTGTTCTTCAGAATCACTGCGGAGTTCTCGTCGAACTTGATGTAGGAGCCGTCGGGACGACGGGTTTCCTTCTTGGTGCGGACGACGACTGCCTTGACAACGTCACCCTTCTTTACGGTACCGCCGGGGATTGCATCCTTGACGGTTGCGACAATGATGTCGCCAATGCCTGCGTAGCGACGCGAGGAACCACCGAGAACACGGATGGTCAGGATTTCCTTCGCACCAGTGTTGTCGGCGACCTTCAGTCGCGACTCCTGCTGAATCATATTTCTCCTGTCGTCTCGCCGGTTCCGACTCGCTTTAGGCGCGAGCCAGCCTTGCGGAACATTTTTACGGGATTGGTTGACGCCCCGGGCCCCATCTCTGTGGAAGGGGTTAGCGGAAACGCCTGGGGCAAACCCATGCCAGAAGCATTTGGACCCGCGTGAAGCGGGCGTATCCACCCGTAAGTAGCGGCATTATGCACTGGCACGAGAAGCCCGTGGTTGTGCGGCTATTTGGATACAGCCACACAGTCTTAACACTGTACAGGAAGCAGGTATCTAGCGCAAGGGCTTGTTAACTATGATTTCGGTCTCCACCACCCTATTCACCAAGACAATGCATGTATCGGAGACCAAAAACCTCATACCCCACATCAATACCGAGCGAGAAGGCGGCTTATTTGACACTTAAAGCAGGAGGCCCCTTCGTGTAGTTCCTGACGCATAAGAAACTGAAGGGGCCTCGAGAAATCTACCAAACAATGTGTCAAACAAGGATGGTAGATATTTATATTTTACTACGCTTTAATGCTCCTCCACGACAGACTTGCCGCGGCCTAGCGATAGGATTACCCAGTCCTACTCCCCCACCCCGCTAGTGCGCGCACAGGGGGTAGAGAGCGACAGTGACTATTTTGGGTATACCAACTGCTCTTCACTCTGCAGCTATGACATATATACTTTCGCGATACCATCACGAACGATAGCGCGAGGAGTTTCTCCGGGGCGAGACTCTTCCGCCGCCTCATAGTATTCACCGGAGTGCGCATCCAGCACGTAGGAAACCTCAGCTGCAGGGTAATCCCCCGCCTTGTCGATAGCAATGACGCTCCCGTCCTTCAGCAGGACCTGGTGATTAATACGGGTTGGGGCTACCTGCAGAGTCTCAACAATGGTTCGATTGAGCGTGTTAACGACGGTAACAGTTCCGCCGCCAGCAGCGGCTGAGTCTCCCTTGCCCCCAAAATCGGCAACATAGAGCAGCTGGCGTTCTGCATCGAGCAAGATATCGGTGGGCATTTTGCCGAATGGAAGATAAGCGAGGTGTTCACCCTCAAAACTCAGAACATATAGACCGCCGTTTTTACCCTCGCGCCCCTGTGCAGAGACATACAGTTCGCCGCGCGTTGAATCAATCTCTACACCGTGAATACCGATTAGAGCATTGGCATCTTCCCCGCCAGTTACGGGCAGCCTACGTACGAGTCCCCAGCTGTTCATGTCCACAACCCAGATTTCATCTCGCATAATATTCGGGATGTACAGGCGGCTACGAGCTTCATCAGCTACGGGCCCTAGTAGCATAGCGGGACCGTCCCCTTGAAGAGAGCTAACCGCACGTTCTCCTTCTTCATTAGGTGCAGAGATTACCTGGTAACCACCCATTCCGGTCACGAGTACGGCACCGCTGGGTGCAACGTATAGCTCACGCGGAATTAGCATCTCCACTCCTAGAGCGAGAGAATCCCATACGAGCGCTAGGTCTTTTTGGGAGTATGCGGATACCGAGTTTGTGCGGGTTCCTCCGGTCCAGAGAAGCTCCCGCTCGTTGTCTGCTGCTAGACCGTAGGCAGCCTGGATTTGGAAGAGGTTCTCTAACCCGGGGTTATTTTCCGGGATAGCAGGCAGAACAGCCGTCTTCTCAATCTGCAGGGTATCTGCGTTTATGCGTGCGATTGTTGCACAGAGAGTACCGTGGGTCTTCGTGTGATTAAAGCTTCCGCTTATAAAAAGAACGTTCTCTTCGGGGTTGTATGCCACTTGATACTGCCCAGCAAGCCCCGCAGAACGATCCACGGAAAAACGGTTGGCATCCAGGGTGCTCTTCTGTTCTTCTCCTGAGGCTGAGGGAACCATAAATATCTCCAGAGTTGTGTAGGTTGGAGGCTAGCTCACCTCATATTTTGCGGGCTTAGCATCCGGAGCTTTCCGTTATATATCTTACGCTTCACCCTCCACTTTGAGACTTTTCTGGTGTAGTCCATGCGCTGCGCCATTCGTAGTCAAGGCATCCTATATCAGCACTACGCAACGCTCTCCTCCAGACCTTGAGCGGGGTGGGTTTATTCATTAAAAGCTACGCAGTATACATATAATTAGCACAAAATACATCTATCTAGAGATAATGATAGATTATAGAATCTATAAGCTTATCCTTAGGCACCTAGAGCCATGGATTTCGTAATATTTCGTCACTTCTGAGCCCCTCAAAGCAGTGTCCTGAAAAAATCTGCTTAAAAATTTAGAAATTAAAGCTTGTTTTTTCAAAAATCAAGTTTTTTGGTAATAAACGCGCTTCAAGGTGCGAAAATCAGCGAGATGTACCATAATAGAAGAGACGCATGCGTCAAACAAGAGGTTCGGTCCTTATCGGACAGATTTCTTGGGTCCCTTTTTCCTCGCTAATCCGTTTGTCTAGGGACCGAACCTCGCTTTGACACTAAACCCGCACTTCGGTGCGGGTTTTCTTCGTATTTGAGGCGCTAGAACCCTACATTTCATTCTTTGGAGCTGTTAACTCGTCAAATAAGGGCGGGCGAGTATTGAGGGATACCTCGCCCTGCGCCGCTTCTCTCGTACCCTCCCCTATTGCTACTTCTACCCCACCAGGTCTAGGTCTTCCGACTAAATACGGGCATATGGGCACATTGAAAGGGGCGGTACCCATCACTTCGATGGGTACCGCCCCTTTCAATGTGTATCGGCAGTTTCAGAGTGTCAATCGGGTTCTTGAATATCTAGTAGATCCCGCTCTGCCTCTTTAGCTACTACCGTGCGGTAGTATCGTGGGCTGCCGTGGGGTACGGACTATGCCTTGCGGCGACGTGCTACCAGCACAGTTGCACCGATAACCAGAGCAAGAACGCCGATTCCAGCTGCAACGACAACGCCCGAAGCACCGGTGTTAGCCAGCGAAGACTTCGAGGTGCTCGAGGCGGTGGAGCCGTTGTTGGAAGAGGTAACGTTCTGCGACGAAGATCCGGAGGTCTTCGGGGCGGTGCTGTCCTTCTTCTGGGTCTCGGAGTTCAAAGAATCCACGGGAGCCTTGGACTGGTCCTTAGCGTTTTCCTTTACCTGTTCCTTGGAATCTGCAGGTGCAGACGGAGCAGCAGAGGGGTTAGTTACAGGTGCGTTAGCCGACTCGGATGCCTTCGGCTCCGATACCTTAGGTGCAGGTGCCTGGTTTTCAACGCTGAAGGTGTACTCTACGGCGACGCCACCACGTGCGTTATCGTTCTCTGCCAGGGAACCGGAGAGCAGGTAGATAGCAACGCTATCGCCGGTCTTCAGTTCTTCAGTCAGGTTAGAGTTTGCCACGGTGGGGCGGTCGATGGTTGCGGTGAAGTTACCATTTTCGTCCGCCTTGATGTATGCCCAGATGCCTGCGCTATTGCCTTCAACGCCTTCGAGCTTGGGCTCTTCCTTCGCGGAAATAGCGCCCTTGTTCAGCTTGACCGCGATAACGGAGCCCTTACCGTCCAGAGTCTTGAAGCCTTCACCGCGGAAGGTCAGCTTCTGGCCGTCCCAGGTCTTGGGGAAGTAGACCTTAGCGCCGTCCTTGTACTCGTGCACAACCTCATTGGAATTTGCGCTTTCGGAGGGTGCCGGGGTGCTCGGCTCGGGCTTAGCAGACTCGCTCGGAGCCGGAGTAGTCGGCTCAGGCTTAGCAGACTCGCTCGGAGCCGGAGTGGGCTCGTTGCCATCAGGCAGGCTCAGCTTAGTACCGGCGGGGTAAGTGGTAGTCACGCCAGAGGGAGCAGCAGCGACCTGGGTAGTTTCTGCCGGTGCGCAGGTCGCAGCGGTGTCTGCCTTCTTCTCTGCAACAGTTGCGGAGAGCGCTTCACCACCACGTGCGGTATCGCCTTCAACCATGGAGCCGGAGAGCAGGAAGACAGATACCTTATCGCCGCTCTTCAGGTTTTCCTTCAGGTTGGAGTTTTCAGTGGTCGGGTACGGCAGCTCAGCGGTGAAGTTACCGTTCTCATCTGCTTGGATGTACGCCCAGACGCCGGCGCTGTTGCCCTCAGCACCGTTGAGCTTCGGCTCTTCCTTCGCGGAGATGCGGCCCTTGTTCAGCTTGACTGCGAGTACGGAGCCCTTTGAACCGTCCTGAGTCTTGAAACCTTCGCCACGCAGCTTCAGGGTTTCACCGGTGGTCCAGTCCTTCACGGCGTAGAGCTTAGCGCCGTCGGCGTAGGTCTTCACCAGTTCTTCAGAAGAAGTCTGTGCAGCAGGCTTCGCGCTGGTTTCAACAGTGGTGTTGATCTTCACCATGACACCGGGAGTGATCGGGGAATCCGCGTTGTCCTTACCCTTGGGCTCGGTGCTAGAGGTGCGGTATTCGCCGGTGGTCTTATCGATGGTGTAGTCGGTTTCGATAGCGGATGCGCCTTCAATGCTGCGTGCTACAGCGTATGCACTGCCGTCTGCGGTGACCAGAACATCATTTGCGCCGCTGGTCGCACCGGTAGACACCTGAGAAACAACGGTGCCGGTTCGTGCATCAACAACACCGACGTTGCCGGTACCGTAATCGGTCACGTACAGCAGGTCACGGGCTTCGTCGGAGGCGAGGGCGAGGGCCTGGTTGCCGAAAGGAATGGTCTTCTTGTAGGCACCAGTTTCCAGGTCGTAGACGGTGATACCGGAGTTAGTGCCCTTACGGTCACCCTGGGTGCTGACGTAGATTTCCTTCAGGGACTTGTCGATAGTGACGTCCGAGGGGTTCAGAGCAGCTTCAGCATTTTCCTTGTGCAGCTGAATGGTCTTCTCGACTTCGTAGCTCTTGGTGTCGATCACCTTCACGGTGCCGGCACTCAGGGAGGGTGCGTAGAGCTTGCCATCAGCGGAGTCTACGTGCATGTTCATTGCGATGTCAGATTCACCCTTGGCATCAGTGAATTCAATCTTCTTAACCAGGGCGTGCAGGGTGGTGTCGAAGACACTAATGCCGCCCGAGCCAGATACAAAGACCTTGCCGCTAGAGGGGTCGATGCGTACCTCGCGGGGGTGGTTGACGTCGCCTTCTGCACTACTCCAGATAATCTTGTTGGTCGCGGGATCGAAGACAGATACCTTGTTGACGCGGGTCTGGGTCACCCATACGTATCCGGTTGCTTCGTCGTAGGCGATACCGTAGGGAGATTCGATCTGCTTACCGGTCGGTGCGGTGGCGCCACGTGCGGTGAAGTCGGTGGTCGGGAATTGGTAGACAGTAGTGAGGTTCGGGTTGGATGCTACGTTCCAGGTGCCGACACCACCGGTCAGAATCGGCGGGCGTCCGGAAGAGAAGGAAGTGTAGAGGGAGGAGGTTGCTGCCGAGTATGCCAGCTGGTACTGGCCGGGCAGGCCCTGGTACTGGGTAGCGCTCACTGCGATGTGGCGGCATTCCTCAGCAGAGGTCTGGGAGTTCCCGCCGGGGACAGAAGCAGAGACGTTTGCCGCAAAGGTAGCGGGAACCGCAGCGAAAGAACCTGCGACTACGGAAAGCGCGCCAGCAATGGCGAGCAGCTTACGTGAGGGCTTGGGTGAAGAAGTCATGGTAATCCTCGATGATGTGTAGTGGTACTTCTCCAAAGGTCGTGCAACCTCCGGAAGATGCGAAGCCACCCTGCCAATTATTAGGCAAGGTTATACTAAGCAACTATAAAGTTGATGATAAGTGTCTTATCAGTTAGTTTTCAAGCAGCTTTTTTCGGCGTCCACGCTTCTCATAACTCTTTTAGCCGCTGTCGCTGTCCTCCAAAAGTCCCGAATACACGCTCTACTAGGGGATTTCCTCCTCCGTTTCAAGCTACGTGGGCCTCTGATACCGTTATGCGGGAAAAGTGACCACTTTTCTGTGTGACATCTTCAAAAGTTTTATGACAAATATTTATTCGGCCTTTTATGACCTCTATCGTTAATTCTGTAGCTCATGGAACTCCCCGCTGAGTTCTCCCGTATAGAGGTTAAACGCAAAGAACCCCTCTCCTACCGAAGTAGGAGAGGGGTTCTTTTACTGCTCTAGCAGAGAGTCATTAGAGGGCTTACTTAGCCTTCTCGATGATCTCCACGATACGCCAGCGCTTGGAAGCGGACAGCGGACGGGTCTCTGCAATCAGAACGAGGTCACCGATGCCAGCAGCGTTCTGCTCATCGTGTGCCTTGATCTTGGAGCTACGGCGAACGACCTTGCCGTACAGTGCGTGCTTCACGCGGTCCTCGACCTCGACGACAACGGTCTTGTCCATCTTGTCGGAGACAACGTAGCCGCGGCGGGTCTTGCGGTAGCCGCGCTCTTCGTTCTTTACTTCACTCACTTGGACTCACCTTCAGTTGCGGGACGAATACCGAGCTCGCGCTCACGCAGCACGGTGTAGATACGTGCGATGTCGCGCTTGATAGTGCGGCGACGACCTGCGTTAGCCTGACCGGTGACTTCCTGGAAGCGGATGTTGAAGAGTTCCTTCTTCGCTTCGCTCAGCTTTGCAGCCAGCTCTTCGTTGGAGAGCTCTGCGAGCTTATCGATGCTCAGGTCCTTGGATCCTACTGCCATCTCGCTTATTCACCACCTTCGCGGCGACGCACAACACGTGCCTTCATCGGGAGCTTGTGGATTGCCAGGCGCATTGCCTCGCGAGCCACTTCTTCGGACACACCGGAGAGTTCAAACATGACTCGACCCGGCTTGACATTTGCGACCCACCACTCGGGCGAACCCTTACCGGAACCCATACGGGTTTCAGCGGGCTTCTTGGTCAGCGGACGGTCGGGATAAATGTTGATCCAGACCTTACCGCCACGCTTGATGTGACGGGTCATTGCGATACGTGCAGCCTCAATCTGGCGGTTGGTCACGTATGCGGGCGACAGGGCCTGAATGCCCCACTCACCGAAGCTAACCTCGGTGCCGCCCTTTGCGAGACCACTACGCTTGGGGTGGTGCTGCTTGCGGTACTTTACTCGACGGGGAATAAGCATTTATGCCTCACCGTTCTCTGCAGTCTTGGCCTCGACCTTTGCCGAAGCGTTCTCGTTGCGGCGCTCGCGACGAGGACCACGGTTGCCCTGGCGGCGGCGGTCACCATCGCGGCGGTTGCCACGGCGGTTGTTTGCTGCCTGCTGAGCTGCCAGCTCCTTGTCGGTCAGGTCGCCCTTGTAGATCCAGACCTTCACGCCGATGCGACCGAAGGTGGTCTTAGCCTCGAAGAAGCCGTAGTCGATGTTCGCACGCAGGGTGTGCAGGGGCACACGACCTTCGCGGTAGAACTCGGAACGGGACATTTCAGCGCCACCCAGACGGCCGGAGCACTGGATACGGATACCCTTTGCGCCTGCACGCTGTGCGGACTGGATTGCCTTCTTCATTGCACGGCGGAATGCAACACGCGATGCGAGCTGCTCTGCGATGCTCTGTGCAACCAGCTGAGCGGAGAGGTCGGGGTTAGCAACCTCGAGGATGTTCAGCTGAATCTGCTTGTTGGTGAGCTTCTCGAGCTCGCCGCGGATGCGGTCTGCTTCTGCGCCACGGCGGCCAATCACGATACCGGGACGAGCGGTGTGGATGTCCACACGCACGCGGTCACGGGTACGCTCGATCTCGACCTTTGCAACGCCTGCGCGATCCAGGTTCTTTGCCAGCAGCTCGCGGATCTTTACGTCCTCGCGGACGAAGTCAGCGTAACGCTCGCCGGGCTTGTTGGAATCAGCGAACCACTTGGAGACGTGGTCAGTGGTGATGCCCAGTCGGAAACCGTTCGGGTGAATTTTCTGACCCATTTAGCGGTCCTCCTCCTTCTCCGGGGTAGCAACTACCACGGTGATGTGGCTGGTGCGCTTGTTGATTCGGTATGCGCGACCCTGAGCGCGGGGCTGAATGCGCTTCATGGTCGGGCCCTCGTTCACGAATGCTTCGCTGATGAACAGCTCTTCCTCGCGGAAGGGCAGACCCTGCTGGGTTGCCTTCTGACGAGCGTTAGCTACTGCCGAAGCAACGATCTTGTATACCGGTTCCGAAGCTGCCTGGGGGGCGAACTTCAGAATCGCCAGAGCCTCTTCCGCCTGCTTACCACGGATCAGGTTGACGACACGGCGGGCCTTCATAGGCGTAACGCGAACGAAACGCGCTGATGCCTTGGCTTCCATTGCCTATCTCTCTTTCGTCTATTGCCGAAAGGGAAACGTTAGCTTATCGGTGTGAACCGATTAGCGACGCTTGCCCTTACGGTCGTCCTTCACGTGGCTGCGGAAAGTGCGGGTCGGAGCAAACTCACCGAGCTTGTGACCAACCATCGACTCGGTGATGAACACCGGCACGTGCTTGCGACCGTCGTACACTGCGATGGTGTGACCGAGCATGTCGGGGATAATCATCGAGCGACGCGACCAAGTCTTGATTACGTTCTTGGTGCCCTTCTCGTTCTGAGCTGCAACCTTCAGGTAGAGGTGCTGATCAACGAAAGGGCCCTTCTTCAAACTACGAGGCATGTTTCAGGCTCCTTAGCGCTTCTTGCCAGTACGACGGCGACGAACGATGAGCTTGTCGCTTTCCTTGTTGGGACGGCGGGTACGACCCTCGGGCTTACCGTTGGGGTTAACCGGGTGACGACCACCGGAGGTCTTACCTTCACCACCACCGTGCGGGTGGTCAACCGGGTTCATGACCACACCACGAACGGTCGGGCGGATGCCCTTCCAGCGGTTACGGCCTGCCTTACCCCAGTTGATGTTGGACTGCTCAGCGTTGCCAACTTCACCAACGGTTGCGCGGCAGCGAACATCCACGTTGCGGATTTCGCCGGAGGGCAGACGGAGCTGACCGTACTTACCTTCCTTAGCAACCAGCTGTACAGAAGCACCTGCGGAACGAGCCAGCTTTGCGCCGCCACCGGGGCGGAGCTCGACACAGTGAATCACGGTACCAACGGGGATGTTGCGCAGGGGCAGGTTGTTACCGGGCTTGATGTCAGCTGCGGGGCCGGACTCGACGATGTCGCCCTGAGCGAGCTTGTTCGGAGCGATGATGTAGCGCTTGGAACCATCGAAGTAGTGCAGCAGCGCGATGCGAGCGGTACGGTTGGGATCGTACTCGATGTGTGCAACGCGTGCGTTAACGCCGTCCTTGTCGTGACGACGGAAGTCGATCAGACGGTACTGGCGCTTGTGGCCGCCACCCTTGTGACGGGTGGTGATGCGGCCGGTGTTGTTACGGCCGCCGGTCTTGTGAAGCGGACGAAGCAGGGACTTTTCCGGGGTGGAGCGGGTGATCTCGGAGAAATCAGCAACGCTCGAACCGCGGCGACCCGGGGTCGTCGGCTTGTACTTACGAATACCCATTTAGATATTTCTTCCTTCGTTAAAGTGGTCTCCGCGGGGCTTATGCCTGCGGACCGCCGAAGATGTCGATGGTGCCTTCCTTGAGGGTCACAATCGCACGCTTGGTGTTCTTGCGAGCGCCCCAACCGAAACGGGTGCGCTTGCGCTTGCCCTGACGGTTGATGGTGTTGACGGAAGCAACCTTGACGTCAAAGATCTTCTCGATGGCCTGCTTGATTTCCATCTTGTTGGAATCGGTAGCGACCTCGAAGGTGTATTTACCTTCGTCGAGCTGACCGTAGCTCTTCTCGGAAACGACGGGAGCGATGATCACGTCGTATACAGACTTGGTGGAAACGCTCATTACTTAGCGCCCTCCTTCTTCTGAGCTGCAGCAACGAATGCGTCGAATGCTGCCTTGGTGAAGACCACGTCGTCAGAAACCAGCACATCGTAGGTGTTGAGCTGGTCTGCGTACAGAACGTGGACGTTCTCCAGGTTACGTGCGGACAGAGCCACAACGTCCTCTGCACGAGCAATCACAAGAAGAATGTTCTTGCGCTCGGTGATAGCTGCGAATGCAGCCTTTGCAGCCTTGGTCGAGGGGGTTTCACCGGAGATGAAGTTCTCGACAACGTGGACGCGGTCGTGACGAGCGCGATCGGAGAGAGCACCGCGCAGTGCAGCGGCGATCATCTTCTTGGGGGTGCGCTGTGCGTAGTTACGCGGGGTCGGACCGTGAACAACGCCACCGCCGGTCATGTGCGGTGCACGGATGGAGCCCTGACGTGCGTTACCGGTACCCTTCTGCTTGAAGGGCTTACGGCCTGCACCGGAAACCTCGCCGCGGTTCTTGGTCTTGTGGGTGCCCTGGCGTGCAGCAGCGAGCTGTGCAACGACAACCTGGTGCAGCAGGGGCACGGATGCCTGCGCGTCGAAAATCTCTGCGGGCAGGTCTACCTTAAGGGTCTTAACAGCCATGATGTATTAGGCTCCCTTCACAGCGGTACGAACCAGAACAACGCCGCCCTTGGGACCGGGGATTGCGCCCTTGATCAGCAGGACATTGTTCTCTGCGTCCACACCCTGGATAGTCAGGTTCAAGGTAGTGTGACGTGCTGCGCCCATACGGCCAGCCATGCGCATACCCTTGAACACGCGTGCGGGGTAGGATGCGCCACCGATGGAACCGGGCTTACGGTGGTTCTTGTGCTGACCGTGAGACGCGCCAACACCCTTGAAGCCGTGACGCTTCATAACACCTGCGAAGCCCTTACCCTTGGTCTTACCAACGACGTCGACCTTCTGGCCTGCTTCGAAGAGCTCAACGGTCAGTTCCTGACCGAGGGAATACTCAGAAGCATCTGCGGTACGCAGCTCGACGATGTGGCGACGGGGGGTAACACCGGCCTTCTCGAAGTGACCAGCCAGGGGCTTGGTAACCTTGCGAGAGTCGATTGCACCGAAACCGATCTGAACAGCTTCGTAGCCGTCAGTTTCCTGGTTACGGATCTGGGTAACAACGTTAGAATCAGCCTTGACGACGGTGACGGGCACGAACTTGCCGTCCTCGTCCCAGACCTGGGTCATGCCGAGCTTGGTGCCCAGCAGGCCCTTCACCTGGCGCTCGAATTTGTTAGTCATTAGATGCGATCCTCTACAGCTTGATCTCGATGTTTACGTCTGCCGGCAGGTCGAGACGCATGAGGGCATCAACAGCCTTGGGGGTCGGATCAACAACGTCGATCAGACGCTTGTGCGTACGCATCTCGAAGTGCTCGCGGCTGTCCTTGTACTTGTGGGGAGAACGAATAACACAGTAAACGTTCTTCTCGGTCGGCAGCGGCACGGGGCCAACTACAGTTGCGCCTGCGCCCTTTACCGTTTCGACGATTTTCCGTGCCGAAGAATCGATGACCTCGTGGTCATAGGACTTCAGACGGATGCGGATTTTCTGTCCCGCCATCTGTCGGACTCTCTTTCTTGATGTATTCCCTGTATCGGAGCTTTTGCCCCTTTGTTATAGCGCTTAAGGAACGCGATATATTCATCACGTGCGCCACTCAGAACGGACTGAATCCGGCTTTGCCGGGTTCCTCACCCCGCCTGAGTACCGACCCCCGAACTCGGGCGTGTCGCCTATTTTCTAGACAGACTCATCCCGTCATCCTTCGGACCGGGTCATACGTGGGCCTACCTTTAGTGCAGGTAGACGCTTTGACAACGTCGTCAATTCTCTCAGAGATAGAGCGCTTACGCAATACAAACACGAGTTAAGTGCTTAAGAACACTTAACTGCCTCTGTCAATCTGAGGATACTCCCGCGATGTAACTCTCAGGGAGCTTTCAATCTATTTTCAGTAAGTTCCATGCGCTTTATTGCTCGTAATAAAGCTTTTAGGTCTAAAGACTCTCGTATCGTAGAAGTATCACTACAGCCTAAGGAGAAACCATGTCTCAGCCGACACAACCTCATCAGGCATCCTCTAGCTCTCACTCTTCATCTCAGAGCCCTCAGCATGTCCAGCCGCAAGGTCTCGGTCTGTACGTTCCCCCGTCCCTGTCGGGTCCGTATCCTCAGCCTCCTGCGCAGCGCCGTCGGGTCAATGAGGATATCTTCCTCAATATTGTTCTGTACATCGGTTCGCTCCTGCTCATCGGTGCTGCGGGTCTTTTTGTCACCTCGGTGACGTCTTCTCAGGATGAAACGGCTATCTTCCGTGTCCTTGCAATGGCGCTTGGAGCAGTCGTCTTCTACGGAGCTGGTCTGCTCACCTACCGTTTCGTGGAGCGCCTACGTATCGCTTCCTACTCTTTTGCAGCAACCGGTCTTGCGTTTATTCCTCTGACTGGCGTTGCTATCTATGTCCTCGAGATTTGGACTGAAGGACGCTACATCTGGCTTCTTACGTCTCTGGTTGGCACTGCAGCCATTGTTGGAGCCTGTACCCTCATGCGTAACCGCGTGATGGCGTACCTGCTGATTTCGTTCATTGTTTCGGACTCGTTGGCGGCTACGAAGGTAGCGGCTCTGCCTTTCGTTTGGTATTTCGTTTCGCTGACTGCTGTTGCCACCGTTCTGGGTTTGGTTGTGCATTTTGCCCCGAATGCTGCTCCAAAGGGCATCCGCGAAGGTCTTGTTGATTCTTCCCGTATTTTTGTTCCGGCTACTGCCATCGCTATTTTCTTCTTCACCAACGATCTGAGCTACACGGATGCGGGTATTGCGTTTGCAGTCATGTCTGTGCATGCCATTCTTTTCACGTGGCTGAACGGCACGGCAGATTACTACGCCCAGGCACGCATCTACCCAATTGCGTCTGTTCTCTCCTTCATCATGGACTCGGATCACGGCCCGTGGTTCCCCAGCATTTTTTTCGTCTCGGTTCTGGTTGTTAACCTGATTTCTGCCTACGTATTTATTCCTCGTCTGCAGAAGACTATTGCTGGTTCTGCTCCTGCTACTGGTGAACAGCCCGAGCAGGTGCAAAACACCCCGGCTATCCCCTGGGCGAAGGAAGCTCCTCACCATCCCGCTCACAAGATGGAGTGGTTGCCGGCAATTGACGCATGCGTCGGCGTGTTCTTCTCCTTCTTCGCTCTCATTGACGCCTTCTTCACTGCTCATGCTGCCGATAGTCCTGTATACGCAACGCGCTGGAGCGCTTTCCTCCCCTATGCAGAAGGCAATCAAGGTATCTTCCCTGCCCCCTGGGTTATTGGTGTCCTCTGCATTGTGAGTTTCTTGTTGTACCGCAAGGCAATCCAGCCTCTGCTACTCATGAGTTTTGTAGCGCTCATTCCAGTTGTTGGCATGTACGCCTCCCCCGGCAATCAGGGCACTTTCTACCTCTTCTTTACCGCGGCAGTAGTCATCTATCTGGTCAGCGCTAAGGCCCCCGAGGCACGTACCGCGGGAGCGGTACTGAGCAACATCGGTTATGCCATTGGTATGATTCAGCTCTTCCTCGCTCTCATTCCTGAGATGCAGACTTCTGAGTCGCTTTTGATGTTTGCGTTGGTCTGCGCCGCTATTGCGCTACTGACTTTTGTCCTCTCTCAGGGCGTTGCAGCGCAGAACGCAAGCTACCGTCTTGTAGAGATGTCGGTCTACCTCTTCTTGGGCGTTTTTGCTCTCTTCGTCGGGTACGTAGCTAACCATGCTGATGGCGGAGCGCATGGCCGATTCTGGATTGGTTTCCCTCTCTTCTCGGGTGCCGTCCTCTTCTTGAGCGTGCTGGGCGCTCTTATTCTGGCTCGCGCGTTGCGACTTTCGGACGTTGGATCCTTCCGCTCCACGCTTGTCATGTTTGTCCGTATCGCGTTCTACTCGACTCTGCTTATCGCGACGATTGGCTCGCGACACTACCTGCTGTACGACTTGCAGAAGGAGTACATTGCTGTAGCGTTGCCGGCGCTCCTGACCGTCGTCTACGGTGCGCTTGGTTTCTTTATGCCGGCTGGCTCTTCGATTCGTTCGGAGCTACTCACCGTTGCACGATTCCCCATCTGCTGGTCGGTCATTCTGCTCGCTATCAGCGGCAATATGAAGGAATCGCTCGTAGACTTCCTCGTACTTGCCCTGCTGGCGGTTCAGGCACTGTGTAGCGTGCTACTCTACGCGTACTCCAAGCGAAACTACGAGGCATACGCGGCAGCGATTTTCTTCACTCTTGGTTCTATCCTGAGCGCAGGCCGTTTCATTGGCGACTTTGATAATCTTCTGTTCGCAGTAGCAACTCCGATGGTCTTCATCGCTGTATGGGTGCTTGCGCTCATCTTCAAGGTTCCCCGCATGCAGATTGGCGCATCCATTAGTATCACGACTTTCTGCATCGGTTCCCTGTGGAATCTTTTCAACACGAGGGAAAGCACAATGGTGATGACTCTTCTGGGCTACTACGCTCTGATTGCCGTCGTTATCCTATTCGTTCTGAAGGTCATGCTCCCGGTTGAGGTCTTCGGTGTGAACGCAAATGTTCGTCCTCGCATTGCTGTCCCGGTCGGTAATACGATGGTTGATTTGCCGATGCACGGCCCGCTGGGTGCCCCCTACGCGCGTTTCATGTCTCGCCGCCCCCTGAGCCAGGGCATCTATGCACCGGTCAATACGCTGCTGATGATTCCCGCTCTGGCGGTGCTGGGATTCTACACTTTCGTTGGGCTGGCTTTTGAGCCCAAGCAGGTAGAACTCAACGCACTTCTCTGGGGTCTTGGCGCTCTGTCTTTCGTGTCTGTCACCAAGGCGAAGAACCTGCCGACCGTCTGCACTACGGCGTTCAGCCTCTTCATCGCCCGTCTGGTCATTGATTACTCGAAGTCCAATCCTCTGAGCGTCATTCTTGAGGTTGCTCTCCTGATTCTGCTGGCCGTTGTGGCAGCCAAGGTTCTCAAGAACTTCATCGCAAAGAGGCCTGTAGACGAGCAGGTATCGGATTCTCCTCTGTACTGGGCTTTGGGCCTGCAGGTGTTCCTCACTCTGGTAACGTGGGCAGTTCCCGCTGACGGTCCGGATATCGTAGTGCTGGTACTCGGCATTGCCCTGACTCTCCTGAGCGCTCTGCTGCTCGACCGAGTCTGGACCTATATTGCAACCGCCCTGGTCACCCTCGATCTGGCAATTTTGCTCAACGGTCTGAACCCGCTGACCCTGCTGATTATCTCTATTCTGCTCATCGCAGGCGTTATCTGGCGTCTGCTGGTGCGACAGAACAAGCAGGATGCAGTCGCTCCGCACCAGGATTCTGAGCAGCTCGGGAACTTCCCGCACACTCAAGATCAGCCGGGTATGCATCCCCAGGGCAACGTCCAGATGCAGCAGCCCCCGACTCCTCAGCAGGGCTACCAGCCTCGCCACGAGGAAAACCTCTAGCGATCAGCACACATAGGTTCTATTCCTACGGCATTCTGTAGTAGGATTAGCTATGTCCCTTCCGAGGGGCAGTCATTCGAATTGCGGTTCCCAGCCTTCGGGCTGGGAACCGTTTTTCTTTACTCTCAAGCAGCCAGCTTTAGTTTTTCTCCACACCAAGAAAACAGCTCTGGTTCTTCGCTTCTCAGATCCCCTTCACCCGCTCAGTTTGTGCTCTCCAAGAGCGCTTGTACGGTGCCTGATTCACATATATTAGGGGCTAGTGTTCCTCTACGCGGAGGAGCCCCGTGGAGCTTCGCAATACGAGGGAAATGAGAAGATTCGCTGCGGGGCTTGTAACTGCAGCCCCGGCGCCGGAGCGCAGGGCCACAGGAGGCCTTTGATAAGCTCCTCAGAAGAAAGATCAGCTGTACAGCATAGGTTGCTCTCGCAACCCTTAATTTTGGCGTTTTCTACCGTGACTTTCGGGGCTGTACTCTCTAGCTCCTCGCATAGGCTCTCAGAGGCTCTCAGAAGCCGCTTAACGTCCATGACCGCTGTTGTTGTAGGGTTCCGCTGAGAAAAGGTAGACAGAGCTTCAGCTTCCCCACTTCTTCAAAAGGGCATAACAAAAGGACCCCCGCAGATGCGGGGGTCCTTGAGTATCGCTACCTGATGGAGAGTTACCTCTCCGGCAGATCTTTAGCGAATTGTCGTAAATTTACGGCAATTACTTGATGATCTTGGTAACACGACCCGAACCAACGGTGCGGCCACCCTCACGGATAGCGAAGCCGAGGCCCTCTTCCATTGCGATTTCCTGGATCAGGGTAACGGTCATCTCGGTGTTGTCACCGGGCATAACCATCTCGGTGCCCTCGGGGAGGGTGATAACGCCGGTCACGTCAGTGGTACGGAAGTAGAACTGAGGACGGTAGTTGGAGTAGAAGGGGTTGTGACGGCCACCCTCATCCTTGGAGAGGATGTAGACGTTTGCCTCGAACTCGGTGTGGGGGGTGATGGAGCCCGGCTCCACGACAACCTGACCACGCTCAACATCGTCACGCTTCAGACCACGCAGCAGCAGACCACAGTTCTCGCCTGCCCATGCTTCGTCGAGCTGCTTGTGGAACATCTCGATACCGGTAACGGTGGTCTTCTGGATCGGGCGGATACCGACGATCTCGACCTCGGAGTTGATCTTCAGGGTACCGCGCTCTGCACGACCGGTAACAACGGTGCCACGACCGGTGATGGTGAAGACGTCCTCGATGGGCATGAGGAAGGGCTTGTCCTTCTCACGCACGGGGTCCGGAATGTAGGTGTCGACTGCGTCCATGAGCTCCTCGACCTTAGCAACCCACTCGGGATCGCCTTCGAGAGCCTTCAGTGCGGAAACGCGAACAACGGGAGCGTTGTCGCCGTCGAACTCCTGCGAGGAGAGAAGGTCACGGACCTCCATCTCGACGAGGTCGAGGAGCTCTTCGTCGTCAACCATGTCTGCCTTGTTCAGTGCAACCAGCAGGGTGGGGACGCCAACCTGGCGAGCGAGCAGAACGTGCTCGCGGGTCTGTGCCATGGGGCCGTCGGTAGCTGCAACCACGAGGATTGCGCCGTCCATCTGAGCCGCACCGGTAATCATGTTCTTGACGTAGTCAGCGTGGCCGGGAGCGTCAACGTGTGCGTAGTGGCGCTTCTCGGTCTGGTACTCGATGTGAGCAATGTTAATGGTAATACCGCGCTGGCGCTCCTCGGGAGCGGAGTCGATCATACCGAAGTCGCGCTTCTCGTTCAGGTCCGGGTACTTGTCAGCCAGAACCTTGGAGATTGCTGCGGTCAGGGTGGTCTTACCGTGGTCAACGTGACCAATGGTACCGACGTTAACGTGAGGCTTGGAGCGCTCGAACTTAGCCTTAGCCAAGAGTGTTCCTCCTAGAACGATTGAAAACATGCACGCGGATCTTCGCTCCGGCGCATCCCGTTATAAAACGGTCTAGCGTCTACAATAGCGGATTACGCCGCAGAGATGAAACTGTTCATGCTCTCAATAATGGATTTAATTGAAAATTTTAGCGTGGGCCACAGGTTTTTAGCCCGTGGCCCACGGGTGAGACGCGAAAATTACTCGCCGCGGCTCTTCTGGATGATCTCGTCAGCGACGTTCTTGGGAACCTCGCCGTAGCTGTCGAATGCCATCGAGAACACTGCACGACCCTGGGTCTTGCCACGCAGGTCGCCAATGTAACCGAACATTTCGGTCAGGGGCACGATAGCCTTGATGATCTTAACGCCGGATGCGTCCTCCATGGAACGAACCTGGCCACGGCGGGAGTTCAGGTCGCCGATAACGTCGCCCATGTACTCCTCGGGGGTACGAACCTCAACGTCCATCAGCGGCTCGAGCAGGACCGGGTTAGCGCGCTTAGCGCCTTCCTTGAAGACCATCGAACCAGCGATCTTGAACGCCATTTCGGAGGAGTCGACGTCGTGGTAAGCACCGTCGATCAGGGTTGCCTTCAGGCCCACCATCGGGTAGCCAGCGAGGACACCGAACTTCATGGCGTCCTGGATACCAGCGTCGACCGAGGGGATGTACTCGCGAGGAACGCGGCCACCGGTGACCTTGTCCTCGAACAGGTACAGCTCTTCGCCATCCAGGGGCAGGGGCTCGAAGGAGACCTGCACCTTTGCGAACTGACCGGAACCACCGGTCTGCTTCTTGTGGGTGTAGTCGACCTTCTCGACTGCCTTCTTGATGGTCTCGCGGTAAGCAACCTGAGGCTTACCAACGTTAGCCTCAACCTTGAACTCACGCTTCATACGGTCAACGATGATGTCCAGGTGCAGCTCACCCATACCACCAATTTCGGTCTGACCGGTTTCTTCGTTCAGCGAAACGGTGAAGGTGGGGTCCTCAGCGGAGAGCTTCTGGATAGCGGTGGACATCTTCTCCTGGTCACCCTTGGTCTTGGGCTCGATAGCCACGAAGATCACGGGATCGGGGAAGGTCATCGACTCAAGAACAATCGGGTGTGCAGGGTCGCACAGGGTGTCACCGGTGGTGGTGTCCTTCAGACCGATTGCCGCGTAAATGTGACCTGCGGTGATCTCCTCAACAGGGTTCTCCTTGTTGGAGTGCATCTGGAAGAGCTTACCGATGCGCTCCTTCTTACCCTTGGTGGAGTTCAGAACCTGCTGGCCCTGAGCTGCGGTACCGGAGTACACACGGGTGTAGGTCAGCTGACCGTAGAACGGGTGAGCTGCAACCTTGAACGCCAGTGCTGCGAAGGGCTCCTCAGCGGATGCCTTACGGGTCAGCTTCTCTTCCTCGTTGGAGGGGTTGGAGCCGACAACGTCCGGAACGTCCAGCGGGGAGGGCAGGTACTCGATCACAGCGTCCAGCATGGGCTGAACACCGCGGTTCTTGAATGCAGAACCACAGAGAACGGGGAATGCCTCACCGGAGATAACCAGCTGACGGATACCAGCCTTAATCTCGGGGATGGTCAGCTCGCCCTCTTCGAGGTACTTCTCCATGAGTTCTTCGCTAGCCTCAGCAACAGCCTCAACCAGCTCAGCGCGGTACTGCTCAGCCTTCTCAACCAGGTCAGCAGGAATGTCCTGGACCTCGTAAGAGGAGCCCATGGTCACGTCACCCTTGGCGTCGCCGGGCCAGACGTATGCCTTCATTTCGAGCAGGTCAACAACACCGAGGAAGTCGCTCTCAGCGCCGATGGGGAGCTGAACAACCAGCGGGCGTGCGCCCAGGCGGTCGATGATGGTCTGAACGGTGAAGTAGAAGTCAGCACCCATCTTGTCCATCTTGTTGACGAAACAGATACGGGGGACATCGTACTTGTCAGCCTGGCGCCAAACGGTCTCAGACTGGGGCTCAACACCTTCCTTGCCGTCGAACACAGCAACTGCGCCGTCGAGGACGCGCAGGGAGCGCTCAACCTCAACGGTGAAGTCGACGTGACCGGGGGTGTCGATAATGTTGATCTGGTTGTCCTTCCAGAAGCAGGTGGTTGCTGCGGAGGTAATGGTAATACCTCGCTCCTGCTCCTGAGCCATCCAGTCCATGGTGGAAGCGCCGTCGTGGGTCTCACCGATCTTGTGGTTAATACCGGTGTAGAACAGAATGCGCTCAGTGGTGGTGGTCTTACCGGCGTCGATGTGCGCCATAATACCGATGTTGCGGACCTTGTTAAGGTCGGTGAACACGTCAAGTGCCACGTTATTCTCCCTAAATGAGATACTCCGAAAGCCTGCCGACTCGAATCGACTCGGCAGGCTCTAAACGGAGAATTACCAGCGGTAGTGTGCGAAGGCCTTGTTGGACTCGGCCATCTTGTGAGTGTCCTCGCGACGCTTCACAGCGGCACCGAGACCATTGGATGCATCCAGGATCTCGTTCATCAGACGCTCAGTCATGGTCTTCTCGCGGCGCTGCTTGGAGAAGCCAACGAGCCAGCGGAGAGCCAGAGCGGTGGAACGGCCGGGGCGAACCTCAACCGGAACCTGGTAGGTTGCACCGCCAACGCGGCGGGAGCGAACCTCGAGAGAAGGCTTGATGTTGTCCATAGCCTTCTTCAGGGTTGCGACCGGGTCAGAACCGGTCTTCTTCTCGACGCCCTCGAGGGCACCGTAGACGATGCGCTCTGCGACGGACTTCTTGCCGTCCAGCAGAACCTTGTTGATCAGCTGGGTGACCAGAGCGGAACCGTAAACAGGATCGTTTACGAGGGGACGCTTGGGAGCGGGACCCTTACGAGGCATTACTTCTTCTCCTTCTTAGCGCCGTAGCGGGAGCGAGCCTGGCCGCGACCCTTAACACCCTGGGTATCCAGAGCGCCACGAACGATCTTGTAGCGAACACCGGGGAGGTCCTTCACACGACCACCGCGAACGAGCACGATCGAGTGCTCCTGCAGGTTGTGACCCTCACCGGGGATGTATGCGGTAACCTCGACGCCGCCGTTGAGCTTGACACGAGCGACCTTACGCAGTGCCGAGTTCGGCTTCTTCGGGGTGGTGGTGTACACACGGGTGCACACGCCACGCTTCATGGGGTTGCCCTTCAGTGCGGGCGCCTTGGTCTTAACGACCTTGGGAGTCCGGCCCTTACGGACCAGCTGCTGAATAGTAGGCACGTTTTCTCCGTTGCTTGATCGGGTTCTTCGTTAGAAAATCCCGTATAAACTTACTGGCCCCCATCACGTTGGATGGGTGCTCTCGGTTATCAGAAACGCTCGGACGCATATCCGGTTGGTTTCTATAGGTTCCTCGACATCTCGGCGAGTTCTCAGGGCTAAAATTCCCCACCATCAGAGGTGAAAAAGTTTTTGGGCACGCTTAAAAATGGCATTTAGGCGTCAGCAAAAAGCAACGCCAAAGGACGGTATCCATACTGCCATTGATTCATCATGCCCGTGCCCTCGGGAAATATCCCGCGTAAACCCACCGGGGGTGGATCCTTGTGCACCGAGCTCAAGTACTTCGGATAAGACTATACAGGTTAAATCCCGCTTAATCTAGCGCTAGAGCGGGGATTCTTTGCTTTTAAGCCCCCATCTAAGGATAAAAGCTAATGATTTACCTCACTTAAATTACATCTTTGGGATTTACCGCTCCCCCGCTATCTCTGTTTCTTTTGCCTCCTTGACGCCAATTTAAAGCAGAAGGCCGCCAAGAACCTCTCAATGATTCTTGGCGACCCCAACAGATGCGGGAGGCGAGCGCATAGCTGCGCCCGCCTCCCGCAAGAGAATATTCAGTTATAGATCCGCCACAGCAGCTACTGGACTACGCCATCTGGAAGAGACTACGCCACCTGGAAGACTCGAGTCTGACCCTCAAACGGGGTAATAGTCTTCGAATTCTTCTTAGCATTGCCGTAGTAGCGGATGCGGTACTGCCCCTTAGGAGTATTAGCCGGAACCTTCCAGCGAACCGTCACCTGAGACGCCGAAACGCCAATGCGCTTCCATTCAAAGAAGGTATCCGGGTTGTTATCCGCGGTGTAGTACTTCCAGGTATTACCCACACGACGCTCAATCACGAAGTAGCTACCGTCGTGATGCATGTTGTTGTTCGGGTGCGCACCAGCAAAACGAGCCGTCACCTCTTCACGGCCGGCAATAGCGTCCTGAGGCTGCTGAGTGACCTGGCCGTAACGCATACCGAACATGGGGGTATCGTAGACGACCTTACCCTGCAGGCTGGCTACCGGGCGACGATCATTCGGACGGTCACCAATACCCAGCGGCGTACCGTTCTTCAGCGAAGTTCCAACAACATTAATGGTCTGACGGAACGCGCTGGAGGTGTAACGACCGAAGAGGGTCGCGCCGCCTTCATACTGCTGAGAGTCATACTCCTCAGGAGTCGTCACGTAGTGGTCGTAGGCGTTGGTGTAGCCCTGCAGAATAATGTGCGATTCGGGAACGCCAAAAAGCTTGGCAGCATCCTGACGATACTGCACACCTACCGCACCGGTGAACTCACCGGGCATACCCAGCAGGTAGTAGTCACCGAAGCGCATAATCTGCACCGGATACTTTTCCTGAATGATCGTTCCATTTTTTGCAGAGAAGAGAATACCCTTCGGCTGCTGGCAACGCGTCTGCGTTGCACTCGGAGTGAATACCAAAGTACCCAGAATAGAGGGGCGACCAGAGCCTTCCTTATAAACAGCCCAACCGCCGCCACCATCCTCAGTGGAACCGGCACCAAACGGAGTGCCCAAGAAGCCCTGGCAGGTACGCTCATTATGGCCGCTACCGGTGTACTTCGCATCCACAGTCATACCCGAGAAATTGAAGTACGAAATACGCGAATCCAGACCCTTACCCACAGGAGTACCTGCGCTCTTGAGCTGAGAACGCACAGCATTAGCCTGCTTCTCACCCTGAATCTTCACGTTCTTGAACTGGTCATTAGTGGGACCCTGACCAGGCTTCAACCAAGTATTCGGGGAAACATCACCAGCATTAGCATTCGCAAACGCCGCAACGAAACCATCACCACTACCGGGAACATTGCGGTCAACGCCGTGATCCTGAGTCTCCAGCAGATATTCCGCATAACCCTTGTTATCGCTCGAAATCAGAGTATTCTTCGAGGTCAAAGAAGTCGGGTGAATCGCATACCAGTTCAACACCGCACGAGTCTTACCGTTGCGCTCCAGACGCAAAGTCATATTGGTCGGATCGGTACCGCCGGGCAACTTAGAACGCAACTGGGGAGAATCCAGATTAAACGCCTCGCGGGAACGGTTAGCACCAACACCGGTCAGCTTCGAAGAAGAAATCGTCAGGTTACCCGGAGCCAGGTCCTTAGTTGCCTGGCGGATTGCCTTCAGCGAACCATCCACCTGAGCATTGAACGTGTCCTGATGGAAACCCAGAGTGGTGATGTTGTACAGGCTCTGGTGCGTAATACCACCGGGGGTCGCATGGGTGTGAGTCGCGGTAATCATAATGTTCGACTCATCGTACGCGGAACCAAACTCAGCGCGAATACGCTTCACCAGTTCATCACGCAGGGACTGCCAGCCAGTCAGAGAGTCCAGGACAACAATGAGGTTGCGCTTACCTGAGGCGCGATCCACCGCAATAAAAGCACGTGCATACTGGCGAGTATGTACGCCACTGCCTTTCTGGGAGCTCTCACCGTAGCCCATGAAGCCGACTTCACCGGGCTCACCGGTAATATCCGCTGCACCCGCACCCACCAGGTAGGGGGTAGCACTGGAGCTCTGAGAAACAGGGGCTGCGGTCGCGACCTGACCGGCAGGAAGAACTGCGGAAGCCGCAATAAGGCATGCTGCACCAATGCGAGCAAGAGAGTGGGTGGGCGCCTTAAAACGCGAAAAAACAGAGGAGCGCTTTCGCTCCCCTGCAGTCGAGGAGGGATTCTGTTCAGATTCGTGAGGCTGTGCCGTTCCGGAAGACAGTTGGGTGCCACCAGTAGTCACCCGTCCGGAAGAGAATAGAGTGATATGCATGCCTTCAAGAATAGAACCTAGTCAAAAGGCTTTCCAAGTTGAATTAGCATTGTTCAAATGAAGAACGTTCATTATTTTTAAACCCCAAAAGAAAACGAGCAAATATTCTATTTATGGCGATATTGGGGCGGATTACAAGGGGTCTCTCAATATTTGACCACCACCTAATTTCTTGCCCAGTCAAGAAATTTTCCCAGTTTGAAGAAATAATGCACCCCAATGATTTTTTACAAATAAATTCGTCTACTAGGCAAAAAATATACAACCTTCCCCTGAAGGATAAAGAATATTAAAGTACCACTTAAAAGAACGCCACCCCTCCCCCACCTATTCGTTAAACACAGAACGCGGATACCCGAGACAACTCGAGTATCCGCGTTCTTTATCAAGGACCAGGCCAGGGCTCTAAACCCTCAACCTACCCCTCACGGCAGAAGCCTTAGTCCAGACCACGACCGTACTCATCCAGCGAAACAGCCATAAAGCCGCCGTTGCCGTAAGTGTACACCTCGTTATCCATCTGGAATGCGCTCTGGTAACCACCGAAAGTGTCCAGAGCTTGCATACGCTCAGCAGTAGCCTGGGCGCTGGGCTCAACCTCAATATCGTTGTAACGTGCCAGACCAGTACCGGCGGGAACCAGCTTACCGATGATCACGTTCTCCTTCAGGCCGAGCAGCGGGTCAGTCTTCGCCTCCATAGCAGCCTGAGTCAGGACGCGGGTGGTCTCCTGGAAGGAGGCCGCCGACAGCCAGGACTCGGTAGCCAGCGAAGCCTTGGTAATACCCATCATTTCCGGACGGCCAGCTGCGGGCTTCTTGCCCTCAACCAGTGCCTTACGGTTAGCAGTCTGGAAAGCAATGTTATCAACCAGCTCACCAGGCAGCAGATCGGTATCACCGGACTCAATCACGGTCACGCGACGCAGCATCTGGCGAACAATAACCTCAACGTGCTTGTCGTGGATTTCCACACCCTGCGACTTGTACACGCCCTGAACCTCGCTCACCAGGTGCTTCTGAGCCTCACGAGGACCACGAATACGCAGAACCTCCTTCGGATCAACAGAACCGGTAGCCAGCTGATCGCCAACCTGAACGTGATCGCCGTTCTGCAGCTTAGAAGCTGCACGACGCAGAACAGTGTAGGACTGGGGCTCAGAACCATCGTCCGGGGTCACCACAATCTTGTAGGACTTCTCGGTATCCTCAATGGTCACGCGACCGGACACCTCAGAAATCGGGGCAACACCCTTGGGGGTACGAGCCTCGAACAGCTCCTGAATACGGGGCAGACCCTGAGTAATATCGTCAGCCGAAGCCACACCACCGGTGTGGAAGGTACGCATGGTCAGCTGGGTACCGGGCTCACCAATCGACTGAGCCGCAATAATACCAACAGCCTCACCAATGTCCACCAGCACGTTCGAAGCCATCGAACGGCCGTAGCACAGTGCACACACACCAATAGCGGACTCACAGGTCAGAACCGAACGGACGCGAACATCCTTCACGCCTGCCTTGAAGAGCTTCTCAATGAGCTCATCAGAGACATCGGAACCAGCAGCAGCCAGAACGTTGCTTGCCTCGTCCTTCACGTCGACCGCAAGGGTACGACCGTGAATCGAAGTCTCGACATCCTGGTGCAGACCGCCATCCTCATCAATCAGAGGCAGAACCAGACCGCGGCGAGTGCCACAATCGTGCTCGCGAACGATAACGTCCTGCGAAACGTCCACCAGACGACGAGTCAGGTAACCCGAGTTAGCGGTACGCAGTGCGGTATCCGCCAGACCCTTACGTGCACCGTGGGTCGCGATGAAGTACTCCAGAACCGACAGGCCCTCACGGTACGAGGACTTAATCGGGCGAGGCATAATCTCACCCTTCGGGTTCGACACCAGACCACGGATACCCGCAATCTGACGGACCTGCATCCAGTTACCACGTGCACCGGAAGTCACCATACGGTAAATGGTGTTCAGACCACCGTGAGAGCTCAAGTTCTCACGCATAGCCTCTGCAACCACGTCGGTAGCCTCGGTCCAAACCTTAATCAGCTCCTGACGACGCTCTTCGTCATCGATGGTACCGATCTCAAAGTCATCCTGAATTGCAGCAGCCTGCTTCTCGTAGCGCTCCATAATTGCCGGCTTCTCAGCGGGAGTAGCAATATCGGAAACAGCCACGGTCACGCCCGAACGAGAAGCCCAGTAGAAACCGGAGTTCTTCAGGTTATCCAGAGCACGAGCCACAACATCCATCGGGTAGCGCTCAGCCAGATCGTTAATCAGGCTACCCAGGCCCTTCTTATCTGCCACACCGGAGAACCAGGGGTAATCCTTCGGCAGAGCCTGGTTGAACAGAACCTGACCAACAGTGCAGTCCAGCAGCACGGGGTCGCCAGCCTTGTAACCCTCAGGAGCTTCCCAGCCCTCAGGAGCAACAAACTGGTCACCATCAAGGCGAATCTTCACCTTGGTGTACAGCTCAATCTCGTGACGATCCATCGCCATCAGAGCCTCAGACACCGAAGAGAATGCGTGACCCTCGTTCTTCTGACCCTCGCGAGGAGTAGTCAGGTGGAACAGACCAATGATCATATCCTGCGAAGGAACAGCCACAGGGCGGCCATCCGACGGCTTCAGGATGTTGTTCGAGGACAGCATGAGGATACGAGCCTCAGCCTGAGCCTCGGGAGACAGCGGCAGGTGAACTGCCATCTGGTCACCATCGAAGTCAGCGTTGAACGCGGAGCAAACCAGCGGGTGCAGCTGAATAGCCTTACCCTCAACCAGCTTCGGCTCAAACGCCTGAATACCGAGGCGGTGCAGGGTAGGTGCACGGTTCAGCAGAACCGGGTGCTCAGCAATAACCTCTTCCAGAACGTCCCAAACCTGCGGGCGGAAACGCTCAACCATACGCTTAGCGCTCTTAATGTTCTGAGCGTGGCTCAGCTCCACCAGACGCTTCATAACGAAAGGCTTGAACAGCTCCAGAGCCATCTGCTTGGGCAGACCACACTGGTGCATCTGCAGCTGAGGACCAACCACAATCACGGAACGACCCGAGTAGTCAACACGCTTACCGAGCAGGTTCTGACGGAAACGACCCTGCTTACCCTTCAGCATGTCAGACAGAGACTTCAGGGGGCGGTTACCGGGGCCGGTCACCGGGCGACCGCGACGGCCGTTATCGAACAGCGAGTCCACAGCTTCCTGCAGCATACGCTTCTCGTTGTTCACGATAATCTCGGGAGCACCCAGCTCCAGCAGACGCTTCAAACGGTTGTTACGGTTGATCACACGACGGTACAGGTCGTTCAGGTCGGAGGTCGCGAAACGGCCACCATCCAGCTGAACCATCGGGCGCAGTTCCGGCGGAATAACCGGAACAACATCCAGAACCATACCCAACGGGGAGTTATCGGTGGTCAGGAAGGCGTTAACAACCTTCAGACGCTTCAGAGCGCGGGTCTTCTTCTGACCCTTACCGGTCTGAATGATCTCCTTGAGAGCCTCAGCCTCAGCCTCCAAGTCGAAGGACTCCAGACGCTTCTTAATAGCCTCTGCGCCCATCGCACCCTCAAAGTACAGGCCGTACTTATCAATCATGGAACGGTACAGTGCCTCATCGCCCTCAAGGTCAGCGACCTTCAGGTTCTTGAAGCGATCCCACACGCGCTCCAGGTGCTCAGCCTCACGCTCGTAACGCTTACGCACCGACGCGAGCTGACGCTCAGCGTTATCGCGCAGCTTACGCTTCTCAGCAGCCTTGCCGCCCTCAGCCTCAATACGAGCCAGCTCCGCCTCAACCTCACGGCTAATAGCGTTCACGTCAGCGTTCAGAGCAGCCTCAAGCTCCTGCTTCTCACGGTCGTGAGCAGCCTGCAGCATCGGCAGATCCTCATGACGAGCTTCCTCGTCAACCTTAGTGATCATGTACGCAGCGAAGTAAATGACCTTCTCCAGGTCCTTCGGAGCCAGATCCAGCAGGTAACCCAGGCGGGAAGGAACACCCTTGAAGTACCAAATGTGGGTAACAGGAGCAGCCAGCTCAATGTGACCCATACGCTCACGACGTACCTTAGAGCGGGTCACCTCAACACCACAGCGCTCACACACAATGCCCTTGAAGCGCACGCGCTTGTACTTACCGCAGTAGCACTCCCAGTCCTTGGTGGGGCCGAAGATACGCTCGTCGAAGAGGCCGTCCTTCTCGGGCTTCAGGGTACGGTAGTTGATGGTCTCGGGCTTCTTAACCTCACCAAAAGACCAACGACGGATGTCGTCGGCGGTGGCGAGGCCAATTCGCATCAAACCAAGCGAAGATTCGTTGGACATATCGGTCCTAATCTCTTTCTGTAAGTTTCTGAAGACTTGGGTTAGCGGGCGGGAACCCCACAACGCACGCGAGCGCATGCGGGGTTCCCCACCCTAGAAGGAGGCGGTGCTTATGCCTCGTCGACGGAGCTAGGCTCGTCGTGGGTCAGGCTCACGCCCATATCTTCTGCTGCCCGGAAGCCTTCTTCCTCCGAGTCGCTCATCTCAATAATCTTGCCGTCGGTGGAGAGCACCTCGACGTTCAGGCACAGAGACTGCATTTCCTTGATAAGAACCTTGAAGGATTCGGGGATACCGGGCTCAGGGATGTTCTCGCCCTTCACGATAGCCTCGTAAACCTTCACACGGCCCGCCACGTCATCGGACTTGACGGTCAGGATTTCCTGCAGGGTGTATGCGGCGCCGTATGCTTCCAGCGCCCACACTTCCATCTCACCGAAGCGCTGACCACCGAACTGCGCCTTACCACCCAGAGGCTGCTGGGTAATCATCGAGTACGGACCGGTGGAACGAGCGTGAATCTTGTCATCCACCAAGTGGTGCAACTTCAGGATGTACTGGTAACCAACCGAAATCGGATCCGGGAACGGCTCACCGGAACGGCCGTCAATCAGACGTGCCTTACCGGAACGGTTGATCAGACGGTCACCATCGCGGTTCGGGTTCGAGTGGTCCATAAGGTCGAACAGTTCGTCCTCGTGGGCACCGTCGAACACCGGGGTTGCCAGGCGGGTCGGGCCGGATTCCTTCGGGAAGTTCGGCATGTGCTTAAGCCACTCGGGCTCGCCCTCAATCTTCCAACCCTGCTTAGCCAGCCAACCGGTGTGGACTTCCAGAACCTGACCAATGTTCATACGACCGGGCACGCCCAGCGGGTTCAGGATGACATCCACGGGGGTACCGTCTTCCAGGAAGGGCATATCCTCGATCGGCAGGATCTTAGAAATAACACCCTTGTTACCGTGGCGGCCTGCAAGCTTGTCGCCGTCGGTAATCTTACGCTTCTGAGCCACGTACACGCGGACCAGCTGGTTCACGCCCGGGGGCAGATCGTCCTCATCGTTGTTCTCGCGGTCGAAGATACGGATACCGATGACGGTACCGGACTCGCCGTGAGGAACCTTCAGGGAGGTGTCGCGAACCTCGCGAGACTTCTCACCGAAGATTGCGCGCAGCAGGCGCTCCTCGGGGGTCAGCTCGGTCTCGCCCTTGGGGGTAACCTTACCGACGAGGATGTCGCCAGCCTCAACCTCAGCACCGATATGGATGATGCCGCGCTCGTCCAGAGCCGAGAGAACATCCTCGGACACGTTCGGAATGTCGCGGGTAATCTCCTCGGGGCCCAGCTTGGTGTCGCGGGCGTCAATCTCGTGCTCCTCAATGTGAATCGAGGTCAGCACGTCCTCAGAAACCATGCGCTGGGAGAGGATGATTGCATCCTCGTAGTTCAGGCCTTCCCACGGCATGTATGCCACGAGCAGGTTCTTACCCAGTGCCAGCTCGCCACCGTCGGTGGAGGGGCCATCAGCAATAACGTCGCGGTACTCGACGCGCTGGCCTTCCTTCACCACAACGCGCTGGTTGTAGCAGTTACCCGGGTTCGAGCGGGAGAACTTCATGATCGGGTAGGTGGAGACAGAGCCGTCGTCGTTACGGACGATAACGGTCTTAGCGTCCACGGAGGAAACCACACCGGGCTTCTTCGCGAGCACGGAGTCACCGGAGTCCAGTGCTGCGTACTTCTCCATACCGGTACCAACCACGGGAGCCTCAGACTCCAGCAGGGGCACAGCCTGACGCTGCATGTTAGCACCCATCAGTGCTCGGTTAGCGTCGTCGTGCTCCAGGTAAGGAATCAGAGCGGTAGCAACAGACACCATCTGGCGCGGGGAGACGTCCATGTACTGAACGGCGCCGGGAGCAACCAGAACAGCTTCGCCAGAACCATCGCCCGCACGGCAGAGAACCTCGTTCTCAGCGAAGGTGCGGTCAGCGTTCAGCGGTGCGTTTGCCTGTGCGATAACAACAGACTTCTCGTCGTCAGCAGTCAGGTAGCGGACCTCATCGGTCACGCGGCCATCAGTCACCACGCGGTAGGGGGTCTCAATGAAACCGAAGGAGTTGATGCGACCGTAGGTTGCCAGCGAACCAATCAGACCAATGTTCGGGCCTTCAGGGGTTTCAATGGGGCACATACGACCGTAGTGCGAGGGGTGGACGTCTCGAACTTCCATGCCTGCACGGTCACGGGACAGACCGCCCGGGCCCAGTGCGGACAGACGACGCTTGTGGGTCAGACCTGCCAGCGGGTTGTTCTGGTCCATGAACTGCGACAGCTGAGAAGTACCGAAAAACTCCTTGATAGCCGCCACGACGGGGCGGATGTTCACCAGGGACTGCGGGGTGATAGCGTCCACGTCCTGGGTGGTCATGCGCTCGCGAACCACGCGCTCCATACGGGACAGACCGGTACGGATCTGGTTCTCAATCAGCTCGCCCACGGTGCGGATACGACGGTTACCGAAGTGGTCGATGTCGTCGATATCAATCTTGAGGGAGATCTCCTCGCCGTCACGGACGCCGGGGATGCTGGTCTCGCCTGCGTGCAGAGCGCAGAGGTAACGAATCATCTGAGCGATGTCGTCCTGGCTCAGAACGGAAGCCTCGGGAGAATCCATGGGAACGTCCACACCGAGCTTACGGTTCAGCTTGTAACGGCCAACCTTCGCCAGGTCGTAGCGACGCGGGGTGAAGTACATGTTGTCCAGCAGAGCCTGGGCAGCTTCAACCGTCGGGGGTTCGCCCGGACGCAGCTTGCGGTAGATATCCAGCAGAGCCTCGTCGCGGTCCTTGACGGAGTCCTTCTCCAGAGTTGCGCGGATGGAGTCGTACTGACCGAACTCAGCCAGAATCTTGGACTCGGTCCAACCCAGAGCCTTCAGCAGAACAGTCACGGACTGCTTACGCTTGCGGTCCAGACGCACACCAACCTGGTCGCGCTTATCAATCTCAAGCTCGAACCATGCACCGCGGGAAGGAATCACGCGGGCAGAGTAAATGTCCTTATCGGAGGTACGGTCCGGAGCCTTCTCGAAGTAAGCACCGGGGGAACGCACCAGCTGAGAAACGACCACACGCTCAGTACCGTTAATAACGAAGGTACCGGCCTCGGTCATCAGGGGGAAGTCACCCATGAACAGGGTCTGCTGCTTGACCTCGCCGGTAGCGAGGTTCATGAATTCAGCCTTAATGTACAGCGGAGCCGAGTAGGTTGCGTCGCGGTCCTTGCACTCCTCAACAGAGTACTTGGGGTCAGCAAACTCAGGCTCAGAGAAGGAGAGCTGCATAGTCTCCTGGAAGTCACGAATCGGGGAGATTTCTTCAAAAATCTCAGCCAGACCGGACTGAGCGGGGACAGAAGTGTCACCAGCAGCCTGCGCCTTCTCCAGACGCTCCGCCCAGCGCTCGTTACCAACGAGGCGGTCGAAGCTATCGGTCTGGATAGCAAGCAGGTTGGGAACCTTCAGCGGTTCGTTAATCTTCGCGAATGAAATTCGGCGCGAGACGTTCTCTGCGCCGTTAGCGGCGTCATGGTTAGAGGTGCTCGAAGCGACCAAAATGGGGATCCTTCCACAGACATGTCTGTTAGCAATCAGCCTCCCGGCGACATTACCGGCGACACGACAACCTCAGCCCCCGAATAAAACGGTGCTCGAAGCTATAGAGTCGGACGGAAAAACGTCACCTTCAGCCCGTGCCCACCGCTATATGAAGGCACAAAGGTTAGGGAAAGCGTAAATACTAACGATACAGGAAGAAAGCCCTTCTGTCTACCACACCCTCATCAGGAGTGCAAACCTGCCACAGCGTGCACCTAGCATTCCACCACATTCACAGCCAAACCACCCATAGACGTCTCCTTATAACGGTGAGACATATCCAAACCGGTCTGACGCATCGTCTCAATCACCTGATCCAACGACACACGGTGCGTACCATCACCACGCAACGCCATACGAGCCGCCGTCACAGCATTCGACGCAGCCATCGCATTACGCTCAATACACGGAATCTGCACCAAACCACCCACCGGGTCACACGTCAGACCCAGGTTGTGTTCCATCGCAATCTCAGCCGCATTCTCAACCTGCTCGGGAGTACCACCCATCACCTGCGCCAAACCAGCAGCAGCCATCGAGGAGGCGCTACCCACCTCACCCTGGCAACCCACCTCAGCACCAGAAATCGACGCGCGCTTCTTATACAGCACACCCACAGCAGCAGACGCCAAGAAGAAATCAACAACCGCTTGATCACGAGCAGCCTGACCGCAATGGCGGATACCCTGCGTGTAATTCATCGCGTAATGCAGCACCGCAGGAATAATACCCGCAGCACCATTCGTCGGAGCAGTCACCACACGACCACCAAAAGCGTTCTCCTCATTGACCGCCAAAGCAATCAGATTCACCCAGTCAATAGCGAACTCAGGAGACTTCGAAGGATCCTCCACCATCAAATCGCGATGCCACGCACCCGCACGGCAACGCACCTTCAGCGGCCCCGGCAAATAACCCACACGCGCCAACGAAGAACCGATACACTCCTTCATCACACGGTAAATATGCAAGATACCATCACGGACCTCCTGCTCAGAACGCAGAGAACACTCATTCGCCATCTTCAACTGCGCAATCGACAGACCAGACTCATTCGCCATCTCCAGCAGCTCAGCAGCCGAACCAAACGGATACGGAGGGTTCATCAGCGACGCACAACCGGTCGCCTCCTCATCACCCTCAACAATGAAGCCGCCACCAATCGAATAGTAAGTGCGCTCCAACAGCAGCTGCTCACCCGCAAACGCCGCAATCTTCATACCGTTCGTATGACGCGGAAGAACCGTCAACGGACGCAGAGTCATATCCAGCTCACGGTAATTCACCACCGGGCCGTACACCTTCTGCTCCTCACCACCGGGCGCAGTCACACCGTAAGCAGAGGACGGATAACCAGCCAACGGCAAAGTACCATCCACGCTATTACGCTCAATCATCGCCTCAGAATCAGCGATATTGATCGTCTCCGGAACAAAACCACACAGGCCCTTCAACGCAGCACTCATCGTACCGTGACCAGCACCCGTAGCCGCCAACGAACCATACAGGTCAACATGCACACCCGTCACACGGTCCAGCAGGCCCTCATCAATCAGCTCCGCCACAAAACGGTTCGAAGCGCGCATCGGCCCCACCGTATGCGAACTCGAAGGCCCCACACCAACGCTGAACATCTCAAAAACACTGATGTCATACGGCAGAGCCTCTGCCTTCTTCTGGGCGCTGCTGGGCGCGCTCTGGTTAATAGCCACGTTCTGTCCTTCAAATAAATAATGTCTGTGCACCGCACCAAAAGATACGCGCCCCTCAACGGAGGAACCACACATCAACCTGCGGTCTATAAGTGCGGACAATCACCCTTGACTGGCCGCTCTAATCCTAACGCACTTCAGAACCAGCACAAACTAAGGCTCAGAACACCTCATACACTCCCCCACCACTCAACGCCCACCTCACGGCGCAGAAAAGGCGCCGTGCCCACACAGGACACGACGCCTCTACCCTACAGATTACCTGCAGAAAAACTCTTACTTCTCACGCTTGTAGAACGGCAGAGCCACAACATCAAACGGAGCACGCTTACCGCGGATATCAACATCCACAGTAGAACCAACCTCAGAGAATTCACGGTTCACCAGCGCCATAGCAATCGGGAAGCCCAGAGTCGGGGAAGGAATACCGGAGGTAACCTCACCAATCTCATTGCCCTCAGCATCCACCAGCTTAGAACCGGCACGAGCAGGACGCTTCGCCTGAGCCTTCAAACCAACCAGGATGCGCTTCGACTCGCTCTTAGCCAGCTCAGTCAGAGCCTCACGACCAACGAAGTCAGCTGCCTTCTTCTCCAGAGCAATCTCAACCAGACGGCCCAGACCGGACTCAAACGGAGTAATCTCAAGACCCAGCTCATGACCGTACAGCGGCATACCAGCCTCAAGACGCAGGGAGTCACGAGAAGCCAGACCGGCAGGAATCATACCGAAAGGCTCACCAGCAGCAGCCAGCTTATCCCACAGCTCAACAGCGTTCTCATTCGGAACGAACAGCTCGAAGCCGTCCTCACCGGTGTAACCGGTACGAGCCAGCAGAACATCAACACCGGCAACAGTCAGCGGCACCGAAGCGTAGTACTTCAGCTCGCGGACAGCCTCCTCATCAGAAACACCAGCAGCCAGCAGAATCTCCTCAGCACGAGGACCCTGAACAGCCACCAGGGAAGTCTGCTCCGACTCGTTCACGAACTCAACGTTGAAATCGCCCAGGCGCTCGCTCATCGCAGCGAAGTCAGTGTCAATGTTCGAAGCGTTCGGAACGACCATGAACTCCTCATCGCCCAGACGGTAAGTAATCAGGTCGTCAATCACGCCGCCCTTGTCGTTGACCAGGATCGAGTACTTTGCCTTACCGACCTTCAGGATGGACATGTTCGACACCAGAGCGTAATCCAGGAACGCGCCCGCATCCGGACCGGTCACACGGAACTCACCCATGTGGGACAGGTCGAAAATACCGGCACGAGTACGGACCGCCTCATGCTCAGCAACATCATTAGCGTACTTCAGGGGCATATCCCAGCCACCAAAGTCGGTGAAAGAAGCGCCAAGCTTCTCGTGGACAGAGTACAGAGAGGTCTTCTTGGGGGACATTAGATTCTCCTCACGCACAGCCTTGTGCTGTTATCGTTCAATCGTCGTAGATTTAGTTCACCCCCACAGACACGAGATATGCTGCGGAGGCGATCCCCACCCGCCCCCAGGAACCTGAGGACGGGTGAGGCAGGTAGACCGCTACAGCCTACCCAGGAGCGTTACAGGCTCCTTATGCTTCCAGGTCGAAAGCCTCCATCGGGGGGCATTCGCACACGAAGTTACGGTCACCGCCAGCACCATCAATACGACCCACCGAAGTGAAGTACTTGTTAGCGCGCAGGCTCGGGACAGGGAAAGCTGCCTGAGTACGGCTGTAGGGGCGATCCCACTCATCAGCGCTCACCACATCAACGGTGTGCGGTGCGTTGCGCAGAACCGAATCCTCCACAACGACCTTGCCCTCAGCCACCTCGATAATCTCGTCGTAGATGGTTTCCATTGCCTCAATGAAGCGGTCCAGCTCTTCCTTCGACTCAGACTCAGTCGGCTCAACCATCAGGGTGCCCGGAACCGGGAACGCCAGAGTCGGAGCGTGGAAACCGAAGTCCATCAGGCGCTTGCAGACGTCCTCAGCAGTCACGTGAGACTGATCGGTCAGCTGACGCAGGTCCAGGATGCACTCGTGAGCGACCAGACCGCCGGGGCCGGTGTACAGCACCGGGTACTTGTCGTTAAGCTTCTTCGCAATGTAGTTAGCGTTCAGAACCGCGTACTGCGAAGAGTCCTTCAGACCCTGAGCACCAGTCATCGCAATGTACATCCAGCTAATCGGCAGAACACCGGCAGAACCGAAGAACGCCTGCGAAATCGGCAGTGCGGCATCGTTGGGGAGCTTACCCTCAGCATCAGCGCGGTATGCGTCACCGGGCAGGAACTTCGCCAGGTGCTCACGAACAGCCAGCGGGCCAACACCGGGGCCGCCACCACCGTGAGGAATGGAGAAGGTCTTGTGCAGGTTCAGGTGCGAAACGTCGCCGCCGAACTTACCGGGCTGAGCGAAGCCCATCTGAGCGTTCAGGTTCGCGCCATCCAGGTACACCTGGCCGCCAGCCTCGTGAACCAGCTGGCAAACCTCAGCAACCTGCTCCTCAAACACACCGTGAGTGGAAGGGTAGGTAATCATGATGCCGGCAACCTTGGGGCCGTACTTCTCAATCTTTGCCTTCAGGTCGTCAACATCAATCGAACCGTCAGCCGCAGTTGCCACACCGGCAACCTTCAGACCAGCCAGAGCAGCAGATGCCGCGTTGGTGCCGTGAGCAGACAACGGAATCAGGACGGTATCGCGCTCGTGGTCACCGTTAGCCTCATGGAAGGAACGGATAGCGCGCAGACCAGCGTACTCACCGGTCGCACCCGAGTTCGGCTGCAGCGAGATAGCATCGTAACCGGTAATAGCAACCAGCCACTCGCTCAAATCCTTAATCAGCTCGTGCCAGCCCTCAGCCTGATCCTCCGGGACCAGCGGGTGGATGTTCGCGAACTCAGGCCAGGAGATGGGCTCCATCTCAGCGGCCGCGTTCAGCTTCATAGTGCACGAACCCAGCGGAATCATGGTGCGGTCAAGTGCCAGATCCTTGTCAGCGAGGTGACGCAGGTAGCGCATCATCTCGGTTTCGGAACGGTACTTGTGGAAAATCGGGTGCTGCATGTAGTCATCGGTACGCAGCAGCTCAGCGGGCAGATCGTACTGTGCATCTGCCTCACCCAGGGTGCCGCCCAGAGCCTCAACCAGGCCCTTGAGCAGCTCCTCACCGTGAGACTCACCCACGGAAATACCGACGCGGTTCTCGTCGAAGCGGCGGATGTTCACGCCAGCTTCCAGAGCCTTCGCAACCAGCTCGTCGGCACGGCCAGCAGCCTCCACCACGACGGTGTCGAAGAAAGTATCGTGAGCGATACCGTAGCCCGCAGCCTTCAGCGCGGTAGCAACACGAGCGGCATTAGTGTGCAGGCGGTTCGCGATAGCGCGCAGACCCTCAGGACCGTGGTACATCGCGTAAGCACCAGCAACAATCGCCAGCAGAGCCTGAGCAGTACAAATATTGGAAGTAGCCTTCTCACGGCGAATGTGCTGCTCACGAGTCTGCAGAGCCAGACGGTACGCAGGCTTACCAGCCGAATCCTTAGAAACACCCACCAGACGGCCAGGCATGGTACGCTCCATGCCCTTGTGAACAGCCATGTACGCAGCGTGGGGGCCACCGAAGAAGAAGGGCAGACCGAAACGCTGAGTGTTACCCACAGCGATATCAGCGCCCAGCTCACCTGGAGACTTCAGCAGGGTCAGAGCCAGCAGGTCAGCGACCACAGTGACCAGGGCGTTACGCTCCTTAGCGGCCTTAATCAGCGGCTCAATATCGCGAATATCGCCTTCATTGCCGGGGTACGCCAGGACGATACCGTACAGGTCGCCCTCGGGCAGGCCCTCAGAGAAATCAGTAATGACGAAGGGAATGCCGAGCATCTCTGCACGGCCGCGAGTCACCGAAATAACCTGAGGCAGGCAACGGGAGTCAATCGCGAAGAAGCCGTTCTTCACCTTGCGGTTCGCACGGTGCATCATGACAGCTGCTTCAGCCACTGCGGACGCCTCATCCAGCAGGGAGGAGTTTGCAATCTCCAGGCCGGTCAGCTCCATCACGGTGTTCTGGAAGTTCAGCAGAGCCTCCAGACGGCCCTGAGAAATCTCAGCCTGGTACGGGGTGTAAGAAGTGTAGAAACCGGGGTTTTCCAGAATGTTACGGCGCAGAACCGCGGGAGTTACTGCATCGTAGTATCCGGCACCAATCATCTGGGCGAGAACCTTATTCTTCGCAGCATAGCCGGCAATCTTTGCCTGAGCCTCATGCTCCGACAGCGGAGCAGGCAACTGCAATTCGCCGTCAAGGCGAATCTGCGAGGGGACAACAGCGTCCATCAGCGCATCCAGGGAAGAATATCCCAGGGTTTCGAGCATCTGCTCTGCGTCTGCGGAACGGGGGCCGAGATGACGATCAATAAAGGACATAGGGATTCTCCTATTGGTCGGCGCAAACCGTAGAGGGGTCACGTCGCGCTATTGCGACGAGTCGAACGCTTTAAGTGTCCCACATCTCCGCACATTTTTCTCACCATTATCACGATTCGACATGCTCGGAGACGATAACTCTTCTCCTAACCCTCATATTGACGACTCGAAGGATTCTCTCGCCCCTGATACCGAACAGAGCAAGGCCCCGGTTCATTCTCCGTTACCGGAAGAACGAACCGGGGCCCCTATGAAAACAAGCTCAGATATACCTCTTACGAGGAATATCTAAATATCTTCAATGGATTACTTCTTAGCGTGATCCGGCTTGCCACCGTGCGGCACGAGGAATACCGACAGGAAGGCGAGGAACGCGGTCACGGCCAGCAGCATCAGACCGATGAAGTAGTTGTTGTGCTCCTGGTTGTAGGTTGCACCCATCACCAGCGGCGGGAAGAAGCCACCCAGCGCGCCAGTAGCAGCAATCACACCGGACACCGCACCAACGTTCTTCGGGTCAGCAACGCGACCCAACCAGCCGAAGACCGAGCCGTGGCCCAGACCCAGCAGAGCACCCATCAGGATGAAGACAGCACCGTACACGTGCTCAGCATTAGGCTGGAATGCGGTAATAACTGCCAGAATCACCACACCGCCCAGGGAGATGAGGGAGATAATCTTCGGACCGAACTTATCAGCCAGAACACCACCGAAGGGACGAGCCACCACAGCGGCAGCGGTAAAGCCAGCCGCACGCAGACCAGCGTCATTAGCGTCGAAGTGGTAGATGTTGCTCAGGTAAGTGGGCAGGTAGTTCGAGAATGCCACGAAGGCACCGAACACAACTGCGTAGAGGAAGCAGAGCTGCCAAGTGGTCTTCACCTTGAATGCGCGAATAATCTTCGGCATCAGCGGGGTGACCTCACGGCCAATGGTTGCCGGGGAATCCTTCAGGAACACGAAAGAAATCACGGCGGTTACTGCACAAATCACAGCAATCAGGATGTGAGTCGGGAAGTAACCGATACCCTGCACCAGGCGGGGGGTAGCGAATGCGGAAACCGCGGTACCCACCATGCCTGCACCGAACACGCCGGTTGCGAAGCCCTTCTTCGATACGTCATACCATGCCGAGCTGAAGGGAATACCTATAGCGAACACGGTACCCGCAATACCCAGGAAGAAGGAGACAATCAGCAGCATGGGCAGAGAGTTCATCTGACCAGCCACGCCCACCAGCAGAACCAGCGGTGCGCTGACAGCCAGAACAATGGTGAACATAATACGACCACCGTAACGGTCGGTCAGACCGCCGACGGGAATACGGCCGATAGCGCCGATGAAAATCGGCATAGCAACCAGAAGGCTGGTCATACCAGCGTCCAGGTGCATCTGCTTTGCGTACATCTTGGCCAGCGGGCCAACAACGGTCCACGCCCAGAAACCAATGGTCGAGGCGAAGGTTGCAAGCAGAACGTTACGGAGCTGACCATTCTTCAGGTCGTAGCTCGGTGCAGCAGGGGTGCTCATATTTCCTCTTTTGCAATATGGATATGTGTATTAGCGGTCGGCGCGCTCACGCGGGAGAGTACCAACCGGATCCCAACCTCGACGTGCACCAACACGCTGGCCGCCACGAGAGCGGTACACGGTGTAGGGGCGGAAGAGGTAGTGCAGGGGCACAGTCAGTGCATGCACCAGGCGGGTAAACGGCCAAATGATGAACAGAACCATAGCCACCACGATGTGAATCTTGAAAGCCACAGGAATATTCACCATCAGAGCCACCTCAGGGTGGAAGTAGAACAGCGAACGGAACCACACAGAAATGGTCTCACGGTAGTTGAAGTGAACCTCGTGACCATTCACCGGAGGCAAACCGCCCGAGGGGTTCACAGCCGAAATCAGAGTAGCCGCAGTACCGGCGAGAATCACCAGGACCAAAACGACATACATGAAAACGTCATTACGAGTGGTAGCCGAACGCACACGAGAGTTCGAAGCGCGGCGACCAATCAGAACGAACATACCAACAATGGTTGCGACCGCAGCGACAGAACCGCCAACCAGCGCCACAATGTGGTAAGTGTCATCCGAAACGACCAGGTCGGTGAATGCCTTAGGCACCAGCAGACCACCAACGTGGCCAAGGAACACAGCCGCAAGACCGTAATGGAACAGGGGCGAAGCGATGCGCAACAGCTTCGATTCATAGACCTGGGACGAGCGGGTAGTCCATCCGAACTGGTCAGTACGGTAACGCCAAATGGTGCCACCAATCAGAATGACCAGTGCAACATAGGGCAGAACGCCCCACAGCAGGATGTCAACAATACCCGGATCGGCTACAGCCTGTGCAGCATGTCCTGCGTTCTCAGAAGCAAGTACGTACACGTGTTGTCTCCTCACAAGGGATAAAACTAGTTAGAACGAGCCGAAGCCTGCTGGAGCAGCTGATGATCAGCGTAGCCATTCAGGCCAACAGTCTCGACGGGAGGGCCGTAGCCAGCCATCTTCTGGACCTCCTCCTGAGTCTGCGGAGAGACGCCAGGAAGGGTATCGCAGATGCTCTGCAACAACCCGTAGTGGGGCAGATTTCCGTCCTTCATGGACAGACGAAGAAGCTCAAGGGACGGACGGTACGCCTGCAAAGCGGAACGGCCCTTACGGCGATCCACCAACGCACAGAACTCCAGCACCAGCGGCAGGTAGTCCGGAAGCTCACCATTCAAAACGGTCAACATACCGGAGTCGCGGTACATCTGCTTAAAACGCAGAAGAGTCTCACCACGGCGGCGGGTATCGCCATCGGTCCAGTAGGACAGATGCAGAGAATGACGACGCGAAAGGTCGTACTCCTGCACGTACTCGGACTGCACATCCTCAAGGTCCTTAGAAGTCAGCCACTGCTGAACCGCATCAACGGCAGCAATGAAAGCCTCATCCTGGGTGGAAGCGGTAATCTCCACCAGTTCAGGCAGAACCTTCAGAGTTTCCTCATCGGGGTAGCCCAGGAGCATACCGCTCACCTGGTAGATCACCGAGTCTTTATCCTCGCCGGGACCGTAATCGATATCGAACGGGTTCTCCGGCTGAGCCGGTTCCGAGACAGCAGCCTCGGAACCGGCCTTGCCCATGAGCTTGGAAAAGAATCCAGCCACTTATTACTTCTTTCCGGTGGTATTCGGGAAGAGGCCGTCAGGACGGGAAGAACCGTCCCAGCTGAACAAGCTGACCTTGTTGTTAGCCTCGTAGACACCGGTGGACACGGGGGTCGGGCGACCCTCCATGTCGTTGAACGCATCGCCGTACATGCCGGGTCCGCCATCCACGCTCAGGGAGCAGCCCATTTCCTCAAGGTTGTGGGCGTCTTCCATGTGAGCCTTCGGAATGACGTAACGCTCGTTGTACTTAGCGATAGCCATCAGGCGGTACATCTCGTACACCTGCTGACCAGTCATGCCAACTGCCTGAGCAATCTCCTCGTTGCCTTCGCCACCGAGGTTGATGTCACGCATGTACGAACGCATCGCAGCCAGGCGGCGCAGAACGTTAGTAACAACCTCAGTGTCACCAGCGGTGAACAGCTCAGCCAGGTACTCAACCGGAATACGGAGAGACTCAATAGCGCCGAACAGGTTGTTGCTGTTCTCTGCATCGTGGCCCTGCTCCTTGAGCAGGTCAACAATCGGAGACAGCGGCGGCACGTACCAAACCATCGGCATGGTGCGGTACTCGGGGTGCAGGGGCAGGGCCACCTTCCACTCCTTCGCCAGCTTGTACACGGGCGACTTCTGAGCTGCAGTAATCCACGCATCGGGGATGTCGTTCTTACGAGCCTGCTCAATCACAGCCGGATCCGAAGGATCAAGCATCAGCGACAGCTGAGCCTCGTAGAGGTCCTTCTCATCCTCAACCGAAGCAGCCTCAGTCACGCGGTCTGCATCGTAGAGGAAGATACCGATGTAGCGCATACGACCAACACAGGTCTCAGCACACACGGTCGGAATACCAGCCTCAATACGGGGGTAGCAGAAGGTACACTTCTCAGCCTTACCCGTCTTGTGGTTGAAGTACACCTTCTTGTAGGGGCAGCCGGTGATGCACTGACGCCAACCGCGGCAACGGTCCTGGTCAACCAGAACGATACCGTCCTCAGCGCGCTTGTAGATAGCGCCGGAGGGGCAAGAAGCCATGCAGGAGGGGTTCAAGCAGTGCTCACAAATACGAGGCAGGTAGAACATGAAGGTCTGCTCGAACTCGAACTTAATCTTGTCCTCAGCCTTCTTGCGAACCTTCTCAACCAGCGGGTCCAGGTGACCGTACTCGGTCGCACCAGCCAGGTTGTCGTCCCAGTTCATACCCCACTCGACCTTGGTGTCCTCACCGGTGATGAGGGAGACCGGCTTAGCAGCCGGGAAGTCATCACCCAGAGGAGCACTGGTCAGGTTCTGGTAATCGTAGGTCCAGGGCTCGTAGTAGTCGTTCAGCTCGGGCTGAATCGGGGAAGCGAAGATCGTGAAGAGCTTCTGGAAGCGGTTACCGCTCTTGAGCTCCAGACGACCGCGCTTGTTCAGCACCCAGCCGCCCTTCCACTTCTCCTGATCCTCGTAACGGCGGGGGTAACCCTGGCCGGGACGAGTCTCAACGTTGTTGAACCAGACGTACTCGGTACCGGCTCGGTTCGTCCATGCCTGCTTACAGGTCACGGAGCAGGTGTGGCAGCCGATGCACTTATCGAGCGCCATCACCATAGCAACTTGTGCCATAACGCGCATTAGAAAGTTACCTCCTGGGACTTACGGCGACGGATGTACGAGACGATGTCTCGCTGGTTACCGGTCGGTCCAAGATAGTTGAAGGCGAACGCCTGGTGAGCGTAGCCACCAATCATGTGGGTGGGCTTCAGAAGAATACGGGTCACCGAGTTGTGAATACCACCGCGCTTACCGGTGACTTCAGACTTCGGGCTAACCATACGCTCCTGAGCGTGGTAGACGTAGCAAACGCCCTCGGGCATACGGTGCGAAACAACCGCACGGCCGACGAAGACACCATTGGTGTTCACACACTCAATCCACTCGCCATCCTTGACGCCAATCTTCTCGGCGTCCTGCGGGCTCATCCATGCAGTCGGACCGCCACGGAACATGCTCAGCATGTAGTGGTTGTCGAAGTACTGCGAGTGAATTGCCCACTTGTTGTGCGGGGTCAGGTAGCGAACAGCAACCGAAACACCATCGGTAGTACCGAGCTCAGGCTCGTTGTACAGGCCGGTCATATCCAGCGGCGGACGGTAAATCGGCAGAGCCTCGCCCATTTCGTGCATCCAGTCGTGGTCGAGGAAGAAGTGCATACGGCCGGTCAGGGTGTGGAACGGCTTCTTCTTCTCGATGTTGACGGTGAACGGAGCGTAACGGCGACCACCGGTCTCCGAACCGGACCACTCGGGGGAGGTCATCACGGGCTGCGGTGCGGCCTGGGTCATAGGGAAGGTGATACGACGTTCCTCGTTACCTTCTGCCAGGTCCATCAGGTGCAGACCGGTCTGCTTCTCAAGCTCCTTGAAGCCCTTGACAGCGACCTCACCGTTGGAGGTACCGGAAATCATGAGGATTGCTTCAGAAATCTTCACGTCGGTATCCAGTGCCGGACGGCCTGCGCCCTTACCGGAGTCCATCACGCCGAATTCCTTAGCCATCTTCGCGACTTCGTCCTTCAGGTCGTAAGTGATGAACTTGGTGGTTGCACCGAGCTTATCGAACAGCGGGCCAACGGTGGTGTACATGTCGTACAGTGCGCCGTAGTCGCGCTCGACGGTGACGAAGTTCGGCATGTTCTTGCCGGGTACGCCCACCATACCGGGGGTGTTCTTCCAGTCGGGTGCGTGACCGCCGGGCTGAGCAATCTGGCCGGGGGTGTCGTGCAACAGCGGGACCGAAACAATGTCCTTACGGACGCCGAGGTGCTTCTTAGCCAGGCGGCTGAACTCAAACGCCAGTGCCTTGAAGGTCTCGTGGTCGGTCTTTGCCTCCCACGGCGGGTCAATTGCCGGGGAGAACGCATGCAGGAACGGGTGCATATCGGTCGAGGAGATATCGTGCTTCTCGTACCAGGTAGCAGTCGGCAGAACGATGTCAGACAGCAGGGTCGTGGAGGTCATACGGAAGTCCGAGGTGACCAGCAGATCCAGCTTGCCCTGAGGCGCGTCCTTAACCCACTTCACTTCGTTCGGCAGCTTCTCCGAGTCGGAGCCCTGGACGTTGTCCATGCTACCGACCAGGTGCTTCAGGAAGTAGCTCTCACCCTTAGCGGAGGAACCGAACAGGTTCGAACGCCACAGGGTCAGGGTACGAGGCCAGTTGACGGGGTTGTCAACGTCCTCAACGGAGAACTCCAGGTCACCGGAGTTCAGGCGCTGTGCAATGTAGTCCGCGTTCGAGGAAGCCTCGCCGCGTGCCACTGCCTGCTCTGCCTTGTCTGCCAGGTCCAGCGAGTTCTCGGGGAACTGCGGGTAGAACGGCATCCAGCCCATACGGGTAGAACGTGCCACAACGTCAGCAGTGTGAACGTCGCGCAGCTCGCCCTTAGCCAGCGGGGACTGCAGGTAGTCGGTGGAGTATGCATCCTGACGGAACTGGTCAGTGTGCATGTACCAGAAGCCGGTACCGATCATGTGACGCGGCGGGCGGCTCCAGTCCAGAGCGTTCGCAATGTTGGTCAGACCGGTCAGCGGACGCGCCTTCTCCTGGCCCACGTAGTGAGCCCAACCGCCACCGTTACGACCCTGGCAACCGGTCAGGTTCAGCAGGGCGAGGATAGCGCGGTAGGTGGTGTCAGCGTGGTACCACTGGCAGATACCTGCACCGAAGATGACCATGGAGCGGCCACCGGAATCCAGGGCGCTCTTAGCAAACTCGCGGGCAACGCGGATAACAGCCTCGGCGGGGACAGAGGTAATCTGCTCCTGCCATGCCGGGGTGTTCTGAACGTTCCAGTCCTCGTAGTCCTTAGCCCAGGTACCGGGCAGGCCCTCACGGCCCACACCGTACTGTGCCAGCATGATATCGAAGACGGTGGTGACTTCGTGGCCTTCAACGTAGGCTACGGGCACACCGCGGGTAATGACGTCGCCGTGGCCCTTCGGGTTGTCGAAGGTCGGCATCTTGATCTCTGCAGCTGCAGTCTGACCCTGGGGCAGGTCGCGAATCGACAGAATCGGCTTACGACCCTGCAAATCCAGGTTCCACTTGCCCTGGTCTTCCTGAGCGTAACGGTGACCCATGGTGCCGTTGGGCACGAAGACCTCGCCGGTCTCGCGGTCCATCAGGACGGGCTTGAAGTCAGCGTTCGGCTGCTCAGCCTCGCCAGCGAGCTTAGCAGCGGTCAGGAACTTGGAGGGGACCTTAACGCCGTCTTCACGGGTTTCCAGGGTGACCAGGAAGGGAAGGTCGGTGTAGGTCAGGGAGAAGTCCTCGAAGAACTCGACACGCTGGTCGACATAGTTCTCCTTGAGGATGACGTGGCCCATCGCCATAGCCAGTGCCGCGTCGGTACCTGCCTGTGCGGGCAGCCACTCGTCAGCGAACTTGGTGTTGTCGGCGTAGTCGGGGCTCACGGTGACAACCTTGGTACCGCGGTAGCGAACCTCGGAGACCCAGTGAGCGTCCGGGGTACGGGTCAGCGGAACGTTTGCGCCCCACATGATGAGGTACGCAGCGTCCCACCAGTCGCCAGACTCGGGAACGTCGGTCTGGTCGCCGAAGACCTGCGGGGAAGCCACGGGAAGGTCAGCGTACCAGTCGTAGAAGCTGGTCATGACGCCACCGGCCAGCTGGATGTAGCGAACACCCGCGCTGAAGGACGCCATGGACATTGCCGGAATCGGGGTGAAGCCGGTGTTACGGTCGGGACCGTAGTACTTGATGGTGTGCACGTGAGCAGCAGCCATCAGCTCGAGAGCCTCAGCCCAGGTCGAGCGCACCAGACCACCCTTACCACGTGCGTTCACGTAGCGTGCACGCTTGGCGGGGTCGGACACGATGGAGTGGAAGGCGTCCACGGGATCGTTGTGGATTGCCTTCGCTTCGCGGTACATCTCCAGCAGGAGACCGCGAACGTAGGGGTACTTAACGCGAGTGGGAGAGTAGGTGTACCACGAGAATGCTGCACCGCGGGGGCAACCGCGGGGCTCGTACTCGGGGCGGTCGGGACCAACCGAGGGGTAGTCAGTTTCCTGTGCTTCCCAGGTGATAATGCCGTCCTTGACGTACACCTTCCAGGAGCAGGAGCCGGTGCAGTTCACGCCGTGGGTAGAGCGAACTTCCTTATCGTGGCTCCAACGGTCGCGGTAGAAGGCGTCACCTTCGCGGCCGCCTTCACGGAAGACGGCGCGGCCGTCTTCAGTCTCATCCCAGCGGGAGAAGAACTTACCGAACTTGATCAGCTGATCGGTAAGGGGGCCATCCGGGCCCTTAATCTGTGATGCTTGTTCCATACTGCCCAATATATCGGAAATTTGGCATAGAAAATACGAGATAAAAACCTTGCCTAATTCATGCGAAATAAGGGTGTTTTAGACCGTAAGCCAGGCGGAAATTCCACCCTCAAGCATGTACACAGAACGCTCCTCCAGAGGCGCTATTTCACGAGCCGCTTCAACCGTTCGGGTGTATCCGGTGCAGTAAATAACGATTTTCTGGGCATTTGCGGGGATTTTACGCTCAATCAGGGCTTTGAGGGAGTCATTTCGAGCCGCTTCAAGCAATTCAGTGAGGGGCAGATTAATGGCACCGTCAATCGCAAAGGCATTGAACTCCACCTGCTCACGGACATCCAAAAGGGCAATATTTTCACCCGATGACATCTTTTTAAGGTCCTGGGCGCTCATTGAGCGGGGCTTCGAGTTGACAGAAGAGCTTGTAAAGTCCTGAGAAATATTACGAATTGTTACATGGTTTTTGGGCTTATGACTCGTTTCCTGGGGCAAAACAGCACTTTTCTTAGGTACAGCTTGCACGTTACCTACAAGAGGTATATATTCCCACCTTCCACTTAATGCCGAGTATAGGCCAACCTCACCCATGAGTGGCTCGCCCACCCCAGTCAGCAGCTTCACCGCCTCCATGGCCATCGCAGCACCCACCACGCCAGCCATAGCACCCACCACGCCAGCAGTACTACACGACGGCACACTACCGGCAGCAGGAGCATGAGGGTACAAATCCTCATACACCGGACCGCGACCAGCCCAAAACACACTCAGCTGCGCATCAAAACCAAGGATCGCAGCCCATACATGCGCAATCCCAGCACGCGCAGCTGCCGCCGACACCACATAACGCGACTCGAAATTATCGCTACCATCCAGCACCAGGTCAGCACCAGACAGAAGCTCATCAACATTCGCCTCCGTCAAACGCTCACGCACCGGCACAACCTCAATAAAAGGATTCAGCGAGCGCAAAGACTCTGCGGCAGACTCAGCCTTAGAATTACCCACTCTGGCGTGCGTATGAATCACCTGGCGGTGCAGATTCGAGGCATCCACGACGTCATCATCAACCACCACAATCTGACCGACCCCGGCACCCGCCAGGTACAGCAGCGCGGGAGCACCCAAACCGCCAGCACCCAGCACCACCACGCGTGCGCGCTTGAGCGCCAACTGAGCCTCGTAACCCATTTCGGGCAGAATCAGCTGACGAGAATAGAACGCACGCTCAGCGGCAGAGAGCTCGCCCGTGCCGATTGAAGGCTGAGAAGACATAGAGATTCCTCGCGTCTAGTAGTAGAGGTGGCTTGAACTTGAGGGAGCCAAGCTTCAAGGAAAATAAGCCTGCCCGAGAGAAATCCCCCTGACAGGCTTATATAGAGATATCAGAATATTCAGAAGGCTAAGCGGGCGAAGTATCCACGCCAACCCACTCGATGCTCCCATCGAGCAGTTCCTGTTCCTTCCAAATCGGCACACGAGCCTTCACCCGGTCAGCCACCAGCTCACAGGCATCAAACGCGCGGCCACGGTGAGCAGCCGCCGCCATCACGGTCAGAGCCGACTCACCAATAGCAATCGGACCCACACGATGCACAGCCCACAGACGCACACCGTCCAACTCGGCAGCAACCTCGGCGGCAACCTCCGCAATATACTCACGAGCCTGCGGATGCGCGCTATAGGACAGCCCGCGCACCGCGCTACCGTGATCATGGTTGCGCACAATGCCGTCAAAAATTACCAGGGCACCCATAGCGTCAGTCATAACCTCAGCCTTAGCCGCCGCGTACAGCGGCTCCAAGGGAGCCTCCGTAATATCGGTGAACACCACGGTCGAGCCGCTCGGCTCAGCACCGTGCGTACCCGAATGGTCGAGGGAATCTTCGTTCTGCGACTTAGTGGTCATGGTAGTCCTCCATCTGACGGCAAATGTGCTCAACAAGCGGGTCGAGGGTTGCCACGCCGTCCTTCACACCACCGCGCGAACCGGGCAGGGTCATCACGAAGGTGCGGTCAATGACGCCCGCAACGCCGCGTGAAAGCACCGCCGAGGGAACGTTCTTCAGACCGTTCATCCAGAAAGCGTGCATGATGCCGGGTACTTCCTTGTCCAGGTGGGGGCGAACCGCCTCCACGGTCTGGTCGTCAGAGTTCAGACCGGTACCACCACTGGTCAGGATGAAGGTCGGCAGGTTACCGTTCTTCTTACCTTCGGTCACCAGGGTGTTGAAGTACTCGACAATATCGCGGTCTTCAATGACCACGGCATCGGGGGTGTCGAAGCCGCGCGAGCGCAGCCACTCCACAGCGATGGGGCCGGACTTATCCTCGTACACGCCGCGGGCTGCGCGGGTGGAGGCGACAATAACCAGGCCGGTGAGGTTTTCGGGCATGGTGTAGTCTTCGCTACTCATTGGCTTTCCTTTTCTGTATCTATCAGGTGACGGTGGGGGCGGTGCGCCGCCGCAGCTTAGGAGTCCTCGCGGACGGACCAGTCGCCGGACTTGCCGCCGCTCTTCTCCAGAACTCGGATATCGGTGATGACGGCGTACTTATCGACTGCCTTGATCATGTCGAAAACGGTCAGTGCCGCCGAGGAGACGGCGGTGAGCGCCTCCATCTCTACGCCGGTGACGCCGCGGGTCTTCACGGACGCCTCAATACGCACGAAGTCGGTGCCGCGCTCGAAGTCGACCGTGATCTTGCCAAGCGGCAGCGGGTGGCAGAGGGGAATAATTTCCGGGGTGCGCTTAGCGCCCATGATGCCGGCAACACGTGCGACCGGAAGCGCGTCACCCTTGGGCAGATCAGCGTCAAAAATCATGGCGATCACGTCTTCGCGGGTGCGCACGGTCGCCTCAGCCAGAGCGGTGCGGGTGGTGACCGACTTCTCCGTAACATCCACCATGTGTGCCGAGCCGTCGGCGCGCACGTGGGTCAGTTCCTGGTTGGGCTGCGAGGTAGAGATCATCGTTTCTCCTGGCTTCTGCGCGGTATTCTTCTGCCGCGAATCGTTACTTAGTGTGAGTCTCAATTATTCCTTGTCGTTCAAGCAAGGAACAATGCGGGGGGGGTCGCCTAGTTATCGGTGAGGCGAATGCGGTGGTAGTGTACCGCCTCTCCCCCGGTGTAGGTGGTTCCGGGCGCCAGCTCGATGAGCACATCTGCCTGGGCGGCGCGGTGCAGCAGGTGCGAGCCTGAGAGGATGTCCGGGTAGAGCTCCACCCGGTAGGTTCCGGGCTCCACCTCAACCATAGCGAGAGTGCCGCGCAGGAACTGGCGCTTGGTTGCGGGTGCAGTGAGCGGGGTGTCGGTGACGAGCACGCCTCGTGGTGCGTTGTTCAGGGTTGCCTGTTCGGAGGCAACCGCGTGGGGCACGCCGTAGGGGCCACCGGCATGCAGGTAGGGGCGAAGAATCAGCGCGTACGAGATGAGGGTGCTCACCGGGTTGCCGGGGAAGGAAATCATGGGCACGCGGTGACCCTTGAAAGCGAGAACGTTTACGCCCTGGGGGCCGCCGGGCTGCTGGCTGACGTGGCCGAACCAGGAGACGGGCACCAGAATATCGGCTTCGTGTGCCTTGGCGATGGCGTTGCGGACCACCTCGTATTTACCGTGGCTGATACCGCCCGAGGTGATGATGATGTCCGGTTTGAAGCTCTCGTATTCTGCCGTGAGGCGGTGCAGTAGCTCGATAGGATCGTCACCGATAGCGATACGTCGCACCTCCGCTCCGTCTTCTCGGAGCATAGCGGTGAGCATGGGGCCGTTGGCGTCAAAAATCTGGCCTTGAGCGAGTTCCTGAGTGGTGGCGCTTCCGTCTTCTTCAACGCCGGAGAGGATCTCGTCGCCGCCGGTGCACACGAGCACGCGGGGACCCGCCGCGACGGTCAGACGCGCATAGCCCTGGGAGGCGAGCGCACCAAGCAGGGCGGGGGTGATGCGTTCACCGGCGCGTGCAAGAACCTGGCCGGTGACGACGTCTTCGCCGCGGCGGCGGACGAACTGTCCGGGCTTGCCGGGGGCGAGTTTGACCTTTTCGCTGGGGCGGCCGAAGGATTCGGGTAGGTCGGGGTATTCGATGCGTTCGGACTGTTCGACGGGGATGACGGCGTCGTAGCCTTTGGGCATGGGCGCGCCGGTCATGATGGGGTAGGTCAGGTCGTCGGAGGAGCGGGAACGCTGGAGGGGTCGGCCGGCGGGGATTTCTCGTCCGACGGTGAAGATGCGGTCTTCGCGTTCTGCAGCTTCAGCGGTGAGGGCGTAGCCGTCCATTTGGGAGTTGTCGAAGCTGGGTACGTCCATACGAGCGGTGACGTCTTGGGCGAGGATGCGTCCTGCCGCGTGGTAGAGGGAAACCGTTTCTGCTGTGCCGATGAAGACTTCGCGTAGCAGTAGCGCCAGGTAGGCGCGGTATTCCTCGGTGCTGGGGGTTCCGTTGAATTCGGGGGAAATCATGGAGGTTCCAATCGTGCGGCGGCGGTTATGACTAGTGTAGGTGTGTGTTTGTGGGCTGGTAAATGGAGCTTGTCCTAAGGCTCTCTGCATGCCAGGGGTGGGTGGGGTGAGCGGCGGGGTGGCTTATCGGGTGCTTTCGCGTAGTTTTTTGAGGGCGCGGATTAGGCCGAGGACCCCGAAGATTCCTAAGTAGAGGCTGATGAGTATCAGGGCGCTTCCGAGGGCGCTGGGGATGTCGCTGCTGTTGATAGCTAGGTCGATGGCGAGGGGTATGGTTTGGGTTTTGCCTTGCACGTTGCCGGCGAAGGTGACGGTTGCGCCGTATTCGCCGAGGGCGCGGGCGAAGGAGAGCAGGAAGGCGGTGGCGAGGCCGGGCGCGGCGAGGGGCAGGAGCACTTTGAAGGTGATTTCTGTGGGTTTAGCGCCTTCGACAAGGGCAATCTCTTCGTATTCGCGGGGAATAGCCTGCAGGGTGGTGACCGCTGTGGCAACGAAGAAGGGCAGGGCAACGAAGACCTGGGCGATAATCACCGCGTTCGGGGTGAAGGGGATAGAGATTCCTGCCTGGTAGAGGTAGGTGCCGATCATGCCTTTGCGTCCCCAGAAGAAGAGCAGCCCGAGGCCGGAGACTACCGGGGAGAGAATCACCGGGGTGTAGATGATGGCGTAGAGAACTGACCCGAATCGGTGTAGCCGCGAGCGGTTGAGCACTTTGGAGAGCACGAGCGCCAGGGGTGCGCCGAGAAGCCCGCAGATGAGGGTGGAGGCGGCGGCGGTACCAAGAGAGAGGTTTGCCGCCCCGAGCACCTGCGGGGTGAAGATGCTGCCGAGCTGGTTCCAGGGGATGTTGAGGAAGAGCCCGAGGAGCGGTCCGGCAATGAGGAAAATACCCAGCGACGCCGGAACCAGGAAGAGCACGGGCACGGAGGCGAAGAGTCTGCTTCCGGGTGTGCGTGAGGTTCCGGCGTTGCGATGGGTAGCGGTAGTGTCTGTCATGGGTGATGAGACGCGGGTTGTTCCCTACTGTGGCGGTGTTGAATTACTGTGCGGTGTTGAAGCCGTACTCGGTGAGGATCTTCTTCGCCTCGTCGGAGTTCTTCAGCCATTCGTTGAACTTCTTCGCGGTTTCGGAAGAAGAGCCGGTCTTGCTGAGCGCCGCGGGGTATTCGTTGCGTTCCACATCGGTCAGCTCGACGGAGCCGAGGTTGACACCCTTCTTCTTGGCGGCGGCGAGGTCGGTGGTGTAGATGAAGCCCGCATCGGCGTTACCGGTGGTGACCTTGGTGGCTACGTCGGTGACCTTGCTTTCGGTGGTTGCGTTCTTGAGGGTGATGTCGTGCTTCTTCAGTTCCTGGTGGGCGATGGTGCCGCAGGGGACGTCTTCTTTGCAGACTGCGACGACGCCATCGGTGGTCTTGAGGTCGTCGAGGCTGTTGATCTTGCCGGGGTTGCCTTCGGCGGTGACGAGTACGAGCTTGTTGGTGACCAGAACGTTGGTTTCGGAAGCCGAGAACTGGTCGAGCTTCTTTGCTTTGTCCATGTTCTTGGTGTCTGCGGTGATGAGCAGGTCGGGGGTTGCGCCCTGTTCGATCTGGTTGACGAGCTTTGCGGAGCCTTCGTAGACGAAGGTGACGTCCACACCGGGGTTGGCGGCTTCGTATGCCTTTTCGAGGTCTGCACCTGCGTTGTTCAGAGAGGCGGCGGCAAAAACTTCGACCTTGCCGGAGGCAGCCTGGCTACTCGATGCGGAGGCAGTGGACGAAGAGGAGTTCTGGGTGGCGCCGCATCCGGTGAGGGCAAGGGTTGCGGCGGCGAGCGCGCTGAGGGCTGCGAGGGGGCTCTTCATGAGGTATTTCCTTGGTTAGTTCGTACTGCTATTGAAAGTGAGGTGCGTCCATGTGCGGGCTCTGTATGACGTTCCGTGTACGTCCCTAGCTTGTACACGCGGCGTTACTTCGTCGTGGTTGTCTGCCGTGGCGCAGTTGTAACTTACCCTGCACACACTATGTACGGGGCGCCGGAACATGGAATAATCATATTGTCACCTGAAATATGCAAATTTTCCACATAGGTTTTACATGGCGTACACGGCAAATTCGGCCTCTTCTGAGCTCATTGCGGGCCCAACGTTAAGCACCTTATCTTCTGCGGAGGGTAACGGGGCTGCTTTTATTACGCCCGAAAAATCTGAGAGTGGCGTAAAGGTCGAGCGTAAGCTCCCGAATATTACGAACAGCGGTCCGCTCTTGGACCGTTGGGGTCGCGTGGCGACGGATCTGCGTATCTCTCTGACCGATAAATGTAATCTTCGTTGCATTTATTGCATGCCGGCAGATGGTTTGCAGTGGCTCCCGAAGGAGAATCTGCTCTCCGCCGAGGAGATTGCGCGCCTTGCCGATATTGCGATTACTGAGCTGGGCGTTGAGGAGATCCGCTTTACCGGTGGCGAGCCGCTGGTGCGCGCCGATTTGGTGGACATTATTTCCCGTATCCATCAAGCGCATCCGGATGTTCCGCTTGCTATTACGACGAACGGTATTGGTTTGGAGAAGCGTGCCGCCGCCCTGGCGGAGGCTGGTCTGACCCGCATCAATGTTTCTCTGGATACGATTTGCCGTGAAACCTTTGCCGAGTTGACCCGCCGCGACAAGCTCGATGCCGTGCTCAAGGGTATTGACGGTGCTGCGGAGGCTGGTCTGTGGCCCATCAAGATTAATGCTGTGCTGATGCCGGGTCTGAATGATGATCAGGCTCCGGAGCTTCTGCGCTGGGCGTTGGCGGGTGGCTATCAGCTGCGTTTTATTGAGCAGATGCCGCTGGATGCAGATAACCGTTGGACCCGCGAAGGCACGATTACCGCCGCTGAGATTCGTGAGAAGCTATCGGCTGAGTACGTTCTGGGTTCGGTGGCTGAGGCTCGCGGCGACTCCCCCGCTCAGCTGTGGGAGGTGTACCCGCTCGGCACTGCCCTGGATGAGGCGGGCTTCCCGGCTGACGACACCGAGTCGCTGGGCCGTGTGGGCATTATTGCTTCGGTGACGGAGTCGTTCTGCAATGCGTGCACCCGCACCCGTCTGACGGCAGACGGCAAGATTCGCTCGTGTCTGTTCTCTGACACTGAGACTGACCTGATGCAGCTTCTACGTTCCGGCGCTGACAATCTGCAGCTGGCTCTGCGCTGGCGTGAGGGCATGTGGTTTAAGCCGCGCGCTCACGGCAAGGAAGACGCTGATTTCGATATTGAGGAGTTCGCCAAGGCGAGCCGCTCGATGAGCGCTATTGGTGGCTAAGGAAGCTACCCTATTTATTAGCCGGGTATACAGCCAAATATGAGTGGGACAAGGTCTTTTTACTGGCACCTTACCCCCTGGATTTCGGTTGCCCTACTCAGAGTTTGATCAAGGATTGAGGAGCATTATGCAGGTTCATTTTTTCGCTGCCGCGCGTTCTGCGGCGGGTACCGCGCAGCTGTCGGTGCCCCTGGCGCAGCTGCCGTCTGCAACTCTTGGCGCGCTGATTGAGCATCTGGGCCAGAGCTTGGAGGGTACGACCCCTTCGGGTCTGACTCTTGCGCAGGTCATGGAGCAGTGCTCGTTCCTGGTCAATGGTGCCCGTTCTGATGTGCAGGCTCCTCTGCAGGATGCCGATCGTGTGGACGTTCTGCCTCCCTTTGCGGGTGGATAATGCGGGCGGATATGATGCCCGGTTCTGAGCTTCCCGCTGAGGGTGATTTTTCGTGCGCCGCGGTCGTTGTTGCCGGAGGCGCTTCTCGCCGCCTGAACCACGTGCCGAAGGCGTCCCTGTCTGATGGCACGAATACCCTGCTGGGGTGTGCCCTGGAGGCGGTGGCCGCCGCGTCCCCGCGCGTGGTGGTGGGCCCGGAGAGCTTGCCGTTGCCGTCCGGAGTGTTGCGCACTCGTGAGGATCCGCCGTTTTCGGGTCCCGCTGCGGCGATTCATGCCGGGTTGGAGTGTATTGCGGCCGATTGCGAGCGCTCGCAGGTGCCTCTGCCTGAATGGTGTCTGATTTTGGGGGTGGATACTCCGCGTATTGCCCCGGCGGTTCAGCAGTTGATTGCCGCCGCGCGGGCTGCCGAGCAGGCTTCTGTAGGGCAGTCAGCCCCCGCTGGTTCTGAAGCTTCTGCAGGTTTTTGGGGTGTCGCTGAGGGCATCTATCAGCCGCTGGTGGGTATTTACCGTTTTGATGCGATCCGTTCGGTCTTTTCGACCGGTACCACTGACGCTTCTGTTCGTTCTTTTTTGCGCCGTTTGAACCCGATGGCGGTTCAGATGTCTGCCGCTGACACCGCCGATGTTGATACGTGGGAGCAGGCGCAGGCTCTCGGTTATACGACTTCGCTCTGGTCGAGTTATTAGCATCTGAGGCGCCCAGGAGCGCTAGTTGCCAAGCTACTAGTAACCTAGGTAGTAGGTTAGGGCTCTGGGCACCGCATTCGGTGGCATTTTTGAGCTCGCGCGCTGTTGCGCGTCCCGCACACACTTTTACGAGGTACGATGTCTCACCATATTCCTTCTGTTTCGTGGCAGCAGGCCCGCCAGATTCTGCATGAGGAGGGCCAGCAGGTTGCGCCCCATGTTAAGACGGAATCTTTGCCGCTGTTGGCAACGATTGGCCATTATTTGGCGGCCGATATTTATTCGGTGATGCCGGTGCCCCACTACAGCTCTTCCGCGATGGACGGTTACGCTGTGGCGGGTGCGCCTCCGTGGCGTCTGGTGACGCCGGCGTATCCGGAGGATTCTCGCGCGAATATTCACCGTCTGACGGTGCCGATTGTTCCGGGTGAGGCGACCCCGATTCTGACGGGTGGTTTGGTCCCCGAGGGTGCCGAGGCGATTGTGCGTGAGGAGCATTCCCGCCTGTATGAGGGGGCGGAGGGTTCTTCTCGTCCGGGCATGGGTTCCCATTTGGAGACTCAGGCGAGCATTCATTACCTGGATATGGCGGAGGGTTTTGAGCCTCCGGCACCGGGCGCTGATATTCGCCATGCTGGTGCTGAGCTGGAGCGTGGCGAGCTGTTGGCGCGCCACGGTGACCGTGTGTCTGCTCGTATGGCGGCGTTCTTGGGCACGAATGGTTTTGATGAGTTGCCGGTATATGCCCCAATTCCGGTGCGTTGCGCGTTTACGGGTAATGAGGTCATTACCTTTGGTGTGCCTGCGCCGGGTCAGGTGCGTGATGCCTTTGGCGGCTTTATGGAGCATGCGATTATTTCTGCTGGTTGCGAGGCGCGCCCTTCGATTCGCCTTGCGGATGTTGAGTCTGAGTTCCGCACGTTTTTGTCCACGTCGACGGCTCGCGTGTTGGTGTTTACGGGCGGGTCGAGCACCTCGGGTGTTGATTTGGTGCGTAAGGTGCTCAACGATATGGGTGCGACGTACTTGTTTGAGTCGGTGGATGTGCGTCCGGGTCATCCTGCGTTGGCTGCGCGTTTGCCGGTTCCGGAGAAGGGTCCGAATTCGGGTCGTGAGCGTTTTGTGTTGGGTCTGCCGGGTAATCCTTTGGCTGCGTACACGGCTTTGTATTCGTATTTGCCGCCGCTTTTGGCTGGTATGAGGGATATGCCCCTTCCTGAGCTGGATTCAGCGGTTCTGGGTGAGCCTGTTGATACGTTGCGTAAGCCGGCGGGGGCTCGTCTGCTTCCGGTATCGGTGCGTGATGGCGTGGCGTATCCTCTGCCGAAGTCGGCGTCGCATATGTTGTCCTCGTTGGCGGCGGCTACTCACTGCGCGGTGTTGGATGATTCTTCGGTGCGAGGTTCTGCGCATGAGGTGGGGGCTCGCGTTCCGGTTATTCCGGTGCTGTAGACCGGCACGGCAAATCGGTGCGGTTGGCATCACAGGGGAAAAGCGCTTTTTCTGGTTTTTGAGGCCCCGTCTGATTTTCGAGGCTCCGTTAGCTCCTGTGAAGAAGGTATAGTAGAAAGATATGTCAATCGTTTAGCATATCGAAGGGAGCCCCCGTGGCAAAGCCCAAACTCAGCGATGTTGCAGCCCTGGCGGGCGTCTCCCCCACCACGGTCTCCCGCGTACTCAATAACCGCGGCTACCTGAGCGAAAATACCCGCACCAAGGTCCACGACGCGATGCGGGAACTCGGCTATCGACCCAATGCCATCGCCCGCAGCCTGCAGGGTCAGCGCTCGCAGATGGTGGGCCTCATCTTCCCCACGGTTGCGAACCCCTTCTACGGGGAGATGGTGTACCGCCTCGAAAGTTACCTTGCCGAAGAGGGCTACCGGGTCATTCTCTGCAATAGCGACGATCACCCCGAGCAAGAAAAGCGCTACCTGGAGATGCTCTTCTCCAATCAGGTGGACGGCATCATCAGCGGCGCCCACTCAGACGCGCTGGTCAATATTCCGCATGCGCAGGCTCCCCTGGTGACCGTAGACCGTCTCGAAAGCGGTTTCTACCCGAATATTCGCTCCGATAACTACGGAGGTGCCCGCGCCGCCACGGAGCACCTCATCGCCACGGGTGCGCAGAATATTGTGCACGTAACTTCTACCCTGGGTGAGCATAATGAGCGTCAGCGCGGCTACCGTGAGGCAATGCTTGAGGCGGGGCTCATGCCGGAGTTTGTAGAGCTGGGCTTCCGCCCTTCGCTGGGCATTAAGCGCGAGGTGCTCTACCGCTACCTGGATGAGCGTGCCGATAGCCCCGAGCCGGTGGACGCGGTCTTCGCCTCCAACGATAATTACGCCGCACTCACCCTGGGGTGGGCGCGTGCTCGAGGCATTCGTGTTCCTGAGGATTTCCAGGTGATTGGCTATGACGGCACGCAGAGCGTTCAGTTGCTCATGCCGGAACTAGCGACCGTGGTTCAGCCGATTGAGGGTATAGCAAAGCGTACCGCGCAGCGTCTGCTGGAGTTGGTTGAGCTGCAGCAGGGAGAATCCGCGGAGGAAGCTGCTCCCCCGATGAGCCAGCCTGAGGATGTACTCCCCGTTGAGCTTCATCTGGGGGCGACGGTGCGTTCTATCCCAGATCTGGATCAGATTCAGCCTGATATGTCTGCCCCGGACGAGCTGCAATAAGATCATTCAAGAATTGTAGAAACATAAAATCCGCCCCACCGTGCGAGTGCTCACGGTGGGGCGGATTTTGTATATACATTTATCGGTTTTGTGAGCGTCCGGAAGTTTTAGGAGTTGCGCTGCACAATCTCGGTCGGGCCGGTTCCGGGGTAGACCATGCCAACGGCGTGCGCCTTGGAGAAGATGCCGTGGAATGGGCCGAGGGAGAAGAATCCGCGGCGCTCGTAGAGGCGCGCGCTGTCGTAGGTCGAAGCTTCGAGGTAGGCGGGGTAGTCGCCAATGCGTTCGGTACCGTAGTCGAGTAGCTGGGAGCCGATACCGCGGCCACGATACTCTTCGAGAACACCAATGTTGAAGAGGTACCAGTGCTTGTACGCGGGGCGGTACTTGAGCAGATGCAGCTCCATTAGGATCGCCTTCAGCAGAGTCTTGCAGCCGAGCGCCTTGTAGTAGGCGCCAATCTGCTTGAGTTCGTTAGCGAAGGAACCTTCCTGGGATTCGGGGGTGTTCCAGAGGCAGACACCCACGATTTTTCCGGTGGTGTTGTCAATAGCAATGTCGATACGTCCGCGGCCCTGGAAGTTACCGTAGACCTGCAGGGTCATGATTGCGCGGAGCTTGGCAAGTTCCTGTCGGCGGCTACCACCTGCAATGACTGCCATCATGGCGGGGTCTCCGTCGAATGCGGCAATCAGCACCTCGAGCGCATCTGCATATTCATGAGACTCGGCGGTGCGGACGGTATAGGAAGCTGAGGTCATATTCACCCTTTACAAAAGCTTGAAACTATACATAAATATTAGCTGGATTATTCATTCCTGGCTAATAAATTGTTCCTTATCAAGACATTTTTCATGGCCATGCACCAATGTGTGCCAGCTTATATTGCACCAATATGCATAATTTTAGCGAATATTTATTCACGTACTTTTTGCACGCTCTTGCAGGAAAAATTGAACACCCCGCACCAGCTCTAGGAAAAGCGGTACGGGGTGTACATCACATTGAGGTTATCTACTCATCAAGAGTGCAGACTATGCGTTAGCCTTTGCCTTCAGTGCAACCTTCAGGAGCGAATCTGCGCTGGTCACAGATGCACCAGAAACCTGAACATCCTCAACCGAAGCGGCCGCCTTCTTGGAGTTGGTGATCACCATGGGGGTTGCCAGCGGGTAGCCAGCAGCCTTAATTGCGGGAATATCGAACTCAGCGATCACGTCGCCGCGCTTGACGGTGTCACCCTTAGCAACCTTGGGCTCGAAGTGCTTGCCGTCGAGCTCAACGGTGTCCATGCCGATGTGCATCAGCAGATCCAGGCCGTCCTCGGTGCGCAGACCGTAGGCGTGGCCGGTGGGGAATGCGACAGTAATCTTGCCGTCAGCCGGTGCGTAGAGCTTACCTTCGGTGGGCTCCACTGCGGTGCCTGCACCCAGCGCGCCGGAGGAGAAGGTGGGGTCCTTGACGTCAGACAGCAGAACCACGGAACCAACCATGTGGGAGCCGATCTCGACGCTCTCGCCAGCCTCAGCTGCTACAGCAGCAGTAGCCGCGGGAGCCGCAGCGGCTGCGGCTGCGGCGGCAACGGGAGCGGCAGCAGCGGGTGCCTCAGCCTCCTCAGTGTTGCCTGCCTCGACCTTCTTACCCCAGATGAAGGAGGCAACGAAGGCGATGACGGTGGTCAGGACGAGGCAGCCCAAGAAGCCCGGGATACCTGCACCGACGGTTGCTTCAATCGAGGGGAAGCCAAGGTAACCAGCAGCACCCAGCTTACCCGCCTTAATTCCAAGAATAGAGGTAACCATCGAACCAATACCCGCGGAAACGATTGCAATGTAGAAGGGCCAGCGCAGAGCCAGGTTCACACCGAACATTGCGGGCTCGGTAATGCCCAGGAACGCGGAGGGTGCGGCTGCAGAAGCAATACCCTTAATCTTCTTGTTCTTGGTGGTCAGTGCGACACCGGCTGCGGCACCACCCTGAGCCACGTTAGACATGGAGGCAACGACGAAGATGAAGGAACCACCGGTAGCCCACAGGCTCATCTCGATGGGCGGGAATGCCTGGTGCATACCGGTCATCACGATGAATGCGTAGAAGGTACCGAAGAGCAGACCGCCGAGCGGGCCGGCAACGGTGTAGAGCCAGTTGATGCTTTCACCCAGCCAGGTGCCCAGCTGGAACATCGGGGGTCCAACCAACAGGAAGGTCAGGAAGCCGGTGATCAGGATGGTGAGGGTCGGGGTGAAGATGAAGTCGATGGTTCCCTTGAGGACCTTGTGGAAGAACTTCTCGACGTGGGACAGGATAAATGCGACCAGCATGATGGGCAGCACGGTACCCTGGTAGCCCGCCTGCTGAACCTGCAGACCGAAGAGGTTCCAGTACTTCATAGGGTCGGTGCCTTCAGCACCTGCCAGGGATGCTGCGACGTTGTAGCCGTTCATCAGTGCCGGGGAGACCATTGCGGCACCCATGGTCAGACCCAGGTAGGGGTTACCGCCGAAGACCTTGGTGGCGGAGAAGCCGACCAGCACGGGCAGGAAGGCGAAGGGAGCTGCGGAGAGCAGGTTGACGATATCCGCGAAGTCAGCCCATTCAGGGAAAAGTTCAATAACTGCCTGGGGGCCAAAAATACCCTTAGAGGTCAGGAGGCTATTGAGCGCCATCAGCATACCGCCACCGACCAGCACCGGGATGAGCGGGACGAAGATGTCGGCAATGGTCTTGATGAAGCGGGAGACAAGGTTACCCTGCTTCGCGGCGATGCTCTTGAGGTCATCCTTGGATGCCTCGGGTGCGCCAGCGGCAATCAGGTGCTTGTGCACCTCGTTGACGTCGCCGGGGCCGACAATGATCTGGAACTGGCCAGCGTTGAGGAAGCTACCCTTGAGGTCCTCGTCGTTGTCGATTGCTGCCTGGTCGACCTTGTCCTGGTTCTTCAGGACGAGGCGAAGGCGGGTTGCGCAGTGCGCGGCAGCAAGGATGTTGCCGACGCCACCGACGTCCTTCAGCACGCGCTGTGCCACTGACTTGTGGTCCACGCTCGCTCTCCTTTGTTTGGAGCACCACCGTATGATGCTTTGTGAATGAGGTGAGATATGTCTGTGTGTGCATGTCATGCATATGTCATACGTTTGACATATCGGATGTAAAACATGGTATCACGGGAAAGTTCTTAAAAGCGAGGGCCCACCCTCCACACGGAGAGTGAGCCCTCAGACATATTCAGAAATTACCGTAAAACCACCCGTGCGGGCAGCTCCCAGCGCCTAGAACCAGCGCCTAGAAAACGACTTAGAGACGGCCATACTCCAGGGACAGCACCTCGCCACCGGTCAGGCGGACGCGGCGCTTATCACCCTTGAAGAAGGTGCGAGCAGTCATAACCTCAGCACCCATGGACGCGACCAACTTGCCGCCCACGTACAGTTCGGTAGCCGAGCCATCCACAAGCAGATCAAACTCGCGAATCTTCGAACGCTTCAGGGTACGGCGGCGCAGGCTACCGCCCTCGGTGTAGCGGGTACCGCCACGGTCCATCTGCACAAAGTCCTTATCCAGCACAATGCTCAGAGCCACGCCGTGAGTGTCCTTAATCTTCAGCTTCACGCGCTCATCAGAGACGTTCACACGACCGCGCAGGCGGAAGGTCAGGGCGTTCTTCAGCTCCACGAGCTTGCCCTTCTCCTCCTCGCGGTACAGCGGCTTCATCTCCATCGCGTCGTTGAGCTGCGGCACCGGGCGCTGGAACAGCTTGCCGTTACGCAGGTGCAGCTCACGCGGGTAGGTGAACATGTGCACCCAGCGGTGGCTCCACGAGGGCAGGTCGTCCTGGTCTGCGTTGCCCAGCCACGCGATCATCACCGGGGCATCGCCGCTCACGGTGTGCGGTGCCTTCGGGTCAGCGGTCAGGCCGGTACCGGAGATGGTCTGCGGGGCGTAGAACTCGAAACCTGCATCCAGCTCGGTGAAGGGGGTCTCCACGGTGAACTTGAGGGTCTCGTTATCCAGCGAACCGACAATGTAGCCGCTCTGGAAAATGTTGTTGTACTTCTCGCCGAGGGGCTGCATGCCCTGCGGGCTGAAAATCAGCACGTCGCGGATTTCGCCGGTCAGCTCATCGCGCATGCTCAGCAGGGAGGGGCACTCGTACATGTAGGTGCCCTTGAGGGTCTTGTCCTTGATGCCCAGCTCACCGTGGAAGGTCCACTCGCGGCGATCCTTGGAGGTGTACACGACCACGGCGCCGGTCAGATCCTCACGCTGAGCACCGATGACCATCCACCATTCACCGTTACGCTCAAAAACGTGCGGGTCGCGGTAGTGCGCGGTGTAGCCCTTCGCGGGGCCGGAAATCAGCGGGGGCAACTGACGGGTCGGCTTCGCATCCTCACCCGCGGTAGCAAGAATCTGGTAGGTTTCGCGGTTGCCTTCTTCGTCCTTCACGTTACCGGTGTAGAAGAACTCAAAACCGCCGGGAACCTTAATGCCGGAGCCGGAGTAGCAGCCGTGCGAATCGTAGCGGCTATCGGGAACCAGCGCGGTACCCTCATCGGTCCAGTGAGTCAGGTCCTCACTGACGGCGTGGCGCCAGTAGACCATACGCTCCGGGTGCAGGGGCGAGTACTGGTAGAAGGCGTGGTAGCGCTTACCGTCGAAGACCAGGCCGTTCGGGTCGTTCAGACGGCCCACGGGAGGTGCCAGGTGCAGAGCCGGGTAGTCGCGGTCTTCACGAACACCGGCACCGAAAGCGTCCAGAACCTGCTGTGCTTCAGCCGCCAAGTCGCGGGCGGGTCGCTCGGTTGCGCTCTTCTTCTTTTTCTTCTGCTCGCTCATGTCTATCCGCTTTCGTGCAAAGGAATGTCTGGGTTGTCTCATCCCATCATACGGCACCTCTCCCCCATTGCCGGGCTCCAGGAGAGAGGAACCACAGTGCTCTCAGCCTCTCTCATCCGAGGCACAGGGCGGCCACAGCGGCTTATACCGCCACCTGCCGATTATGTGGCGCATGCCCCGTTTGCTACAGGAGAAAAGAGCGGGCACGACGAAGCCCCGAACCTCCCCCAGTCTTCATACCGGAGTAGGTGCGGGGCCGTTAAATGCCGCGAGGCGGCGCATCCGATGGATGCACCGCCCGCGTAAGAATCGAGAAGAAGTCGATTACTTGAGGGTGATGGTTGCGCCAGCAGCCTCGAGCTGCTCCTTAGCCTTCTCAGCGTCTTCCTTGGAAACGCCCTCGAGCAGAGCCTTGGGAGCGCTGTCAACCAGGTCCTTTGCTTCCTTCAGGCCGAGGGAGGTCAGGGCACGAACTTCCTTGATCACTGCGATCTTCTTGTCGCCAGCGGACTCCAGGATAACGTCGAACTCGGACTTCTCTTCAGCAGCCTCGCCTGCTGCGCCGCCTGCTACAACTGCAACGGGAGCAGCTGCGGTGACGTCGAACTCTTCCTCGAATGCCTTGACGAACTCGGAAACCTCAACGAGGGACAGTTCCTTGAATGCTGCAATGAGTTCTTCGATGGACAGCTTAGCCATTGTTTGGCTCCTTCACTATCTGGTGCGGACTGACGCCCGCGGTGTAAATCTTCAGTACCTACCCGGAAAGGGTCGGTCAAATTTAGGGTGCGTTACACGCTATTCGCGTTCACGCTGCTGAGTATCTCAGCGCTGGTGCAGTAGCACGAAAGGGGCTTATGCCTCTTCCGAAGCCTCCTCGGCTGCAGCGGGAGCTGCGCCTTCCTGCTCCTCCAGCTTGACGCGCAGTGCGTCTGCAACCTGTGCGATGCGTGCGATGGCTGCCTTTGCGCCACCTGCAACCTTGGACAGCAGAACCTCGCGGGATTCCAGGTCAGCGTAGCGCTTGACGTCGTCCTCGGTCAGAGCGGCACCTTCGTAGTAACCGTTCTTCACAATCAGCTGGGGGTTAGCCTTGGCAAAGTCACGCAGGCCCTTAGCAGCATCGATCAGGTCGCCCTTGATGAATGCCAGTGCGGAGGGACCCTGGAGGTGGCCTTCGAATGCGTCGATGCCAGCTTCCTTAGCTGCGATAGCAGCCAGCGTGTTCTTCACCACGGCGTATTCGGTCTCTGCACCGAGTGCGCGGCGCAGCTCCTTGAGCTGTGCAACAGTGAGACCGCGGTATTCGGTCAGGATGACTGCGTTCGAAGCTTCGAAGAGTTCCTTCAGCTCGGATACTGCAGCGATCTTTTCCTGAGTCGCCATGGTAGTTCCTTCTTCCGATTCTTGTAAGGTCGCCGGTAGAGCCTCGAAGCATTTATTGCATGCAATAAAAAATGCCCCGACGCGTAGGCGTACGAGGCACGATAGACGGCGCCCTACATGAGGGCAACGGCTATTCACTTCGAGTTACCTACGCGGGCGGCGATTTCTAGTGAAATCTGCTCTTATCAGAACTCTGTTCTTCGTCTCCATCGAGGTGGCAATAAAGGACATAGTTCTAGACCGGCGGTCTTTGGTTCATTCATCATCTCAGGTTAAAGCCCGAGTCGCAAGTTAAAAACGTGATTAAGCGGGATTAATCACTTAAAGACCCCTTTTAGGCCAAATAACCGCTCTTTCTCCAACCTAAAAGGCCCGGCTGAAAGACCCAGAAACCGTGTTCTAGAGGTAAAAACGCTTTCCATCCGAGAATAAGAAGCAACGCTCCGCCGCCACACCCAGGTGCACCCGCTCCCCCGCACTCAGGAAGGTACTGTTCGGGGAGGTTCCGCTCAAGGTGGCGCCCTGCGCATCCGAGATAAAGAACTCAAGCTCCTGACCGGCACGCACTCGGGCACGCATTCGGGCACTCAGCTCAGAATCCGCCGAAGCCCGCCGAGATTCCAGAGGCAGGGACACCGCTTCCAACAGACGCGCACGGTACAGCATGCCACCCACCAGATGGCGGCTGCCAAGCACCTGCACCGGCAGAGCATGAGCAGCGTCTGCTGCCACAGGGCACAGCGCGGTCGCACGAATCGCCAGCTCACACCCGGCAGGAAGCGACTCCGAATCCTCAAGAGCTAAAAGGTTCAGCGCGGGCGCCGCCAAAAGCTTCGCCACCTGCAGAGTATGCGGATGCGCCAGCAACCGCTCCGGAGTGTCCACCTGCACCAGGTAGCCGGCATCCATCACCGCCACCCGCTGCCCCAGTATGAGCGCCTCATTCTGATCATGGGTCACGTACAGGCCCGTAAAACCGTAACGCTCATGCAGGCGCACAATATCGGCGCGGATACTCGCACTCATCTGCTCATCCACACTTGCCAGCGGCTCATCAAAAAGAACCACCGGAGCACGACGAATCAAAGCACGCGCAATACCCACACGCTGAGCCTGACCACCCGACAGTTGCGAAGGCTTACGGGACTCCAGCCCCTCAAGTTTCAAAGCCTCCAGTAGCTCACGGTAGTAGTCCATATCAACCCGACCGGCGAACGCGCCCAGCCGGGTCGGAAACAGAATATTGTCCTTCACGCTCAGGTGCGGGTACAGAATAGGGCGCTGAAAAACCACACCCACCGAGCCGCGCTCCAGAGGCTGACCGGCGTAGGTCACCCGACCGGCGCTCGGCTCCTCCAGACCGGCAATAATACGCAGCAGGGTCGACTTGCCCGTACCCGAAGAACCAACCAGAGAAATCAACTCGCCAGGGTGCACATCCAGGTCAATCTCATTCAGAACCGTCGTATCAGTGCCAAAGGTCTTAGCGACACCTCGAATACGCAGGCCTTCAAAAGGCTCCGCCGCGGCAGAAGAGTAGGCTGCAGAAGTCATTCCCCCATTATCGCCGAAACTTGTGCCCGGCACGGGTGCAGAAGATAAGCACCGTCATAAAACAGCGCGCGAGCCTCGCGCCAGAGTCTCATGTGAGCGCCCTAGCTCGGTCGTACCAGCAGACGCCCCTTCAACGCCAGATGCAGCGTACCCGCCCACAGGAAAATAAGGAAAGCCGTACCCGCCACCGTCAAAGCAGGACCCACCAACCCCAGCGAGCCATCAGCCGTCAAGCGAATACCGCTCGCCGCCATGGAAGCCATACCGAACGAGAAACCCCACATGCTCATCGAGAAACCACCCTCAAGAGTCCACGGGAGCAAACGCATCAAGAAGAACAACTGCAGAATGCCATAACCGGTCAGCACCAAAAAGAACCAGTCCACCGTGCCGCCATTAGCCGCCAGGTACGCGTTACCACCCACAAAAGGCGGCGCCATCTGAATACCAATAATGCCGCGCTCCCCCTGAGGTAGCGGGGCCAGGGTGCGCAGGCGGCTCAGAATCGCGGCCTCGATACTGAACCACGAAATCAGACCCGCACCGAAGAAGAGCATCGCCATATCGCGCCACCCCACAAAACCCATCGCCGTAGCGGTCGCAAAATTTGTCGCCACAGTCGGCAGATACAGCACCGGCGAAGCAGCCTCAGGCACATACCCACCACGCCACGTACCCGCAATGCGGTGAGAGGCAAAGTACAGCTGGCCCACGCCTCCCAGTACCACCAAAGCGAGAGCCGGAGTCTCCGCATAGGGGTAGAGAGCCGCACCCACCTGCGCCGTCGTTGCCGGAATCAGCGAAAAGAAGCAGGTACGCGCCGGATGCTCCCAAAAACTGCACACCCACGCACGATACTTCACCACCGAGTGAACCAGAAAACCCATCAGGAGCAGCCACACCACAGCGTTAAAAGCCAGGATGCTCTCCCCCACCCATCCAGGAGCCATACCTTTCGAGGCTCCGGTACGCCAGGCAGCACCCAACGCACCGGTACCCAGCGCCACCGCAAAATAATTGACCGGCACGCTGAGGCCGCGGCGGGCGCTCTGCTCGCTCTGAAGGGAAGAAGGCATTAGGTTTTACCTCTCATGGTTGTAGGGCAGACTGTGGGCACGCAGCCCCAATATATGTTTCGACGGTGCCGAGGCATGTGCAAAGCCAAAGGAACCAGGGACTAGAAAATCATTCTATGTTTTAAGCCTCTATAAGCTGGAAATCCGTGACCTACTTTGACTGACGCCGGTCACGCAACGTATTGAATCTTCACGCTGTGTCTTGAATCTTCACACAGACAAAATCATGCACAAAAAATCGCCCCCGACGCCTAAACGTCGGGGGCGATCACTAGCTAAATGCTAGAAGCTACAGGTGCATACCTTAGGCAGCAACGGCAGCCGGATCAACGGGGATGCCGGGGCCGAAGGTGGTAGCAACGGTTGCCTTGGAGATGTAACGACCCTTAGCCGAAGAGGGCTTCAGACGGTTAACCTCTTCCAGAGCTGCCTGGAAGTTCTCCTCGAGCTGCTCAGCGGTGAAGGAAGCCTTACCGATGATGAAGTGCAGGTTGGAGTTACGGTCAACGCGGAAGTCGATCTTACCGCCCTTGATGTCTGCAACAGCCTTTGCAACATCCATGGTCACGGTACCGGTCTTGGGGTTCGGCATCAGGTTACGGGGACCCAGGATCTTACCCAGGCGGCCGACCTTGCCCATCATGTCGGGGGTTGCAACCGCTGCATCGAAGTCGGTCCAGCCGCCAGCGATCTTTGCGATCAGCTCGTCGGAACCAACGTAGTCAGCGCCAGCTGCCTCAGCCTCAGCAGCCTTGGGGCCTGCTGCGATAACGACCACGCGAGCGGTCTTACCGGTGCCGTGGGGCAGGTTCACGGTACCGCGAACCATCTGGTCTGCCTTACGGGGGTCAACGGACAGACGCATTGCAACCTCAACGGTTGCGTCGGTCTTGGTGGAAGAGGTTTCCTTCGCCAGGGCAACTGCCTCAGCGGGGGTGTAGAGCTTACCCTCTTCAATCTTGGCTACAGCTGCCTTGTACGCCTTGCTGCGCTTTGCCATCTGCTTTTCTCCTTATGCAGTTGTGGTCTCGTGAGCCGCGCTCGGCTCTGCCACATCCCGTCCATACGACGGGCATTTACAAGTTCTGTGTAGAAAAATCTACGGTGCCGATTACTCGGCTATTCGGCGAACCGAAATTACTCGACGGTAATACCCATGGAACGAGCGGTACCTGCGATGATCTTGGAAGCAGCATCCAGGTCGTTTGCGTTCAGGTCGGGCATCTTGGTCTCAGCGATCTCGCGCACCTGAGCCTCGGTCAGCGAACCAACCTTGGTGGTGTGAGGAACAGCGGAGCCCTTAGCAACGCCAGCAGCCTTCTTAATCAGCTGGGAAGCCGGAGGGGTCTTGGTGATGAAGGTGAAGGAGCGATCCTCGTAGACGGTAATCTCAACGGGGATGATGTTACCGCGCTGCGACTCGGTTGCAGCGTTGTATGCCTTGCAGAACTCCATGATGTTCACACCGTGCGAGCCCAGTGCGGGGCCGACGGGGGGAGCCGGGTTAGCGGCGCCTGCCTGGATCTGCAGCTTAATGAGGCCAGTGACCTTCTTCTTGGGAGCCAATGTAGGGTCCTTTTCTTAGCTGGGAACCGACGCACAGGAGCGTACGCCGGCAAGACGGTGACCGTGGCGCGGTCACCCGTGCATCCACATGAAAGCGTGACATGCGCATACACAAACCAAAATTCTAGCGTTAATCAGCGACTTAATCCAGCGCCAGCTAGCAGAAAGAGTAAACCCCACCCACACAGCCGCCGCTGGCTATACAGCCGACACAAAATATGAGCCCCGCACCGAAGTGCGAGGCTCATATTCACACGCTAAAAACGTTAAATCTTTTCGATCTCGGTGAAGCTCAAGGTCACCGGGGTATCGCGGCCGAAGACGGAAATCATCACGACAATCTGCTGGGACTCGCCCTTGATCTCCGAAACGGTAGCGTCCATGCCCTCGAAAGCACCGGACTTCACGCGGACGTTCTCGCCAACGGTGTAGTCGGACTCGATAACGGGCTTGGAAACGGGCAGGCCCTGGCTCTGCTGCTGCTCTTCAAAGACCGGCAGGAGCATGTCAAAGACCTCGTCCATGCGCAGCGGGACCGGGTTGTACGCATCCTGACCCACGAAGCCAGTCACACCGGGGGTGTGGCGGACAACGCCCCACGAGTGGTCGGTCAGTTCCATGCGAACCAGAACGTAACCGGGAACGCGCACGCGGCGGATGGTCTTCTTCACGGTGTTCTTGAACTCAACCACGGTCTCCATGGGAACCTGAACCTCGAAGATCTCATCTTCAGCTTCCAGGTTCTGGATACGGGTCTCGATACCGGTCTTCACCTTGTTCTCGTAACCGGAGTAGGTGTGCACCACGTACCAGTCACCCATCTGACGGCGCAACTTGGACTTGAATTCTTCCAGAGCGTCGACTTCCTCAGCAGCCTCAGCAGCTGCTTCAGCCACCTCGACAGCCTCGGTAGCTTCCTCAGCCTGCTGCTCAATAGCTGCAGACTCCTCAGTAGCCTCAGCAGCGGCTACCTCGACCTCTTCAATCTCGGATACCAGTTCCTGCTCGGACACGTCGCTCCTACTTTCTATCGTTAATCATCTAGAGGGGACTCCCACTCACCAATGCGCTGAGGGAAATCACTGATGGGGCACCCCAAATAAGGATGCAGCCAGTACTAGTTACGCTGAATCGTTCCGTTACCGAAAATCCAGAATGCTCCCTGGCCGAAAAGATAATCCAGACCAGAAATAAGAAGGAGCATCACCACGACGAAGAACAGAACTCCGAAGAAGTAACCAACCAGTTCACGTCCGGTGGGAGTAGTAACCTTCTTCAACTCCGCAAAAACTTCACGGAGGAATGCAAAAATACGGCCGAAGAAACCGAGCTTCTTATCGCTCTTCGACGATGCGCCGGGCTGAACAGCCTTCTCGGCGGTAGCAGACGATGCCATTTCTTCTGCCCCTTTCTGAGTCTAAAAAAGTACGCCCGGGGTGCGGGCGTACAAATTATTTATTGAGGCAATAAAAGCAGGGCGGACAGGACTCGAACCTGCAACCTGCGGTTTTGGAGACCGCTGCTCTACCAATTGAGCCACCACCCTTTGAAGCGTTAACTTCAGGTGTGAGAGTTGCTTCTCACGTGTCTACTCCTCCACTGCCTCCTAAGCCGTGGCTTTAGAGGGGCAAACAATTACACCCTTGCGGGTGCAGAACTAACTGTAAACCATCTTTCGGGGCCGATGCAACTTCAAAATGTAATATTTTTCGAAAAACCTCTTGAGATACCTTGACGAGGGGTTCCGCATCACTACTAGTGGACCGTATCCTATAACAAGGAACGACGCTCACACCCGCGCCCATCACGCGCGAATGGTCCCACATGCGCATTCCCATCACCTACATCTTTGTCGACTTCACGCCGGCAGCGCACACGAAGAAAGAGAAGAGAGCCCCATGGCGCGTATTTCAAGCCGCATCGGTGCCATTGCACCCTCCGCAACCCTCGCCGTCGACGCAAAGGCAAAAGCACTCAAGGCTCAGGGACGCCCCGTCATCGGTTTCGGCGCAGGCGAACCGGACTTCCCCACCCCTGCGCACATTGTGGACGCAGCACGCGAAGCGCTCAACGACCCCAAGAACTTCCGCTACTCCCCCGCCTCCGGCCTTCCCGAACTGAAGAAGGCCATCGCCGAAAAGACCCTGCGTGACTCCGGTGTAGAGGTTGACCCCGCACAGGTCATCGTCACCAACGGCGGCAAGCAGGCGGTCTACCAGGCATTCGCAACCGTCATTGACGAAGGCGACGACGTCCTGTTGCCCGCACCCTACTGGACCACCTACCCCGAGTGCATCCGCCTGGCAGGCGGCAACCCCATCGAGGTGTTCGCCGGTAGCGACCAGCACTACAAGGTCACCGTCGAGCAGCTCGAAGCAGCCTACACCCCCGCCACCAAGGCGCTCATCTTCGTCTCCCCTTCCAACCCGACCGGTGCCGTCTACACCGAAGAGGAAACCCGCGCCATCGGCGAATGGGCTCTGTCCAAGGGCATTTTCGTTCTGACCGACGAAATCTACGAGCACCTCACCTATGACGGTGTTCAGGCAGTCTCCATCCTGAAGGCAGTACCCGAGCTCGCTGACCTGTGCGTCATCCTCAACGGCGTGGCAAAGACCTACGCCATGACCGGTTGGCGTGTAGGCTGGATGATTGGCCCGCGCGACGTCATCGCCGCAGCCTCCAACCTGCAGTCCCACATGACCTCCAACGTCAACAACATCGCCCAGCGCGCAGCCCTTGCCGCTCTGACCGGTCCGCAGGAGGACGTGGAAATCATGCACGCCGCCTTCGACCGCCGCCGCCGCACCATCGTAGATGGCCTGAACGCTATTGAAGGCGTGCACTGCCCCGTACCCACCGGTGCGTTCTACGCATACCCGGACGTACGCGAACTGCTCGGCAAGGAAATTGAAGGCGTACGCCCGCAGACCACCGCAGAGCTCGCCGAGCTCATCCTCGAAAAGGCCGAGGTCGCAGTGGTTCCCGGCGAGGCATTCGGCCCCAGCGGTTACCTGCGCCTCTCCTACGCCCTGAGCGATGAGGATTTGGCAGAGGGCCTGGCGCGTCTGCAGAAGTTCCTCGGTCAGGCACGCGACTAGACCCTCTGACCGCGCCCGCTGAACCGTGCAACTCACCTCGATGGAGACTGCGGTTCGGTAGGGACGGCGGTTCAGACGTGGGATGGACCGGCGCAAAACGATCAATCACAGGGCTATTGACCGTTTCCTGTCCTAAAAACCGAGAATCCCACAAATATTTAAAAATATTTTTAAAACGAATGAGGCTTCCCGCATCTTTACAGATGTGAGGAAGCCTCATTCGCCTCTTCGGTGCCATAGGTGGGAAAGGGCGGCTATTTGTACTTCAAACCCAAACATACAGGTTTCAAAAACCTGAACTTTTATGCCGCAATCTGGGCATTCCCACGCCATTCCACCACTACCAACACAACCCAAACATCGCTAAAATAGAGACCAAGAGAACGACCTCCCGACCGGCGCACATTCATGCGCCGAAATCGCGGAGGTCATAGTTATATACACGCGCGCACAACACCTAAAACGCGCAGACATTAGGAGCCAACCATGAAGATCGGTCTGCTTACTTCCGGCGGCGACTGCCCCGGCCTGAACGCTGTCATCCGCGGCGCTGTCCTCAACGGCGTCAAGAAGTACGGCTACGAGTTCGTCGGCTTCCGCGATGGCTGGCGCGGCGTCGTTGAAGGCGACTACATGGACCTGCCCCGCCAGAAGGTCCGCGGCTTGGCATCCCAGGGCGGCACCATCATCGGTACCTCCCGCACCAACCCCTTCGACGGCCCCAACGGTGGCCCCGAGAACATCGAAATCATGATGGAACGCCACGGCATCGACGCAATCGTCGCTATCGGTGGTGAAGGCACCCTCGCAGGCGCAAAGCGTCTGGCAGACGCAGGCCTGCCCGTCATCGGTGTTCCCAAGACCATCGACAACGATTTGCGCGCAACCGACTACACCTTCGGCTTCGACACCGCAGTGTCCATCGCAACCGAGGCAATGGACCGCATCCGCACCACCGGTGAATCGCACCACCGCTGCATGGTCGCAGAGGTCATGGGCCGCCACGTCGGTTGGATCGCCCTGCACTCCGGTATGGCTGCAGGTGCACACGCAATCCTGATCCCCGAGGTCAAGGTCTCCATGGAGCAGGTTGCAGAGTGGGTCAAGGAAGTACACGACCGCGGCCGCTCTCCCCTGGTTGTCGTTGCTGAAGGCTTCATCCCCGAAGGCTTCGACGACGTCATGGCAAACAAGGGTACCGAAAAGGACGGTCGTCCCCGCCTCGGTGGCATCGGTGAGTACATCACCCACGAAATCGAGAAGATGACCGGCGTCGAGACCCGTAACACCATCCTGGGCCACATCCAGCGCGGTGGTGCCCCCACCGGCTACGACCGCGTGCTCGCAACCCGCCTGGGCATGGGCGCAGTCGACATGGTCGCTCAGAAGCAGTGGGGCAAGATGGTCTCCGTGCAGGGCACCGAGATCAAGTACGTACCCCTCGAAGAGGCACTGGACGGTCTGAAGTCCGTACCTCAGGAACGCTGGGACGAAGCAGCCGTACTCTTCGGCCGCTAAACCCCGCAGCCTCAGCAAGCTCGCTGAGCACTCATACTAAAACCGCGGAGGCGGGCACTCGTAACGGGTGCCCGCCTCCGCGGTTTTATGTAGGTCATCAGATGTTAGCCGCCAGATGCTCTAGCGCTTCAAGAAATCCTGACCCGCCAAAGAACGACGCGCCACCTCACCGGACTCCGGCGAAACCACCGTCGTCTGAGCCACCGCGTACTCGGTCGCCGGCGCCGGCGAACCATCGGGCAGGAAGTCTCCGCCATCAACCGCACGCAAAGGCGCCTGCGGATCAACGCCGCGCTTGATCACAGCCAACGCAATCGGGCCCGCCTCATAATGTAGCGCCACCGAGGTAATACGACCGACCGGGCGGGACTTACCCTCCACGAACAGCTCACTACCTGCCGCCGGAAGGGTGTGCTCCGAACCGTCAATATCCAAGAACACCAGACGGCGCGGCGGGCGGCCCAGGTTATGCACACGAGCCACCGTCTCCTGACCCTTGTAGCAGCCCTTATCGAAATGCACCGCGGTACGGGTGTAATCCAACTCCTGCGGGATGGTCTTATCGTCAGCTTCAGTGCCGTAGCGCGGGCGCCACGCCTCAATACGCAGAGCCTCCGCAGCCCACAGACCCGCAAAACGCGCGTCCGAAGACTCAGCCAGGGCGGGCAGAACAGAGCGCGGCACGATGCTCAAGAAACGCACATAGTCCGCGCCCGGGTGATTATCGCCCGCCTCGTCGTAACGGTAGCTACCCGGTGCCGGAGTGTGCCAGGGATCCTCCCACACCAGCGGCTTACCCTCAGCGAGTGCAGGATGTACCGAGCCGTCCTGCAGGATCGGGTTGCGGGCACTCTCCAGCACGGCGTATTCGTTGCTGAGGTTCTGCACCTCAACGCGCATCATGAACTTCATGCGGTTTAGGTAATCGGCCAGCGGCTGAGCCTGGTAGCCCTCAACGATCAGCCAGAGCGCCTCGCCGTCTTCAATTGCGGAGGGTGCGTACTCCACGCGGCCCTGAGGGGAAAGCAGCAGGAACTCGTGGCTCTCCCCGGCGGTCATGCCGGTCAGAATCTGCGAGGCGATGGACGTCAGCCAGGTCTGGCGGTCCGGCCCCTCAACACGCACTACGCCCAGGGAGGAGCGGTCCACTAGCACCAGCGGTTCGCTTGCCTCGGCGGAGCGGTCGAAGCTGAGGGCGCGCTGCTCCAGCATGGGGTTGCCGTAGTGTGCGGCGACACCCGCATCCAGCCCGGAGGCGGCAAAAGCGCCGTGCAGGCTCAGCAGGGGGCTCACCGGGCGGACGGCATCGGGCTGGGGTACCTCAGCCTGAGGCGCTTCAAGCGAAGATTCAGTCACGGAAGGTGCACCTTTCACGCAAAGAGTCTGCCCCGCCAATCAGCGGGGCAGACACAAGTTAGTTATTAGGCGGTGGGCTCGGAGCCGGGCTCGCCGGTGGGCTCTTCACCATCCAGGGAACCGAACATCGAAGTGCCCAGGGAATCGCCGGTCATCGAGGAGGTCTTGCGCAGTTCAGCGGAGGCGTGCTTGTGCAGCTTACCCTCAGCGTCTGCGACCTCCCAGTCCCACATGAGGTTGCCGTTGACCAGACCCCACAGGCGCACGGAGCCGGCGTAGTCGTGGGAAATATCATCGCGCAGCAGGTTGCCGGTCTGCATGCGAATAACCGGGCCCTTGACCATGCCCACGTAGTTTTCGCTAATACCGCCGGGGTGCGCAATGGTTGCCAGGAGAGAGAAGCCGTCGTCCGCGTTGCGCAGGGTCTCAACGCTCTCGGCGCTGGGGAAGGCGGGTACAACGTCCTTGGGGACAATGCCGAAGCCGCCGTCAGCGTCGGTCAGGGGGCGGTCAATCTGCCAGAAACCGGTTTCAACGGTGATGGGGCGCAGCTTCTGACCCTCGTCATCGAGCAGGAAAGACTCAGCGCGGTATTCGATGAAGGGCAGACCATCCTGCTCAAAAGTAATAATCTGGCCGAAGGGGGTGTTTTCCTGGCCTTCGTACCACATGGTTCCGGTGCCTTCCCAGGTGCCAAGCAGCCATGCGAAGGGAACAAGTTCAGGGGTTAGGTTGGTAGGGATTTCAATAGCCATACCTTCTATTTTAGTACCCGTGCGTACAACGGTAGCCTGTTCGTTCGCTCACGGCACGGGGGTAGCGCTGCCGTCTGTAGAGTAAACGGTACGGCGGGCAACATAAAGAAAACCCCCAACCGGAGGGGACCGGGTGGGGGTTCACGCCGTCATTGGCGAGGCGGTACGAACCGTACGACCGCCTAAAGCCCTGTGTGGGCGATGCTTCTGCTCTGTGCGGGAAGACTACTTCTGGCCGCTGAAGAGGCCACGCAACACTGCGAATGCACCGATACCGATGCACACGGAGATAATAGCCATCAGCGACATGAAGAGAGCTTCAAGAGCCATAAGATTGTTTTCCATGCCTTAAACCTACCACAGACCCACCCCGAAAGGGCGCAGAATCAACGGCTGAAACATAGTGGACACCCAAGCCGCTTCCCGGATGCAAAATCCGCCTAGCGCCGGGCAAGACCCCGGTTTCGCACCAGCATGCCAGAACCCCCGCAGTCATCGATTGAAAAGGCTGTATGAACAGTCCGGAATACGATATTTGCGCCCCGCCTGCGCCGGCTCCCACAGCTGCATCACAGCCGGGCGAGTACACTAGAAAGAGCCAAAAGTTTTACACGGGAAATATGCAGGAAAGGAGAGAGTGTGTACCGTATTGCGCTCATGAGCGATACCGCCGCGCAGGATATGATCCCCTCGCTGAGCCTCCTCAGCCACAAGGTACACGTCTTCCCCCTCGACACTGCCCACACCACCCTCGAATCTGAGACTTTCGACCTGCTCATGGTCGACGCCCGCACCGCACTCGTCAAAGCACGCCAATGCGCCCAGCTATTGCGCGCCACCGGCGTACAGTTGCCGCTCATCGCGCTCCTGAATGAAGGCGGTATGGCGGCGGTTGCAGCCTCCTGGCAGGTTGACGATATTGTTTCTGACCAGGCGTCCCCCTCCGAAATGGATGCGCGCCTGCGCCTCGCCATCAAGAGCGACGCAGCCGCAGAAGAAGAGAACTCCGAAGAGCGCATCGTGCGCGCGGGCAACCTCATCATTGACACCCAGGCGTACTCGGCGCACCTCTCCGGCACCGCTCTGAACCTGACCTTCAAAGAGTTTGAACTGCTCAAGTTCATGGCTCAGCACCCCGGACGCGTCTTCTCCCGCGCCCAGCTGCTCTCCGAGGTGTGGGGTTACGACTCCTACTACGGTGGCACCCGCACCGTGGACGTGCACGTGCGTCGTCTGCGTTCCAAGCTCGGCACCGAATACGAGCAGATGATTTCGACCGTGCGTAACGTGGGCTATTCCTTCAACAGCACCCGCTAAATTTTGGGGTTCCAACCCCTGTTTTGGTGTACCCGTTATGAAGTAGCCTCGCCGCTGAGCCGAGTACCAGAATGTGTAAATGTTCCGGTTCTTGTCATATTCGCCCAGGACGAAGAACAAACTCTTCAAAGAGCAACTATCCCCGGTAGAGTTGAATCAGAAGGCTACGAAAGAAGGCGATGATGGTACACAGTCAGACACCCAATCCCTCCACCCTGCCCGCTGAAAGCTCCCTTGTTTACGCGGAACCGCAGCTCACCGAAGAGCTGCTGGAACGATTCGATTCCTTTGCGCAGAAGGTTGCCCGCCATGACGGCGTCTCGGCGTTCTCTGAGCAGACCCGCGTTGAGCTGAGCAAGGCGTTGCGCGAAAGCACCCTCACCCCTCCGCGTTTCTTTGTCGCCGAGGACGACGGCACCCTCGCCGCCGTCTTTGTGGCGCTCACCCCGGCAAACGACGAAGATACCGGCGTGATTGAGGCAGCCGTCGCCCCCGAATACCGCGGACGAGGCGCCGGCAGCGCGTTCTTCGACCACGCCGTCCGTCAGCTGGGTGAAGACGCCGTACGATACCGACTTTGGGTTCACGGCAGCGCTACCGACACCGGCATTGAAAGCCCCGCCCACGCGTTCGCTACCCTGCACGGCTTCGAGCCGGTGCGCGTGCTGTACAAGATGGTTCTGCCCCTGGACGCTCAGACCCGCGAAGAGCTCGTGGAACGCTCCGACGCGCGCACTCTGCCGGAGAACCTGCGGATGCGCACCTTCACCGGCGCGGACGAATTCCCCTGGTTGCGCGTGAATGCCGCAGCGTTTGCGCATCACCCGGAGCAGGGCAAGCTCACCCTCGCCGATTTGCGCGAGCGCACCGGCTCCCCCTGGTTCCGTCCTGAGGGTTTCTTCATCGCCTCCGAGGTGGATGACGACTCCGCCATTGCGGCATTCACCTGGACGAAGATTCCGACCGGTCAGGAGCAGAGCGAGCTGTCCCCCTCCGGCGAAATCTATGTGGTGGGTGTGAACCCGCAGGCTCAGGGAGGCGGCCTGGGCCGAACCCTCACCCTGCGCGCGCTGGCGTACCTGGCATGCGCTGAGGACGAGAACGGCGAGCCGCTGCGCGCCATCGACCTGTACGTGGACTCCGATAACACCACCGCATATTCCCTCTACACTTCGTTGGGTTTCGGCGTGGCGACGGTTGACCGCATGTACGCCCCCGCCCAGCAGGACGCGCCTGCCGCCTAGTTTTTGGTGCGCCACAGTTGGCGTGCTTCTTCACGACTTATCCCCGATCAGAAAGGCAAGTACAGTATGGTACCCGCCCCCAATGGCCTGAATAAGGCGCCTAAGCCTAAGCCGTCTGAGCCGGCACCCATGACCGGCGTCATTCATATCGGCCACGATATTTCGAAGATTGAGCGTGCCGAGTCTCGCGGCGACCGCATCGAGAAGGGCGAGAAGCGCTCCTACTTCAGTCTGGAAGAGGAGTTCGGCCCGGAGCGTTTCTTCGACCGTGAGAGCAGCTGGCTGGACTTCAACACCCGCGTACTGGAGCTGGCGGAGGACCCGAACCTGTTCCTGTTGGAGCGTCTGAACTTCCTGTCGATTGTGGCGTCTAACCTGGATGAGTTCTTCATGGTGCGTGTGGCGGGTCTGAAGCGCCGCATTGCGACCGGTCTGGCGGTGCCTTCGGCGGCAGGTCTGAGCCCCGAGGAGCAGATGGAAGAGATTGCTGAGCGCGCTCACCAGTTGCAGACTCGCCACGCTGATGTGTTCCACAACCAGGTTCTTCCGGCTCTGGAGGAGCAGAACATCCGCATTGTGGGTTGGAACGACCTGGATACGGACGCTAAGCAGCGCCTGCGCCAGGAGTTCATGCAGGACATCTTCCCGATTCTGACTCCTCTGGCTGTTGACCCGGCGCACCCCTTCCCGTACATTTCGGGTCTGTCGCTGAACCTTGCGGTGCTGGTGCGTAACCCGCAGACCGGCAAGGAGCTGTTCGCTCGCGTGAAGGTGCCCGATCAGCTGGACCGTATGGTCTCTGTGGACGGTTCCCGTGCTGCCAACACTGCGGGCCGCGAGAGCCGCTACATTGCGCTCGAAGACATCATTGCTGAGCACCTGGACACCCTCTTCCCGGGCATGGATGTTGTGGAGCACCATGTCTTCCGCGTGACCCGTAACGAGGATCTTGAGGTGGAAGAGGACGACGCAGAGAACCTGCTGAAGGCTCTGGAGAAGGAGCTTCTGCGCCGTCGTTTCGGTCCTCCGGTCCGTCTGGAGGTTGAGGACACCATCAACCCGACCATCCTGGATCTGCTGATTTCTGAGCTGAACATCAACGAGTCCGAGGTGTACCGTCTGCCGGCTCCGCTGGATCTGCGCGGTATGAGTGCGATTGTTCGTGCGAACCGTCCGGCGCTGCACTACCCCAAGCACATTGCGCACACTTCCCGTTGGCTCAACGCCACCGAGACCGCGAAGGCTGCGGATGTGTTCGCTGCCGCCCGCGACCACGACGTGCTGCTGCACCACCCGTACGACTCCTTCGCAACCAGTGTGCAGGCGTTCCTGGCTCAGGCTGCCGCCGACCCGCGCGTTCAGGCGATTAAGCAGACCCTGTACCGCACCAGTGGCGACTCCCCCATCGTGGATGCGCTGATTGAGGCGGCTGAGGCGGGCAAGCAGGTTGTGGCGCTGGTCGAGATTAAGGCTCGCTTTGATGAGGAAGCCAACATCTCGTGGGCTCGTAAGCTGGAGCGCGCTGGCGTGCACGTGGTGTACGGCATCGTGGGTTTGAAGACTCACTGCAAGCTGTCGTTGGTGGTGCGCCGCGAGGGTAACCATCTGCGCCGTTACGCGCACATTGGTACCGGTAACTACCACCCGTCGACGGCTCGTTTCTACGAGGATTTGGGTATCATCACCTGCGATGAGCAGATTTGTGAGGACGTCTCCCGCCTGTTCAACCAGCTGTCCGGTTACGCGCCGAAGACCAACTACCAGTCGCTGCTGGTGGCGCCGCGTACTCTGCGTAGCGGTCTGATTGAGTGCATCGACCAGGAGATTGAGAACCACAAGGCTGGCCGTCCGGCGAAGATTCAGATTAAGTGCAACTCCATGGTGGATGAGGCCGTCATCGATTCGCTGTACCGCGCTTCGCAGGCTGGTGTGCCGGTGGATGTGGTGGTTCGCGGTATTTGCGCTCTGCGCCCGGGCGTTAAGGGTCTGAGCGAGAATATTCGCGTCCGTTCGGTGCTGGGCCGCTTCTTGGAGCATTCGCGTGTGTTTGCGTTTGAGAATGGTGGCGATCCGATTGTCTACATCGGCTCTGCCGATATGATGCACCGCAACCTGGACCGCCGCATTGAGGCTCTGGTTCCGGTGAAGGATCCGCGCCATGTGAAGTACCTGCGTGATATGTTCACCACTTATATGAGTGATTCTTCGCGTACCTGGCACCTGGATTCTGAGGGCAACTGGACCCGTCACGACACCGACGATCAGGGCAACCCGCTGCAGGACGTGCAGTCGTACTACCTGAGCTCGCGTTCCCGTAAGAACGTGGTCGATAAGGTCTAAGGATGTGCCGCTGACCTACCGGTGATTTCTGGTTGTGAACCCCGTCTGTTCTCGCGCTTTATGGCGTGAGGCAGGCGGGGTTTTCCGCGTGTCGTGCAAAAACGTGCGGTGGACTAGTGCACTTAGCACAAAAGTGAACAACAGGTTACGTTGAGATTACAACTTGACCGTTCTCTCACCTACAATTAGACGCGGAGCATGGTGCCCGTTGGCATTGTGCACAGCCTAGCGAAGAGGTTCAGAGAGAGATATGGCACCGCTGGATTCCCCCTCCATCTACTACTCGGCACGACGTTTTGACGCGGTCAACAGCATTGACCGCGCCCCCGCGAACACCGCGGATATTGTTGCTTCTGGCGCACTGATTTGGCGTATGCGCGACGGTGCGCTTGAGGTCCTCATCATTCACCGCCCCCGCTACGATGACTGGTCCTGGCCTAAGGGCAAGCAGGATCCGGGAGAGTCCCTGGCTGAGACCGCTATTCGTGAGATTCGCGAAGAGGTCAGTCTGCAGGTTGTTCTGGGTGTACCCCTGGCGGTGACTTCCTACCCGGTGGGTGGCCGTCCGAAGGATGTTTTCTACTGGTCTGCTGAGCTTCCCGAGGGCGCCCGCGCCCTGGCGGATGAGGGTGAAGTAGATGAGCTGCGCTGGGTAAGCACCGATGTGGCTCGCGCGCTACTGACGAACCATGATGATTTGGCACCCCTGGAATCCCTGGAGGCTCTGGCTGAGGCGGATGCGTTGCGTACCCGCCCGATTCTCATTGCCCGCCATGCGAAGGCTAAGCCGCGTTCGAACTGGGCTGCCGCTGAGGATGACCGTCCGCTTGCGGCAACCGGCAAGCGTCAGGCGCTGGCTTCGAGCCGTCTCTTTGCTGCGTGGGCTCCGAGCCGTATTATTTCTTCCCCGTGGCTGCGTTGCGTTCAGACCGTGACCCCGTACTCGGTGGATTACGGTGTTTCTGTGAAGGAGAAGAAATCTCTGTCGGAGGCTGGCGCTCAGCGTCACCCGGCACGTACTGCCCGCGTGGTGGCGTCACTGTTCGATAAGGATTCTTCCTCGTTGCTGTGCACTCACCGCCCGGTGCTGCCCCAGGTGATGGATGTTCTGCGTGAGTACCTGTTTGAGGGTTCCGCGGAGGTTCTTCCGACCGAGGACCCGTACCTGGAGCCTGGCGATGCCCTGGTCCTTCAGGTGACCGAGGGCGATAACCCGCGTATTGTCTCGGTGGAGCGAGTACGCGCGGCTCTGGACTAACATCCATATACTTTGATCTTCTAACGGCGAGCGCGCTGGGCTTTATGCTCAGCGCGTTTGCTCTACCTGCGCCCGTTCGAGGGTTATACAATAGAGGGGCGGTTGATTTGTGGCCGTCTCTCACGTCTACTGACAGGATTCAAGGTTTTTCTTATGACTCACGCAATCCCCACTCCCTATGAAGATCTTCTACGCGAAATCCTCGAGGAGAACAAGGACGCCATCGCCGCCGACGCTCAGCGTTCCGACCGCACCGGCACCGGCACCTTCGGCGTGTTTGGCCGCCAGATGCGCTTCGACCTGCGGGATTCCTTCCCGCTGATTACCACCAAGCGCGTGCACTTTAAGTCGGTGGCAATTGAACTGCTGTGGTTCCTGCGCGGTTCCTCGAACGTCCGCTGGTTGCAGGAGCGCGGCGTGACCATTTGGGATGAATGGGCCGACGAGAACGGTGACTTGGGTCCGGTGTACGGCGTGCAGTGGCGTTCGTGGCCGACCCCCGACGGAGGCACGATTGACCAGATTGCGAAGGTTATCGATTCGTTGAAGAATAACCCGAGCTCGCGCCGCCATATTGTTTCGGCGTGGAACCCGGTCGAGGTGGACAACATGGCGCTTCCGCCCTGTCACGCACTCTTCCAGTTCTACGTGCACGAGCGCCCGGACGGCGTGAAGGAGCTCTCCTGCCAGCTGTACCAGCGTAGCGCGGACATGTTCCTGGGCGTGCCCTTTAACATCGCCTCCTACGCCCTGCTGACCTACCTGATTGCCGAAGAGGTGGGCATGGTTCCGGGCGAGTTCGTGTGGACTGGCGGCGACTGCCACATCTACTCGAACCACCTGGAGCAGGTGAAGAAGCAGCTGGGTTACGGCACCGACCCGGAGGGTAACCCCTACCCGCCGCGCGAACCGTACCCCTACCCGAAGCTGGTTATTAAGACCAAGAAGCCTTCGATTTTCGACTACGAGTATGAAGACTTTGAGCTGGTGGATTACAAGCACCACCCCGGTATTGCCGCCCCGATCGCGGTCTAACTGCAGGTAACGAGGAGGAATGATGTTTCGTCTGGGCGCTATTTGGACTCAAACTGATGCCGGCATCATTGGTCGTGACGGGGATATGCCCTGGTACGCGCCGGAGGATTTGGCGCACTTCAAGAAGGTGACGCTGGGCGCTCCGGTGATTATGGGTCGCCGCACCTGGGAGTCGCTCCCGCCGCGTTTTCGTCCTCTGCCGGGCCGTACGAATATTGTGATTAGTCGGTCGGTGACCGAGGCGGAAGAACGCGATGGCGCCCTGTGGGTTCCTTCGCTGGATGCGGCGCTGTACGCGGCTCGTGACGCTGCGGGTGCGCCGGTCGAAGCTACCCCGGCAGATACCGCCGCAGTTGATGCTTGGATTATTGGTGGCGGCTCCGTCTACGCGGAGGCGCTCTCCCGCACCGACCTGCCCGCCTTCGGTCGGGTAGAGACGGTGGAGCGGACCCTCTTCTACTGCCAGGAAGGTAACGAGATTACCGGCGATACGCGAGCGCCCGACCTGCAGCTTGCAAATTCTGCGGGTAACTGCGAGGGCAGCTCCCCGAACGGGTGCTGGCGGGTCACCTCCGAGAGTGCCTGGGAAAATAGCGAGAAGGGCTACCTGATCGATGAGTCGGGCACGAAGAACCCCATGTACTTCTCGTTCCAGCGGCTCGAACGTATCTAGTTCAAGCTTCCCTCATTCACTCGCTGATATAGACATGCATTTCAAGTCTGCGGTTGCTCCACCCGGAGTACCGCGGGCTTGAGTGTTTAATGCGCCTCCCGGTGCCCCGGTAATAAACCCCGCCTCTTCACACGGTATCCCGTTCCGAATATCAAATTTTTTGTACGGTGTTAGTCCGCACCCGCCAGCCTGAGAGTACACTGGGAACCATGAACTTTAATCCCGGTGACTCTGTAGGTTTTGTTGGCTGGCGCGGCATGGTGGGCTCCGTCCTCATGAAGCGCATGGTTGAGGAAGGCGACTTCGAGGGCATTACCCCCGTCTTCTTCACTACCTCTAATGTTGGTGGCGCTGCGCCCACCTTCGACGGCGTAATTGAGCCGTCCGAGCTGAAGGACGCATACGACATTGATGAGCTGCGTAAGCACTCGATTATTGTGACCGCTCAGGGCGGTGGCTACACCGAGGCTGTGCACCCGAAGCTGCGTGCAGCAGGCTGGGACGGCCTGTGGATTGATGCCGCTTCCACCCTGCGCATGAACGATGACTCCATCATCGTGCTGGACCCCATTAACCGCGACGTCATCGACCGTGGCCTGGCATCCGGCGTGAAGGACTTCGTCGGCGGTAACTGCACCGTCTCCTGCCTGCTGATGGGCCTGGGCGGCCTCTTCAAGAACGACCTGGTCGAGTGGGCTACCTCCATGACCTACCAGGCAGCGTCCGGCGGCGGTGCCCGCCACATGCGCGAGGTGCTCGCACAGTTCCGCGACCTGGGCAACGAGGTCTCCGAGGAGCTGAACGACCCCGCATCCGCAATTCTGGACATCGACCGCAAGGTCCTCGCTAAGCAGCGCTCCGGCGAGCTGGATTCCACCCAGTTCGGTGTGCCGCTCTCCGGCTCCCTGATTCCCTGGATTGACTCCGACCTGGGCAACGGTCAGTCCCGCGAAGAGTGGAAGGCTGAGGTTGAGACCAACAAGATCCTGGGCCGCTCCGAAGATGACAAGATCACCATGGACGGTCTGTGTGTCCGCATCGCTGCGATGCGCTCGCACTCTCAGGCGCTAACCATCAAGCTCAAGAAGGACCTGCCGATCGAGGAGATCGAGCGCATCATCGCTGAGGACAACCCCTGGGTTCGCTTCGTGCCGAACCAGCGTGAGGAGTCCATGGAGCAGCTGACCCCCGTGGCTGCTTCCGGTTCTCTGGAAATTCCGGTTGGTCGCGTGCGTAAGCTCGCGATGGGCCCCGAGTACATTAGCGCGTTCACCGTGGGCGACCAGCTGCTCTGGGGTGCTGCTGAGCCGATTCGCCGCATGCTTCAGATTGCTGTTGGCAAGCTCTAAAGCTCACTGACAAGCTATAAGAAAGCCCTCGCTACCGTTCTTTTCGGATGGGAGCGAGGGCTTTTTGTGCCTGCGTATAGCGCGTGTGGGCTTAGCGCGAGCTGGGTTAGCGCTGGTTTGCGGCGACTTTGCGTTCTGCCTTGCGTGCAGCTTTGCGTTCCTTGCGCTGCTGTCGCCAGGCGCGGTAGCGGTACCAGGCGGTGAGCACCACGTGCTTCATGAAAATATTGGCGCGGCGTGCCCAGGTGAATTCGGTGCCCCAAATGCCCAGGCCTATGAAGATGAACAGCCAGCCGGGGCCGGGGGTGACGAGCATAATCAGTCCGGCGATAAAGCAGAAGGCGCCCACGCCGATGACGAGGGGCTTGTAGAGATGACGCATGACCGGATGCGCGTGCATACGCTCCTTACGGGCTTCGAGCCAGCGGTGAAAGCGGCTGGTTTCGCTTTCTTTGACTTCATCTTCAATGGTTTTCAGGGGTGGTCCTTCCAAACGTGCCGTAGGTGAGTTTCACCGGGCGGCGGTGGTTAGAGAATAGCACCTACCGCTGGGCGGCGGCTGTGAAAGATTTCTTTATGTTGAGATTTTTCCGTCATCTTCAAAATTTTTTCGTTTCAATAGTGTTCAAGTCGAAAGCACCTTTATACACTGTAAGGGAACAATTCGCCCGGCACTACGCCTAAACACTAAGGAAGCGACCCACTACCGTGTCCTCCCCTCGTCCCGTATCAACGGACTCATCCCGCACCAATGCTGTTGCACCCGCTGGTACCTCTGCATCCGCTGCTGCACGCAACGCCGCACCGACCCTCAACGAACGCCTCGAAAACCTGCCCTTCACCCGCGCCCACGGCAAGCTCCTGGGTATCTCGGGTCTCGGCTGGGCACTCGACGCCATGGACGTCGGCCTCATCTCCTTCGTCATGGCGGCCCTCATCAAGGAATGGCATCTGAGCCCCACCGAAGCCTCCTGGCTCGGATCCATCGGATTCGTCGGCATGGCGCTCGGCGCAACCTTCGGCGGTCTACTCGCCGATAAGCTCGGCCGCCGCTACATCTTCGCCCTCACCCTGCTGATTTACGGTCTGGCGACCGGCGCTTCCGCCCTGGCAACCTCCCTGGGTGTGTTGCTCGTCTTCCGTTTCCTGGTCGGTCTGGGTCTGGGCGCGGAACTTCCCGTGGCATCCACCCTGATTTCTGAGTTCTCGCCTCGCGCTATTCGCGGCCGCGTCGTGGTCGCGCTGGAGGCTTTCTGGGCTCTGGGCTGGATCCTCGCCGCTCTCATCGGTACCTTCATCGTTCCGCAGGCGAACGGCTGGCGTTGGGCACTTGCCATCGGTCTGATTCCCGCCATCTACTCGCTCGTAATCCGCATGGGAACCCCCGAGTCGGTGCGCTTCCTCGAGTCGGTCGGCAAGCACGATCAGGCACGCCAGGTGGTCGAACGTTTCGAGGCCTCCCCCGCGCTCTTCTCCCGAACCAAGAAGCAGACGGAAGACGCTTCCGCACACGGTGCCGCAGAAAGTGCCGACAACGCAGAATCCGCAAAGATCCACTCCATCTGGGCTGCCGGCCAGCGCCGCAAGACCATCGCCCTGTGCGTCATCTGGTTCTGCATCAACCTCTCCTACTACGGCGCATTCATCTGGATTCCGGCGCTACTGAACGCCCAAGGCTTCAGCCTCGTGAAGTCCTTCGCGTTCACGCTCATCATGACTCTCGCCCAGCTGCCCGGCTACGCGGTCGCCGCCTACCTCATCGAGAAGTGGGGCCGACGCACAACCCTGGCGACCTTCCTGCTCGGCTCCGCCCTCGCGGCTGCTGGCTACGGCATGGCGCACGCCGAGGTATTCATTATCCTCGCCGGTTGTATGCTCTCCTTCTTCAACCTTGGCGCGTGGGGTGCCCTCTACGCCCTGAGCCCGGAGATCTTCCCGACCCACCTGCGCGGAACCGGAACCGGTGCCGCCGCCGGTATCGGCCGTATCGCCTCCATCGCGGCGCCGCTCATTGTGCCGCCGCTGGTCGCATTCGGTGGAACCCCGCTGCTCTTTACGCTCTTCTCCACCGCGTTCTTGGTAGCGGCAACCACCGTGTTCCTGCTGCCTGAACGCCGCGGCGAATCCCTCTAACGAGCCGCCTAGCCTACATGATGGGCTGTCCCTCCTGAACACTCTTTCCGAGCAGTCAGAAGGGACAGCTCATTTGTCATTTAAGCCCCCTATCCATGCACCACAACCTCAAACTATGAGAGGATACGTTCTATGCTCGATTCCTTCCTCTCCAGCCCCTACCGCACAGAGTTCAACCCCTGGCCCGTGAGCGAACACTACGCCACCGAACGTGCCGGCGGCGTGCCCGAAGCCATGCTGCTGCCTGGCGAACTAACCGTGCACCGTGGCGACGGGGCAAAAATGAGCTACTACCTGGACTGGCCCGAGGATTTCAACGAATACACCCGCGCAATCACCCTGCGCCCGCGCACCAAAAACGGCTACCCGCAGGACTTTACGCTCAGCGTCGCCGTACGCGACGCCCAGGCTGTCTTCACCGCAACCGCCCTCAGCTTCTGGGAGCAGCGCGACGGCCGCCCCTACGACCGCGAGCCCATCGCCCGTGGCTACGTGGACGTCGCCTCCTACGAATCTTGCGAGGACTACGCTGGCAATTCCGCCGCGCCCGCCCTAATCGGCTGGGATATCGCAGACCTCTACCCTGCACGCATGGCGCTCATCCGTGCCTTCTGCGAAGGAATCGCCAGCAGCGTCACAATGGGCGCCCAAATCCTCGCGGACGGGCAGGTACAGGTCGACCACAAGGACGGGGATCTGTTCGCCCTACACGTAAACGCGATCAGCACCGTAGGCGGCATGGTCCGCGCCCTCATCATTGAGCAGGACCGCGTACCCAGCGGCGTATCTACCGGCGCCACTACCGGCGCCTCCGAGCGTGCCGACCTGCAGACGCGCGCCTACTACGCCAACGTGCTCTCCCCTGTTCCCGGCGAGTTCGGCAACCTTGTCTGGTCGCACGGCGAGGATGCGGAATACTACCCGTACCGACCCACGCGCCATAAGCCGATTTTCCACGCCCCCAGCCCGCCGCAGAAGCTTCCTCTTGCGGTCCAGGTGTTGATGGAGCACCTGCCCGCCGCTCCCCTTGCGGCAACGCGCACAGCGCCCAAGCGCAGGCCCTACCTGCCGGGCCAGGTGCGTATCTCCTCACCTCGCCACTAGCTCAGTGAGTCAATACAACGCTTCGGGCGGCCTCTGATACAGAGACCGCCCGAAGCGTTTATTCTGAAGCGTTTATTCTATGCGTCCTCGCGCTACGAGAGACGAGAAGTTAAGCGTTTAGATTTCGCCGTTGACCACGACAGGCTCAGGAACCAGGGTCACGCCAAAACGTTCACGCACGCCGTCGCGCACAGCGCGGGCGATAGCGAAGATGTCCTCAGCGGATGCGCCGCCGCGGTTCGTAATCGCCAGGGTGTGCTTGGTCGACAGGCTCGCACGGCCCTGAGCAATCTCGCGAGACTCACCCTCCAGGCCAAAGCCCTTCTCGAAACCGGCGTGCTGAATCAGCCATGCCGCCGAGAGCTTCACGTGATCCGGGTCCTCAACACCCGCGGTGAACGGGGAAGTCTTCACGACCACCGGGAAGTTCGGGGCGCCCTCGGGCAGGGAATCCAGGGTCGAGCGCGGAACGATCGGATTGGTGAAGAAGGAACCGGTGGAGAAGGTGTCACGATCCTCGGGGTTGAGCACCATACCCTTGGAGCCACGTAGCTCCAGCACCTTTTCGCGCACCAGGGCGGATTCGGCGCGCTGACCGGGCTCAACGCCCAGGCTCTTCGCCAGCTCGGCGTAACGAATCGGGGAGGACAGACTGCCCAGGGTGAACTGGAAATCAACGGTCAGCACCACGTAGCGGGGCGAGCCGTTGACGGTTGCGCGCTTGAGCACCGAGTCGCGGTAGCCGAAGCGCAGGTCTGCGCTCGCGAAGGTCTTCCGAGTGTTCTTTTCACGGTCCCAAGTGCGTACGGAGGCGATGAACTCGCCCACCTCAACGCCGTATGCGCCGACGTTCTGCACGGGGGTTGCACCCACGGTGCCGGGAATGCCGGAGAGAGCCGCGGGGCCAACCCATTCATTCTCGATGCTGAGCTTCACGAAGTCGTCCCAGATGGTGCCCGCCTGCACGCGCACGTTCGCGCCGCCGCATGCGGGGATGGGCAGAACCTCTACGCCTTCGGAGGCGATGTGCACGACGGTTCCGTTGAAGCCTTCGTCAGAAACCAGCAGGTTGGAGCCGCCGCCCACAATGAGGACGGGTTCACCTGCGGCGTCTGCAGCGGAGACTGCTTCGATAATTTCTGCTTCGGAAGTGGCGCGGACGTAGGTCTTAGCGGGGCCGCCTACCTGGGCGGTGGTCAGTTCGCTCAACAGCTTTTCAGTCATAGGTTAAGAATACCGGTCGTTGTGCGGGGTCAACACCCGCCACGCGTTAAAGTCACGAAAACCTTATGGTGATTTTGCCTTCATTTTCCGGCGCACTTGCCTCAGAAAAACGCCACCACCCCGCCGATAAGCACACAAAAGCCCCGACACCACCGCATCGGGTAGCGCCAGGGCTTTTACACGGTTGCTTTCACATGGTTGCTTACACGCAACTATCTGCATGCGCAGAAACTCTATGCCGAGAGACGAACCACAGCCTGGCTCTTCATCAGAACCTTCTGCTCCTTGCCTTCCTCGTCACGAGCGGTGACGGTCAGGTCAATGCGGGCGGTGCGCTCCTCCTCATTCAGAGCACCCACCTTACCGCTGATGGTCAGGGCATTCGTGGGGGTGTCGGGGTTTTCGCCGCCGGGTGCATCCGCCACGGGAACGGGCTTGGTGAATCGAGTCTGGTAGTCCACAATCGCGCCGGGGTCGCCCACCCAGTCGCTTACGAGCTGCACGGCGGTACCCATGGTCAGCATACCGTGAGCAATCACGCCGGACAGGCCCACAGACTGAGCAAAACGCTCGTTCCAGTGAATCGGGTTGAAGTCACCGGATGCACCAGCGTAACGCACCAACGAAGCGCGGGAGAGCTCCACGGTACGCGAACCGATGTCCTGGCCCTTTTCAAGATCTTCAAAACGCACCATTAGTTCTCCTCCTCAGCACGAACCAGCAGGGAAGAAATGCAGGTGGTGACCGGCTCGCCCTGCGCGTCAACGATTTCTTCACGGGTGGTCAGCATTGCGCCAGCACCCATTACGCGCACGGAGTCCACGTGAACTTCGGTGCGCAGCTCATCACCGGCAACGATGGGGCGGTGGTGGGTGAAGCGCTGGTCGGCGTGCACCACGCGGGAGAAATCAATACCGGCGGAATCGTCGTTGATGAGTGCCGCGTCAGCTGCCTGCGCCAGGATAATGGCGAAGGTCGGCGGGGCAATCACATCTGCGTACCCTGCCGCGCGGGCTGCCTCAACGTCGTGGTGGAGGGGGTTTTCTGCGTGAACTGCTCGGGCAAATTCGCGGATCTTTTCGCGACCGACAACGTAGGTGTTCTCGGACGGGTAGACCCTGCCCACAATCTCAGGGTTAATGCTCATGGTTTCAGTCTACCGTTCTTGTGCACAGTGTTCAGCTCGAACGCACAGAGTGGACAGACCACTGTACAGGTAACCGGCGTGCAGGTAACCGGCATGCAGGCAACCACTATGCAGGCGTGCAGTATTTCGTCGCATTTTTTACCTGCTAGCGAAGGCCCCTACCCATCCAGCCCAAGCAGGCGTAGGCTGGACGGGTACCCGCAATCAATCAAGAAGGAAAAATTGTGTCTTCCAACGTAAAAATTTCGGTGCTTGACCTGATGCCGCACCGCCCCAACCAGAGCCAGCACCAGACCATGCTCAACACCATCGATGCCGCCCGCGCGGCTGAATCTTACGGCTACGAGCGTTTCTGGGTCGCCGAGCACCACAATGCCGGCTCCCTGCTGTCCTCGGCGACCGTCGTGGTCATGGCGGAGATCGCCGCCGCAACTGAGCGTATTCGCGTGGGTTCGGGCGGCATTATGCTCCCCAACCACGCACCCTACGTGGTGGCGGAGCAGTTCGGTACCCTCAACGCATTCCACCCCGGCCGCATTGACCTGGGTGTGGGCCGTGCGCCCGGCACCGACCCGATGACCGCCGCCGCTCTGCGCCGCGACGATTCTGCCGCCATGAGCTTCCCCGCCGAGGTGCAGCAGCTGCAGCGCTTCCTGGGCGAGCCCTCCCCCATGCACCGCGTGCACGCCATTCCCGGCCAGGGCTCGAAGGTGCCCCTGTACATTCTGGGTTCTTCCCTGTTCGGTGCGCAGCTTGCCGCGCAGCTGGGTCTGCCCTACGCGTTCGCTTCGCATTTTGCGCCCGCAATGCTGCAGGAGGCGGTAGACACCTACCGCGCAAACTTCAAGCCCTCGGAGCACCTGGAACAGCCCTACGTCATGGTGGGTGCAACCGCAATGCTCGCCGATACCGATGAGCGGGCACGCTACCTGTACACGAGCCAGCAGCAGCATTTCCTGGGCGTAGTGCGCGGCAATCTGTCTTTCGCACCTCCCGTGGAGGATATGGATGCCGTCTGGACCGGCACGGAGAAAATGCACATTGAACGCATGACCGCCGAGGCGATTGTGGGCTCCCCCGCTACCGCGCAGGCTCGCATTGAGGACCTGGTGGCGCGCACGGGCGCTGATGAGCTCATCGTTATGACCGAGGCGTGGGAACATGAGGACCGCCTGCGCTCCTACGAGCTGCTGTCCCAGCTGCCGGTGGTGCGCCGCGCCTCCTAACGCTTTGATCAGAGCATAAAGACGAAGCCCCCGAGTATTTTTCTCGGGGGCTTCGCTATGCCCGGTATCGAGCCGCAGGGCTGAGTACTATTGAGCGCCTGCAGACCGGGCTTCAGGCAAAGAAAATAGGCAGACAAAATTGGCAAACAAAAAAGCCTGCCTCCGAAGAGACAGGCTTATCTGAGCCCCGACCGGGAATCGATCCCGGGACCTCCATCTTACCAAGATGGCGCTCTACCACTGAGCTATCGGGGCGTAGCGGTGGACGGGCTCGATCCGTCGACCTCACGATTATGAGTCGTGCGCTCTAACCAGCTGAGCTACACCGCCACATCATTAATACGTGCTCTCGCATGAATTAATGAGAGAGCCCCGACCGGGAATCGATCCCGGGACCTCCA
>NZ_KV818673.1:0-8260 GCF_001814995.1 Rothia sp. HMSC066H02 | reverse complement strand
CCAAGATGGCGCTCTACCACTGAGCTATCGGGGCAACAGGTAAAACTATACAGGTCTTCAAGAATGCTCGCAAGCGGAGAAGCTATGGCATGCACCACATTTAACGTTTTCCTGTTCTCCGCACTGCCGCATGAGAACCCAGCCTTGACCAGGAGCCCCAGTAATGATCAGGAGCCCCCAGCAATGACCAGGCGCCGCCGCAACAGCTGATGCAAACACATCAACACACAAATACAAAAGACCGGCAGGAGAGCTCATCACTCCCCTGCCGGTCTTTGAATCACATGCGGATGACAAGGCTGCTAGCCGATAGCCTCAGCAAGCCCCTCATACCGCTAATCCAGGCTTAGCCGAAATCTTAGTAGCGCTTGCCGCGGCCACCGAAATCACGACCGCCGTCACGGTTACCGCGGTAGCCGCCATCACGACGGTTATCACGGCCACCGAAGTCGCGACCGCCGAAGTCGCGGCCACCGTCACGGTTGCCACGGTAGCCACCCTCACGGCGGTTATCACGACCACCGAAGTCGCGACCGCCGAAGTCACGGTCATTGCGCTTGCCACCGAAATCGCGGCCGCCACGCTTGAAGTCGCGGTCACCGCCGAAATCACGGCCACCCTCACGGTTACCGCGGTAGCCACCCTCACGGCGGTTATCACGACCGCCAAAGTCGCGGCCACCGTCACGGTTGCCACGGTAGCCACCTTCACGACGGCCACCACCGAAGCCGCGGCCACCGCCGCCGCCCTTGGGACCGTTATCCTTGCGGATGTTGATGAACTCGCCAGCGATCTTAGTGTCGCGCAGGCGATCGAAGAAGTCGCGGGGCAGGTCCTCAGGCAGGCCAACAATGGTGAAGTGCTGGCGAATGTCGATGGAGCCAATCTGGGAGCCCTTAATGCCACCCTCGTTAGCCAGCGCACCCACGATAGCGCCTGCGGTCACACGGGAGGAACGGCCAACGTTCAACTTGTAGTTGACCATGCCCTCGTCGTTGTGCGCGCGCTTTGCCTTGCGGCCGCCGCGGTCCGAATCGTCGTCGGAGAAGGGGCGGGAGTTGCGCGCGATGTCCTCTTCCTCATCCAGGAAGAACGGGCGACCCTGCTGGGCGATAACAGCCAGTGCAGCCGCAATGTCCTCAGCGGTGGTGTCGTGCTCGTTCTCGTAGTCCTCGATAATCTGGCGGAAGAAGCTCAGGTCCTCAGACTCGATGGTCTCGGTAATCTGCTGTGCGAAGCGCTGCTTACGGGTCTCGTTCACTGCCTCTGCGGTGGGCATGTGCATCGGCTCGACCTTCTGGCGGGTTGCCTTCTCGATCTGACGCAGCATGTACTTCTCACGCGGGGTGACGAAGAGGATTGCGGCACCTTCGCGACCTGCACGGCCGGTACGACCGATGCGGTGCACGTAGGACTCGGTGTCGTGGGGGATGTCGTAGTTGACGACCAGGGAGATGCGCTCAACGTCCAGGCCGCGTGCCGCCACGTCGGTTGCCACGAGGATGTCGATACGGCCATCACGCAGGGCGTCAACGGTGCGCTCACGCAGCTGCTGGGGGATGTCACCGTTAATCGCTGCTGCCGCGAAACCGCGTGCCTTCAGCTTGTCGGCGACTTCCTCGGTTTCCTTCTTGGTGCGCACGAAGACGATGATGCCGTCGTAGTTTTCGACCTCGAGCACGCGGGTCATTGCGTCCAGCTTGTGGGAGTGCATGACCTGCATGTAGCGCTGGGAGATATTTGCGCTGGTGGTGGTCTTAGCCTTGACGCGAACTTCGCTGGGGTCGTTCAGGTACTGCTGAGCAATCTTGCGGATCGAGTTGGGCATGGTTGCGGAGAAGAGCGCAACCTGCTTGCTGTCGGGGGTGCCTTCGAGGATCTTTTCCACGTCTTCGGCGAAGCCCATGCGCAGCATTTCGTCTGCTTCGTCCAGTACCAGATACTGCAGGTTGGACAGGTCCAGGGAGCCCTTTTCCAGGTGGTCGATCACGCGGCCGGGGGTACCGACGACGACCTGCGCACCGCGGCGCAGGCCAGCCAGCTGCGGGCCGTAGGGGGAGCCACCATAGATGGGCAGGACGGTGAAGTCCTCCATGTGGGTTGCGTAGGAGGAGAAGGCTTCTGCAACCTGCAGAGCCAGCTCGCGGGTGGGTGCCAGGACCAGAACCTGGGTGTCGCGGGAGATGCCGTTGACGTCAGCAAGTTCAACCATGCGGGACAGTGCCGGCAGGGCGAATGCTGCGGTCTTACCGGTACCGGTCTGTGCCAGACCGACCACGTCGTGGCCTTCCAGCAGCAGCGGGATGGTCTGTTCCTGAATGGGGGACGGCTTCTCGTAGCCGACCTCTTCCAGAGCAGCCAGGACGCGAGCGTCCAGGCCCAGGTCGGTGAAGCGTACGCCTTCTTCTTCAGCCTTCTCGGCGGTTTCTTCTGCAGCGGTTTCTTCGGCAGGTGCTTCTGCAGTAGCTTCTGCGGTGGTTTCTTCTGCTTCTACAGCAGGGCTCTCAACGGTGTTCTCGGTGATGTTCTCAGTGGTCACAACGGTCTCTGCCTCGGCGTTCAGTTCGGCCGGGGTAGCAGTATTCTCAGTCAATTTTTCCTCTATACGGTAGGGGTGGAAGCGCACGCTTTTCGGCGCTTACCGGGTGTCCCCTTCACGGCCCAGCCACACATCATCCCCTGGGGAGTAGAACGTCCAGGGGTCCTCCGTTACCGGCGCATTCTGCAGAGGTGTTCTGCGGATGCTGCGGGTAGCGGCTTTTGCTGGGGGTGGTCTTGAATTTCTCGGCACATTATCCGCACGCCTGTTCGTACTCTGCACTTGGCGCACAGTAGTCCCTGTGAATCAGGGGTGTACAGGGTGGGTAATGCTCACATGCAATGTCACGTATTCCTGGTGGTTCGCCTTCCCGCTTACACGGCGGTGGTGTGTCTGTTACAGCAGACGCAGCAAAGACGCTGGACCAGAGATCGTTAAGAGAAGCCCGCGTGTACGGTGTAAACCGTAAGTTTATGGGGCGTATCAATCGGTGATGGTGAGTACGGCGCACCTACAATTCCAGCACCACCTTGGGTGCCGGGTGCGCACAAGACCTTCATCGGGGGTTCCCGTGTTCTACCCAGTGTACAGCAGGGTCCCCACTTGGGCTATAAAAAGGTGCTTAAAACCTCATCTCTTAAATGCGAGCGCCCACCCCAGCGTTTGCGGGGTGGGCGCTCATTGAGACGCTGAACCGAGGGGCTAGTCTACGCGGCGCACAATATCAATCGTGCCAACGGTCGCGTACTTAGCGTAGGAATGGCCGTAGCGGTCGGCCGCGTACTGTGCGGTGTTGGCCGGCGGGTTGCCGCCCCAGGAGTTGCTCCTGCGGTCGATGACCACGTAGTCGGGTGCGGGCTCACCGGTGTGACCAATCCAGTAGACGGTGCGGCCGGGAATCAGCTGAGTCAGAATCGACAGGTCAGAGGCGACCGTCACCCCTTCGGGTACCTTCTGCACGGCGTCCTGCTTCATCTGGTCAGTGGTGGTCAGCGCGGAGGCAGTGAACTGCGCGTTACCCAGGGATGCGAGGGGCTGCTGGGAGCCTGCCACGAAGATTGGGGATACCGCAAGGAAGAGCGCCACGGCGGGCAGAGCCCATACGGGTATGCGGCGTGCCAGGGCGCTGAGGCGGCCGGGGTCGGTATCGACCTGAGGTTCCTCAGCGGAGGCACTATCAGCCGCGCGCGCAGCCGAGCGTACCGGAATCGCTGCGGGAACCACGCCGTAGCGTACACGCACGACGGCATCCAGCAAGGCGAGGAAGACGACGGGCATGAGCACGAGCGAGTAGTGCCAGGTGCTTGCCCAGTAGGATTCCATGGTGGAGAGCAGACGCCAGGCGAGGGTTGGCAGGGCAATTGCCGCGAGCGGAGAAATCGCCCAGAGGACCGCTCCGGTAATGAGCAGCAGGCCGAGGGTTGCCAGCTTGGTGTTATTGCTAAGCATCTGCAGCGCTGAGCCGAAGGGGTCGCCCAGGGCTGCGGAGAAGTTCACTTTGTCGGCGTAATCGAAGTTTCCACCGCTATTGAAGTAGGGCAGGATCACGTAGACGGCGACGACCGACCAGAACACACCCCACATCATGACCATGGTGGATTCTGCGACGGCGGGGGTACGTGCCCACGAGGAGTAGAGCTGCTGCATGCGGGTGCGCATGGGGGCGGGGGTACCAGCGGAGAGGCGCGGCATCAGAATGTCAACAGCGGTGCTCAGCCAGCCGGTGCGGATAAAGATGATGAGGCCGATGACTGCGACAGTAATACCCATATCTTCTTTGACGAAGGCAATGGGCAGGGACCACCAGCAGGCGTATGCGAGGTAGCGGGCACGTTCGGTGCCGCTCACTCGCGAGGCGAGCACCAGGTAGCCGAGGCTCATGGCCAGCAGCGGCACGGCGAAGGCTACTTCGTGGAATTGGGCGGCGATAGCCTGCTGAACGCCGAAGCTGAGGGCGAATCCGGCGCCGAGGAGCAGACCGGTAATGGTCGGGATGACGCCCCGGTACTTTACGAGATTGGCGTTCTGAGCGGATTCAGCGGTACCGGTCGTAGCAAGCTCAGCTTTCTGGGCGAGCGCGAAGGCACGCTGAGTGAAGCGCACAATGGCAAAGCTTGCGAAGGCGACCAGGGCGTTCTGCACGACCAGTAGCGTGGTCGGCGAGGGGAACAGCGCGTAGATGGGTCCCAGAAGCACCAGAATCGGGTGGAAGTGGTCACCCCAGAGGTTAAAGTCGGGCCCCTTAATCGGCACGATGGGCACGGAGAAGTGCGAGTACGCCTGCGCCATCTGGGTGAAAATCGCCAGGTCCCAGGAGGGGGTCACCCAGTGCTTCATCTGCTGAAGCGAGTAGTAGGTGTACAGCGCCATGACGGCGGCGGCAAGCAGCAGACCGGGCAGAAGTTCAAGGGGTCGGATGCTCTTGACGCGCTCGGTGAAGGACTGACGCGGCTTTTTCTGGGTACGCTGGCGGCGTGCGCCTGTAGCGGTGCCGCTCGTCGTTTCAGGTGCGTTAATCGTCGAGGATGCTTCTTGTGCTTCCGCTGCCATAGGCGTCCTTCTCTCGGGGTGTATGTCCGGGGTGCGTGTCCGGGCGTGGGCGCCCTTGTGAACGGGCGGAACGCATAGCCTGTGTCGTGCCGGTGGCGGAGTTTGCGTTCACTTTCGCTCTACCTTTTAGGGTATCGCATTAGCGGTGTGCCTGCCCTGCCGAGTATTTCTGGTGCTTTAGCTGGGGGCACAGATTGGTGGGGCGTCGTCGATGAGGGAATAGACTGGTGGGGTGAGTACGATTCCTTCCTCAACCCCCGGCGGCGCGACCCCTGATGGTGTAACTCCCGGTAGCCGCCCGGTAGCGGGTGCACGGCGCATCCGGCATCCTTTGGCGGCAGCTGGTGTGCCCTATGCGCCGGCGCTTGCGGATGTTCTTCAGGAGCCTACCATTCTTAGCCAGCCGCGCGTTCAGGTTCGTACTCTATCCCCCGCCGCTTCGCCCCTTCCCGGTGCCCTGGCTCCCGAGGCGTGCGAGGTTGTGATTGAGCCGCATGTTCCGGTGCAGTTGGCGCAGACTTTGGGGTCGTTGCGCCGCGGCGCTCAGGATCTTTCGTATCGTGCGCTGAGCCGCGCGGATGGTGCCGAGCGAATCTGGGTGACGGCTCGCACGCCGTTTCACGAGTTCCCGGCGGTGCTGTATGCCGAACATTTGGCGCAGCCAGCCGAGCTTCCCGAGTCTCTTCCCTCCCTGCATCGTGTGCTGATGCGCCCGGTGCATATTCGCATCTGGGTTTCTTATAGTGCTACGGATCAGCAGATGCAGGCGCGAGCCGATCTTCAGGCGCTGGCGCAGGAAATGACGTACTGGCTGGGTTTGCATGACCCTGCCGAGCAATTCGGCTCTCTGCCTTCTTTTGAGTCTCTTCCGCCGCGCGTTCAGCAGGCGTGGCGGCAGAATCCGGGGCTCCGCCTCAGCGCCTCGGGGCAGCTGGACCGGCAGATGCTCAACGCCATTGTGGAGCAGCGCATCACCCAGACCGAAGCGTTCAGAACCCTGGGCTGGGTTCTGCGAAAGTACGGCTCCCCCGCCCCTTCGACCGGGTTGGGGCATCAGCCCGAAGGCATGCGCGTCTACCCAAGCGCCCGGACCCTGGCGACGATTCCTACCTGGGATTGGCATCGGGCGGGCGTTGATAAAAGCCGCTACGATACCGTGTACGCTTACGCTCGTTCCGCCGAGTCTCTGAAAAACATTGCGGCAGAGGGCGACGTCGCGCTACTGGCGCGGAGCCTACACACTGTACGCGGCGTGGGCCCGTGGAGTATTTCAGAGGCTCTGCAGCGTGTATGCGGGCACCCTGACGCCATCAGCGTGGGCGACTACCATCTGGCGCACGCAGTCGGTGAGCTGTTCACCGGTCAGCGCACCGATGATGCGGGAATGCTCGCTCTGCTGGCACCCTACAGCCCCCATCGGCAGCGCCTGGTGCGGCTCATGCACGCTTCAGGCTTTTCGAAGCAGCGCTACGGGGCACGCATGAGCATTGAAGATCACCGCGGCCGCTAACGCTCCCTCACGAAGTTAAAAGGGGACGGGGCGCCCCTGCCGACTATGCCGGCGGGTGCGCCCCGTTCAAGCTCTTTTGTGGTGGTGAGCTTACTTCTTCTCTGCAGAGCCCTCTGCTGCTGCGATTTCTGCACGGACCTTGTCCATGTCAAGCTCGCGGATCGAACCGATCACGGTCTCCAGCTGGTCTTCGCGCAGTGCGCCAGCCTGCTGGTAAACCAGGATACCGCCACGGAAGCCCATGATGGTGGGGATGGAGGTGATGCCTGCTGCCTGAGCGAGCTGGCCCTGGTCCTCGGTGTCGACCTTGCCGAAAACGATGTCGGTGTGCTTCTCCGAAGCCGTCTCGTAGACGGGGGAGAACTGCTTGCAGGGACCGCACCAATCTGCCCAGAAGTCCAGGAAGACGATGTCATTGCTCTCGACGGTAGCAGTCAGGTTCTGCTGAGTAATTTCAATAGTAGCCATGAGATAAAGCTACACCCTCAAGACCCCAATCGCTAATTGTTCGCCCTGGGATTCAAACATTGTGAAAGATATGACAAATTACGGTCATAGTAAATACTTTTCGCGGCTGTTTCAGCCGGTTCACGGGTGTGTCGCGAACATCCTGACGAACGCCCCTGCATCTGCTGCTGGAGGCGCCCGACTCGGCAACCGAAGCCCCCCCCCCCCGAGTGAGCTCTCCCTCCCCTCCCGCAAGAAAGCCCCTCGCGGACATCGGGAAAATACGGGCGCAACCACGGAAGGCCGCTGCGGGAGCCACCTTGAAACTGGTTTTAGATACACAAAAGCCCGGTTACTTTCGTAACCGGGCTATTTGTGGCAGGTGAGGGATTCGAACCCCCGTAGGCAGTGCCAGCTGATTTACAGTCAGCCCCCTTTGGCCGCTCGGGTAACCTGCCGCCTAGCTAGGTGCTAGTTGCTCGCTCAAGCGAACAGAGACTACTCTACAGCAGTTTTGGGGACTTGTACACTTCACGCAGGGTTTTGTGACGAAGGTTATATATCTGGTTATATTTATCGTCTTTTCGTCACATCAGAGCGTCGGTGCACGCTCACCGCGCATCCATATCTATCGCGCATATCTATCGCAGCACCCGCGCTCTCACCTCATGAATAAAGCCGTAAATAAAGCCGATGCCTACAGTAGCTTTAGAAGGAGCGGGACGGAGTATCGCCATCCTGCTCAAGCAGAAGCACAATCTCCAGGTGCTCCAGATAGCGGCGCGCCTGCTCCACAGTGCACATGTCGCCAGCAATCTCACGCTCCAGGTCACGGCGAACGCCACGGAAACGCGCCACCAGCGAAGGCTCCGTCAGAGTGATACCGATACCATCAAAGGGAGAAGGCTCAGCATCTTCCTCATGCAAATCAAGATGAATCTCGTGGTGGTCAGATTCGTTGAGACGCTCCGCCTCAGGAATACCCTCGGGCTCAGCACCCAGAGAGGTATGCAGGTCGATGAAAAGGAGGGTTTGCAGGTCGCGAGCTTCCTCGCTCGTGCGCAGGTCCGTCGTGGACAGGTTAGGAGTGGTCATATTTCTATTGTCCTCTTTTAAGGTTAGTAACGCCTGTAAAACAGGCTCGTATTTCTGATAGTTAGCTGTGAACAAGAGCCCCCAACCCGGTAGGCTAGTACTAACCGGTGCCCCGGCAC
>NZ_KV818672.1:138414-159212 GCF_001814995.1 Rothia sp. HMSC066H02 | reverse complement strand
GTGGGTGTGTGGTGGAGCAAGGAACCTACCGGGACCTAACCACCGACCCTACATCACGCTTCAGGAAGCTCTTCGCCTCCCAACTGGAGGGAAAATAACCTCGTAACATACCCGCACAACGTAGAGTTAAAAGCATGGAACGTATTGAATCTCCCGTCTACCGCAGGCTCGGCAACTCCGGTCTCGTCGTACCCAGCGTCGGCATCGGCTGCAATAACCTCGGCCGCCCCGGCACCCCCACCCGCACCCAAGAAGGTACCAACGAAGTCATCGCCGCCGCAGTCGACGCAGGCATCAGCTTCTTCGACATCGCAGACCTCTACGGCGCCGAACCTGGCCTCTCAGAAACCATGTTCGGCACCGCCCTCACCCAGCTCGGCCTCGACCGCGACGAACTGACCATCGTCACCAAATTCGGTCTGCCCGTCGGCGACCTCAACGGCAACGACCGCAACGCCCGCGGATCCCGCCGCTACATCATGCGCGCCGTCGAAGGTTCCCTCCGCCGCCTCGGCACCGACTACATCGACCTGTACTTCTACCACAGCCCCGATCCCAACACCCCCATCGAAGAAACTCTCAGTGCCCTCGACCAGCTCGTACGCGACGGTAAGGTCCGCTACCTGGGCCACTCCAACTTCTCCGGCTGGCAGCTCGCCCACGCCGAACACTGCGCCCATGAACTCGGCACCGAACGGTTCATCGTCGCTGAAAACCACTACAACCTGCTCGACCGCCGCGCAGAACTCGAAATCCTGCCCGCCGCACGGCATTTCGGCATGGGTGTGCTGCCGTACTTCCCGCTCGCTAACGGCCTGCTGACCGGCAAGTACCGCCGCGACAACATTCCCGCCGGTTCGCGCCTGTCCCACTCCAAGAAGAACGTGCTCGACGCCGCCAACTGGGACCAGCTCGAAGCCTTCCACAGCTTCTGCACCGAGCGCGGTATCACCGAGGTGCAGGCGGCGTTCTCCTGGCTCGCACAGCAGTCGCCGGTCACCTCCGTCATTGCCGGTGCGACCAGCGCCGAGCAGGTGCGCGCCAACGCACAGGCGGCATGCCTGCGCTTCGAAGCTGAGGACCTCGCCGCCCTGGACGCCATCTTCCCGGCACCCGAGAAGATTGCGCTGTTCTAAACGCGGGCTCCTTCTCAAAAGGGCACTCAGGCGGTCGCATATGTCGGCCGTAATATACGCTGAAAAATGTCCGCGGTGAGAAATAAATATCACCCGCTGAACGTTTTCGCTAGGATTAGGTGAGGTGTGTCTAACCTGACGCACCTCACCTTACCTATGTACCCACCCCTGCCGCCTGGAAGCAGCCCCGGCAGGACCACCCGCCACCGGCACATCAAAGGACACCATGAGCGCACAGAGCACCGCCTCCACCCTGCCCCCTCTGGGCACCGGGAAGCACAGCCGATACCTCGGCATCATCGCACTCATCGCCACCTTCGGCGGTCTGCTCTTCGGCTACGACACCGGAGTGATCAACGGCGCGCTCGAACCCATGAGCCGCGAACTCGGCATGGACTCCACCGCCCAAGGCTGGGTCACCGGATCGCTCGCCTTCGCCGCCGCTATCGGCGCACTCGGATGCGGCCGTATCTCTGACCGGTTCGGCCGCCGAACCACCATCATTGGGCTCTCCACCATCTTCTTCATTGGTGCCCTGACCTGCGTGTTCGCACCCAACGTCGCCGTACTCATCACCGGACGCACCCTGCTCGGCCTGGCGGTCGGTGGCGCCTCCGCCGTGGTGCCCGTGTTCCTCGCAGAGCTCGCACCCTACGAAATTCGAGGCTCCCTCTCCGGCCGCAACGAGCTCATGGTCGTGGGCGGTCAGCTTGCCGCATTCATCGTGAACGCCCTCATCGGCAACGTATGGGGCGAACACGACGGCGTGTGGCGCTGGATGTTCGCCATCTGCACCCTGCCCGCCATCGGCCTGTTCGTCGGCATGCTGCGTGTGCCCGAGTCGCCGCGCTGGCTGCTGCGCGTCGGTAAGCGTGAGCAGGCGCTTGAGGTGATGAAGCGCATCCGCTCCACCGAACGTGCCGAGGCTGAGATCGCCGATATTGAACGCACCCTGCAGGCGGAGGCAACCACCCAGAACACCGCGGCGGGTAAGGAAAGCGTGGGCGTGCGCGGTTGGTTCGTGCGCATCCTGCTCGTCGGTATTCTGGTCGGCGCGGGCCAGCAGCTGACCGGCATCAACTCGATCATGTACTACGGCATTAAGGTGCTCAAGGAAGCTGGTTTCAGCGAATCCGCGGCGCTCATCGCGAATATTGCTCCGGGTACGATTGCGGTGCTCGGCTCGATTCTGTCGCTGCGCCTGATGGAGCGTGTGCCGCGCCGCGTCATGGTCATTACCGGCTATAGTTCGACCGCGTTTTTCCACGTGCTGATTGCGGGCGCATCCATGCTGCTGCCCGCCGATAATGCGGCGCGCCCCTGGATTCTGCTGGTGCTCATCGTCTGCTTTGTGGGCGCGATGCAGACCTGCCTGAACGTGTCGACGTGGGTGATTATGAGTGAGCTGTTCCCGCTGCGTGTGCGTGCGGCGGGTATGGGCATTTCGGCGTTTAGCGGCTGGATGATGAACGGTGTGCTGTCGCTGGCGTTCCCCGTGATTCTGGGTACGGTCGGTCTGACCGGCTCCTTCATCGGCTTTGCCGTGGTGAACGTGATTATTGCGCTGCTGATGTTCCGCAACCTGCCGGAGACTCGCGGCGTGAGCCTGGAGCAGGTGGAGCGCGGCGTGATGGACGGTAGCATCTACCCCTTCGCACACAAGCGCTAGATTCGGCGGTTTTTAGGCAAGAATGAGGCGGGCGGCCCCTCCCCGGTGGGGGGGCCGCCCGCCTCACTCTATGTAGCATTTCAGCGCGAGGGGCTAGTTTTTAAGGAATTTCTCTTCGTTTGTAATAACGAAGTATGAGGGGTATTCGCGCCCGTTCAGAAGAGCGTTGTAGTGCGGTATTTTCTGGGTTTTGATGAGTTCACCGGACTCAACGGAATAGGCTTGAATATAGGTTTCTCCTTGCAGCTCGTACATGGCGTAGAGGTTTTTCTCGGTCCAGTAGTATGTGGAGACTTCCTTTACTCCTTCTGGGATCTTGAGGCTGAATCGTACAGTGTTGTGGGCGGTATCAATGTTGGTTGAGATGATTCGCCCGTCGTGATGGACCCACCAGATGTCGTCCCCGTATGCGTGTATTGCATACGGTGCACCTGAAGGAACATTTTCTCCATGTACACGTTTGCTCGCTTCACCGGTAATTTGGCGTTCTGTATGCTCGCCTGTTTGCACATTAATTACTTCGAGCATGGATCCGTCGATATCTTTTAAATCTGCATATTGGTAGTCGGTAATGCTTTGCGGGTAAGTATCATGGATTTTCACAATTCTATTCCCCGCACACACGATGTAGGAACCATACATTGTGTTACTTTCGAGACTCTTCGAGAACATTTTTTCATTTGAAGGGTTCGGGTACACGCGGGTAAGGAACGTGGGGTTCCTTGGGTGTAGGTATTGGTTATCTGTTCCTTCGTAATTGCTGATTTGGTCGTAGCCCCATATACTGCCGTCGGCGCACTGAGCTGTCATGTGTAGAATATTTTTAATTCTCTCTTCCCTCACCTCACCATTTTTTACAATTGTCACAAGGAATACGTAATCACCACTTCCATCCCCTCCGTAATTATCTATAGCTACAATAGTGCTATCGTCTGCAACGTACACATCTTCACTGTAATCATTTTTTGTTTTCTTTGGGTATGTGTGCAGTTTATCGGAGAGGGTGAATAGTGAATTTGTATCTGTGAAATATAGGTTTTTATCTTTGTATACAATTGGCGAGTTTCGGACCCCGACATTTTTGATTCTTGACCATTTTTGGGTTTCTGAGTTGTAGAATGCTACGCCTCCTCCAGCATGCGGCAGGTATCTTGAGTCGCCTGCAATGGATATGGCGATGCTGCTTTCGTCGAGGGCTTTGCGAGGGTCGTTTGTTACTGGGATGGTTGCGCTACAGCCTGACAGGAGGAGGGCGCCGATAAGTCCCAGACGCAGGCTTCCTGAAAAACGGGATGTGGTCATTGCTACCACCTCGTTTCGTAGTGATGCACCCAGTGTGATTTCTTGATGTCTGTCGGGTATACGCCGGGGCCACCGTCAGAGTCGAGGTCCACGTTAGGGTCTGTGCTCTTATATGCAGCCCAAACTAGCTGCGAGCAGTTATAAGAATTGGCGTGCAGGGTGTTCATGACACCCTCCTTTCAGCAGGCCACCTTTTGGCATCCTGCGGTCGGTCCTATGTCTTCATCGATACATAACACCGGAAACTGTCTAACTCAGCAGGTCATACCTTAGATATTATTTCTGACCAGGCGAGTTTTTAGTGTTCCGTACCTCATTCTATCGTTAAGGGGGCCCTTGATGCAGGAAAAATACGAGGCGGGCGGCCCCTCCCCAGTGGAGGTGCCGCCCGCCTCGCAATATGTGCTGAGAGATTAGTCTGCAGGGTTCTCTGCGAGGAACTCGTCGAGGCCGATGCGGTAGCCGTCATCTTCGGCGCGTGCCTTGCGAAGAGCCTCAATGTCGAGGAGCTCTTCGTACTCTTCAAGTAGCTTCAAATCTTCGTAGGAGATGAGCGCGGCAACAGTCTTACCATTGCGGCTGATGAGGGGGCGTTCGCCGGAGAACACTGCCTCGTTGACTTTGGTTCCGAGGTTGTCGCGGAGTTCTTTAAGAGTCGTGACATTGGAACGAGTCCGGTGAGTGGTGACAGTCATGACTGGTTCCTTTCTGGGGTTTATGCGTTAGCTCCGAGGATAGTTCCTGTGTAGGTTCCAGCCAGGGGGCTACTTATATAGTTTATATAGTACTACAATGTAAAGTATGTAAAAAGTGTACACTTTTTCTGCTAAGGTTGAGGTTAAGATTTAAAGCTCTGCCTGAAGGATGCAGATGACTGCAAACCATCTCTCAAACCCCGCGTACCGGGTCGAATTGACGCGCAAAGCAGCGAAAGAACTGAAGAAAATCCAACGAGAAGACCGGGCAGTCTTCGAGAAAATTATCGCCTGCCTCCGGTCCCTTGGCGATGACCCCTATATGGCGGGAGTCAAGAAGCTACAGGGCGAAGAAGGGTACAGGGCGCGAGTAGGAAATTACCGCATCCTGTACACCATTGATAACGGTGCGGTTGTTGTTGAGGTCTTCCGAGTTGGTCATCGGCGAGAAGTCTATCGTGGCCTGTAGAGTGAATGCGGCGTGATGGGTTGTAGTGCTGCCGCGACCGCACTGTTCGTTGAATGAGAAGCAAGGAACCCCTACCCTGCGCCACCAATCCATAAGTGATAGGGTCAAAGAACAAGTAATGGATTCACGTGCTGAAATGCACGCCCGACCCTGCCCCATACGCATCGCCCGGACGCCCGCATCCAGCACGCCACAACTCTATAACGAACACGGGTGAACAATGACTGAGAACGTACACAACGACTGGGACCTCCGAAGCGAAGAGGTCCAGAAGGACCAGGTAGCCGCCTACGACGCAATGCGACGCCGTTGCCCCGTCGCCCACGACGAATTCATGGGCTACTCCGTCTTCAAAAACGCCGACGTACAGCACGTACTCGACCACCCCGAAATCTACTCCAACGTCGTCTCCACCCGCCACATTGCTGTCCCCAACGGCATGGACGCACCCGAACACACCACCTTCCGTGCCGTCAACGACAAGTACTTCGCCCCCGAACGCCTCGAAAAGTTCGCACCCGTCATCTGCGACGCCGTGAAGAGCCTCATCGCAGAACTGCCCCGCGGCGAAGAAGTAGACGTCATGCAGGGCTTCGGCCAGGCATACGCAATGCGCGTGCAGAACGCCTTCATGGGCTGGCCCGCATGCCTCGAACAGCCCCTCACCGAATGGATCGAGAAGAACCGCGTCGCCACCCTGCGCCGCGACCGTGAAGAAATCGCTAAGGTCGCCCTCGAATTCGACGGCTACATCCGCCAGCTGCTCGACGAACGCCGCGAGGACGCCGCAGCCGGCAACCCCAAGGACGTCACCGCCGAACTGCTCACCGACACCGTGCAGCTGCCCGGCGAAGAACCCCGCACCATGACCGACGAAGAAATCGTCAGCCTCATCCGCAACTGGACCGTGGGCGAGCTGTCCACCGTCTCCGCAACTGTGGGCGTATTCGTCAACTTCCTGGCACGCAACCGCGCCGAACAGGACCGCCTGCGCGCATCCCTCGCCGACGGCAACGCACTCGACGACCGCAGCGAAATCGCCCTCGCCGTCGAAGAAATCATGCGACTCGAAGACACCCTCGTCACCAACCGCCGCATCACCACTCAGGACACCGAACTCGGCGGCCGCACCCTGCCCGCCGGCTCCCGCGTGACCATCAACTGGGCAAGCGCCAACCGCGACGAGGACGCCTTCGAAGACGCCCTCACCTACAACCCGCACCGCGACCAGTCCCGCAACCTCGTGTACGGCGACGGCATCCACGTCTGCCCCGGCGCGCCCCTGGCACGCCTGGAACTGCGCATCCTGCTCGAGGAGCTGCTGCGCGGCACCGAGTCCATCGAGATCGCGGACGAGAGCGAGAAGCCCGCAACCGTGAACGCCGTGTACCCGGTCTCCGGCTACTCGGTCGTGCGCGCTATCTTCAACTAGGCACGCTCCAGTTCTAAAAAGGGCGAGGCGCCGACCCCTGAGAATGGGGGTCGGCGCCTCGCGCTGTTAAGAGTAAATATAAGAGTGAATAAGTAGGGTAGTGACGGCCGGTATCAGCCGCTCACTATAGATAAAACAGAATATTCCCTGACAGCTATATAGCCTAGTGGACTATCCAAAAAGCTGAATTTAGCGGCCGGAACTCGTCGCCGAAGGCTTCACCGAAGAACCCGCAGAACCGCTCGCAGACGCACGAGCCGAAGCACTCGCAGAAGCCTCCGCCGCAGCCGATGCCGACTCCTCCGGGGACAGAGCCGTACCATCCGCATGAACACCAGCCATCGCCGGAGTCACACCATTCACGAAGCTCAACTTCGCCTGCTTGAACTGGTACTCGGGAGAGTAGGTCAGCTTATACTTCGAATTCGCCAGCTCGCGAATCGACTTCACATAATTCTGAGTCTCCTCATACGGGGGAACACCGCCGTACTTCTCCACAGAACCCGGACCCGCGTTATAACCGGCGAGAACCACATCCTGCAGCTCATCCTCATTGGAGGCGTACTTCGCCAAACGAGTACGCAACTCACCCAGGTAGCGTGCCTGCGCCGCAATCGCATCGTGCGGGTTCAGAACATTACCGCCATTGCCGAAGCTGTAGTGACCGCCGCTCCACGCATCATCGGTGAACTGTGCAATACCCTTAGCGCCCTGGTGGGACACAACGCCCACACGCCAGTGGCTCTCAGTCTCAATCTGCGCCGCCAGCACGCCGGGGCGGAAACCCGCCACCTTAGAGCCCTCCTCAAAATCGGGTCGGAGAGCCGCCGGAGCATACGAAAGCTCCGTCATACCGCAATAGTCGTCATAGGTGGCTGCCAGGCCGGCAACACCGCCACCCAAAAGAACCGCAGAGGCAATAATTTGCCAATGCGCAAGTGCCCCGGCGAGAAAGCGAAGCGGGAAAGCTTTACGCTGCCGAGGGGAAGTCTGTGCGTCCGCCGAAGCGGGGGTGTGGTTGTTGGCGCCCGTAGCGCTGCGCTCGGAAGAGGCGCTCGAAGTGCTATCTGCCATTCCTATAGACTAGCGCACCATGCCCGCTCCTGGCTAAGAAAAGTTCGCCCATGAGGCTAAAAGCATAGTTCGCCGGGGTGCGTACAGGCGTGTGCAGGGGCTCTAGGGTGGCTCTGTATCGGCTCTGTAGGAGCCTGTGCGGGGCAGAAAGACGGCGCAGAAAAACAGTGCAGAAAGACAGTGCAAAAAGACCCCGCCCGGCGCATCCATTCACAGGATGCACCGGGCGGGGTCGACCTCTCACGGGCGCTAGAAGCGCCTAGCGTGAGGGTTTAGCGGGTAGCCACTACTAGCGATCAGTGACCACGATCTTGCCGGCGGCACCGCGCTCCATCTCCGAGAAGGAGTGATTCACGAACACGTAGGTGCCAGACTCCAAGAACTGCATCTCCACGAAGCCGCCCTGAGCGGGCGCCAAATCCAGTGCCTGGCTGTGGCCGTCACGGCTACCGAACGCATCTGCGCCGCGGCGCATCAGGTAGCCGCCCTCCTTGTAGACGGTGTCGAATTGTGAACCGACCACGTGGAAGCTCGTGCCGTGGTTCGGGCCCGCAGCCATTACCCAAACACGGATACGCTCGCCCTTCTTCACCTGCAGCGGCTTCGCCTTGTACTGGGTTGCGTGGCCGTTGAACATGGTCAGCGTGGGGGTGCCCGCCGCGATCAGCTCCGGCGAGTTCTCCGCCAGCTTGTTACCGTCGGAGGCGGTCTTGTCGGTGTCGTGCAGGTACGCCTCGCCCTGAACCATCACGTACTCGTGATCGACCGGGTCAAGGTCCGCCGGGTCAATGATGACCGCACCGTACATACCCTGGGTCATGTGCAGGCTCAGCGGGGCGGTACCGCAGTGGTACAGCCAGATGCCGGCGCCCTTCGCCTCAAAACGGTAGACGAGACGCTCACCGGGGGCGATGGTCTTCATCGTGTTATCGGGGGAGACCATGCCCGCGTGGAAGTCCAGCGAGTGGCCCATAGTGCCGTTATTGATGAGTGTAATTTCAAAAATGTCGCCGACCTTGCCGCGCAGAATCGGTGCCATGTTCTGCCCGTTGAACGTCCACATGTGAACGGTCACGCCGGGCGCCACCTCGCGGTCGACTTCCTCAACTTCCAGGGTGACCTTGCGGACGGTCTTGCCGTTCACCTGTGTGGCGGTGTTCGGTGCCGGGATGTTCGGGTCGCGGTACTTGTAGCCGCTGCCGGGCGCTGCGGACATGTCAATCCTGCTGTTCGCAACGGTCATGAGGGTCGGGGTGCTACCCGACGCGGCGTGGTTGTGGGTGCCCGTAGAACCGTGGTTGTGGCCGCCCTGCGCCACCTGGTTTGCGGAGGCGCCGGTTGCCTTCACCTTGAACACCATGCCGAGGGAGCGGTGGCCCGCCACGGAGCAGTAGCCTTCCTGGTCGGCGGTAATGACGCCGGCATCAACGGTTTTCGTTTCGCCGGGGTTGATGGTGCCGGTGGTTGCGCCGTTGTCGAAGGTCAGGTCGTGGGTCATGCCCTGGTCGTCGTTGGTGACTTCAACGACTAGGCGGTTACCTGCGGGCACCTCCACCTCGGCGGGGGTGAAGCGGTAGTTGCTGGTCGCCTTCACCTGCACGGTGGTGGTCTGACCGGTCGTAGCCACGGAACCCGCCGAAGAGAACGACGGCAGGTTCAGCGCGGACGGGTTCACGGCGAAGCCCAGCAGGAACGCCATGGCAACCGCGAGTGCCGCCTGGAAGCTCTGCTTGGCGTGCGGGACGGGCTCCGGGGTGAGCGCCTCCTGGTTGAAGACGGGCTTCTCGCCACGGGCGCGTGCCGCCATCATTTCCTTGCGGGTGTTCACGGACGCCTTCACGCCGCGCACCATGAGCGGAATGAATGCCATGAGCGCCAACGCACCCACGATAGCGACGGCAATCTTAATGGACTGGCCCACCATGGAGCTGGGCATCATGAAGATCAGCAGCGCCAGGTTCACGGCGGTTACGCGTGCCGCCGCGAAACGGCTGAACTCCTTGTTGGAGGCGCGCACCACCGCCGGGCCGCCACCCATGCGCTGCGGCAGCAGGTAGCTCATCGCGCCGAGCAGCAGCTGCAGCAGGAAGCCGACCACGAAGATGGGGGTTACGGCGCGTACATCCAGCTGCGCGAAGGGGACGGTTGCCACCATGTAGGCGGTGGTCGCTACGCCAATAATCAGCCAGAGGAAGCCCATACCCACGCTCATGGGCGGGTACTCGTTCGGGCGCTTGGTGCGCAGGGTACGCACCATCACCCAGGCGACAATCAGCAGGGCAACCAGGTAGACGACCAGGCCGGCTGCGGCGAGCGGACGCATCCCTAAAATCGCGCCGACAACGGTCAACGCCAAGCCACCGCACATCAGGTACAGGGCGCGCAGGCTGTGGGTGAGCGCCTTATCCACCATCTTGGTGCGCAACATGGTCGGCCAGAACGTCACCAGCGTACCCACCGCGGTAATACCGACGAAGCCGAGCACGTTCACTGCCTCGTGCGCGAGCAGGAACTGCGAATGCAGGGTGCCGGACAGGTTCGGGTAGGCAATCATGCCGCCAAACGCCGCACCGAGGGGCAGCAACAGCGCCGCAACAATGTAGAAGCGAATGGTCACACCGAACCGCGACGGCAGAGCCTGACGCACCTGCTTCAGCAGGTAGATGCCGTGCCAGGCGACCATCGAACCGACAATGAGGGCGCCCACCACCGTGGCGGCGTAGAGCCCGGGCACGCTCAGCTGACCGACCATGCCGATCATGAGCACGAGAATACCGGCGTTCAGAATGAAGATGCGGCGCACCTGAGTGCCGCGCGCCTCGTCCGGAATCTTGATTTTCATGAGCGCTTCGGTGAAGTGCTGCGACCAAATCAGAATCGAGTTCGTAATCAGGCCGAGGGTGACAATGTGCACCATCAGCCAGCCGCTATTCGGGATAAACCTGTGCAGCAGAAGTACGCCGACAAGGGTAAACATCCAGTGGGAGACGGGCTTGGAGGCGCGACGATGCCACGTACCGCGACCGGATGCGCGGCGTGCAATCTCTTCGGGGGTGAGGTTTGCGCCGGGCACATCAGCCGGGCGCGCGCCAATGCTCAGGCCGGAGGAGCCGCCTCCGGAGACGCTTGCGGGCTTGCCGCTCGTGTTCTCACCTTCGGGTGGGGTGCCGAGATGTTCACTCACGTGATCACTGCTTTCACTGCTGGTTGTTCGTGGACGTCGGTGTGCGGGTCGGCACCGCTTGCCCCTGCGTTGGGGCGGGTGCCAATAAGCCCATTATATTGCCCGGATAGTACCAATTTTGAAGACATGACGTGCATATGAAGGCGGCTCATATCGTGATAGTTGTGCTTGCGCGCTCAAGTGATTCTTCCCCTGCGAATCTCCCCCTGTGAATCTTCTCTCCAATGCACCCTTCACAGGTGCGCGCGATAAACTATTAGGATTCCAAAATCAGATGCCCGCCCACCCTACGCGCGCATCCGCCGGCACCAAGGTAAGGACAAACACCTCGTGACAAGGACTGACTCCACCACCCCCATCTGGGGAAAAATCGCTATTGTGGCACTCATCCTCATTGTTGGCGGTGGATACGTCATCAAAATGCTCACCAACCCCTTCAGCGGTATGGACTTCTCCATCTACCGTCTGGGTGCGATGACCATTTTTGATAACGAGGGCTTCACCCAGGACCTGTACTCCCCGACCCTGAACGATCACGGCGTCATCAAGCCGCCGTTCACGTACCCGCCGTTCGCGGCGATGCTGTTCTTGCCGTTCGCGTTCATGCCCCTGGAGGTTGGCAAGGTCATTATGGTGGTCGGTTCGGCTGTGGTGGCGTGGTGGATTTCCACGATCATTTACAACTACGTGAATGCGCGCGGCCGTGAATTGCCGCTGCAGCAGTACTTTGGTCGTGCCGGCACGATTGCGATGCTGACCATTCTGGTGGTGGCGGCGGGCCCGTGGCAGCGCACCCTGGACCTGATTCAGATTAACCCGTTCATTACGGCGCTGATTCTTGCCGATTTTGTGCGCCCAGCAACCCGCGTGCCGCGCGGCGTGCTGATTGGTATTGCGGGCGGCGTGAAGCTGACCCCGCTCGTGTTTGGTCTGATTCTGCTGGTCCGCCGCGACTGGAAGGGCATTGCGACCCTGGGTGCGACGTTCTTCGGCACCATTGCGCTGGGTTTCATTCTGATGCCTAAGGATGCGCCGGAGTTCTGGTTCTCTGCGCTGACGAACCCCTCGCGTGTGGGTGGCCTGAACTTTGTGGATAACGTCTCGATTCAGGGTTGGCTGCTGCACTTCGGTCTTTCTGAGAGCGCCGCGAAGCCTGTCTACTACGCCCTGGCGCTGGTCACGATCGTGCTGACCGCCGCACTGCTGTACCAGCTGGAACGCCGCGGTGCCGCGCTGGCGCAGGTGGCGGTGACCGCCTCCTTGATGGTGGCGCTGTCGCCGATTAGCTGGTCGCACCACAACGTGCTGCTGCCCCTGCTGGCTGCCGTGTTCATCATGGACGCGTTCCCGACCTATTTTGCGGTTCAGCCGGCGTGGCTGCGGGTGACAGCGACCGTGTTCGCGGTGGTTGCGGTGTTGGGCCTGTATATTTCGCCGATTAGGATTGCGTCCTGGTTCCACGGTAGCGCTGATGGTTTGGAACAGCTGGACCCGGGCGCGTTGGCGGTTTCGGCTATTCCCGCGTTCTGCCTGTGGGTGACGATGACGCTCTGGTCGGTTGCCGCCCTGAGCGCGCCGGTGCGTGGCGCGAAGGTTGAGCCCGTGCAGTACGGTTCCGTGCGTAGCGATGCGCCTCTGGGCTGGTGGGGCGCTCGCGCCCTGGTGACCGAGAGCGCCGAGTCTGTGCGCGCCGCCGCTTCCCGTGAGGCAACCGCGTGAGCCGCGAGAAGAATCGTGAGAAGAACGCCGAGGCGGCTGCGCCTATAATCCCGTGGGCTTCGGCTGGCTCTACGGCTGAACCTGCACCGGTTGCGGAACCGGCTGTTGAAAGCGCTGTAGAAAGCGCGGAGCCTGCCGCATCCTCTGTAGCCACCGCGGAAAAAGCGGCAAAGGAAGAAGTCGCCGAAGAAACCGCGAAACAGCCCACAAAACCTGCGCGTCGCAGCTTCTTTGACCGCATCCCCGGCATGCGCAGCGGTGCTCTCTGGGCGCACCTGCTGTTCGTCTTGGTTGCCCTCTACGCCTTCGACTACGTGACTCACGCGGCGGCTGACGATATTTACGTGTACCGCCTGGGCGCTGTCTCCCTCGCGGACGGCCCGGACGGCTACCAGCTGTACACCTTCCGCACGCGCGGCCTGCCGTTCACTTACCCGCCGTTTGCGGCGTTGCTCTTTTACCCGCTCGCGTTCCTCACCGAGCCGCAGAGCATGCTGCTGATTACCGCCATTATTTGTGCGCTCAGCTACTGGTGCGCGTACCTGCTGTACTCCTACGCGCGTAGCCGCTCGTGGCGTCTGCCGTTGCAGAAGCGCCTGGGTCATTGGGGCATGGTGTCGCTGATTGCGGCGCTGATTTGGATGTGCGGCCCGTGGCGTTTGACCACGCATTTTGGGCAGATTAACGCCATCATTTTGGCGCTGATTCTCGCTGATTTTATGCGCCCGGCAACCCGCGTTCCGCGCGGTGTGCTGCTGGGTATTGCGGCGGGTATTAAGCTGACCCCGCTTGCGTTCGGTCTGCTGCTGCTCATGCGTAAGGACTGGAAGGGCATTGCGACCCTTGGTGCCAGCTTCGCTGCGACCGTGGGTATCGGCTTCCTGGTGATTCGTGAGGAGTCGCTGACGTTCTGGTTCCATGCGGTGCATGACACTTCGCGTGTGGGCTGGTTCAGCTACTTCGATAACGTATCGATTATGGGTACGCTGACCCACGCGGGCCTGCAGCATCACCTGACGGCTACCGCCCTGTCGGTGGTGCAGGTGGCGTTGACCCTGCTGATTGTGCTGGTCACCGCGGTTCTGTTGGTTCCGCTGATTCGTGCCCGCGCGCTCATGGCGCAGCTGGCGCTGACCGCGTTCATGATGCTGCAGATTTCGCCGATTAGCTGGTCGCACCACAACACCTGGTACCCGCTGATGCTCGCCGCCGTGGTCATGGAAATCTTCCCGCTCATGTACCAGAGGGTCAGCTCCTTCGTCTTCACGCTGGCTGTTATCTTGGCGACTGCGGCGCTGGTGGGCATGTACATTTCGCCGTTCTGGATTGTGCTGGCGTTCTCCCCGCACTTCAACGCGGATCAGATTCTGATGGTGCCGGAAGGCTCCCTGGGCCTGATGGCTGGCACCATGCCGTACCAGCTGATGTACCTGTTTATTCTGGTGACGTTTTTTGTGTACCTGGCGAATCGTCAGCTGGTGGAGCGTGCAGCACACGCCGCGGGCGCCGAACTGGCGGAGGCGAAATACTCCCGCTAAAGAAACCGCCCGCTCACGGTTGCTGCCCGCTCACGGCGGCGGGCGCCTCCAGCAGGTGCACAGCTTTCACCGGGCATAAAAGTGTCCCCCGCACCCATCACGGGTGCGGGGGATATTTTTATACCCAGCCTGCTGATCTAGTCAGCCAAGCCGCTAGTTAGTGCCGATGCTCCAGGTGACCGCGGAGTCGGTACGAACCTGCAGGTAGCTCTTGTTGCTCTGAACCCACTGCATGCTGCTCTTCACAGTCGGCATGGTCGAGGAGAAGAACGGGTCGTTCTTGGTCGCGTTCAGAACGTTGAAGCCGCGGGTGGTCGGGCCGCTGGTCTGGAACTCCATGGTCGCCTCGGTGCCTTCGTAGGTGAAAGCGTAGTAGTTCATGGTGCTCTGGAACTTCTCACCCTTCTTGTAGTGGGGTGCGGAGTCTGCATCGTAGACGCGGATGGTCCATTCGCCCTTACCGGTCAGCTCCAGCTTGCGGGTGGGGGGGGAGTGGCCGCTCGCGTCAATCCATGCGGTGCCCTTGAGCTCCTTGTTGTCGCGGGTGGAGTCGATAACGCTCACACCCGAGGCGATGTTGCCCTTATCGTCACGGCTGGTGATGAAAGCGTTAACCACACCGTCTGCGGGCTTGAACTCGTAGTAGAGCAGGCCTGCGGACACATCGCCCTTGATCTTCTCAATGTCGATGGTGTCCTTGTTGTCGGCGACGGTCTTCTTGTACTCCTTGAACTCGCCCTCGGGCATCTTCGCTTCAGCAGCAGCAACCGGCGCTGCGGAAGAAGCCGAAGCCGCTGCCGCGCTCTCAGATGCGGGTGCGGAAGAAGCCTCAGAGGATGCCGCCGCGGAAGACGCCTCAGCGGAAGTAGCTGCCGCGCTCGATGCCGCCGCAGAATTGGAGGCGGGGTTCGAGCCGCCACGCGGAATCAGCATGACAATCGCCAGGATGATGACAATCAGCAGAGCCAGCGCACCACCGATAACACCCCACAGCTTGGTGCCGGAGAACAGACCCTTCTTCTCGGAGTCGTCCTCGCCCTGACCTGCGGGCTCGGTGACGTAGGGGTTGCTCAGTGCCACGGTTGCCTGGTCCTGATCGGACACCTGACCTGCGTAGGGCTGCTGAGCGTTGTACGGCTGACCCTGGTAGGGGTTGTTCTGGTACTGGCCGCCCTGGACGTTCTGACCGTCCTGGAAGCCCTGACCCTGGAAGCCCTGGCCCTGGTACTGGCCACCCTGGAAGTTCTGGCCCTGGAAGCCCTCACTCTGGAAACCATCAGCCTGGTTCGGCTGGAAGCCGTTCGGTGCCTGACCCGCCGGGATGAACTGTGCGTTCTGGCCGCCCTGTGCGTTCTGACCGGGCTGCATGTTCTGACCGGGCTGTTCCGAGAGGTTCACGGTACGCTCGGACAGGTTGACGGTGCGCTCGGTTTCGGGGGTGTGGAACTCAACGAGCGGGGAGCTCTCAATAGTGTGGGGCGCCTCAGCAGCGGGTGCCTCAGCCGCGGGAGCCTCAGTTGCGGGAGCCTCAGCGACCGGTTCAGCTGCCGCCGGTGCCTCGGGGGCAACCTCGGCGACAGGCTCAACAACAACGGGCTCTGCAACAGGTTCGGAAACAGCGGGCTCGGACAGTGCGGGTTCAGCAACCGGAGCCTCAACAACGTGCGCCTCAACGGGCTGCTCGGAAGCAACCTGCTCAGCTGCGGGAGCTTCAGCCACAGCCTTTTCAGCCGCAGTCTCTTCAACGGAAGCCTGCGGGGTCAGAACCTGCTCGGGCAGAGCGGTACCGGTCAGCGGAACCTGAGTCAGGTGACGCATCGGCTTGGGCTCGGAGGATTCCTCAGCGGACTCAGCCGCGGGTGCCTCTACCTGCTGTGCCTCAACGTGGGATGCCTCAGCCTGTGCTGCGGGAGCCTCCGGAACCTCGACGATTTGCTCACCTTCGAGCTCAGCGGCGAGCTGCTCCAGGTCAACGTCCTCAACGGTCAGCGGTGCCGCAGCCTCGGCGGGCTGCTCAGCCTCAACAGGCTCAGCCGCGGGTGCCTCAACAGCAGGCTCAGCAACCTGCTCAGCGGGAGCCGCCTCAGCAGCGGGCTCCTCGGGAATCAGCGGCTCAATAGTGGCCTCTTCAACCTGAATGGGTTCGGGCTCGGGCTCTTCGACCCACAGCTGCCAACCTTCAGGAACGGGACCCCACGCGGGGTCAGGACGCCACGTAGGAGTGGGGGCCCATCCAGCAGGAGGAGCGGGCCAGTTGGGCGGCGGATTGAAGACGAGTGCCATAAGAAAGCAGCCTTTCTGGTGCTGAAAAAACACCCCGGAAGAGCGGTCATCAGCGACTATGTATATGAGCGTATTATCGCTACAAATTATGGCATAGGTTCAGAAAATGAACCCCTTGAGTGGTGGGTTTTTAGCCTTATTCACGGCTTTTTCAATGGTTTTGGAACATTCCGTATCAATCAGTACTTGAAGGTTTTCGCATGCCCGGTCACCATCGACCCCGCGGAGGCTAGGATTAAAGAATGAACACTACACCGCCTCCCGCACCCCCGCAGGTAGCCGCCGGAACCCCCGCTGCTCCTGCGCCTGTTGCAGGTCTTGCCTACCACCGTCTCTCCCACGCCGACCCGAAATCCCGCTGGTTCTCACCCCTGCTGGAAGGTCTGCTCGGCGTCGCCGTATTTATTGGCCTCAACCTGATCATTTCAGTTGCCCTGGCTGTGGCGATTATGGGTTCGGGACTTTCCCTCCAGGATGTAGCTACGAACCGCGCCGTCATTATGGAACACCCGGCGCTGTTCGCGCTGACCTTCCTCTCCCTTATCGCGATTGTGCCTTCGCTCTTTTTGGCGCGCCTGGTCGTGGGTCCGAAGCCCTGGGGTCTGATCCATTCGGTGGCGGGCCGTCTGCGCCGCTCACTGCTGCTTCCGTACCTGGGTTTGAGCTTCGCGGTTTACGGCATCTACTACGCTGTGATGCTGGCATTGAGCGGTGAGAGCCTGCCCGAATACCGCTATTTTCAACCTCCACAGGTTGAATTTTGGGTTTATGTGGCGATGATGTTGCTCCTGGTTCCCGTGCAGTGCTACGCCGAAGAGCTCGCCTACCGCGGCTTCATGATGCAGATGCTGGGCCGCTGGCTCCACACCCCCTGGCTGCCGATTGTGCTGCCCGCCGTGCTGTTCATGCTCTCCCACGCCTACGACCCCTGGGGTCAGAGCACGATTCTCGCGATGGGTATTTACGCGGGTTTCCTCTGCTGGTACACCGGCGGTCTGGAAGCCTCCATCAGCCTGCACGTGGCAAATAATGTGATCCTGATGCTGCTGTCCATGGTGGCTGGTCTGGATCCGTTCGCCTCTGAGGGCGTGACCCCCGTGGATGCGCTGCAGGGTATTGCGCTGGAAGGCGTGTACGTGGTGCTCGCCTGCCTAATCTTCAATGCACGCGCTCGCCGCGGCGAGGTTTCACGTGAAACACAACCGCTCAAGGTTGATAAATAGGCTATTTGGCGGGTTGCTCTAGCCCAGCTACCCCAGCCCGCCCACCCCGCTCCATTCGAGCCTCACCTGGGCTATTACTTCACGCCGCGTGGACTACCAGCCCCGGTCACCCCGTCAACACCCAAGAAAAGGTAGGGTTAAACCATGACTGTTGATGCTGTAAAAAATATTGAAGACCTCGCCGCATTCGTGGCGGAGTCGCCGGTCTCTTACCTCGCCGCGCGCACGGTAGCGCGCCGCCTGCAAGCAGCAGGCTTCACCGAGCTTGTAGAAACCGAAGCATGGGACCCGCAGATTGCAACCGGCCGTCACTTCGTCGTCCGTGACGGCGCGATTATCGCCTGGGCTGGCGGCGCGAAGGCGCAGAAGGCAAGCGGCTACCGCGTGCTGGGTGCGCACACCGACTCGCCCTCCCTGAAGGTCAAGCCTTCCTCCTCCATCACCACGAAGGGCTGGCACCAGATTGCCGTCGAGAACTACGGTGGTGCACTGCTGAACTCCTTCCTGGACCGCGAGCTGTGCGTGGCGGGTCGCCTCACCGTCCTTGAGGGCGGGGAGCTGAAGGACCGCCTGGTGCGCACCGGCCCGATTGCGCGCATCCCGCAGCTGGCGCCGCACCTGGACCACAAGCGCAACGAACTGGTGCTGGACAAGCAGTTCAACATGTACCCCGTGTGGGGTGTGGATCCGGCGGAGAATGATGTGCTCGGCTACATGGCGAAGCACGTGATTGACGGTGAGCCGGTCGACCCGCAGAGCATTGTGGGTTACGACCTGCTGTTTGCTGATTCGCAGCCGCCGCGCCGTTTTGGTGCGGATCAGGAGCTGTTCGCTTCTGGCCGCCTGGATAACCTGTCTTCGGTGCACGCGGGTTTGACCGCCCTGGAGCGTTACGTTGCCGATAATGCGGATGAGCACGCTACCGAGACTGTGATGCTTGCGGCGTTTGACCATGAGGAGCTTGGTTCGGAGTCGCGTAGTGGTGCGGCGGGCCCGTTCCTGGAGGATATTTTGGTGCGCCTGTCCGCTGCGCGCGGTGAGAGCACGGAGGAGTACCGCCGTTCGGTGGCGGCGTCGTTCTGCCTGTCGGCTGATGCCGGTCACCTGGTGCACCCGAACTATCAGGGTCACCACGACCCGACCGTGCAGCCGCTGCCCGGTGGTGGCCCGCTGTTGAAGATTAACGCGAACCAGCGTTACGCGACGGATTCGGTGGGTGCTGGAGTGTTTGCGGCGGCGTGCGCGAAGGCTGGTGTGCCGTATCAGGAGTTCGTGTCGAATAACAATATGCCGTGTGGTTCGACGATTGGCCCGATTACGGCGACTCGCCTGGGTATGCGCACCGTGGATGTGGGTATTGGCCTGCTGTCGATGCACTCGATGCGCGAGATGTGCCATGTGGACGATATGGCGTACATGACGCGCGCAGTGGAAGGCTTCTTCCGCCTCTAAATTGAATCCCGCTGAGGTGTGAACAGCTGGGGAGTGGGCGCCGGGAACGTAAGGTTCCCGGCGCCCTTATTTTTTAAAAATTTTTCGGGGGTGGGAGCTGTTTACCTCTTGAATAGGGTCTATGTGTGCTGTAAAGTAACCCACAATACGTTATGCACGTGTTGCACACTACTTGTTTTTGAGAAGTTTTCACCAATGATGGTGCGCCATCAGCTCGTCACCGGCGTAGCGAGCGAACCCCCACATGAAAGGCGGTTCCCATGTTCTTCGATATTTCTCTGATCCCGCTGGCGGTTTTGGTCATTGTGGGTCAGCTGAAAAAAGCACCACCAAGGTTGCTAAACAACCCTAGCTATCAAAAGGAGAGGGAGCAGGTGCTAAAGCACCGGCGCATCCTGGATACGCTCGGCGTGGGTTTTGCTCTTGCCCTGATGATTATTCAGTGGGGTGGCCCCCTGATGACGTTTGCCTTTCGGGCGTGCGTTATTTGGTTGGTTCCCAGCCAGCTGTATGATCTCTGGCAGAAGTTCAATGTGCCGCGTGGGGTACTCTTCGCGTGTGCTGTCGCGCTGATCATTATTGAGTTTGGGTTGGCGCTCCTACCCTAACCTGAGCCGTATAACAGTTGTGGCGGTGACCGAACAACGGTCACCGCCACAACTGTATTTGGTGAGTGTTAGATTAACTATCTACCAGAAGTTCAACCCGTATCACTTTTTGTAAATTTTTTCAAAAATAAAGTGCATTTTCTCTTGCGTGCAACAACACTCCTGACCTAGAATATTTCTCAACACATTATTCAATGTGTTGTAAATTACTAATTTGAGAGGAAGTTTGTCATGGCTGACTTCACTTCTATCAATCGTCGAGTGTTGCTGAAGGGGGCAACTCTTGGCGTACCGCTTATCCTTCTTGGGGGCACTGCAGCATATGCGGTTACTCCTGAAAAGCTTGCAGATGGTAATTACGTGGGTCGGGTTGTTGAGTACTTGGATGGAGGAGCTCGCCTCCATGAAGTTCTCTCTCCTTCAGGTAACCGCGTTGGTTACATCCTGGATAAGAAAACTCGCAAAGAGCTTGCAGCTATTTCAAAGGACCTGCAAGGTTTGCATGTTGACTCCTTTTCCTCACCCTGGAATAACTCTGTAACGCCTCAGGGCAATGTTTGGTCCTGTGCAGGTGCTCTTGCACTATTTGTCGCTGAAACGGCAATCCCTGGAGCGAAGGTTGCTAAAACTGGGTGGCGCCTGGTAAAGCTTGTTCGTCGCTATGGAGTACAGAAAGTTGCAAGGATTCTTCGTGGTGCCTGGCATTTGGCAGACCGTAGTGCACAGCAGGAATTTAGGATGCTTGCTGCTGAACTGCTCGGTATCGGTATGATTCAGAAGGAATGCTTCCAGTAGTTTTTCTTCTGTATACACCAATATACGTAAGAGGAGGTTCCCATGTTCTTCGGTATTTCTCTGATCCCACTGGCGGTTTTGATCATTGTGGGTCAGCTGAAGAAAGCACCGCGAACGTCGCCAAACGACCCGGGCTATCGGGAGCAGAAGGAGCAGGCGCGAAAGCACCTGCGCATCCTGGATGTGCTCGGCGTGGGTTTTGCTCTTGCCCTGATGATT